>NZ_JACIGI010000022.1 GCF_014197795.1 Roseospira goensis
GGCGCCCCGGTCGCCCGCGCCCAGGCCGACGCCATTTTCCGAGACCTGCTGAGGGCCGCCGGCGTCACCTGGCTGCGCCGCACCCTCATGTACGCGGCCGTCCGAGCCGGCGGCTGGACGTACTGGCGGGGCCGGGCCGCCGCGCCCGGCTAACCGGCGGCCAGGGTGTCGCGCCGCCGACGGCCGGCATCCGTGAGGGTCCGGCGGCCCGAGTCCATCAGGCGGGTGCGGGGGTCGGGCATGGCGACGGCCCTCGGTGGGCCGCCCCGGCCGAAGCCGGGGCAGTGGGGGTTAGGCGGCGCGCATCGCGCGCCATGCCCAGGCGAGGCAGCGCTCGAAATCGCCGAGCCACTGGAGCGCGGGACGAGGATGGCCGGACGCGCTATGCCGCTGCGCTGGCGGCCGATCGGGATGAGCCCGCCGGGGCGGCTGTCGAGGCTGCGCCGGGCGCCGACCCCCAGGTCGCGCACCCCCGTCCGGATGATGGGCAGGGTGATGGGCAGGCGGGCGCCGGGTACGACGCCTGCGGCAGAAAATCTCGCCTCTGCTCTCCCACCCCCTCCGCCATTCAGAAGAGGCAAGTCCCTGACCGGGCTTGCTTTTTTCCTGGGCAGGGAGGCCGGTCCCACAATTCGTCCCACATTCCGTTCCCGGCTGGGACCGAATTGGCCCGGATGAAACCGGACACACCAGACGCGGCGGGCGCCTGTGTCGGCGTCGGGGCGCCGTCCTTTTAGGGTGTCGCGAAATTCGCGCGGGAACCTTCGGATAACTCAGGGGGTCTCCGGTGCATGTGCCGTTTTTCGGCCCTGGGAAGCCCGTACAGCGCAATCTCGCCCTCGCGGGTGGGGAACACCGGCCAAGGCCATGATGCGCACACACGGGCCGCTCTGGCGGGATGCGTGGCGCGTCGGCCATATGCTGTCCGGGCGGGTTGACCAAGCCGTGGGCATCGGTCCCGCCAGTCGAACGCAAGATGATGGTCAAGACGCAAGCGGGCAACGTGGTGTGGCGACACCGTCACGCGGCATCCCTCCGGGGGCGATGCAGCGCGGCGAACGACGCCAATGCGCGGCGCAGGTACAGCGTCGGCAAGCGGTCGAACGCGGCAGCGGCATCGGGCAGGGTCTCGGGATCGGCCTCCGCCCGTCGCAGGGCCTCGACGGCATCGGCACCAGCGGGACCGGCATGAAGCCGGACGGCCATCGCCAAGGCGCGGCATCGGGCGGCGCGCTCGGTATCGGGCAGGTTGAGAGCCCACGGCCCCCAGGTCGGTGCGGTTCGGTGGGGTCGGGCTCCTGCGCCGTCCAGGAGCGGGTCGCAGGTGTCGGCCGGGCCGATCATGGCGATGCCCGCAGCGTCCAGACCGGGACCGATCCGGTCACCGGGCGGCGGTAGGCGTTGTTCGTCGCGCCGGACGCGGTGCGCAGGGTCGCGGTGTCGGCGGTCAACACCACGACACGGGCGCCGTCCAGCAGCCCCACCAAGCCCATGTGGTCGTACCGGGCCATGGGGCGGGTCGGGTGCACCCCCCACACGTCGGCCGTGGTCCAGCCGAGGGACGATGCGGTGGCGGCCCACTGGTCCAGGAAGCGCCCGGCATCGTCGATCAGGCGCGCCCACTGGCGCGGCGTGCACCCGGCCGGCGGTGCCATGGCCTGCAACCGTGCCCAGCCGTCGCACCACTCGCGCGGGATCCCGCCGTCGAACTCCGCAATCGCGGCGCGCTCGTCCGCGTCATCCTCCATTCCGGCCACGGCCTCCGCCGCGCGGTCGGCCCGGGCGGCAAGTTCGGTGGCGAGGGTGGCGTGCGGATCCGTCGAAGCCTTGCCGTTAGTGCCAATAGTGCCGTTAGCTCCACCTTGGCGGGTTTTTATATGATCTGTTACCGCATAGGTGTAGCGATTGGCGCTAACGGCGCTATTGGCACGGGGGGTGGGCGTATGAGAACGGGCCAGGGAAAGCCATTCCTCCGCCCACGCGGCAGGGTCAGCTCTCATCGTCCACCCCCTCCAGCAGGCGGGGAGACACCAGATAGTCGGCGCGGGTCCGGCCGGCCCGCTCACCCTCCCGGGCCGGGGCGGCGTGAAGGGCGCCGGCATCCACCAGGGTCTGGGCAGCGGCGGCCAGGCGATCCGCCTCCCGCAGCCGGGGCAGACGCCACGTCCGGCGGACGGTGCGCAGGTTGATGGTGGTGGCGCGGCGGGACCGGATCGCCCGGGCCAGGGTGGCGGCGTCCCGATCCGCCCGGGGCAGCGCGGCGTCCCCGTAGACGCGGGCAGCCATGGGCCGGAAGTACGTCATCCACAGTGCGGCGGCCGCATGGATCGCCCGCACCGACACCCCGGAAGGCGGGGCCGGATCGGCGGTGACGGCCCACCACAGATGCTCCAGGGCCAGCGCCAGCCGCAGCACCAGCCCGGGCGCCTTGCCGATGGCCGATGCCATGAGCCCGGATGCGGCGCGGCCGTCGCGGTAGGACTGCACCCGGAACATATCCATGGCCCCGCAACCCGGGGCATCCACCGGGACGATCACCGGACGGTCGCCGTCCGGGGTCAGGGTCAGCAGGCGACCGAATGCCCGCTCGACCATGCCATGATCCGTGCGGCCGGTCGGCCGGCGCGGCGGGATCGGGTCCGGCCAGGACCAGAGGAACCGACTGGCCAGCCCGTCGTCGGCGTCCCGTAGCAGGTCCACCAGCCGATCCGGTTGTGTGGTCCCGTGGATGCAGACCGACAGCGCGGGGATATAGGTGTTGCCGGTCCTCACCCTGTCGATGGTGTACGGCCGGGCGCCGAACGCCTCGATCCACAGGGCGCGGCTCGATCCGCCGGAGTAGCGCTCGAACGATTCCAGCCATCCGGCCAACTCGTCCCGGGTGGTCAGCAGTCCGCGCGGGTTCGCGGCCAACACGTCGGCCATCGCCTCCGGTGTCGTGTCGGAGATGATGACGCGCGGCGGACGCGGCTCCGGGCCGGGGTCCATGCCCTCGGGCGGGAGGGGCGCGGGCGATCCGATCTTGGCGGCCTCCTTCACCTCCGCCTTCCACCGGTCTTTCAGCGCCGATGCCAATTCCTGATCGGCGGTCCATTGCGCGTGACGGTCGGGGAAGTCGGCCCCCATGTCGCGCTCGACCGTGCGCAGGGCGCGCATGATCGGATCGGCGGCCGGGGATTTGGCGCTGGACGGGTCGCCGACGGCACCACACCAAAGGACGGACGGCTCCGCCCAATCGGCCCACGGGGACACCCGCCGGGTGGTGCCGATCAGGGTGGCGACCGTGGGCAGCAGGCCGGCCACCACATAGTCCGGCGGCGCCGATGCCCCCTCGGCAGCGGTGGCGATCCACGCGGCCCACACCGCCCCGAACAGGTCCATGGGCAGGGTCGGCGGATCGGCCCGGCCACCACGCCACAGGGCGGGATCCAGGTCTGGCCAGTCATCGGGGCCGGGCGCGCGGGTGGCGCTGGCCATGCCCTCCCGCGCGGCGCGGGCAGCATCATCATACATGGGTCACCTCGCGGGGATTTGCGGCCCCGGCCCGCAAGCCGGATGCAACGGTGCGCTCGACCTCCCGTGCGGTCAGCCCGGCGGCCAGGGCAGCGCGGGACAGTGCCTCGGCGACCACCACAGGGTCGATCAGCCCGGCCCCGGCCAGGGTGCCGAGACTGTAGGCGGCGGCGTTGAGGGTGGCGTTGCGCGTGCCCGGGCCGGCCTGGGCAACGGCCTCGCACTCCCGCCGGAGCGCGGCGGCGGCGTACCGACTGGCGCCGGCCGGGTCGGAAAACTCCACCTCCCGGCGCGGCGGTGGCGGTGGTGGGGTCAGGCGATCCAGCAGCCAATCGGGCGGGGTCGGGAGCGGGACGGTCGGGCGCGTGGTCCACTCATAGACATGGCCAGACGGATGGATGGACGGTGGCGCCACGATGTACCCGCCCCGGCCTCGGGTATCGACACCGGGCCACAGGTGCGAGCGGGTGGTCGGCGCGTCGCCGTCCGGGTGCATCATGTAGCAGTGCGCCCCGCGCGCGGTGCGGACGGTCGGCCCCTCGGGCAGCGTGCCCGGCAAGCCGGCCAGTGCGTCGGCGGTGTCGGCGTCCAGCACCAGCAGGCCAGACGCGGGGCCGGTGGCGATGCCCACGTTCGCGTCGGGCGTCTCCGCGCACCACCGGCGGATCGTGTCGGGATCGGTGGTGGCCTGGTCCGGCCACCCCCGCAGCAGCGGCAGCTTGTGGCGCGGCCGGAGGGGGTGGACGCGCCACCCCCTCCCCGCGTACCAGAGCGCCGCGCGTAGCAGGCCGGCAGTCATGCGGCGCCCCTGTCGGCGACCACCGCCCGCGAGCGACCGATGGCCTCCGGGAGGGCGTCGAAGTCCAGGCGGGTCATCGCGCGGCCTCGCCGTCCTGCCCGGCCAGGTCCAGCACGCGCAGGGCCAGGGCCCGGGCGTCGCCCATCGCGCGCGGGGACATCGCCACGGCCTCGGCGGCGGCGATCAGATCGGGGGTGATCGTGGGGGCGGGCGGGGTGGTCGCGGGGGCGTGGCCGGCCTCGGCCAGTTGTCGGTCTACCCACTCCCGGATCGACCGATAGTCGATCATCCGCGTCCGGCCGATCAGTGCTGATCGGAATTGGTCCAGGTGGTCGTAGATGTATGTCCGCGACTTGCCGGTCAGACGGCACGTGGTGGGGATATCCACCAGCAGCGGTGCGATATCGCCCGCCCGACTGGCGCGGGTGTCGTGCGGACCGGGGATCATGGGGTGTATCATGTCGTGCATCCCGTCGAGTGGTGCCGGATACATCCGGCGATGACGGGACGGTGATCGATTTCAGTCTGCGCGCGGTGCGGCATTTTTTGCGTGCCTGAGCCACATGCGGACACGCAAAGAGATGGGTGGCGGTGATCGTGGCCGGGCAGTCCCGGCGAGAACAGCCGAGTGCTGCGCACTCGCTACTCTTGGCGCGGGGCCACGCCTTTTGATCGCGTGGGAGGCCGTGGGCCGCTTTTCGGTGCAGGGGAGGGCGGGGGCATGGGGCCTCCACCGGTCAGCGACTCGGGGAGGGGGCGCCCGTTTCAGTCTGCGCGCGGGGCGGCCCGGTGCGGTGCCGGGTGTTCGGGAGCTACCCTAGCCCCGCCGGATCGGTGTCACGCTGCGACGGGCTCGGTCTCCCATCGCAGGCGCGCGGTGTCTTCGCGCTCCATCCTGAACCGCACCCGATCCATGACCGGCCGGAACGGCGGCATGGAGCCGTGCGGGCGCAGCTTCAGGCGCGCAATCATGCCGGCGGCATACGGGATCGCCGGGGCCTGATCGTGCAGGGCCTCGCAGACGAACACCCGCATCACCTTTTCGGCGTAGCCCCCGAGTGTCTGTTTGTCGTTCTCCCAGCGCGACAGGGACGCGGTGTCCAGGTCGATGGCGTCCGCGAAGTCCCGCGCGTTCATGCCCGTGGCCTTGCGCAGGAAGCGCAGTTCGGCCCCGGTCAGTTGCAGCGGGTAGAGCCCGCGCGTAACCGCCAGGGCGGCGGTCAGGCCATCCAGGTCCGGGATTTCGGTTGTGGTCGCCCCGCACGCGGTGCAGGTCTCGCGGACCACGGCATTGCGCAGCACGACGGGCAGCCCCAGCAGGTCGTCGGCATACTCGGGCAACACTTCGGCGCGGGTCTCGCCTCCGCAGATCGGGCAGGGCTCGGACATGGGCGGGGTCTCCTACGCTTCCCAGGCGGTGATGACGGTGACGATCAGCGCGTCGTCCCGCGCCACCACCACGATTTCGAGGGGCCGGCCGTCGCCGTCGCGGCCCCGGACGTTCCAGGTCTCATCGAACCGGGGTTGCTCCACCCGGACGACGGCGCCGCGTTGCAGAACGGCGCGCACGTCGAGGCGGGTGATTCCCCGCTCCCGCATTCGGGTTTCCGCGTGACCGGTCCACTTCCACCGCGTCCCCGGATTGCGGGCCAGAGCATGAATGCGCCGGGTTTCGTCATGATACGGCATGGCACGCCTTGGGACGCGATGGAGCACCATCGAAGATGGGTCAAGGGTGACGAAATGTCAATTCGACGTTGCCCCGTTCCCTCTCATGGAAAGGCGTTAAGGCTCCGCCGGATTGATGGCCCATCATCGTCAGCCGGCCCCATGGCTTCAGGTTGTTTCAGGTCGCAGGCGCGGGCGGGCGGGGTGGCGATCAGGACGCCTGCACAATCCACGGTGGCGCGGGGTGATCAGGCGCCCGGCCGGGCCATGGGGACGACGGTGGCCCCCCGGTCCTCGGCGGTCACGGTGGCGGCCCACTGCTCCATCAGCAGGCGCCGCTTTTCCAGCAGGTCGGAGCGGCGGTAGGCGCGCTCCACCTTGTCTTTCAGCGTGTGCGCCAGCGCCTGTTCGGCCACTTCGCGCGGGACGTTCGTCGTTTCCGCTGCCCAATCGCGGAACGATGACCGGAACCCGTGCGCGGTGGCGTTCACCTCCATGCGCCGCAACGTCATGGTCAGCGTCATGTCGGACATCGGCCGTCCCGGACGGGCACCCTCGAACACAAGCGCCTGATCGTCGGAGCGGCGGAGCGCCCATGCTTGGTCCAGGATTTCCAACGCGCGGTCGGACAGGGGCACGACATGCGGCCGGCCCGCCTTCATCCGGTTGCCCGGAATGCGCCATTGCCGGGCCTCGCGGTCGATCTCGTCCCAGCGCGCCCCGCGCATCTCGCCGGAGCGGGCGGCGGTCAGGATCATGAACTCGAACCCCAGCTTGACGGCCGGGCCGGCGGTGTAGGCGCGCAGGCCGCGCACGAACGCGGGCACGTCCTGCCACGGCAGCGCCTCGAAATGCCGATCCTGCTTCGGCTGGCGGGGCAGCCCCCTGGCGATGGCGCGCACGGGCAGTTCCTCGCTGCGGAAGCCCTTGGCGCGGGACCAGTCCATCACGGTCAGGATGCGTTGCCGCACCCGCCGCGCCGTCTCGGGCACCGTGAGCCAGATGCCGGCCAGCGTGTCGCGCACCATCGGGCCGTCGATCCGGTCCACACGGATATCGCCCAGCGACGGAAACACATGCTGTTCGAGGCTGGACAGCCATTGGGCCGCGTGCTTGGGGTTCTTCCAGGCGGGGCGGTTTTCCTGGTGGCACAGACGCGCGGCGTCCGCGAAGGTGGGGATGGTCTCGCGGGCCTTGCGCCGGTCCGCCACCGGGTCCTTGCCGTCGCGGTACTGCTTGCGGATCGCCTCCGCCGCCGCCCGGGCCTCGGCCAGGGAGACGGTCTCGACCGAGCCAAGCCCGATATCGCGCCGGCGGCCATCCACCTGGATGCGCAGGACCCACTTGCGGGACCCGCCCTTGTCCACCACCAGCATGAGCCCGCGCCCGTCGCCGTAGCGCCCCGGGGTCTTGAGCGCGCGGACCGCCGCCGCCGTCAGCCTGCCCATGGTCTGCACCTTTCCGCCGCCCTCTCGGTGCGATTTCTGTGGGACGGGCTTCGATTTCCGGGCCGGAGTCCGAAACCAAAAATCGGGGCCAATGCAATCAGGGGCTTAGAAGGGGCGGGTTCGATTCTCGCCCTACTTCGGTCCCACGGTGCGCACACACCCTCAGTCCCACATTTCGTCCCACATTATGCGCCGGCTGGAACTGGATTGCAATAGGACAGGTCGGGACAGGTGGTTTGCAACATGCTGCAGTCACTCAGGATTTTCGGACGGGTCCGGACGGGTCGGGATATTGGTTCGGCGGACACCCCCTCCGCCATTTATGCTAGAGAACGCGCTCTCCAAACCCGGCTTCGGCCGGGTTTTTGCGTTGGTTCAAAGGGATATGAGGGGCGGGCTGTTCACCTTCGGCTGTGGCGGATGGGCCGAAATCGCTCTCCGTCCTGCGCCGCTTCTTCGAAGACGCGCGCGTCGCGGGTCCGAAGGGCGCGTATGAGGCAATTACGCGGGAGCCGGAGCAGGCCAGGCGGCTGGGTCGGTTCGGCGGCACTTACAAGCCGCTGGGGGACCTGTCGGCCGTGCCCTATGTCTGCCTGCGCCTGCCGACGGGCGGCGGCAAGACGGTCCTGGGGGCTTATGCCGTCGGCATCGCGCGGGACGCCTGGATCGAGAAGAACTATCCGATGGTGCTGTGGCTGGTGCCGTCGAACACCATCCGGCTTCAGACCGCCGAGGCGCTCAAGAACGCGAGGCATCCTTACAGGGCGGCGCTGGACGAGGCCTTCGAGCGCTACCTGTTCGCTGCGGACGCCAAGGTTGACGTGTCGTTCGACGAGGCTTTCGCCTTCAAGGACAGGATGTATTGGGACCAGCGCCGGTATCGTGGCCGCTGGAAACCCCGCAAGCACTTCCTCGGCCCCGACCATGTGCCGGCCTTCGACGGCGCCGAAAATGGCGAGGAGGTCCAGTGCGCCCAGGCCATCGACAGCCTGCCGGGGGTCAGGTTCTGGATCCGCAACGTTGCCCGCCATCCCAACTCGTTCTGGCTGCCGACCGCAACGGACAAGTTCTACCCCGATTTCGTCGCACACCTCGAGGATGGCCGTCTTCTCGTGATCGAATACAAGGGCGCCCACATCGCCGACGGCCCCGATACGGCCGAAAAACGCACCATCGGCCAACTATGGGAGAAGACGAGCGGCGGCAGAGGTCTGTTCATTGTCGTTGAGAAGACGGTGGACGGGAGGGATATGCGGACGCAGATGGCCGAAAAGATCGACGCGAGCTGACGGATGGTCTCATGACCTACAGCGACTGGAGCAGATCGCGCCAAAATGGAATCGCGCCACGGTCCCATTTTGGCGCGTGAATCTGCTCCAAAATCGAACATTTTCGAGCCGATTCAGGTTCGAAATCGGATCGCCTCTCCGGTTCCGATTTCGAACCATCGGCTCTACGTCATCCGTTCGCTCTGCCGTCAGCCGTGGTTGCCGCCGCTTCCCTCATAGCCGCGGCGGTATCACGTCGTCCGTGTGGCGGTATGAGCCGGCCCCCCGGGGGGCGCCGCGACGCGGTGTCTCGCCCGTGTCCCGACGAGCCGGCGCCAAGGGGGTACCGTCCAGGATCAGATACGGTCGAGGGGGAGGCGCACGGACACCACCGTGCCCGGCGTCCGGTCCGGCCGGTCCTCGACCCAGATGCTCCCCTTGTGGATGTCGCAGATCTTGCGGGCCACGGTCAGGCCCATGCCGGCCGTGACGGGCTCGCCCGGTGCCGCCAGTCGCGTGAACGCTTCGAACACACGGGACCGCTGGCTGGCGTCGATGCCGCGGCCGTTGTCGATCACCTGGATGACGATGGCGCCGTCGTCCCGGCGTGCGTCGATCCGGATTTCGGGGGCGACGGCCGGCCGCCGGTAGCGCAAGGCGTTGTCGACCAGCACCCGGAACAGGATCCGCAGCAGGCCGGGATCACCGGCCACGGTGGGCAGGTCGGCGACGGTCACCCGGTCCTTGTCGTCGGCCAGGGCCGGGTCGAGGAAGGCGAGCACGTCGCGACAGACCCCGTTCAGCGAGACCGGCACGAAGGCGTGCCGTTGCGCCACCACGGCCACGAAGCTCTGGAGCGCCAACAGGTGCTGTTTCATGCGCTCGCCCGCCAACTGCGCGAAGTGCATGTACTCCTGTGCATCGGCCGAGAGGGAGCCGCCGAGGCGGCGCTGGACCAAGTCCAAAAAGCTGACCACTTCCCGGACCGGCTCCTGCAGGTCGTGGGCCACGACCTGACTGAACCGGACGAGTTCGGCGTCCGACTTCGCCATCCCCGTCACGCTGCTCTCCAACGCGTTCAGGAAGGCGCGGCGTTCGGTCAGGTCGGTCATCACACAGTGGGTCTGGACCACCGCGCCGGCGAGATCCAGGCTGACCCGGCCCTCGAACGAGACGCGGCGGACGTGCCCGCCGGCGGTCAGAACGTCGTACTCGGCACCGGCGGCGACGCGCTGGGCCTTGAAGGCCTCGAACCGTTCGGGGAAGAGCCGTCGGTCCGCCTCGACCAGAAAATCGCCGAACCACTGGCCGATGACGTCGGAGCGGCGGTAGCCCAGGGCATCGAGCCAGGCTTTGTTGACGGCGACGATGCGACCATCGGCATCGAGCGACTGGTACGGCACCGGGGTGTTCTCGAACAGGCGGCGGAACCTCTGCTCGCTTTCCTCCACGGCGGCGCGCGCCCGCTCCAGCGGTGTGACGTCCCGGAGCGCAATGACCGCCCCCACCAGCGCGCCCCGATCATCGGTCAGGGGCTGGCTCGACACCGCCACGGGAACCGGGGTCCCATCGCGTCGGAACACCACCTCGCGGCTGCTGTGAAAACTGCGGCCCTTCATCAGGCCGCCGTGGATCGGGCACTCTTCGGCCGGATATGGCGCGCCGTCCGGGTGGTGGTGGTGGATCCGGTCGTGCATGGTCTGGCCGATCAGCGCGTCGACCGAGTCGTAGCCGAGCATCTCGGCCAACGCATCGTTGGCGAAGGTGCAGGCGCCGGCGAGATTCAAGCCATAGATCCCGTCACCGGTGCAGGCCAGGAGCCGGCGAGCCTGGTTGCCCTCGGACCAGCCGCGCCGCAGCATGGCGCGGGCCCCGAAGAACAGCACCGTGGCGGTGACGGCGACGAAGCCCCAGCCCTTGACGGTGGACCAGGCGACGTACCCGTCCGAATTGGGCACGACAAGGTGGAGCGCCGCGTCGGAGAACAGGATCCACACCGCCGCAATGGCGCCGTAGGTCGCGGCCAGCTTCAGGGCGCGCCGCGTTGTGATTGACGAGAACATGGGTCACGCTCGCGTCCGGAAATGCGGACGACGGCCGGCGCCCGAACACGGTCGCGACGCGGCCGCTGCCAACAGGCACCCTATACCACGGCAGTACAAGGACGTCGTATAGCCATAAGGACTATACCGGTGATCGGGCCCGCGCGCACCGCGGCGGGCCGGGTTACCGGGCGTCCGCCACCAGCACCGCGATCGGGAAGTCCGCCAGCAGGTCGGCGACGGACAGGCTCCCGTCCGCAGGCGCCGCACGGTGCGGCGGGGTGTCGGGCGCATGCAGGGCCGACCGCAGCGCGCCGGCCGGCCAGCCGTCGGCGTCGGGCAGCATGACGCGGGTATCGCCCCAGCCTTGGGGCAGGGGGCGCGCGGCGTCGCCCATCAGCGGCCAGACCAGGCGCGGCACCACGACCACCATGGCGGCGACGGTGGGCGAAGCAACGGTCGTGGTCTCGGTGGACGCCGTCGTCTCGGGCGCGGTACGGGCGAACGCCAGCACCCGGTCGGCTTCGGCGCCGGTCGTCTCCAGCGGGACGTAGCCGCCCTGCGCGAACAGGGCCGGGGCCTGGCGACGCAGATCCAGCACGGCCGCGATCAACGCCTGTTTGACATGGCCGTCTCGCCAGGTGTCGAGCCGTGCCGGCGGCCGGGCGCCCTCGCGCAGGCTGCGGGCCCGGCCCGCGAAATCGACCGGGCGCCGGTTGTCGGGATCCACCAGGCTGAAATCCCACAGGTCGGTGCCCTGGTACAGATCGGGCACCCCCGGCATGGTCAGCTTCACCGTGGTCTGGCTGAGGGCGTTGACCGCGCCGGCCGGGGCCAGCCGGGCCACGAAGGCGGCCATGTCGGCGACGAAGGCGCCGCCCAGCGTGGGCGACAGCACGGCCCGCACGAACCCGTCCAGAGCGGCCTCGTAGTCCGAATCCTGGGCTGTCCAGGCGGTATCCACCTTGGCCTCGCGCGCTGCCTTCAGCATGTAGGCCGCGACTCGCTCGGTATAGGCCGCCAGCGCCTCCGGCTCCGGCGGCAGCGGGGCGCCGGTGTCGTCCGTCCGCGCCATCTCCAGCGGCCACGTGGCCAGCAGGGTCTGGTACAGCAGGTATTCGTCCTTGGCGCTCGGGCCGCGACGGGTCTCGGCCAGCGTGGTGAGGCGCCGGTGGTTGAGGTCCTGCCAGCGGCGCACGCGGTCGGTCCACAGCTCCGGGCATTCGGAGATCAGGGCCAGGCGCATGCGGGCGTCCTCGCCGCGCTTGTGATCATGGGTTGCTGTCGCAATCAGGTTGAACGGCCAGTGCTCCTGGCGGGCCTGACACAGATGGTGGAACGCCGCCGGCGACACTCCGAAGCGATCCGGTTCGCCGCCCACCTCGTTGAGGGCCGCCAGCCGGACGTAGCGATAGAACGCGGTGTCCTCCATCGCCTTCGCCATCACCGGGCCGGTGATCTGCTGCACCCGCATGGCGGTTTCGAGCACGGCATCGGGCGGGTGACCGGCCCCGGCGCCGGCCAGATCGCCCGTCAGCACGTCGTAGAGGAAATCGTACACCGACAGATCCGGCGTGCGCGCGGCCTTGCGGGCGCGCCCGATGGCCCATTGCAGGTCGCGCCGGTCCTGGTCGTCGATGCGGGCGGCGTCGGCGTCGGGCGCCTCTTGGGGCGGGCCGGCCCATTCGCCTATCGGCCGCGGACTGACGTAGGTGCGATACACGGGGAAGTGCGCGATCACGTTGATGAGGGCGGCGCGCAGGGCCATGCGCGAGTAGTCCTTGGTGGCGCGCGCACGCTTGGCCAGACGGTTGAGGCGGTTGGCCATGACGCCAATCTCGCTGGCCAGGGATTCCTCCATGACCAGCCGCTTGGCGGCGCGCACCTCGGCCTCGAAGGGGATACTGCCGGGCACGACCGCCGCGTAGGTCGCGTTCAGCGGATCTTCGCCGACCGGATCCACGAACAGCCCCAGGATCTGGTTGAGGGCCTCGTAGCCGGTCGACCCTGCGATCGGCCACGCCGCGCGCAGGCGTTCATGCGGCGCCAGGATCTTTTCCACCAGGACGTACATCGGCTGGTCGGGGCCGAACGGCGAGGGGGGCGGCGCGGGCTCGGTCGTCGTCTCCGTCGCCGGTCCCGGCTGGACCCGACCGGCCTTCACGCCGCGCACCAGGGCGTCGCGGGCGTCGGCCTGGAGGCGCTGGACGTAGGCTTGCGGATCCCACAGCCCGTCCACATGGTCCAGCCGCACGCCCTGCACCCGGCCCTCGGCGATCAGGTCGAACAGCAGACGGTGGGCGGTCTCGAACAGGTCGCCGCGTTCCATGCGCAGGGCGGCGAGGTCGTTGATCTCGAAAAAGCGCCGATAGTTGATCTCGTGCGCGGCGACGCGCCAGAAGGCGGGGCGGTAGCTCTGGCGTTCGATCAACGCGTCGAGGTCGTCGAAGCTGGCGGGCCGGCCGGGCGTGCCGTTGAAGGCGGCCTCGGCGGCGGCGACCACGGCGCGGGCTTCGGCGGTGTCGGCGATCAGCTCGGCCAGCCGGCGTTTCACCACCTGGGCGGTGCGGTGCCGGCTGAGGACGCCGCCGGTGTCCTGGATCGGCGCGCGTAGGGAGTCGGCGCCGGCCACGACCAGCGCCAGGACGCTGTCCTCCGGACGCTCCATGCGCATGCCCCGGCGCAGGATGTCGCCGTAGTCGTGCGGCCGGATCGGAAAGGCGTGCTCGTAGTAGCGCACCACGAAGCCACCCTGTTCGGCGTCGTGGCGCAGGGTCAGCTCGCCGCGCTCCAGACTGGCGCCGTAGTGGTCGCCCAGCACCGGCAGCAGGATCTTGCCGTACAGCGACGGCTCCGCCGGCTCCCAGTCGATGTCGAACCAGTCGGCATAGGGGCTGTCCCGGCCCCACTCCAGCACGTCGCGCCACCAGTGGTTCTCGCCGACGCCGATGCCCATGTGGTTGGGCACGAAGTCCACGATCAGCCCGAGGCCCTGCACCAGGAGCGCGTCGCTGAACCGACGGAAGCCCTCGGCGCCGCCCAGCTCCGGGTTGATGCGGCCGTGGTCGATGATGTCGTAGCCGTGGGCCGAGCCCGGTCGCGCGGTCAGGATCGGCGACAGATAGACGTGGCTGACCCCGAGGGCGGCCAGGGTGGGGATGATGGCGGTGGCGGCATCGAAGCCGAAATCGGGCGTGAGCTGTAGCCGGTAGGTGGCGCGCGGCGCGGCCGGCGGAGATCCCTGCGCCGCGGTGCCGGCGTGCGGGGCGGCGGACGGATCGAGAGCCGGATGGGACGGCATCGGAGACCTCTTTGCTGACGGACGGACGGACGGACGGGCCGGCCACGCCGCGGACGCCTGCGACCGCGACCGATGGCGATGCGGCAACGCCGCCGACCGCCCCTCCGTTCCGTGGCCTCCGGTCCGTGCCCTACGGTCCGTGCCCTACGGTCCGTGACCATGCTCCGGGCCGCGACGCTCAGATGGACAGCAGCGCGAACAGGGCGACGGCGGTAAAGAGCCCGGCCAGCCCGTAGACGGCGATGGCAATCGGCCCGTCATTGCGCAGGCCGAAGTCGTGCGCCGTCACCCGCAGGCGGTGGGCGGCGTGCCAGAGCGTCAGCGTGAGGACGCCGAACAGGATGACTTTCACTAGCCAGTTGCCGGCGAAGGCCGTCATGCGGTCGTAGGACATGGCCTCCGACCCGAACACACCCAGCGGCACCAGGAGGCCGGTGATGAGGATCATGACCGGGATGACGAAGGCCGAGACCGTGCCACCGGCGGCGAACAGGCCCCAGACGATGGGTTTGTTGGACTTGGCCATGATCACAGCACTCCCATCAGGATCAGCAACACCAGCGAGACACCGCCCCAGATGCCGTAGTGGACGCCGATGATGGTCTTGTCGGGCACGAAGCCGTCCCCCTTCGGGATCCGCATGGCCTTGGGAGTGACGTTGAACCAGCCCATGGCGTGATAGCAGGCGAAGCCCAACGCCACCAGGTGGAACACCAGGGCGACCGGCTCCGCCATGCCGGCGATGTAGCGGTTCCAGGCATCGGGTCCCTGGGCGAGCCGCACCAGTCCCATGGTCAGGATAATGGCGTAGAGCCCGATGAAGATGCAGGTGACCTCGCGCGCCATGTAGCGCAGATACCGGCCATTGCGCAGGTACCACGTGGTCTTGGGGACCACGCGCATGTAGGGATTGCGGCTCATTTCCGCCTCCACGGCATCAGGTGCTCCAGGTGCCAGTCGACGGTGCTGGCGATCTTCATCTGCTGGATGGCGCCGGCGGGATCGACGTCCTTCGGGCAGACCTCGGAGCAGGCGCCGACGAACGAGCACTCCCAGACACCTTCGTGCTGGGCCACCACCTCCTGGCGCTCGCTGCGGCCGGCGTCGCGGGAATCGAGGTTGTAGCGGTGGGTGAGGGCGAGGGCGGCGGGACCGATGAACTCGGGATTGAGGGCGTACTGGGGACAGGCGGCGTAGCACAACATGCAGTTTATGCACATGGTGTACTGCTTGTAGTTTTTGAGCTGGCGCGGCGTCTGCTTGTACTCACCCTCTTCGACCGGCTTTTCCGTCTTGGGCATGAGATAGGGCTTCACGGATTGCAGCTTTTCCATGAAGTCGTCCAGCACGACCACCAGATCCCGCTCGACCGGGAAGTGGGTCAGCGGCTCGACGCGGATCTTGCTGCCCTTGTAGTCGCGCAGGAACGCCTTGCAGGACAGGGTGGGCTCCCCATTCACCGTCATGCCGCAACTGCCGCACACGGCCATATGGCAGGACCAGCGGTAGCTCAGGGTGCTGTCGAGGTGGTCCTTGATGTAGTTGATGGCGTCGAGGATCACCCATTCCTCCTCGCAAGGGACGGAATAGGTCTGAATCCAGGGGGCGCTGTCAGCCTCCGGATTGTAGCGCAGGACTTCGAAGGTGATCTGCCGCTGACTCATGACTTCGCTCCCGAGTAGTCGCGCACGCCGGGACGGGATTTGGTGATGACGACGTCCAGGTAGTCGATGCGCGGCGCCTCCTCGCCCTGGGAATAGGCCATCGAGTGCCTGAGGTAGTCGCTGTCGTTGCGGTCCACGTAGTCGAGGCGCTGGTGAGAGCCGCGGGATTCCTTGCGGGCCAGGCCGCTGACCGCGACCGTCTCCGCCACCTCCAGCATGCAGGCCAGTTCCAGCACCTGGGTCAGTTCGGTATTGAAGACCTTGCTCTTGTCCTTCAGCGCGATGCCGCCCTGCCGGCGCCGCAGCGCCGCCAAGGTGTTGGCGGTGTCCGTGAGCAGGGCCTCGTCACGATAGATGCCGGCGCCGGTTTCCATCGTGTCGGTCATCGCGGTGCGGATGCCGGCCAGGGTCTCGCCCCCGTCCGCGCGGTCGAACAGGGCGTGGATGCGGGCCTCGGCCTCGGCCGCCTGGCGGTCGGCGGCCGCGGTGTCGATCGGCGGCGCGTCGCTGTTGACGTAGGCGGCGGCGCTCTCGGCGGCGCGACGGCCGAACACCAGCAGCTCGGTCAGCGAGTTCGAGCCGAGCCGGTTGGCGCCATTGATGCTGACGCAGGCGCACTCGCCGGCGGCGAACAGCCCGGGCAGCGGGGTGGCGGCGTGGATGTCGGTATGGATGCCGCCCATCATGTAGTGCACCACGGGGCGGATCGGCACCTGCTCGCTCACCATGTCCACGCCGACGTAGCTCTTGGCCAGGTCGCGGACGAAGGGCAGGCGCTCGTTGATCTTCTGCTCGCCCAGGTGGCGCATGTCAAGGTAGACGCAGTCGCCCCACTTGGTCGGGACCGTGTTGCCCTTCTGCTGTTCGTGCCAGAACGCTTGGCTGAGGCGGTCGCGCGGCCCCAGCTCCATGGTCTTCAGCACCGGCTCGCCCAGGGGTGTCTCCGGCCCCATGCCGTAGTCCTTGAGGTAGCGGTCCCCGTTCTTGTTGCGCAGCACCCCGCCCTCGCCGCGACAGCCCTCGGTCAGCAGGATGCCGGTGCCGGGCAGGCCGGTGGGATGGTACTGCACGAACTCCATGTCCTTCAGCGGCACGCCGGCCCGGTAGGCCAGGGCCATGCCGTCCCCGGTCTTGATCGCGCCGTTGGTGGTGAACGGGAACACCCGGCCGGCGCCGCCGGTGCACAGGATCACCGCCGGGGCCTGGAACTGGAGCATGGCGCCGCTGCGCATCTCCAGGGCGCAGCAGCCCTGAATGCGGCCGTCCGCCACCAGCAGGTCGGTGGTGAAGACCTCGTCGAAGCGCCGGATCGACGGATACTTTAGGGACGTCTGGAACAGTGTGTGCAGCAGATGGAAGCCGGTCTTGTCGGCGGCGAACCAGGTGCGCATGATCTTCATGCCGCCGAACGGGCGCACACCGACCGCGCCGGTGCTCTCGCGGCTCCACGGGCAGCCCCAGTGCTCCAGCCGGGTCAGTTCGCGCGGGGCCTCGTTGATGAAGAACTCGACGGCGTCCTGATCGCACAGCCAGTCGCCGCCGCCGACGGTGTCGTCGAAGTGCAGGTCCAGGCTGTCGTCCCCCTTGACGACGCCGGCGGCGCCGCCCTCGGCCGCGCAGGTGTGACTGCGCATCGGGTAGACCTTGGACAGCAGCGCGATCCGCAGCTTGGGGTCGGCCTCGGCGAGCGCGATCGCGGCACGCAGACCGGCGCCCCCGGCGCCCACGATCACGACATCGGACTGGATGGTTTCCATAAGGTGGGCTCCACGCTCTGGGATCCGGCCCGACAGCCCGGATCCGTGCTCAGGCTACGGGAGCGAAACGCTAACAGATTTCCGCCACAGGGGGTAAGGCGGATATGCCCGGCGGCCCGTGAAAGTTCACCGACCGCCCGCGCTGCGGGCCTGGGGCAGATCAGGGCAGGACCGGTCCGGCGCCGGCCGGGAGCGCCAGTCGACCGACCAGGGGCAGGTGGTCGGAGGCCAGACGGGCCGTCCGGCTGCGCCAGGCGGCGGCGGAGACCAGCGGCGCGCCCCGGCACGGCCACACCTTGTCGAGCGGCAACAGCGGCGTCAGGGCCGGCCAGGTGCGCCGCCACGGTGGCTGCGAGCCCTGACGGTCGATCAGCGGGCCGTAGGTCGGCGAGGGCGGCCACATGTCGTTGAAATCGCCCAGCAGGACGGTGCCCGCCGGCGGCTGCCCGGCTTCGGCGTGGGGTGTTTCCAGCAGGGCGGCCAGGCGGTCCGCCTGCCAGGCCCGTTCCGGACCGGCGAGACCGAAGTGGGTGACGACAACCCGTAACGGCCCGCCCGGTGTGCGCACCAGGGCGTCAATGGCGCCGCGCGGTTCGCGCCCGTCCTGGGCCAGATCGAGCCGCCGCGCGGTGACGATGGGGTGGCGGCTGAGCAGCGCGTTGCCATAGCGGCGGCCGGCACGCAGCAGGTTGGCGCCGGCGCGGGCCTCGTAGGCGAGGGTGTCGGCGAACACCGCGAGCTGGTCGATGTCGCGGCTGTCGCTGTCCGACGTCAGCGGCCAGACGGTCATGTCCTCCAGGTCGGCGCCGGGACCCAGAACCTCCTGAAGGCCGATGATATCGGCATCCAGTTCGCCGAGGACGCGGGCCACCCGGCGCACATCCCGGCGCCGGTCCAGGCCCACGCAGGCATGCACGTTATAGGTGGCGACGCGCAGGGCCGGCGCGGCGGTCGGGACCGGCATGGATCAGTCCCCGCGGTCCGCCGTCGGCGCGCCGGTCGCCGACGCCGCCGGGTCCGTCTCGGGGCCACGCCGGCGCGCCAGCGCCCGCGAGCCGGCGCGCACCAGCAGCACCAGGCCCAACAGGGCGGCGGCGATGACGGCGGCCTCTCCCCATGTGCTGGCCCGCAGCAGCCGGCCCAGCCCCTCGCCGAACAGGCTCATCACCGCGATGCCGGGCACCATGCCGATCAGCGTACCCCAGATGTAGGCCCGCCACGAGATGCCGGCGGCGCCGCAGGCCAGGTTGGTAAGGGTGTACTGCAGCACGGGCACGATGCGGAAGAACAGCACCGTCTTGATGCCGTGACGGCGCAGCGCGGTCATCACCTTGCGCGGGCGCTCGTGATGGTCGATCAGTCTGGAGACGCCCTGGCGGCCCAGCGCGCGGCCGATCCGGAAGCCGACGGCGGCGCTCGCCAGGGCCCCAACCGTGCTGTAGATGAATCCGAGCACGGGTCCGAAGACCAGGGCCATGGCGACGATCAGCGCGGTGATCGGCGCCAGCAGCAGGGTGCCGAAGAACATCGTGCCGATCGCCCCCAGGGGCGCCAGCGGATGGGCGCGCACGGCCTCGATCCAGGCCGAGACGACCTCCGGCGTGAGCGAGCCGTGCAGCGGCGTCAGCCGCCACACCGCCACCAGGGTCACGACCACCCCGATCAACGCCGCCGCGCGGACGTAGGGATGCCGGCGGCGGCCCACCAGTTCGGTGCCCTCGGGCAGGAAGACGTTGGGCAGGTCCTCGGCGGCCACCGGTTTCTCGAAGTCCCCGGGGACGGGGTAGGGCAGCGCTTCCACCAGTTCGGGCGGGGCATCGCCACTTTCGACCGGGACCAGATCGCGCCTTTGGGGATCGCCATGGCGGTCCAGCACCGCGCGCAGCGATCCCGTCTCCCGCAGGGTGGCGCGGACGGTGTCCGGCGCCGTCGCCAGGTGCTCGCCCAGGAGGTCGCACAGGACCCGCTCGATGAAGTCCGACACGGCGGCGCCTCGGGGCTCGCCGGTGTCAGGATCCGGCAGGCCGGGTTCGATGTGCAGGTCCAGTTCGGTGTCCAGGCCCATCGAGCGGTTGTTCAGATTGGCCGAGCCGTGCCGCAGGGCGATGTCATCGACGATCATCAGCTTGGTGTGGATCTTCAAATGGCCCGGCCCCCGGCCCTCCACCACCGGCGTGACCACGCGCAGCCGGCCGTGACGGTCGGCCGCCCTGATCAGGCGCAGGAACCGCTCGCGCCCCACCCCCATGGTCGCGGTCTCCAGCCAGCCGTCCCAGATGCGCGGCACCACCGCCACCACCTCCGGTCCGTCGGGCTCGGCCAGCCGGTCGGCCAGGGCGTGCGCCGCCACCCGGGCGGTCAGGTACTGGTCCTCAATGTAGATCCAGCGCCGGGCAGCGCGGATGTCGGCCTCGATCAGGCGAGCGATCTCCTCCACCGGCGCGGCATGGGCCGTCGCCGGGGCGGTCCGGGCCAGCGCCACCGGCAGGCGGTCGATGTCGGCGGGCGCGCCGGCCGGCCAGGGCGCGGGCAGGTCGGCCGGGGGCGCGGCGGGTGCCGGTTCATCGGTCACCCGCGCCCAGCGCTCGCGCACCAGGGCGCCAAGCACGCCGGCAACCGGCCCCTCCATCATCACCTGCATGTCATGGAAGGCGGGGTAGGGGTCGCCGTTGCCGCTCAAGCGCCGACGTGTGTCGTCGGCATGATGGGCGCGGGTATCCCAGCGCGCCGGCGCGATGTCCAGCCCGCCGGTGAAGGCGACGCGGTCGTCGATGACGACGATCTTTTCGTGGTGCGAGGCCTCGACGGGACCGCTGCCGTCCAGGCGCAGGCGCATGCGCGGGTTGGGATTCCAGTCCTGGCGCAGGGCGGGCAGCAGTTCCCGGTCGCTGGCGTACAGCATCGGGAAGTCCCACAACAGGATGCGCACCTCCAACGCCGGCCGTGCCTCCGTCAACGCCCGCAGCAGCGGAGCGATGGTCGTCGGCCAGCCGTCGTCGGGCGGCGTCCGGGAGTCCACGAGGGCGACGGCGCTGGAGATGTCCCAGGCCGTAATGAGGATCTGCCGGCGCGCTTGAATCAGCGCGGCGCGCAGCGTCTCGAAGTACGCCGCGCCGTCGACCAGCACGCGGAGGCGGTCAGCCCGGCTGATCTGCCAGCAGGTGCGGCCGGGTTCGGCCACAGGCGGCGGTGGCGGCGCCCCCGCGGGGCGCGCGCCACCGTTTGCGCCGATACCGGCGCCATCGGAGGGTGGGATGTGCGACATGCCCCGAAGGTAATGCCGCGCCCGGTCTTACGCCACCCGCAGGCACGCACCGGCGCAGCCGTCGCGGCGCGCGACCTCGTCCAGCATGGCGATGGAGGGGCGGGGCGCCGGAAGCCTGGCGCCGGTCCGGACGCGCTCGGTCAGCACCTTGGACGCTTCGTTGACGGCGTCGTCCACCGTCGGTGCGACGGCGTGGCAGTTCGCGACGCCGACCACGTCGGCCCGGTAGCCCTCGGCGTGATGCGAGACGACGACAATATGACCTTTCATGGCGGTCATCCTCCACTACGGAAATGGCTGAAGAAACGAAGGGTGAGCCAGAATTGCGCCGGCGTTGCACAGGGTCACGGCAGACAACAGGGTGTCCGGGCCGGCGGCATCCCCAAGAGAGCGGGTCGCACCGCACAGCGCGTGGGACCCGTGGCGCGCCAGGCGGCAGAGCCCGGCGTTCGGTGAGGAGGATACGGATTGGACGGGGAAACGCAACCCCCCGAAAGAGAAAAAAATCCGACCATGACGTTCTGAAATCGCTATATTGAAGCAAAATTTGAGAGGGCCATGAGGGAAAATAAATTTTATTTCCAGATATTTTCTTTTCATGCCAGTGCGAGTGTTATGGCTAAGGGGTTGACAATTTCGACGAGAGGCGTATTCTCCTCTCCGACGATGCGAGATCATCCGACCCGATCTCCTGGACCGCCCGGTGTGGCGGCGGCGTCGTCGCCGGTCGGGCATGCCCGACCATGGCGCCCGTGCCTGTCGGGCATCCGGTCGTTCCGCGGCGAGCATTTGCCGGGTCGGCGCTTTTCCAGACCGTGACTGTCCCGAACCGGAGGCCCTGCGGCGCTCCGGCCCCCCACGCACCGCAGCCCCACCCGCCCCAGCCACAGAAGACCGAGGGATCGATGACCCAGACGTCCATCTCCCCCATCCGGACTCCCGCCGCCGCCCGGCCGTCCGCGCCCGAGGCGAAGGCCACCCCGCCGGTGCGCCTGCGCCGGCCGACGGGTGACGACGGCGCCACGATCTGGACGCTGGCGCGCGACAGCGGCAAGCTGGATCTGAATTCGCCCTATGCGTACATGATGATGGGCCACTTCTTCCCCGAGACCTGCGTCCTGGCCGAAATGGACAACGAGCCGGTCGGATCCGTGATCGGGTTCGCGCCGCCCGCGCGTCCGAACGCGCTGTTCGTCTGGCAGGTGGCCGTGTCCGAACAGGCGCGCGGCCAGGGTCTGGCCTCGCGGATGATCGAGCACCTGCTGTGGACCGCGCCGCTCAAGGGCCAGGCGCGGTGGCTGGAGGCTTCGGTCACGCCGTCGAACGAGCCGTCCGAGCGCCTGTTCCGCGCCATCGCGCGGCGCCACGGCGCCCCCTGCGAGGTGGCGCCGCTGTTCGAGGAGGACGCCTTCCCGTCGCCCGAGGAGGCCGACGCCACCTTCGAGGCCGAGCGCCTGTTCCGCATCGGCCCGTTGCGCCAGGCCCAGGCGGCCTGACGCCGCGTCCCCGACCCGCCCGACCCGATCCGACCTGAGAGTAACCGAATACGGATGACTTCCATGACCGCCACCCTCGACGTCTTCGACCGCCACGAGTCGGCCGTCCGCAGCTATATCCGCTCCTTCCCGACCGTGTTCACCACGGCCAAGGGGCACCTGATTCACGCCGAGGACGGTCGCCAGTACATCGACTTCTTCGCCGGTGCCGGGGCGCTCAACTACGGCCATAACGACGACGGCATGAAGGCCGCGCTGCTGGACTACATCGCCAACGACGGCATCACCCATGCCCTCGACATGGGTACGAGCGCCAAGGCCCGCTTCCTGGAGCGGTTCCACGAGGTGATTCTCGCCCCGCGCGGAATGGAACATCGCGTGCTGTTCCCGGGGCCGACCGGCACCAACGCCGTGGAGACCGCGCTCAAGCTGGCCCGCAAGGTCACCGGTCGCGAGAAGATCGTCAGCTTCACCAACGCCTTCCACGGCATGACGCTGGGCTCGCTGGCGGTGACCGGCAACGCCTTCAAGCGCGGCGGCGCCGGTCTGCCGCTCGACAACACGGTGTTCATGCCGTTCGCCGACTTCATCGACGGCGGCTTCGACAGCCTGGACTACCTGGAGCGCATGCTGGCGGGCGGTGGTTCCGGCATGGACATGCCGGCCGGCGTGATCGTCGAGACCGTGCAGGGCGAGGGCGGCATCAACGCCGCGTCGTTCGGCTGGCTCAAGCGCCTGAACGACCTGTGCGCGCGCTGGGACCTGCCCCTGATCGTCGACGACGTGCAGGCCGGCTGCGGCCGCACCGGCCCGTTCTTCAGCTTCGAGCCGGCCGGCATCAAGCCGGACATCGTCTGTCTGTCCAAGTCGATCAGCGGCTACGGCCTGCCCATGGCATTGGTCCTGGTGCGCCCCGACATGGACGTGTTCAGCCCGGGCGAGCACAACGGCACCTTCCGCGGCAACGCGACCGCCTTCGTCACCGCGACCGAGGCGCTGCGCTTCTGGACCGACGATGCGCTGTCCCGCGAGGTGGAGCGCAAGGGCGCCATCATCGAGGAGGCGCTGACCGCCATGGCCACCAAGCATCCGCAGTTGCAGCCCGAGGTGCGCGGCCGCGGCCTGATGCGCGGCATCGCCCTGGGGGTCGAGGGGGCGGCCGATCAGGTCTGCGCCGAGGCGTTCGCCAACGGTGTCATCATGGAGACCTCGGGGCCGGACTCCGAGGTCGCCAAGCTGCTGCCGCCGCTGACCATCCCGGAAGACGCCCTGCGCGAGGGCCTGGACATCATGGCCCGCGCCGTCGATACGGTGGCCGCGCGCATCGCCGGCGCGGACCGGCCCGCCGCCTGACGGCGGTCGCATCATGACCTCCCGGTCCGCGCCCGCGCGGTCCGGGGCAAGACCCTCGCCCGCCCCGCCCGCTCTCTGGGCCGGGGCGGGTGCTTTTCTGTGCCCGGCTTATCCCCTGTTGCAGGTCGGCCCATAATGGAGAGCCGTTCGTATCCATGCGACCGCACCATTCTTTTCTTTGGTCGCCGGGCGCAGGGGGGATAAGCCTTTTCTGTGCATCGCCCGGTTCGATGCGGACCCGAACTACGGAGCATCCAGACCCATGATCGTGAAGCACCTGAAGGATATCGTTGGCACCGACGCCGAGGTGGACGGCGGCAACTGGGTCAGCCGCCGCTTTCTCCTGCGCAAGGACGGCGCCGGCTTCTCGCTGAACGACACCGTTATCCGTGCTGGCACCGAAACCTACATCCACTACGCCAATCATCTGGAGGCGGTGTACTGCGTCGCCGGTAACGGGGAGATCGAGGACCTGGAGACCGGCACCGTCCACCCGATCAGCGACGGCATGCTCTACGTCCTGAACGGCCACGAACGCCACAAGCTGCGCGGCGGCACGCAGGACATGCGCATGGTCTGCGTCTTCACGCCGCCGCTGACCGGGCGCGAGGTACACGACGAGAATGGCGTCTATCCGGTCCTGACCGACGACGCGTAGCGCCACCCTGGCGCGCCGAAAAGGGCTGGCGTGACCCGGCGGTGTGGGCGACACTGGCCCGCGCCCGCCGGGTTTTTCGTGTCCCGGTGGCGACCGCCAGTCCGGCGCGGGGCGGAAGACGGAAAGATGACGGAAAAAGAGGATCGCCGATGACGAAGGGCGCGCGCATCGGACGGCGCACGGCGCTGCGGCTCGGGGGTGGGCTGTTCGCCGTGGCGGCCGGCATGATCGCAGCCGGGCCGCCGAGAGCGGCGACCGCCGCCCCCGACGGCATCGGTGCCGACAGCATCGGGCATGTCACCCTCTTCATGGGGCGCGCCAGCGTGATCGAGGACGCCTTCGCGCGGCCGATGCAGACCGGCATGCGGGTGCGAGCCGGGTCGCACGTCGTGACCGGGGAGGGCGCGCGCGCCTCCGTGCGCCTGGATGGCGGCGTCGTGCTGACCCTGGGCGCCGCCACCGACCTGCGGATCGAGGCGCAGACCCCGGACCCCGACGGCTGGCAGGGTCGGGCGACCTTGCGGCGCGGTCTGGTGCGGATCGAGTTCGCATCGGGGTCGCAGTGGGCCGGCTTCACCGTCGCGACGCGGGCCGCCACCGCCACCTGCGAGGGCGGGCATTTCCTGGTCGAGTCCAACGGCCTCCTGACCACCGTCTACGCCGACGACGGCCGCGTCATGGTGCGGGGCACGGACGCGGGCGACGACGGGACGGTCACGGTGCTGGGCGCCGGCAGCGGGGTGGATGTGGCGCGCGGTCAGCCGCCCTACGCGCCGACCGCCTGGCCGGCCAGCCGGGCCACGGACATGCGGCTGCGGGCGTCGTACCCCTGAGACGCGGGGTCACGCCGGCTTGCGCGCCCGCGCATCGAAGCCTGGCAGGTGGCCTTTCAGATACTGACCGGTGTGGCTCTCCGGCGTCGCCGCCACCTCTTCCGGGGTGCCCTGAGCGATCAGGCGGCCGCCGCCGGATCCGCCTTCCGGTCCCAGGTCGATTATGTGGTCGGCGGTCTTGATAACCTCCAGGTTGTGCTCGATCACCAGCACCGTGTTGCCCTGATCCACCAGGTGGTGCAGCACCTCCAGCAGCTTGCGCACGTCCTCGAAGTGCAGCCCGGTGGTGGGCTCGTCGAGGATATAGAGCGTGCGGCCGGTGGCGCGCCGTGACAGCTCCTTGGACAGCTTGACCCGCTGCGCCTCGCCGCCGGACAGGGTGGTCGCCTGCTGGCCCAGATGGATGTAGCCGAGCCCCACCCGTTGCAACAGTTCCATCTTGTCGCGGATCGCCGGCACGGCCTTGAAGACGTCCACCGCTTCCTCGACCGTCAGGTCAAGAATGTCGGCGATCGACTTGCCGCGAAACAGAACTTCCAGGGTCTCGCGGTTGTAGCGCTGGCCCTTGCAGACATCACACGTTACGTAAACGTCGGGCAGGAAGTGCATCTCGATCTTGATGACTCCGTCACCCTGGCAGGCTTCGCAGCGGCCACCCTTGACGTTGAACGAGAACCGGCCCGGCTTGTAGCCGCGCGCCTTGGCCTCGGGCAGATTGGCGAACCAGTCGCGGATGGGCGTGAACGCGCCGGTGTAGGTGGCGGGGTTGGAGCGCGGGGTGCGCCCGATCGGCGATTGGTCGATGTCGACGATTTTGTCGATGTGCTCGATGCCGCGGATGGCGTCGTGTGCCCCCGCCAGTTCGCGCGCGCCGTGAAGCTGGCGCGCCAGGGCCTTGTAGAGCGTCTCGACCACCAGGGTGGATTTGCCGCCGCCGGACACACCGGTCACGCAGGTGAAGGTCCCCAGCGGGATGTCGACCGAAAGGTTCTGTAGATTGTTGGCGCGCGCACCCTCGACCCGCAGCACCTTGCCGCTGCCGGGGCGGCGCGTCGGCGGGACCGGGACCTGACGCCGGCCGGTCAGGTACTGCCCGGTCAGGCTGGCCGGGTTGGCCATCACCTGCTCGGGGGTGCCCTCGGCCACGACGCGGCCGCCGTGCAGGCCGGCGCCGGGTCCCATGTCCACCAGATGGTCGGCAGCGCGGATGGCGTCCTCGTCGTGCTCGACCACAATGACGGTGTTGCCCAGGTCGCGCAGCCGCCGCAGGGTCGCGAGCAGGCGGTCGTTGTCGCGCTGATGCAGGCCGATGGAGGGCTCGTCCAGCACGTACAGCACGCCGGTCAGGCCGGAGCCGATCTGACTCGCCAGACGGATGCGCTGGCTTTCACCGCCGGACAGGGTGCCGGAGGTGCGCGACAGCGTGAGGTAGGTCAGCCCCACGCTGGTGAGGAAGCCCAGCCGCTCGTGAATCTCACGCAGGATGCGGCGCGCGATCTCGCGGTCCTTGGGCCGCAGGCGGTCCTCCAGGTCGGCGAACCAGGCGTGCGCGGCGCCGATCGACAGGTCGGAGATCTCGCCGATGTGGCGGCCGTCGACCTTGACCGCCAGCGCCTCCGGCTTGAGGCGGTAGCCGCCGCAGGCCTCGCAGGGATGCGACGCCTGATAGCGCGACAACTCGTCGCGGATGCCCTGGGACTCGGTCTCGCGCCAGCGCCGGGCGATGTTCGGAATGACGCCTTCGAACGGCTTTTCGGTGCGGTAGGTGCGGCTGCCGTCGTCGAAGCGCAGCGCCACCACCTCGTCGCCGGATCCATGCAACAGGGTCTCGCGCACGCGCGTGGGCAGCCGCGCCCAGGGTGTGTCCATATCGGCGCCGTAGTGGGCCGCAACGCTTTCCAGCGCCTGGGCGTAGTAGGGCGACGGCGACCCCGACGCGGACCACGGCGCCAGGGCGCCCTGGCGCAGGGTTTTCTCCGGGTTCGGCACCACCAGGTCGGGGTCGAAGTGCAGCTTCACGCCCAGCCCGTCGCAGGCCGGGCAGGCGCCGAACGGGTTGTTGAAGGAGAACAGGCGCGGCTCGATCTCCTCGATGGTGAACCCGGACACCGGGCAGGCGAACTTGGCCGAGAAGACGGTTGTGGCCCCG
The DNA here is from genome assembly GCF_014197795.1 of Roseospira goensis. Classification (GTDB taxonomy): domain Bacteria; phylum Pseudomonadota; class Alphaproteobacteria; order Rhodospirillales; family Rhodospirillaceae; genus Rhodospira; species Rhodospira goensis. The sequence goes on from NZ_JACIGI010000022.1 coordinate 27,215, forward strand.
GTGCGGGCGTCCTCGGCGATCAGCAGGCCATCGGACAGCCCGAGCGCCGTCTCCACCGAGTCGGCCAGACGGCTCTCGATCCCGGCCTTCACGATCAAACGGTCGACCACGACTTCGATGTCGTGCTTGAGCTTCTTGTTGAGCGCCGGCACGTCGGCGATGTCGTACACCGTGCCGTCCACCCGCACCCGCTGGAAGCCGCGTTTCTGCAACTCCCCCAGCTCTTTGCGATACTCGCCCTTGCGCCCGCGCACGATCGGGGCGAGCAGGTACAGCCGTGTGCCCTCGCCCATGCCCAGGATGGCGTCCACCATCTGGCCGACGGTCTGGCTCTCGATCGGCAGCCCGGTGGCGGGGGAGTGGGGAATGCCCACGCGCGCCCACAGCAGGCGCATGTAGTCATGGATTTCGGTGACGGTGCCGACGGTCGAGCGCGGATTGCGGCTGGTGGTCTTCTGCTCGATGGAGATGGCCGGCGACAGGCCCTCGATCGACTCCACGTCCGGCTTCTGCATCAGTTCCAGGAACTGGCGCGCGTAGGCCGACAGGGATTCGACATAGCGCCGCTGTCCCTCGGCGTAGATGGTGTCGAAGGCCAGCGACGACTTGCCCGAGCCGGACAGGCCGGTGATGACCACCAGCCGGTCGCGGGGCAACGTCACGTCGATGCCCTTCAGGTTGTGTTCGCGCGCGCCGGTGACGCGGATATCCTGGGTGGTTGGCGCGGTCATGCGGCCCTTCTGGCGAGAAACGGACGGAGGGAGGCGGGGACGCCCTGTCCTCGCTACATAGAAGCCGGCCGGGACCAAGGCAAGGCGACGGCCCGGGGACGGGGCGCTGCGGGAACCTTGCCCTGCCGGCGCCGGCCCGGCATTGTGACAGTCCCTGTCCGAGTCGCGGGTCCGGAGCGCGGAGCTTCATCTCGGCCGGGGCGCGCGGGTGTGGCGCCGAGGGGGCTTGTCCGTTGGCCGGCCTTGGTTTACATAGCCGCGCTTTGCGGGGGGAGACGGCGCGCCCGGGCGCGACGGTTGACGGGCCCCCCGGCCCCGGCTGTTCCCTTGGTGCGCGCCGCGACGGAAGGTCCTCCCGTGATCCAGATCGAAGGCATCTCAAAGGCATTCGGTGGCCTGCAGGCGGTCGACTCGGTGCAGTTCACCGTCGAACGCGGCGGCATCACCGGTCTGATCGGGCCCAACGGGGCCGGCAAGACGACCCTGTTCTCGATCCTGGCCGGATTCCTGACCGCCGATCAGGGCCGTGTGCTGCTGGACGGCGACGACGTCACCGGCCTGCCGCCGCATAAGCTGTTTCATCGCGGTCTGGTCCGCACCTTCCAGATTCCCAAGGAATTCTCCCGGATGTCGGTGCGGGAGAACCTGATGATCGTGCCGCCGGCGCAGTCGGGCGAACGGCTGTCCATGAGCTGGCTGCGCTGGGGCAAGGTCAAGCGGGAGGACCGCCGCATCGGGGAGAAGGTCGACGAGGTCCTGGATTTTCTCAACTTGACCCATGTGGCCGATGAACTGGCCGGCAACCTCTCCGGGGGGCAGAAGAAGCTGCTGGAGCTGGGCCGGACCATGATGATCGACGCCAAGGTCGTCCTGCTGGACGAGCCCGGCGCCGGCGTCAACCGCACCCTTCTGAACAACATCCGCGATGCCATCCGGCGGCTGAACCGGGATCGCGGCTACACCTTCTGTCTCATCGAGCACGACATGGACCTGATCGCCCAGCTCTGCGATCCCGTGGTGGTGATGGCGCAGGGCCAGGTGATCGCGCAGGGCACCATGGACGAGGTGCGCGCCGATCCCCTGGTGCAGGACGCCTATCTCGGCGGCGGCGTCTCCGGCCGCGGCGTTTCGGCGATTACCGAGGCCGACGTCGCGCGCACCCGCGGCGCGGGCGGGCCCGGGGAGGAGGCCGGTGACGGGACGGACAACGGCACGGACAACGGCGAGGAGGAGTGGCGCCCATGACCCTGCTGGCCATCGAGGGACTGACCGGCGGGTACGGGGGGGCCGATATCCTGCACGGGGTCGACCTGCGCGTCGAGCCGGGCGAGATGGTGGTCATCATCGGCCCCAACGGCGCCGGCAAGTCGACGCTGATGAAGGCCGCCTTCGGCCTGGTGAAGATCCGCGAGGGGGCCGTGCTGTTCGAACGGCGCGACATCACGCCGCTGCGCCCCGACCAGATCGTGCGTCAGGGGATCTCCTACGTGCCGCAGGAGAACAACGTGTTCCCCTCCCTGTCGGTGGAGGAGAACCTGGAGATGGGCGCCTTCATCCGGACCGACGACATCCGGCCGCAACTGGAGCGCATCTATAACTTCTTCCCGCGCCTGGGTGAGCGCCGCGACCAGATCGCCGGCTCCATGTCGGGCGGCGAACGCCAGATGCTGGCGATGGGACGGGCGCTGATGCTCGACCCCAAGCTGCTCCTGCTCGACGAGCCCACGGCGGGACTGTCGCCGCTGTTCATCGACCAGACGTTCGAGCGGATCCGCAAGATCAACGAGGCCGGCATCGGCATTTTGATGGTCGAGCAGAACGCCAAGCAGGCGCTGGCCGTGTGCGATCGCGGCTATGTGCTGACCATGGGCCGCAACCGCATCGACGACACCGGCGCCAACCTGCTGGCCAACAAGGACGTGGCCGAAATGTTCCTGGGGGGCTGAGCGGGCATGACCGAGTTCCTGCAGCTTGTGATCTACGGCGTGGTGCTGGGGAGCATCCTCACCCTGGGCGCCATCGGCGTGTCGCTGATCTACGGCATCCTGCGCTTCGCCCACTTCGCCCACGGCGACATCATGACCATGGGGGCCTACTTCGCGTTCGCCCTGGTCGTCGGGCTGGGCTTTCCGATCTGGGCCTCGGCGCCGTTCGCAGTGGTCGGCGGGGCGCTGCTGGCGATCGCCATCGACCAGACGGTCTACCGCCGATTGCGACGCGTCCAACCCATCATCCTGCTGATCTCGTCGTTCGGCATCGCCATCGCCCTGCGCAGCGTCGTCCAGCTCATCTGGGGGCCGCACAATCAGGTCTATGCCAGCGGCATCCAGATGCCCTACCGCCTCGGCGATCTGGTCATCAAGCCGGACCACGTCTGGATCGTGCTGGGCGCGGTGGTACTGGTGACCGCCCTGCATCTGTTCCTGACCCGGACCAAGATGGGCAAGGCCATGCGCGCCATGAGCGACAACATGGACCTGGCGCTGGTCTCCGGCATCCCGTCGGAACGCGTCATCATGGTCACATGGGCGGTCGGCGGCGGCCTGGCCGCGGTGGCCGGGGTGTTTCTGGGCATGGACACCCGCCTGCATCCGGTCATGGGCTGGTCGCTCCTGCTGCCGGTGTTCGCCGCCGCGATCCTGGGTGGCATCGGGCGGCCCTACGGGGCGATCGCGGGGGGCATGGTGATCGGGCTGTCGATGGAGCTGTCGACCATGGTCATCAACCCGACCTACAAGCCGGCCGTCGCGTTCGCGCTGATGGTGCTGATGCTGGTTGTGCGGCCCCAGGGGCTCTTCAAGGGGAACGCGTGATGGAACTGGGCGGTCTTCTCACGTACGGCGTTTTCTTCCTGACCCAGGCCGGCATCTACGCCGTCCTGGCCCTGGGCCTCAACGTCCAGTTCGGCCTGACCGGGCAGATCAACATCGGTGTGGCCGGCTTTTTCGCAGTCGGCGCCTATACCAGCGCGATCCTGACCACCAGTGTCACGCCGGCCCACCTGGGCGGCTTCGATCTGCCGTTCCTGGTCGGAATCGCGGGTGCCGTGGTGGCGTCCGGCATCGTGGCGGTCGGCATCGGCTGGGTGACCATGCGGCTGCGCTCGGACTATCTGGCCATCGCCACCATCGGCATCGCCGAGATCATCCGCCTGACGCTCAAGAACGAGGACTGGCTGACCAACGGCGTGCGCGGCGTGCCCGGCATTCCGCGCCCGTTCGTCGAGACCCTGGGCACGGACCCGCTGATCTCCCTGGCGGTCATCCTCGCGTTCGTGCTGCTGGCCTACTGGCTGGTGGAGCGCGCCCGGGTCTCGCCCTGGGGGCGCGTGCTGCGGGCCATCCGCGAGAACGAGGACGGCGTCATGGCCGCCGGCAAGGATGTGGCGCGCTTCCGCCTGCAGGCGTTCGTGTTCGGCTCCGGGCTGATGGGGATGGCCGGCGGCCTGTATGCGCACTTCATCGGGTTCATCAGCCCGGAGGCGTTCCTGCCGCTGTACGGCACGTTCCTGGTCTGGGTGATGTTGATCGCGGGCGGCGCCGGCAACAACCGGGGCGCCGTTCTGGGCGCCTTCGCCATCTGGATGCTGTGGTCGGCCACCCAGTTCATGACCGACGCCCTGGGCGCCGAGTATGCCACCCAGGCCGGCGCCTTGCGGGTGCTGTTGATCGGCGTACTGCTCCAGGTAATCCTGATCCTGCGACCGCAGGGCATCCTGCCGGAACACGGCCGCAAGGGCCGCCGCTGAGGCGCGGCGGCCGGCCGCGCCCTACGACCGATCGCGACACCCCGGACTCGCGGCGCGATTTCGGGGTGCCGCCATACTCGGCTGAGACTCATACATGGAGCGCGGCGTGATCGCGATCCGCGCTAGAGTCCGTCGATGGTCTGGTTGAGGCCGCCTTCGCCGCCCTCGAACCGCCCCAGGTTGCCGAGAAGCTGTTCCAGAACGCTGAGTTCGTTGCCGAGCGTCGGTGTCTCGCGATCCACCACCTCGACCTCGCGCCCGTCGTCCAGGGTCAACTCGCGCACGTCGCTGACGCGGCCGTCGTCGCCGAACGAAATCGCGATCACGCGCCGCTCCAGCTCCTCGCGCTCGTAGATCGCGAACTGCTGCGTCTGGGCGCTGATGTAGTACCAGGTCTCGTCGTCGAAGGTCGCCGTCGTGGACGGCGTGCCCAGCAGCGCGGCCACCTCGGCGCGGCTTTGCTCGCCGGCCTGGATCTGGCTCAGCCGCTCCCGCGTCGGCTCGTTGCCGCGCGCGCTGATCTCCGGGGCACAGGCCCCGACGACGACGGCCAGGGCGAGGGCGGCGGCCACCCCGCGCGCCGGGCCGACTCGACGCGATCCCAGTCCGTTGAGCATGGCTGACCCTCCCGAAAACCCCGCGGATCGCCGGTCTCTTTGCACCGGCCGGTACAGGCGCCTATATAGCACGCGGGCGGTGCGGAGAAACAGCGCCGCCGGCGCCGTCGCGCCGCGATCGATCGACAGTGAAGTGAATGGATAACCTGACGTCATGTTCGACACCCTGTTCGGCGCCCGTGCCCGGGCGCGCGCCCGTGACCGCGCCCAAGCCCGGGCCGTGGTGGAAAGCCTCTACGGCGAGGTGGTGCGGCGGGCGCGCCAGCCGGCGCTGTATCTGACCTGGGGCGTGCCGGACACCCTGGACGGCCGCTACGACATGCTGGTGCTGCACGCCTATGTGCTGTTCCGGCGCCTGGGAGCGCTGCGTCGCGAGGAGGCGGCGCGGACCGGGCGGGACGAGGCGGAGACCGAGGCCGGCGGGCTGTCGCAGGCCGTGTTCGATCACATGCTGCGCGACCTGGACACGAACCTGCGTGAGGCGGGGGTGAGCGACATGCGCATCGGCTCGCGCATGAAGAAGCTGACCAAGGGCTTTTACGGGCGCGTCGGCGGCTATGACACGGCCCTTGCGGCCGGCGACGAGGCCGCGCTGCGCGATGCGCTGGACCGCAACGTTTTCCAGAAGAGCACCGCGCCGCCGGAGGGTCTGGCCGCGCTGGCGGATTATGTGCATGCCCTGGTGGCGGCGTCCGAGACCTGGACGTGGGACGATCTGTCGCATGGCGTGATCCGGTTCCCGGAGCTGCCGGCGGCGGCCGCGCCGTCCGCGCCGGCCGCCCGGAACGCGGGGACGGCGGAGACCCCGGCATGACGGCGGGGCCGGTGGCGGAATTCGCGCGTCCCGTCGTGGCGGACCAGATCACGCCCGAGGGCCGCGTCCTCACTCTGGACGCCACCGAGGCCGAGCGGGCGGCCCTGGCCCAGCGGTTCGGGCTGGACGCGTTGGACCGGCTGGTGGCCGAACTGACGGTGCGCCGGCTGGGCGCTCGGCGCGGGGCAACGCGGCTGGAGGTAGCCGGCCGGCTGGAGGCCGACGTGGGTCAGACCTGCGTGGTGACGCTGGCGCCGCTGCATCGCCGGATCGAGGAAGCCGTGCGTCAGCGCTACTCCGACGAGGACGACGCGACGCCCGGGGCGGTGGACATTGATGCCGGGGAGGGCGATCTGGAAGAGCCCCCCGGGCCGATCGTCGGCGGGGTCATTGACGTGGGGGAACTGCTGGCGGAAACGCTGGGCCTGGCGATCGACCCGCATCCGCGGGCGCCGGATGCCACCTTCGAGGCGACGGCCGTCCCGCCCGAGCCGATCCCGGAAACGCCGGCCCCGAAGCCGTTCGCGGCGCTGGCGGCTCTGAAGCGCGGCGCCGACGAGTCCTGACGGTCCGCTGGCCCGCGTCCGGCCGGGCCGGATCGGGCGCTGGTCCTCCACGGGGTGACGCGGCCCGGCCCGCCCCCTATCTAAGAGGAGGGCGCGGGGGCCGCCGGCCAGCGCCGCTCGGCCGACGCGGAAAAAGCGACGTGGAAAAAGCATCGGCGGGCCGGATCCCGTCGCTTGCGGGCGCATCGGAATTCCGCTACACAAACGCGCTCGCGCCTGGGGCCGCCGCGACGGCCCGCGACCCGCGGCGAATTCCACTCGTGGCGAGTCCCCGATGCGCGTCGCCGCGGCGACGCGCCGTGCCGGGGCTACCGCCTGTCGGTGGCCGTGCGGCCGGCGGCTTCCATCCCAGGCCCTCGCAGCCCAGAAACGTGGACAAGTCCAATGGCGGTTCCCAAGAGTAAAGTCTCCAAGTCCCGGCGCAACATGCGCCGCGCTCATCACGCCCTCACCAACGGCCCGTACAACGAGTGCGCGAACTGCGGTGAGCTGAAGCGACCGCATCATGTGTGCGCGCACTGCGGCCACTACGATGGCCGCGAGGTCGTCAACCCCGAAGCGGCTTGATAGAGTGATGGCAGGGGGGCCGTCCGATCCGGGCGGCAACACACCCGACACCGGTGAAATGGGGTCCTCGTGAGCGCACGCCTCACCCTTTCCCTTGATGCCATGGGCGGCGACCGCGCCCCCGAAATGGTGCTGAAAGGGATTCAGATCGCCCGCAAGCGGCATCCACAGGCGCACTTCCTGCTCTTCGGGGACGAGGCCGCGCTGGGGCCGAGTCTGAAACGCGAGCGCGACCTGGCGGCGGTCTGCGAGGTGCGCCACACCGACGGCGTGGTTGGCAACGACGAGAAGCCATCCCAGGCGTTGCGCCGGGGCCGTGACAGCAGCCTCTGGCAGGCAATCCAGGCCGTCAAGAGCGGCGAGGCGGCCGGCGTGGTGTCGGCCGGCAACACCGGCGCCTTCATGGCCATGGCGAAGCTGGCGCTGCGGACGCTGCCGGGGATCGACCGCCCCGCGATTGCGGCCCTGATGCCGACCTTGCGGGGCGACTGCGTGATGCTTGACCTCGGCGCCAATGCCGAGTGCGATGCCGACAACCTGGTGCAGTTCGCCATCATGGGCGAAGTGTTCGGGCGGACCGTCCTGGGCCTGAGCAACCCCACCATCGGGTTGCTCAACATCGGCACCGAGGATCAGAAGGGCACGGACACGCTCCGCCAGGCGTCGGCGCTCCTGCGCGACAGCACCCTGCCCATCCGGTTCCAGGGGTTCGTCGAGGGCGACGACATCGGCAAGGGCACGGTCGATATCGTGGTGACCGACGGCTTCACCGGCAATGTGGCCCTGAAGGCCATCGAGGGGACATCAAAGCTGTATACCTCGTTCATTCGCGGGGCCTTCGAGAGTTCGATCCTGAGTCGGATCGGCTACTTTCTGGCACGGCCGTCCCTGAACAAGGTGCGGGTGCGCACCGATCCGCGCCGCTACAACGGCGCCATGTTCCTGGGCCTTAACGGCATCGCCGTGAAGTCCCATGGCGGCACCGACGCGCTCGGCTTTGCCAACGCCGTGGGGGTGGCGGTCGATCTGGTGACTCACGGCTTCAACGACACCATCAAGGGCGAGTTCATGAAGGTCCAGCGGGCCTCGGGGCTCGACCTGAAGGGACTTGAACGGGCGGCGAACGGCTGATGGTCACGCGGTCCGTGCTCGTCGGGACCGGGTCCTATCTGCCGGCCCGGGTGGTCACCAATGACGACCTGTCGCATCGGGTCGACACCAGCGACGCGTGGATCCGTGACCGGTCGGGCATCGCCGAGCGGCGGATCGCCGCCGAGGGCGAGGTGACGTCGGATCTGGCGATCGCCGCGGCCCGCCACGCGCTGGCCGGGACGGACGTCGCGCCGGACGCGCTCGACCTGATCGTCGTCGCCACCGCGACCCCCGACCACACCTTTCCGGCCACCGCCACCAAGGTGCAGACGGCGCTGGGCGCCCATGGCTGCATCGCCTTCGACATTCAGGCGGTGTGCACCGGCTTCATCTATGCGCTGGCCACGGCGGATGCGTTCATCCGGGCCGGTCAGGTCCGGACCGCGCTGGTCATCGGCGCCGAGACCTTCTCCCGCATTCTCGACTGGGAGGACCGCGCGACCTGTGTCCTGTTCGGCGATGGCGCCGGGGCGGTGGTGCTGCGTGCGGGGGAGGGGCGCGGCGACGCCGGCGACCAGGGCATCCTGTCCTCGCATCTGCATGCCGACGGGCGCCAGCACGACCTTCTCTATGTCGATGGGGGGCCGTCCTCGACCCAGACCACCGGGCACCTGCGCATGCAGGGGCGCGAGGTGTTTCGCCACGCGGTCGTGAACATGGCGCAGGTGGTGGACGAGGCCCTGGCGGCCAATGGCCTGACGGTGGATGATATCGACTGGCTGGTGCCGCACCAGGCCAACCAGCGCATCCTGGACAGTACCGCCCGCAAGATCGGACTGCCGGCCGAGCGGGTGGTCTCGACGGTGGCCCGCCACGCCAACACGTCGGCCGCGTCGGTCCCGCTGGCGTTGGACGAGGCGGTGCGGGACGGCCGCATCCGGCCCGGTCATCTGGTCCTGCTCGAAGGCATGGGCGGTGGCTTCACCTGGGGCTCCGTGCTCGTGCGGGTGTAGGGGGCCGCGGAACCGGCTTCCATACCGGTTTAATCTCTTCCCCACAAATCCCTGATATTGACGGCTTTCCGGCGAGCCGGTACTCTTTCCGTCCATGCGGGCTTTTCGGGGTCCGCCCGGCGCGCGGCGGCCTGTGTCTCGGCCCCGTGGCGCCACAGGGTGCGATCTCCGGCCGTGGACGAGCGCGGTCGCGGGTGACGCGATCGGGGGTGCGGCGGCGCCGCGGGAGCCCCGGAGTGGACGGGATGTCTCGGACGAACACGAGGGGTCGGAGGTCATGAGCGGGCAAACCATCACGCGGTCGCAGCTCAGCGAAGCGGTCTATCAGGAGGTTGGGCTGTCACGGAACGAGTCGGCGGACCTGCTCGAATCCGTTTTGGAGGAGATGTCCCAGGCCCTGGCGCGCGGCGAGACGGTGAAGATCTCCTCGTTCGGCAGCTTCTCGGTGCGCGAGAAGGGCCAGCGCATCGGCCGCAACCCCAAGACCGGCGAGGAAGTGCCCATCATGCCCCGCAAGGTCCTGGTGTTCCGGCCCTCGCAACTGCTGAAGAACCGCATCAACAAGGCCGCGTCCGACGGCTCCGGGAGCGCCTGATGGGCGGCGCCGGCACGCCGGAACGAAAGGAGAAGGCCGTGGCGGAAGGCCAGGCCCGGGACAATGGCGGGCGGCGGTCCAGGAAGTCGGATGCCGCCTTCCGCACCATCAGCGAGGTGGCGACCGAACTGGACGTGCCGCAGCACGTGCTCCGGTTCTGGGAGACCAAGTTCTCGCAGATCCGTCCCATGAAGCGTGGCGGCGGCCGGCGCTACTACCGGCCCGAGGACGTGGTCCTGCTGACCACGTTGCGCGATCTCCTGTACCGCGAAGGCTATACCATCAAGGGCGTGCAGAAGCTGTTGCGGGACAACGGCGCCAAGGCCCTGGTCAACACCGTCAAGGAGCGCCAGGAGCGGTCCGAGGGCGGCACCGTCGGTCCGGTGGGGCTGGCGCTGGCGGAAAGCCGCGCCAGCGAGGACACCGGGACGGCTGCGGAGGGCGACGAGGCCGAGGCCCTCACGCCGGAGTCGCCAGACGCCGGGATGGTGGCCCCCGAAGAGCCCAGGGCCGAGGCGGAGGCGACACCCGCTACACCCGCGGCAACGGGCCTGACACCGGCGCAACGGGCCGAACTGACGGCCATCGCGGACGACCTGGCGGCGCTGCGCGGCCTGCTGACGCAGGCCCTTGAGGCGACCCGTCCGCCGTCGGCCCCCCCGGACAGCGCCTGATCGCGCCCGGGCCCATGCGTGGCATCGGAGTCTCGCCCCGGGCCCGGCGCCGGGGCGGTCTCCATAACCTCCCTCCGACTACTCCGCCAGCGGCTGGCCCAGGCGGCCGGCGAGATCCTGGATGAACTGCCAGGCCACGCGTCCCGAGCGGCTGCCCCGGCTGGTGGCCCACTGGATGGCCTCGCGCCGCAGCGTCTCGTCGTCGACGGTCAGGCCGTGGTGGCGGACGTAGCCCCGCACGATCTCCACGAACGTGGCCTGATCCACGTTGTGGAAGCCCAGCCATAGGCCGAAGCGGTCCGACAGCGACACCTTCTCCTCCACCGCTTCACCGGCGTGCAGGGCGGTGGACTGCTCGTTCTCGACCATCTCCCGCGCCAGCAGGTGACGCCGGTTCGAGGTGGCATAGAACAGGACGTTGGCCGGGCGCCCCTCGATGCCGCCTTCGAGCAGGGCCTTCAGGGACTTGTAGCTGGTGTCGTCGCCATCGAACGACAGGTCGTCGCAGAACAGCAGGCAGCGCCGCCCGCTGCCGCGCAGGATGGCCAGCAGGCGGGGCAGGGTGGGAATGTCCTCGCGGTGGATTTCCACCAGCGCCAGACGGGCGTCTGGCAACGCCTCGGCGACGGCCGCATGCACCGCCTTGACCAGCGAACTCTTGCCGGTCCCGCGCGCGCCCCACAGCAGGGCGTTGTTGGCTGGCAGGCCGCGCGCGAAGCGCCGGGTGTTCTCGGCGAGGGTGTCGATCTGGCGGTCGATCCCGCGCAGCAGACCGAGCGGGATCCGGTTCACCGCCGCCACCGGTTCCAGCCACTCGCGGTCGGCGTGCCAGACAAAGGCGTCGGCGGCGTCCAGGTCGGGCTCGGGGCGCGCCGGGGGCGCCAGGCGGTCCAGGCTGTCGGCGATGCGGGTCAGGGCCTGCGCGACGGTGACGAGGGTGGCATCCTGTTCGGGCATGGGCAGCGCGAAGCTCCGGCATGGGGGGTCGACGGTGGCGCGCACCATACCATGGCCTCCCGGGCCAGCAAGGCGGTGCCCTTCGGCAGCGCCCGCCCGGCATGCCGTTTTGTGCGGCTGCGTTTGCAACGGGGGCGCGGATGGGTATAGTCCGGGCTCCTACGACAGGGCGGCCGGGCCGACGCTCTCATGGCCCGCCGCTTCGGCGACTCACCGCATGCAAGGAGCGCGCGGATGCTCATCAGCCCCGCCTATGCCCAGGCCGCCGGTGGCGGCGGTGCCATGGAAAGCCTGGGGGCCTTCCTGCCCCTGATCCTGATCTTCGTGATCTTCTACTTCCTTCTGATCCGCCCGCAGCAGAAGCGGATGAAGGAGCACAAGGCCATGCTGGAGGCGGTCCGCCGCGGTGATCGCGTGGTCACCAATGGTGGCATCGTCGGCACCGTGGTCAAGGTGGTGAACGAGACCGAGCTGTCGGTGGAGATCGCCGAGGGCGTCCGCGTGCGGGTGATGCGCGAGATGATCGCCAACGTGCTGTCCAAGACCGAGCCGGTTTCGGGCGGGGCGGACAAGACCAAGGGCGGCAAGCCGCGCAAGGATGCGGCCAACGAAGGCCGGGACGACGACGGGGACGCCGGCGACGACGCGGACGATGGCCCGGACTCCGCGACCAGCGGGTCGGGCACGGGCGACGCCGGGCAGTCTGGCAAGCTGAAGAGCCTGCTGTCGGGCAAGAAGTCCTGACGCCGTCCGTCCCGGCGCCGGTCGTCGTGGCGCCGTAAGCCCTGGCGCCGTAAGCCCTGAGCCGTCCGGGGCACCCACGGCCGGCGGCGCCGCCGACCGTGACGCTGCGTGGTCCGGGGCGCGGCCCCGGATCCCCTGTCCGAGAAAGAGCCGCAATGCTGTATTTCGCGAAATGGAAGATCGGGCTGGTCCTGGCCATCTGCCTGGCCGGCTTGGTCTTCTCGGTGCCGAACGTGATCCGGGGCCAGGCGGACGCGCTGCCGGAGTGGTGGCAGCCGGTCACCTTGGGCCTCGACCTGCAAGGGGGCTCATACCTGCTGCTCGAGGTCGAGACCGACGTGGTGGTCCGTGAGCAGCTCGAGGCGCTGGTGGAGAACGCGCGCAGCGCCTTGCGCGAGGCCCGCATCCGCTACCTCGGGCTCGGGGTCGAGGGCACGGCCGCGACCGTCACCATTCCGGACTCGGCGCAGCGCGATCAGGCGCGGCGCCTGTTGCGCGACCTCGATGACCAGGTGGAGATGACCACCGAGGCCGACGGCCGCTTCGTGCTGACCCTCACCGAGCAGGCGATGGCGGAGCGCCGCAACCAGGCCGTCGAGCAGTCCATCGAGATCGTGCGCAAGCGCGTGGACGAGACCGGCACCCGCGAGCCCTCGATCCAACGCCAGGGCCAGACCCGGATCATCGTGGAATTGCCGGGCGTGGACGATCCGCAGCGCATCAAGGAGTTGATCGGGCGCACCGCCAAGCTCAACTTCCACCTGCTCGACGAGCGGGTGTCGCCGGAAGACCTGGCGTCCGGGCAGGTGCCGCCCGGCACGGCGATCATGCCCGCGGCCGAGAACAACGCCGCCGGGCCGCCGCGCTACGCCGTGCGCAAGCGGGTCGAGGTCTCCGGCGATCGGCTGGTGGATGCGCAGCCCAACTTCCAGGACAACCAGCCCGTCGTCAGCTTCCGGTTCGACACCGCCGGCGGCCGCCAGTTCGGCCGCGTCACCCAGGAGAGCGTGGGCCAGAACCTAGCCATCGTGCTGGACGGAGCGGTCATCAGCGCCCCGGTGATCCGGGAGCCCATCCTGGGCGGATCCGGCGTCATCTCGGGCAGCTTCTCGGTGCAGGAAACCCAGGACCTGGCGCTGCTGCTGCGTGCCGGCGCGCTCCCGGCGCCGCTCACCGTCCTGGAAGAGCGCACCGTCGGTCCGGGCCTGGGGGCGGATTCGATCGAGGCCGGCGCCCTGGCCAGCGTGCTGGGCCTGATCCTGGTGATCGTGTTCATGATCGGCGCCTACGGCCTGTTCGGGGGCATGGCCGTGGTGGCCCTGTTCGTGAATCTGTTCCTGCTGCTGGGCGCGCTCAGCCTGTTGGGGGCCACCCTGACGTTGCCCGGCATCGCCGGCATCGTGCTGACCATGGGCATGGCGGTCGACGCCAACGTGCTGATCTTCGAACGCATGCGGGAAGAGGCACGCAACGGCCGCTCGCTGATGAACAGTATCGACACCGGGTTCCGCCAGGCGTTCAAGGCCATCGTCGACGCCAACGTCACGACGCTGGTGGCGGCGGGGTTGCTGTTCTACTTCGGGTCGGGCCCGGTCAAGGGCTTCGCCGTGACCCTCAGCATCGGCATCCTCTCGTCGATGTTCACCGCCGTCATGGTCACGCGCCTGATGGTCGTCACGTGGCTGCGGCGCGGCCACGCCAAAGCCCTGCCGATCTGAGGTCCCGATCCCATGCGTCCGCTGATCAACATCGTTCCGGTCGACACCAGCATCGACTTCATGAAGCGCCGCATCCAGGCGCTGATCCTGTCGGGCATCCTGATGGTGGCGGCCGTCGTCTCCCTGGGCGTCCAGCAGCTCAACTTCGGCATTGATTTCGCTGGTGGCATCCTGGTCGAGGCCCGCATGCCCGGCGAGCCGGACATGGCCGACCTGCGCGACCGCCTCAACGGGCTGGGGCTGGGGGCGGTCTCGCTGACCCACATCGGGGAAGATGCGCGCGACGTCATGATCCGCGTGCAGCAGCCGGACGACACCACGGAGGAGCAGGAGAACGCCGCCCTGAACGCCATCCAGGGCGTGCTCGGCGACGGAGTGGATTACCGCCGGGTCGAACTGGTCGGCCCCAAGGTCGGCGGGGAGCTGATCGAGGCCGGAATCTGGGCGGTGTCGCTGTCGATCCTGGCCATCGTGGTCTACATCTGGTTCCGCTTCGAATGGCAGTTCGCGGTCGGGGCCATGGTGGCCCTGATCCACGACGTGCTCATCACGCTCGGCCTGTTCTCGGTCCTGCGTCTGGAGTTCGACCTGACCACCGTGGCGGCGCTGCTGACCCTGGCCGGCTACTCCATCAACGACACCGTGGTGGTCTACGACCGGGTGCGGGAGAAGCTGCGCCGGTACAAGAAGCTGGCGCTGGTGGACCTGCTGAATCTGGCACTGAACCGGACGCTGTCACGCACCATCCTGACGTCGGTGACGACCTTGATGGCCGTGCTGTCGCTGTTGTTCCTGGGCGGCGACGTGCTGCGCAACTTCAGCGCCGCGCTGGCCTTCGGCATCGTCATCGGCACCTATTCGACCATCTATGTGGCGGTGCCGATCCTGGTCTATTTCGACCTCCGCCGCGAGGCCATCGTGGGCGAGGAGGAGGCCGCCGCCGAGGGCGAGACGGACGCGTCGGCTCCCGACGAGACGGGAGCGGGCGCGGCGGAAGGGTTGCCGACGGCGGCCCCCGAGACCGCACCGGCCGGCGCGCCGGCCGCCCCGCCCGCGTCCCCGGCGCAGGGCCGCGGCGGCGGGGCCAAGGCGCGCGGCGGCAAGAAGAAGGGGCGCGGCAAGCGGCGCTAGCGCGGATCGCGATCAATCTGAACCACGACGTGGTACGGATTGATCGCTTGATTCCGCGATCATTGTATGAGTTGCAGCCGATGATCGCGACACACCGAAATCCCGCCGCGAGTCCGGTGTGTCGCAATCGGCTGTCAGGGGCCGGCCGGCCCAGAGTGGCACCGGGGCGGGGTTGATCGCGTCCGCCCCGGCCCCACGTCTGAACGCGGACACGTCTGAACGCGGACAGGTCAGGACGCGTCAACTCAGGACCCAGGCAGGCGGCCGCTCATGGACATTACCCCCCTTGTTCCCGCCAACCGCCAACTCGTGCAGGCGTATGGTGACGGCGCATTCCGGATCAGCGGCGTCCAGCACGCCGGCTCGGTCATCGTATTTCCGGATCGTGTGCTGCCCTGGTCCGGCGAGATCAGCGCCGATGGCCTCGACGCCGTGGTGGGTGCGGCGGACGCGGTCGAGATCCTGATCCTCGGCTGCGGACCTGCGATGACGCTGGTGCCGTCGACGCTGCGCCAGACCCTGCGCGCCCACGGCATCGCGGTCGAGCCGATGGACACCGGGGCCGGCTGCCGCACCTACAACGTCCTGCTGGCCGAGGAGCGGCGCGTGGCGGCGGCCCTGGTCGCGGTGTGATCGCGCACGCATCGCCGCCCGTGGTCGCGACCGCGCCTTACCAACGAAAAACGGGGCTCCGCGGCGGAGCCCCGTTCGTCATCAAAGCGGTGTGGCCGGCGGATCAGGCGGCCTTCGCCAGGTTCTCGTTGACGAAGTCCCAGTTCACCAGGTGGTCCAGGAACGTGGTCAGGAAGTCCGGGCGCCGGTTCTGGAAGTCCAGGTAATAGGCGTGCTCCCAGACGTCGCAGGTCAGGAGCGCGGTCTGGCCGTGCACCATCGGGTTCTCGGCGTTGGGGGTCTTGGTCACCTTGAGGGTGCCGCCGTCCAGCACCAGCCAGGCCCAGCCGGATCCGAACTGGGTCGCGCCGGCGGCCTTGAACTCCTCCTTGAACTTTTCGAAGGAGCCGAAGGCTTCGTCGATCTTGCCCGCGATCGCGCCGGTGGGGGCGCCGCCGCCGCCGGGCCTCATGCCGTGCCAGAAGAAGGTGTGGTTCCAGACCTGGGCGCTGTTGTTGAACACGCCGGTATTCTTGTCCGTCCAGGACTTCATGATGACCTCGTCCAGACCCATGTCCGCCATGGGCGTGTCCTTGGTCAGGTTGTTCAGGTTGGTGACGTAGGTCTGATGGTGCTTGCCGTGGTGGAACTCCAGCGTCTGCGCCGACATATGCGGCTCCAGCGCGGACGTGTCGTAGGGCAGGGGGGGAAGCTCGAACGCCATTCTCAACCTCGTCTGACTGTGCTGTCTCGTCTGACTGTGCTGTGGGCGGCCCCGACGGGTCGCCCCATCGGGGAGGCGGGCCGGTCCCGGTCCGCGGGTGCTGCGAAAGTGCGAAACGAACGTGGGATGCACCGAACACCAGCGTACATAGGGCGCGGTCGCGGGCGTGTGAAGTGTGGAACCGTTCAAAGCGGGCGCGGGAGGCCGGGCGCATCCGGCGCCCGGCCCGTGGCTGACGGGAGGACGGGGCCATGACCCGGGGCGCCGAGACGTGTGCCGATCTGGTGCGGCGGCAGGACCGAGACCGCTATCTGCTCGCCATGCTGGCCCCGCCGGAGCGCCGGCCGGCGCTGCTGGCGCTGTACGCCATGGCCACCGAGGCGGCGCGGGTGCCGGGGCTGGTCAGCGAGCCCATGCTCGGGGTGATCCGGCTTCAGTACTGGCGCGATCTGGTCACCGCCGACGATCCGGCGGCGGCGGCACGGGGCAATCCGGTGGCCGAGGCGCTGGCGGCGACGGTCCTGGTGGATGTGGACACGGCGGGGCGGGCCCTGCTGGTCGAACACCTTGAGGGGTGGGGGGCGGATCTGGCCCCGGAGGCGCCGCCCGACGAGGCCGCGGCGCGGCGACAGGCGGCGGCGACGGCCGGTGCCCTGGCCGAGGCCTCGGCCCGGCTGCTGGGGGCGCGGGAGGCCGACAGCCTCACGGTCGCCCGCCACGTGGGCACCGCCTGGGGCCTGGTCGCGGTGGCCCGGGCCACGCCGGGGCTGCTGGCGCACGGGCGGTTGCGGCTGCCGCTCGATGCCCTGCGCGCAGCCGGTCGCGACGCCCGGACCGTGCTGGCCGGCGCGGATGCCGAGAGGATCGGGATCCGCGCCGGCGTGGCGGCCCTGGTGGCGCTGGCCGACACCGAACTCGCGGCCGCGACGGCGGCGGTGCGGGGTGGGCCCGTGGAGCGGGCCGCCCGCCCGGCGCTGCGGCAGGCGGTGCAGGCCCGCCGGATCCTGGCCGCGCTGCGCCGCGCCGGCTGCGACCCGTTCGATGGGCGCTTGGCCCGGGTGCCGCCGCCTCTGACCGCGTTGGTCTGGGACCGCCTGCGGTGGGGGGCCTGATCGGTCCGACCGGCCCCCGTGAGGACGCGGACGGTGGGACGGTGAAGGTGACAGGGTCACGACACGGTGATGACAGGGTGTTGACGGGGTGTCGACAGGACAAGGACATGGACGGCGGCGGTTGGAGCGTGGCTGTGATTGTGCTGTGACTTGCCGCGCCAAGCCCCTGACCGGGCGAATTATTTCGGTGTGGCGGGGTGTATTCTGACCGGCCCCGGCGACGCGTCGACCGGAAGCCGGCCCCGCGTGCCGCGTGCAGTGACCCCAGGAGTTCAGCCGCGATCTCATACATTCGTTATAACATCATATGCCTTCAGGAGGTATCGGTCCGGCTTCGGACCGCCATGCCGTGTCACGGGCGAAGCAGTCAACCGGCTGTCCTGTATCGGCGACGGGGCTGTCTTGCAGGGCCGAGGGTTGCCATCCCTCGGGACGGTCTGTAGACTGAAGAAATTCAGACAGAGTCATCAAACAAAACGACCGGCAAGCAGAGCGACCGGAACCGGATCGAACGGGCAGACCGGGCGATGGGTCGTGACGGAGGATCGGATGAAACGTGACACATGCTCCCCGCTTGAGCATCTGGCCGGTGTCGTCGCGGTGGTGGGGCTGAGCATGATCCTGCACGCCGGCTTGCACACCGGAGCCACCTACCTGGCGGCGCCGGCGTCGATCCCGGGCTTGGAGGACGGCCCCGGACCGCACATTGCGGCGCCGGATTCCGCGGTTTGGGGACGGGCGGTGCTCCGCCTCAATGGCATGCCCTGACCCGCGACCCGCGACCCGCGACCCGCGACCTGTGACAACGACAGAGGCCAGGCCGGGTGACGGCGCGGCCCTTCATCGGACCAGACCCGGCGGCCGGACACCGCCGGGTTTTGTGTATCGGGGCCGTCGGCGCCGGGCGTCGCGGGTGCGACAGTCGGCATGTCGGATCTCCGACACGGTGTGGTGCACACCCGGCCCAACACATTGAAATCGCGGCACAGAGGGAGTTGGCACCGGTCTTGCTGCGGCTTCGGGCGTCGCCCCGTGGGGGGTGTTCGCCTTCAGGAGGTCGCGCATGCTCACCGATCGTCTGGCCCCGGTGTTCGACGAACCGGCCTGCGCCACCAACCGCGCCAAGACCGACGCGGACCGCAAGGCCGGCTGCCGCACCAAGGGGCCGGCGCCCGGGGCGGCGGCGGGTGGCTGCGCCTTCGACGGTGCCAAGATCGCGCTCCAGCCCATTGTCGATGCTGCCCATATCGTGCATGGCCCGATCGCCTGCGAGGGCAACAACTGGGACAACCGGCACGCCGCCTCGTCCGGACCCGACCTGTACCGCCGGGGCCTGACCACCGACCTCGGCGAGATGGACGTCATCCAGGGCGGTGAGAAAAAGCTGTGGCGGGCCATCCGCGAGGCGGTGGAGCGGTTTGATCCGCCGGCCGTGTTCGTCTACCAGACCTGCGTTCCCGCCCTGATCGGTGACGACCTGCATGCGGTCTGCCAGGCGGCGGCGGAGCGGTTCGCCCGGCCGGTCATCCCGGTCGAGACGCCGGGCTTCGTCGGCAGCAAGAACCTGGGCAACCGGCTGGCGGGGCAGACCCTGGTCGACCATGTCATCGGCACCGTCGAGCCGGAGACGACCACCCCGACCGACATTGCCCTGATCGCCGAGTACAACATCCAGGGCGAGCTGTGGCAGCTTACCCCGCTGTTCGAGCGCCTGGGGATCCGCCTGCTGTCCTGCATCACCGGCGATGCCCGCTTCCGCTCGGTGGCGCAGGCGCATCGGGCGCGGGCGGCGATGGTGGTGTGCTCCCAGGCCATGCTGAACGTCGGCCGGGGCCTGCGGGAGCGCTGGGGCATTCCGTTCTTCGAGGGCTCGTTCCACGGCGTGCGCGCGACGTCAGAGGCGTTGCGCGGCTTCGCCCGCCTGCTGGTCGAACGCGGCGCGCCGGCCGATCTGATCGACCGCACCGAAACCCTGATCGCGGAGGAGGAGGCGGCCGTCTGGCGCCGCTTCGCGCCGCTTCGCGACCGTCTCGCCGGCAAGCGGGTGCTGCTCTACACCGGCGGCCACAAGAGTTGGTCCATCGTCTCGACGCTCCAGGACATGGGCATGACCGTCATCGGCACCTCGGTGCGCAAGGCCACCGAGGACGACGCTGCCCGCGCCCGGGCGTTGCTCGGTGAGGACGGCCAGCTCTTCGGCGCCATCCCGAATGCCGAGATGTACCGCATGCTGCGCGACGGCGAGGCCGACATCATGCTGTCCGGCGGCCGCAGCCAGTTCGTGGCGCTGAAGGCGCGCCGGCCGTGGCTGGACACCAACCAGGAGCGCCACCATGCCTACGCCGGCTACGCGGGCTTCCTGGTGCTGGCCGAGCGCATCGCCCTGACCCTGGATGCGCCGGTGTGGCCGCTGGTCAACGGCCCGGCGCCCTGGGATGACGGCTGGGACCCCGACTGGGATGACGGCTGGGATGGGACGGCGACCGGGGAGGGATTGGCATGACCACGATGGAGACCCGTCGGACCAAAGCCCTCACCATCGACCCGCTGAAGGTGTCGCCGCCGCTGGGTGCTGCGCTGGCGCTGCTGGGGGTGGAGCGCGGCCTGCCGCTGCTGCACGGCGCCCAGGGGTGCACGGCGTTCGCCCTGGTGCTGCTGGTGCGGCACTTCCGCGAGGCCATCCCGTTGCAGACCACGGCCCTGGGGGAGATCGAGACCATCCTGGGCGGGGCCGACAACCTGGAGGCCGCCATCCGCACCATTTGCAGCAAGTCCAAACCGGCGGTGCTGGGGGTCTGTCCGACCGCCCTGACCGATACCCGAAGCGAGGATCTGGCGGCCGACCTCAAGGGCATCGCCACCCGACTGGGGCCGGAGCTGGGCGAGACCCTGCTGGTGCACGCGCCCGCGCCCGATTTCGTCGGCGGCCTTCAGGAGGGCTGGGCGGCGGCGGTGCAGGGCATCGTCGATGCGGCGGCGCGCCCGCGCCCGCGGCGGTCCGGGCATGTGGTCGTGCTGGCGGGCGCCCATCTGACGGTCGGCGACCTCGACGCGCTGCGCGATCTGATCGAAGCGTTTGGTCTCACCTGCACCCTGCTGCCCGACCTGTCGGATGCGCTCGACGGCCATATCCCCGACACCTGGAGCCCGGTCAGCCTGGGTGGCACGCCGCGCGCCGCGCTGGACGACCTGGGCGCGGCCGAAGCCGTGCTGGCCGTGGGGGCGCACATGGCGCCGGCGGCGGCGCTGCTGGAGGCCCGCACCGGCGTGCCGGCGACGGTGATGGACACCGCGACCGGGCTGCGCGCCGCCGACCGGCTGGTGGCGTGGCTGTCGCGCCTGGCCGGCCGCCGCGCCCCGGCCGGGGTGCGGCGCGACCGCTCCCGGCTGCTCGATGCCCTGATCGACGCCCATTTCGCCGCCGTCGGCCAGCGGGTGGCGGTGGCGGCCGAACCGGATCTGCTGCGCGCCCTGGTGACCCTGGTCACGGATCTGGGCTGTCGGGTGCCGGTGGCGGTGACCACCACCCGGGCGCCGGGGCTGGATGGACTGCCGGTGGAGCGCCTGCTGGTCGGCGACCTGGACGACCTGGAGACCGCCGCCCACGCGGCCGGCGGGGTCGATCTGGTGATCGGGCCGTCGCCCGCCCAAAGGGCCGCCCAGGCCCTGGGCGCGCCGCTCTTGCGCGCCGGGTTTCCGCAGCTCGACCGCGTCGGCAGCCAGCACGTCGTGTCCGTCGGCTACCGCGGCAGCCGCGACCTGGCCTTTGCCGTCGCCAACGCCCTCACCGACGCCGTCCACCGCGAGGGTCCCGCCCATGCTGATCCCCGTGCCCCCGTGCCCCTTTGCCAGGGCCAGCCGTCCGCGCAGGAGAGTGACCATGAGGCCGGCTCGCCGTCTGCGGCTCGTTGACACCGGCGGCGGCGCGCACGCCGCGCCCCCACCCCCGACCGAGGAGGTCCCGACCGTGAAAGTCGCCCTCGCCACCCAGGACATGTTCGCCGTGAACGCCCACTTCGCCGGGGCGCGGACCCTGGCCATCTACGACGTCACCCCGGCCGGCTGGTCGCTGGTCGAGGCGGTGCAGTTCGACGACGCCAGCGCCGAGGACGGCGCCGGGCACGACGATGATCGGGTGGCACCACGCGTCGCCGCGCTGGACGGCTGCACGCTGCTGTTCGTGCGGGCCATCGGCGGGCCGGCCGCGGCGCGGGTCGTGGGCGCGCGCGTGCATCCCATCAAGCTGCCCGACGACGCCCCCCTGGAGCAGGTCTTGCAGCGGGTGCGGACCATGCTGAACGGCACCCCGCCGCCGTGGCTGCGCAAGGCCATGGGGGGCGAGGGCGGGCGGCGCCCGGCCTTCCTCGATGAGGACGCCGAGACCGGCGCGGAGGCCTGAGCGATGACGGCGCTTGCCCGCAAGATGGCCGCCCGCACTCTGGCGCCCGAACCGGCGTGGCCCGCCGACCCGGTGTTTCTGCCCGAACTGGCGGCGCTGATCCGGGCCGGCGACTGCTGCGGCCTGTGGGAGGGCAAGAGTGACGCCCGCCTGCTCGGTGGTTACGTGGTCACGCGCGACCAGCGGCGCGCCATTCCCATCCTCGGTGAGCCGGACCCGCGCGTGCTGCGCCGCCTGCACACGTACTACCAGGCCGTCGGCACCGCCATCGGGCGCCATACCGGCCATGTGGCGACGCCGCTGGTGGACCTCTCGGACGAGGGCTTCGGCCGCGTCGTGCTGATCGCCGGGCGGTTGGTGGCCGTGGCCCGGCCGCTGCGCGACGTACACCGCTTCGGCTTCGACGATCTGGCGGCCCTGGATGCCGCCGGGGCCGCCCTGGTCGAGGAGGGGGCGGCCATGATCGCCGGCCACCCCGCCCTGGTGGCGGCGTGATCCCAACCCTGACTCGAAAGGAGACCATCATGTCGGTCCGGACCTTCGCGACCCGCGACGGGCGCCCCTGGGTGCCGTCCTACCTGGAGGCCATCGACCCCGACGTCTGTATCGGTTGCGGTCGCTGCGTGAAGGTCTGTGCCCGCGATGTCATCGCGCTGCGCGGTGTGACCGAGGACGGGGACCTGTGCGATCCCTTCGACGACGACGAGGAGATCGAGCGCAAGATCTCGGTTCTGGTGGCCGCCGGCGACTGTGTCGGCTGCGGGTCCTGCGCCACGGTGTGCGGGACCGGCGCCCAGCACCACGCGCCGGTCGAGGAGGCGGCGTAGCCGGCAAGGACCCAGCGACCCGGGGAGGGGGCGATGGCCGAGGACCTGTACACCCATCTGATGGACGGCCCGACGGCGGAGTCTGGTCCGGACCCGTTCGACCGCCACGTGCTGGCGGCGGCGATCGCGTCCGGCTGCCTGCCGCCGCACCGGGCGTTGACGGAGTCCCTGGCGCTGTCGCCCTGTGATCTGGCGCGCCTGATCGCCACCGTGTTCCCGCATGCCGGCGCCCTGCTGGACTGGCAGCCGCCCTGGCCCGGACCGCGCGACGACGAGCCCGAGGAGCCGGCCCTGCGCGCCCTGCTGTACGACAACCGCACGCCCGGCGGCGATCCCGACTTGGCGCGCTGGCTGGCGCGCATCATCGCCCGCCGGTCTTTGGGCGACCGCCATCTCTGGGAGGACCTGGGGCTCGGCGCGCGGGCCGACCTGAGCCGCCTCATGGCCCGCCATTTCGGGCCGCTGTCGGAGCGGAATCAAGGCATGCGCTGGAAGAAGTTCTTCTACCGCAGCCTGTGCGAGCAGGAGGGGGTCCTGCTCTGCAAGGCTCCCAACTGCGAGGTCTGCGAGGACTACGCGCTCTGCTTCGCGCCGGAGGAGGCGATCGCCGGAGCCGGCGTCCTGTTCGGGCCGGCCCGCACCCCGGCCGGCGGCGCTCTGGCGGGGGATGGCGCGCGATAGCGGAGATCGCGATCACTGGATGAGTCGCGGCCTATGATTGTGGCACGCCGAGATCGCGTCGCGAGTCCGGTTTGTCGCAATCGGCTGTAGCGGGGCGGTCCGGTCGCCGGCGCGCGGCACGACCGCGGCGTGCGCGCCTGCGTGGACAAGCTGCGAAAAATCGAACAAGACACCGGGCAACAACTCCCATATGGTTCTCGGCGTCACGGGGCGGTTTCGACCGGGGTCTTGTTCAGGTTCATTAAAGTGTTGAAACAAAACGAAAAAGGGGCCTGGCAGGGGGCCTTGCCCTGGGTCATGTGGGGTCTGGGCGCGCTGTTCTACTGTTACGGCTTCTTCCAGCGTACCGCGCCCAGCGTGATGGTCGACGAGTTGATGCGCGAGTTTGCCGTCGGCGCCGCGCTGACGGGCACGCTGTCGGGCCTGTACTTCTACACCTATGCCGGCATTCAGATTCCCGTGGGCCTGATCCTGGACCGGTTCGGGCCGCGCCGGGTGCTGGCCGTGGCCTGTGCCCTGGCGGGCGCCGGCAGCCTTCTGTTCGCGCTCGCCGAGTCGCTCATGGTGGCCTACGCCGGGCGCCTGATGATCGGCGGTGCCGTGGCGTTCACCTGGGTGGGCGCGCTGCTCATCATCACGCGCTGGTTCCCGCCGCATCGGTTCGCAATGGTCTCCGGCCTGACGCTGGCCCTCGGCATGGCCGGCGGCGTCGGTGGCCAGGCGCCGCTGGCGCTGCTGATCGGCGAGATCGGCTGGCGCGGTGCGCTGACCACGGCGGCGGCCCTGGCGCTCGTGCTGGCGGCGCTGATCGCGCTGCTGGTGCGCGACCGGGGACCGTTCTCGCCGCCGCTCCCGGCGCCGGGGTCGGCCGCGGCGGACGCGCCGCGGCCGTCGCTGGGGCGCGGCCTGGCCCGGGTGGTGCGCAACCCGCAGACCTGGATCGTCGGCCTCTATGGGGCGGCGCTGACCTCGCCGATGCTGTCCTTCGCCGGCCTGTGGGGCGTGCCGTACCTGCAACGCCTGTACGACGTGGAGCGCGAGGTCGCGGCGCTGGCCACCTCGGGCATGATGATCGGATGGGCCGTGGGCGCGCCGGCCATGGGGTGGCTGTCGGATCGCTGGCGGCGCCGGCGGCGGGTGATGCTGATCGCTTCGGGCGGCTCGCTGGCGACCCTGGCCGCGGCGCTGTACGCGCCCGGCCTGCCGTTCGAGGCGGTGGCTGCGCTGATGGTGCTGAACGGCGTGGTCGGCGGTGGCATGGTGCTGTGTTTCGCCACCGGTCGCGAGCACAACCCGGCCTGGGCCGCGGGGGCGGCGCTGGGTGTCGTCAACATGCTGGCGATGGCGGCGGGCGCGGTGTTCCAGCCGCTGCTGGGATGGTTGCTGGACCGGGCTTGGGACGGCACCATGGAGGCGGGGCGTCCGGTCTACTCGGTCGAGGCGTTCCAGAGCGCCGTCTGGGTGCTCGTGGGGATGCAGGGGGTCGCCCTGGTGGCCGCCGTGCTGACGCGCGAGACCCGCTGCCGCCAGCGAGAGGACTGAGACCGCGAGGATGGACGCCAGACCGCCGTCCCCCCAGGATTCGGCCGTCCCCGACGACCACGCCGCCGCCCACCCCGGCGCCCACCCCACGGCGCCGGAGCCGCCGCTTGACCTGGCCCTGTGGACGCTGCGGCCGGACGCCGACGGCCAGCCCGATCTGGGCGCTCTGCGCGGGCACCTGTCCGAGAACGAGTGGGCCCGGGTCTCGTCGTTTCGCGACCCGGATCACGCCTGGTCGAGCGCGGCCACCCGCGCCCTGTTGCGGGTCATGCTGAGCCGGTTCCATGGCGCCGATCCGCTGGCGTGGCACTTCGTCACGGAACCGGGCGGGCGCCCGCACGTGGACATGACGCGCACGCCACACGCCCTGTCCCCGGAGACCCGGCCGCGCTTCAGCCTGAGCCACACCCGTGGCCTGGCGGCCTGCGCGGTCAGCCTGGGACCCTGGCCGGAGGGGGCGGACCTGGGGGTCGACGCGGAGTGGACGGCACGCAGCCTGCCGGCCGGCCGGCTGGCCCGCCGGTTCTTCCATGCTGACGAGGCATCGGCGCTGGAGGCCGTGCCGCGCGGGCCGCGCCGGGAGTCCCTGTTTTTCACGCTGTGGACACGCAAGGAGGCGGTTCTGAAGGCGCTTGGCCTCGGCATCGCCAACAATCTGGGGCTGTACTCCTGCGTCGGAGAACCGGCCCACCTTGCCGGGTCGGCCGCCCTGGTCGGCGATCCCGACTGCTGGCAACTGGGCAGCGAGGATGCCACCCCCGTGCACCGCCTGTCGTGGGCCGTCCGGCTGCCGGGCCACCGCCGCGCCGGCCGCGTCCGGTTGACGCGGCGCGACGCGGTGGGCTGGGCGCTCTGACCGGCCGGCGAGGGCGGTTACGATTGGGCCTGAAGGAGATCGTCGACGACCGCCCGGGCCTTGTCGGTGCCCTCGCCGGCGGGGTCCATATTGGTGTCGATCCAGGCGTGGACCGCCGTGGGGTCGACGGGGGTCACCTTGAGCTGGGCCGCAGCCACCGCCTTCAGCGCCATGATCGTGGCGGCCAGGTCGTCCAGGGCGCTGAGCATCTGGGTCGACTGTTCGGTGGTCATGTCGCCCATGCGGCGGACGTCGCCGGCCACCTTGTGGACCAGTTCGGCCACCTGCTGCATTGCGAGATCGGACATCGTCTTCGGTCTCCCTGAGGTACACGTTGCCGGCGCGACCGGCGGGCTGGGTGATCGGCTCTTGGGCGGCCCGGACGCCACTCTGGTCTCGACGGCCGCCACCATACCGGCGGGGACGGGGGCCAGGCAAACGGCATCGTTTGCGTCGCCGGTCTCGTCATCGTCTCGCCGACCATCCATTGGCGCGACACCGTCGCGCGGGCCGATGAGCGGTGATCAGTGGGCCATCCTCTGGCATACAGGTTGCCAAAGTGTTGCCGGCACGGTGTTACCGGCACGGTGTTGTTGGCCCGCCGAGACGGCATGGGGGCGCGATTCTGCATTGCATCGGCCGGCCCGATTCCACACATAACGGCCGTCCTCCGTTTTCGGTTCTCCCCGTGCGCCGTCCCGCCCGTCCCCGTTCCCCCAGGCCGGAGTGCCCATGTCCAGCACCGCCGCGCGTCTGTCGCACCTGCAACGTCTCGAAGCCGAGAGCATCCACATCATCCGGGAGGTGGTGGCGGAATTCCGCAAGCCGGTGATGCTCTACTCCATCGGCAAGGACTCCTCGGTGATGCTGCATCTGGCGCGCAAGGCGTTCGCGCCCGGGCCGCTGCCGTTTCCCCTGATGCACATCGACACCACGTGGAAGTTCCACGAGATGATCGCCTTCCGCGATGCCACCGCCCGGGACCTGGGGCTGGAGCTGCTGGTGCATACCAACCCGGACGGCCTGCGCGACGGGGTCAATCCGATCACCCATGGGTCGTCGGTGCACACCGACGTCATGAAGACCCAGGCGCTCAAGCAGGCGCTGACCAAGCACGGCTTCGACGCCGCGTTCGGCGGCGCCCGGCGCGACGAGGAGGCCAGCCGCGCCAAGGAGCGCGTGTTCTCCTTCCGCACCGCCACCCACCAGTGGGATCCGCGCAATCAGCGCCCGGAACTGTGGTCGATCTACAACGGCCGCATCACGACCGGCGAGAGCATCCGCGCCTTTCCCTTGTCCAACTGGACCGAGCTGGACGTCTGGCAGTACATCCTGCAGGAGGATATTCCGGTCGTCCCACTGTACTTCGCCAAGCCGCGCCCGGTGATCCGCTTCAACGGCATGTGGGTGATGGTCGATGATGACCGGCTGCCCATTCCGGAAGGGACGCAGCCGGAGATGAAGCGCGTGCGCTTCCGCACCCTGGGGTGCTACCCGCTGACCGGGGCGGTGGAGAGCTCCGCGACCACGGTGGCCGAGGTGGTCGCCGAGATGCTCAATTCGCGCACCTCGGAGCGCGCCGGCCGTGCCATCGACCATGACCAGGCCGGGTCCATGGAACTCAAGAAGCGGGACGGGTACTTCTGATGGCCGACGACGGACGCCTTTTCGACGCCGCCGCCACCGAGGCGGTCCTCTCCGGCCGCCGCGGCCAGCGCGACCTGTTGCGGTTCCTGACCTGCGGCAGCGTGGACGACGGCAAGAGCACCCTGATCGGGCGTATCCTCTACGATTCCAACCTGATCTTCGAGGACCAGCTCAAGACCCTGGAGCGAGACAGCAAGGCGCGCGGCAACGCCGGCGGGGCGCTGGACCTGTCGCTGCTGGTGGATGGCCTGCAGGCCGAGCGCGAGCAGGGCATCACCATCGACGTGGCCTGGCGCTATTTCACCACCGACCGGCGCAAGTTCATCGTCGCCGATACCCCGGGTCACGAGCAGTATACCCGCAACATGGCCACCGGGGCCTCCAACGCGGAACTGGCGGTGCTGCTGGTGGACGCGCGCCAGGGCGTGCTGGTGCAGACCCGCCGCCACGCCACCATCGCCCGCCTGATGGGCCTGCGCCACGTCGTCCTGGCCATCAACAAGATGGACCTGGTCGCATACGACCGGGACGTTTTCGACGCCATCCGCGCCGACTTCGGCGCCTTCGCCGCCGCCATTGGCCTGCCGGAGCCGGTGTGCATCCCGGTCTCGGCGTTGATGGGCGACAACGTGGTCAACCCCAGCGCCGCCACGCCCTGGTACGACGGACCGGCCTTGCTGCCCTACCTGGAGACGGTGGAGGTCGCGCCGGAGAGCCCGGACGCCGCGTTCCGCTTCCCGGTGCAGTGGGTCAACCGGCCGAACCTGGATTTCCGCGGCTACTGCGGGACCGTGGCCTCGGGCACGGTGCGGCCGGGCGACCGCGTGGTGATCGAGCCGTCGGGTCGCGAGACCACAGTGGCGCGCATCGTCGATTTCAACGGCGACCGGGCGCAGGCGGCGGCCGGCGAATCGGTGACCCTGACGCTCGCGGACGCGGTGGACGTCGCACGCGGCGACCTGATCGTGCCGGCCGGCGACCGGCCGCAGGTGGCGGACCAGATGGCCGCGCATCTGATCTGGATGGCCGAAGAGCCGCTGCTGCCGGAGCGCGGCTATCTGATGAAGATCGGCCATACCACGGTCCCGGTGCAGGTCACCGAGATCAAGCATCGCCTGGACGTCAACACCCAGAACAAGCTGGCGGCCAAGCGGCTGGAGTTGAACGAGGTGGCGTTCTGCAATCTCTCTCTCGGCCGGCCGGTGCCCTTCGACCCGTACGAGGACAACCGCGCCACCGGCGGCTTCATCCTGATCGACCGCACCACCAACCACACCGTGGGGTGTGGCATGATCGCCTTCGGTCTGCGGCGCGCCGGCAACATCCACTGGCAGGCGCTGGAGGTGGACAAGGCCGCGCGCGCCCACCAGAAGCATCAGAAGCCCGGCGTGTTGTGGTTCACGGGCCTCTCGGGGGCCGGCAAGTCCACCGTCGCCAACCTCGTCGAGAAACGGCTGATGGCGCTGGGCCATCACAGTTACCTCCTGGACGGGGATAACGTGCGCCACGGCCTGAACCGCGATCTGGGGTTTACGCCGGAGGACCGGGTGGAGAACATCCGCCGCGTGGCCGAGGTCTCGCGGCTGTTCGTGGATGCCGGCCTGATCGTGCTGGTGTCGTTCATCTCGCCGTACCGCGCCGAGCGGCGCCTGGCGCGCGAGAAGGTGGCCGACGGCGAGTTCCTGGAGGTGTTCGTGGACGCACCGTTGGCGGTCTGCGAGGATCGCGATCCCAAGGGCCTGTACCGCAAGGCGCGGGCCGGCGAGATCAAGAACTTCACCGGCATCGACTCCGCCTACGAACCGCCCGAGGCGCCGGAACTGCACCTGCGCACCGATCAGGCCAGCCCCGACGATCTGGCCGAAGAGGTGATCCAGGCGCTGCGCGCGCGCGGCCTGCTGCGGGGGTAGGCCGGCGTAGGGCAGGGGCCTCCAGCCGCGGGGGGCGCTTGAAATGGCGGGGCCGTGGCCCAACCTGCACGGGGCGCGCCTGTCCCTTGCCCGGAGACCGCCCCCGTGAGCTGGACCGCCTGCCCCGAGCCTGTCGCGCCCGCACCGCCGGCAGCCGCCGACGCCGCTAAAGCCGACCCCGTTGAAACGGTCATCGTGCCGCGCGCCCGCGACATCGGCGCCTTCGAGGTCAGGCGCGCCCTGCCCGCCGCGCAGCGCCAAATGGTCGGGCCGTTCATCTTCCTGGACCAGATGGGGCCGGCCACCTTTGCCGACGGTCGGGGCATGGACGTGCGGGCGCATCCCCACATCGGGCTGGCCACCGTCACCTATCTCTATAAGGGCGGCATCCAGCACCGCGACAGCCTCGGCCAAGACCTGGAGATCCGACCCGGCGCCGTGAACTGGATGATCGCCGGACGCGGCATCACCCATTCGGAGCGCTCGCCCCCCGCGCGCCGCCGCGCGGGGGAGCGCCTGTTCGGGCTTCAGACCTGGGTCGCGCTGCCCCAGGCGCACGAGGAGACCGAGCCGGACTTCCAGCACGTGCCCGAGGCCGATCTGCCGGTGATCGCGGACACGGGGACCCGGGTGCGCGTCATCCTGGGCACGGCCTACGGCGCGCGGGCGCCGGTGACGGTGTTCTCCGAGACCCTCTACGCCGACGCCACCCTCGCCGATGGCGCCCGCCTGCCGCTGCCGGACGAGCACGAGGACCGCGGGGTCTACGTCGTCGCCGGCGCGGTGGAGGTGGCGGGAACGCGATACGAGGCCGGCCGTCTGCTGGTGGTCCGGCCGGGCGACGCCATCACCCTGACGGCACGCGGGGAGACCCGCTTGATGCTGGTGGGCGGGGCGACACTGGAGGGGCCACGGCACATCTGGTGGAACTTCGTCTCCTCGCGCCCGGAGCGCATCGAGGCGGCCAAGGCCGCCTGGGCGGCGGGGGACTGGACCGACGGTCCGTTCCGGCTGCCGCCGAGCGACAGTGCGGAGACCATCCCGCTGCCGGCGGGCTGAACGCGGCGTGTCATCGGGCTCGACAGCGCGCGCGCGGTGATGGAGGATGCCGGCCCCCTTCCTCCCTGCTGCCCGCGAGGCCCTGTCGTCCGATGATCCGTCATGTCGTGATGTTCACCCTGAAGGCCCCCGAGAACCTGGAGGCCGCGCGTCGCGGCCTGGAGCGCCTGGCGGCGATCCCCCACGCCCGCGCGCTGGAGGTGGTGCCCAACCTCAAGCGCGACCAGATCGGCAACGAGGTCGACCTCGTGGTCCATGCGGTGTTCGACGACACAGCCGCCCTGGACGCCTACAAGCGCCATCCCCTGTATGCCGAGGCCATCGCCGCCGTGCGCCCCTTGCGCGAGATCCGGCTGGCGGCGGACTTCGTGACGGATCTGTAGCGGCCGGTGACGGTCGGGCGGATCGTGCCGGCCGGCCCGGCACATCTTGCCGGGCGGCGCCTGCCGCCGGCCAGGCTGATCGCCTTCCAGGCTGCACCGGGCAACACCCTCCATTCGGCGTTCCACCACCTGGTGAATGTGCACCGTCCGGCCCGATCACGCGTGCCACCGGTAGGTCACTACGGCCTTGTCCCCCGAGGCACGGCCGATATCCTGGGTCACATGGGTCTTGAGTTGGTGGGTTGTACAATCGCCGGCGCCTGCACGCGGCGCTCGGCTGCATCACCCTGGAGCAAGCCGGGCTTCGCGCCGCATGACCCGGTGTCCACTTTTTCAGGGCAAGGTCAAACGGCTGTTGCCTCATCGTCGATGTTGCCGCCGGGCGCGAACGCGCTATAGTCCCGTCCATGCGGATCCTGGTTGTCGAAGACGATGCCGAGGCCGCGGCCTACCTCGCCAAGGGGCTGCGGGAAAGTGGCTATGTGGTCGACCATGCCGACAACGGCATGGACGGCCTCTACATGGCGACCAATGAAACCTACGACGCCATCGTGCTGGACCGAATGCTGCCCCGCCTGGACGGGCTGGCGGTGGTCGAGACCCTGCGCAAGGCCGGCAAGCAGACGCCGGTCCTGATCCTCTCCGCCCTGGGCGAGGTGGATGCGCGTGTGCAGGGTCTGCGCGCCGGCGGCGACGACTATCTCGCCAAGCCCTACGCCTTCTCGGAGTTGCTGGCCCGGCTGGAGGCGCTGTTGCGGCGCGGCGATGGACCAACGCAACAGACCCGGCTCCAGGTCGGCGACCTGGAGATGGACCTGCTGGCCCGCCAGGTGACCCGCTCCGGCCGCGCCATCACCCTGCAGCCGCGCGAGTTCCGCCTGCTCGAATACCTGATGCGCCATGCCGGCCAGGTGGTGACGCGCACCATGCTGCTGGAAAACGTCTGGGACTATCACTTCGATCCGCAGACCAACGTCATTGATGTCCACGTCAGCCGGCTGCGCCAGAAGGTCGACAAGGACTTCGACAAGCCGCTGATCCAGACCGTGCGGGGCGCGGGCTATTGCCTGCGGGAGCCCGATTAAGGCCGCCGTTCCCACCGCCCGCCTGTTTCGCACCACGGTCTTCCGGCTGGCGCTGATCTCCGCCGTCGTGTTCGCCCTGCTCTCCGGGGTCGTGCTCGGGCTGGTCTACTGGACCACCGCCGCCCTGATCGACCAGCAGACCGTGACGGCGGTCAACACGGAGATGGCCGGCCTCAAGGACATCTACCACCGCGGCGGTCCCAACGCCCTGGTCTCCGCCCTGGAGAACCGGGTCACCGGCTATCAGGGCTACCACCACATCTACCTGTTGGCGCCGCTGGACGGCGAGCCACTGGTCGGCAACCTGCGCCAGTGGCCCAAGGTCGAGCCGGACCGCAACGGCTGGATGCACTTCATGGTGGAAAGCGAGATCGAGGGCCGGCGCCAGCTCTGGCCCGCCCACGCCCGCGTCGTGCATCTGTCCAGCGGCCTGCGCCTGCTGGTTGGGCGCGATATGACAGAGCGTACCGGCTTTGCCCGTATCATGGAGCAGTCCCTGGCCTTTGCCCTCGGGGCTGCCCTGATCCTGGGCATCATCGGCGGCATCATCATGAGCCGCAACCTGTTGCGGCGGATCGATGCGGTCAACCGCACGGCCCAGACCATCCTGGAAGGCGACCTGTCCGGGCGGGTGCCGGTCTCGGGCGGCGGCGACGAGTTCGACCGCTTGGCGATCAACCTCAACAGCATGCTGGACCGCATCCAGAAGCTGGTGTCGGCCATGCGCGACGTGACCGACAACATCGCCCACGACCTGCGCAGCCCCCTCAACCGCATGCGCTCGCGTCTGGAGATCACCCTGGTCGGCAAGCCCGACCTGGAGGAATACCGCCACTCGCTGGAGGGGGCGCTGGAGGACACCGACCACATCCTGCACACCTTCAACGCCCTGCTGTCGATCGCCCGCATCGAGGGCCGCAACGCGGTTGAGACCTTCGCGCCCGTCGACCTCAGCGAGCTGGCCGCCAATACCGTGGATCTCTACGAGCCGGTGGCCGAGGAGCGCGGCCAGAGCCTGACCTTCACGCCACCCCTCGGCGAGCGACCGACCACCGTCATGGGCGACCGCCACCTGCTGTCCCAGATGACCGCCAACCTGGTCGACAACGCCATCAAGTACACCCAGGACGGCGGCCGCATCGAGGTCGCGGTGCGCTTCGACGCCACCGGCGCCGTGCATCTGGTGGTCGGCGATAACGGTCCCGGCATCCCGGAGAAGTTCCGGCACAGCGTGCTGGACCGCTTCGTACGCCTGGAGCAGAGCCGCCACACCGTGGGCACCGGGCTCGGGCTCAGCCTGGTGGCGGCGGTCGCCGACCTGCATGGGGCGCGCCTGGAGCTGTCGGACAACGCCCCCGGCCTGCGCGTCGAACTCGCCTTTCCCGACCGGGCCGCCCCGCCGGCCCAGGCCGAGGCGGCGGAGTGAATGACCGCGCCCGGGTCGCGGAGCCACGGGTGCGGCAGACGTCCGCTCACAGCGGCACCAGGCGGGAGAAAAAGGGGTTGCCAAGGCGCCGGTCAGCGGCTAAAAGACCGCCCTCACCGCGACGCGGGACGCCACGGCCTCCCTCCTTTTCGCGGTGCTGACAATGGGCCGCCGTAGCTCAGGGGTAGAGCACACCCTTGGTAAGGGTGGGGTCGGGTGTTCAATTCACCCCGGCGGCACCATTTTTCTTCCTGATATCTCAATGCTTTGTCCGCCGCTGTTCGGTGTCCTCCGGATCACGGGGAATCACGAACAAGCGGCGAACATGATGCATAAACCGGGGGAAGACCGGGGGAGACGTTCCCGGCGCGTTCTTCAGTTTCGGCCCCGCCGCGTCCTCTCGATCGCCCGCACCTCGCTCATCCGCTCCCGGCAGATGGCGCCGGCCGCGCGCTCCTCAGCGAGGGCGATGGTCAGCGTGATCATGTCCATGGGGTCGGACCGCGCCGCCGCCAATACGTCCAGCCGCCGGCGCGGACGGCTGCGTACATGAGGGTGCGGCGCAGCCAGGTGACGCCGGCGGCCCTCAGCAGGTCTCGGAAAATGGCGTCGGCCTGGGCGCGGGCGACCGGGGCGCC
>NZ_JACIGI010000023.1 GCF_014197795.1 Roseospira goensis
CGGGGCCTCCCTGGCAGTCTGTGTCGTGTCGCAACTACCAGTGTGTCAGACCGTCCCGTTGTCCGCCCCTCCCCGATTTTCCGTCATGAACCAAAGAAGTGGGGCGTGTCTTGCTCCCACGCGGGAGCGTGGGAGCAAGAAAGAAGTGGGGCGTGTCTTGCTCCCACGCGGGAGCGTGGGAGCAAGAAAGAAGTGGGGCGTGTCTTGCTCCCACGCGGGAGCGTGGGAGCAAGAAGGAAAAGACTCTCGCGCCCACGCTCCCGCGTGGGCGCCCGGAGCGGAGGGACCCGGTCCCACGCTCCCGCGTGGACCCCAGACCCAAGACCGGGGACCCGGGTCAGAAGAACCCGAGCTTCTTCGGCGAGTAGCTCACCAGCAGGTTCTTGGTCTGCTGGTAGTGGCCGAGCATCATGGCGTGGGTCTCGCGCCCCACCCCCGACTGCTTGTAGCCGCCGAACGCCGCATGGGCCGGATAGGCGTGGTAGCAGTTGGTCCACACCCGCCCGGCCTGGATGGCGCGGCCCATGCGGTAGCAGGTGTTGGCGTCGCGCGACCACACCCCGGCGCCGAGGCCGTACAGGGTTTCGTTGGCGATCGTGATCGCCTCGTCGGTGTCCCTGAAGGTTGTGACGGCGACCACGGGGCCGAAGATCTCCTCCTGGAACACCCGCATCTTGTTGTGGCCGCGGAACACCGTCGGCTGGATGTAGTACCCGGTCGACAGCGGTCCGGGCAGCTCGGTGTTGCGACCGCCGCCGGCCAGCACCTCGGCCCCTTCCTGGCGGCCGATATCCAGATAGCTGAGGATCTTCTCCATCTGCTCGGTCGACGCCTGGGCACCGATCATGGTGGCCGGATCCAGGGGGTCGCCGGCGGTGATGGCCGCCACGCGGGCCAGGGCGCGCTCCATGAACCGGTCGTAGATGGCCTCGTGGATCAGGGCGCGCGACGGGCAGGTGCAGACCTCGCCCTGATTCAGCGCGAACATGACGAAGCCCTCGACGGCCTTGTCGAAGAAGTCGTCATCGGCGGCACAGACATCCTCGAAGAAGATGTTGGGCGACTTGCCGCCCAGTTCCAGCGTCACCGGGATCAGGTTCTCGCTGGCGTACTGCATGATCAGGCGGCCGGTCGTGGTCTCGCCCGTGAACGCGATCTTGGCGATGCGGTTGGAACTGGCCAGCGGCTTGCCGGCCTCCAGCCCGAAGCCGCTGACCACGTTGAGCACGCCGGGCGGCAGCAGATCGCCGATGATCTCCATCAGCACCATGATCGAGGCCGGGGTCTGCTCGGCCGGCTTCAGCACCACGCAGTTGCCGGCCGCCAGCGCCGGCGCCAGCTTCCACGTCGCCATCAGGAGCGGGAAGTTCCACGGGATGATCTGGCCGACGACGCCCAGCGGCTCGTGGAAGTGATAGGCCACGGTGTCGGCGTCGATCTCGGAAATGCCGCCCTCCTGGGCGCGGATGGCCCCGGCGAAGTAGCGGAAATGGTCGACGGCCAGTGGCAGGTCGGCGGCCATCGATTCGCGGATCGGCTTGCCGTTGTCCCAGGTCTCGGCGGTCGCGAGGCGCTCCAGGTTCTCCTCGATGCGGTCGGCGATGCGGTTCAGGATCAGGGCGCGCTCGGCCACGCTGGTGCGGCCCCAGGCGTCCTTAGCGGCGTGGGCGGCGTCCAGCGCCAGGTCGACGTCGGCGGCGTCGGAGCGGGCCACCTCGCACAGCACCTGGCCGGTGACCGGCGTCGGGTTGTCGAAGTAGCGGCCGTTCACCGGCGGGGTCGGCTTGCCGCCGATGAAGTTGTCGTAGCGGGTCGCGAACGGGGGCTTCACGTCGCGGAAGAACTCGACCTTGTTCATGCTGTGCTCCTCCCTGGGGGGTGGTCCGGCTTGTGTGCGCCGGTATCGGATTTGAGGGCGCAGCCGCGCCGTACCGGGCCGGCCCCATGGCCGACGACCGGCGTGCCGCCGGGGCACCCGGAATCGTCCCCTCACGTCGTTACGATGTCGGGATTGGCGAGACCCTTCAACCCCTGCTTTTGCAGGGGTGCGCGGTCCCTGATATCTGGCGGGTCGCGAGCGGGCGCCCCCGGCATCGCCCGGTCGTGCGGCCGCGACTCGGGCGACTCGGTGCGCGCCGACGCGGGCGCTACAGCCGATTGCGACAAACCCGACTCGCCGCGCGATGTCGGTTTGTCGCGATAATCGGCTGTAAAATCCATAATGTAGAGCCGATTCACGTTCGAAATCGGACCGCATCTGCGGGTCCGATTTCGAACAATCGGCTCTAGTCGCCCTGCTCTTTCTTCTTCTCGAACTTCAGCAGCGTCCCCGACATGGTCAGGTCGAAGGCCAGGATGCCCTCGGCC
Source organism: Roseospira goensis (assembly GCF_014197795.1). Lineage (GTDB taxonomy): Bacteria > Pseudomonadota > Alphaproteobacteria > Rhodospirillales > Rhodospirillaceae > Rhodospira > Rhodospira goensis. The sequence continues at coordinate 2,368 of NZ_JACIGI010000023.1, forward strand.
GCCTGGTTCTGCCGGTTCACCTTGAGCAGCGGGTTGTTCTTGTCGGCGAACTCGTCGAACACCTGAAGGTCGATGTCGATCTTGCCGTAGCCGCCGACCACCAGGCCCGAGATCTTGATCTCCGCCTCCAGGCCATGCATGCGCGGGATGCGGGCCTGCCGCTTGGCGTTGTGCCGGATCGTGAAGTAGTCGGTGGCGACGCTGCCGATGAACAGGGCGCCCGAGCCGGCGTCGATCGGCACACCGATGCCATAGAGATAGGTGTCCTTACCCATCTTGAACTGAAGATACGTGCTGGAGAGCACCGAGACCCCGATGGGCGTATAGGGGATCTTGAGCCCGAGAGAGGTGGAGACGAGCCGCAGTTGGATCGGGGATTCCGTCTGGTCATCGGCCATGCCTCGCCCTCCCTCGCCCGTCGCCCGGTTGATCCGCATCCGTATCGTCAGGCTAGCAGAAGGCCACAACCGGGCGAACGGAGAACTGGGGCGGGCGCTGTTCTCGCGAGGGGCGCCGATGCCGTGTGGCACGATCGGCTCTACAGGCCGAGATACGCCTCCTTGACGCGCGCGTTCTCCAGCAGCGCGGCGCCCGTGTCGGACAGCACCACCCCGCCGGTCTCCAGCACGTAGCCGCGATCGGCGATGCCGAGCGCGGCGTAGGCGTTCTGCTCCACCAGGAACAGGGTGGTGCCCTGCTCCTTGAGCAGTTCGACGGTGTTGAAGATCTCGCCCACCAGCAGCGGCGCCAGCCCCATCGACGGTTCGTCCAGCAGCAGCAGGCGCGGATGCGCCATCAGCGCCCGGCAGATCGCCAGCATCTGCTGCTGCCCGCCGGACAGGGTGCCGGCGGGCTGCTTGCGCTTCTCCTTCAGCACCGGAAAGCGGGTGTACATGCGCTCCAGGTCGTCGGCCACACGCTTGCCGCGGCGGCGGAAGGCGCCCAGCTTCAGGTTATCCTCGACCGACAGCGGGCCGAACACCTGGCGCCCTTCCGGCACCTGGCAGATGCCGAGCGCGACGCGGCTCTGCGGCGCCGCCCGGGTGATATCGCGGCCCTCGAACAGGATGCGGCCGCCGGTGACCGGCTGCACCCCGGAGATGCAGCGCAGCAGGGTGGTCTTGCCGGCCCCGTTGGCGCCCACCAGCGCGACCAGCTCGCCCTCGGCGATGGTCAGGTCGACGCCCTCAAGCGCCTGGATGCGGCCGTAGTGGCTGGTCAGCCCCTGGATTTCGAGCATCAGGCCACCCCTCCCTTACACATTGCCCCTCCCTTACACATTGCCCAGGTAGGCGGCGATCACGGCCGGATTGTTGCGCACCTCCTCCGGGGTGCCCTCGGCCAGCTTGCGGCCGTAGTCCAGCACCAGGATATGGTCGGAAATGCCCATCACCAGCTTCATGTCGTGTTCCACCAGCACCACGGTGACGCCGGCCCGGGCCACCGCCACGATCACCTCGTCGATCTCCTTGGTCTCGCGCGCGTTCAGGCCGGCCGCCGGTTCGTCCAGCAGCAGCAGGGTGGGTTCGGCCGCCAGCGCGCGGGCGATCTCCAGGCGCTTCAGCGCCCCATAGGGCATGGCGCCGGCCTCGGCGTTGATGTAGCCGCCGAGCCCGACCCGCTCCATCAACTCGATGCAGCGCTTGCGCGCCGTCCGGTCGCCGCGCGTGATCGCGGGCAGACGCAGCAGGCAGGCCAGCAGGTTGCGGTTCAGGTGCAGGTGGCGGCCGACCATCACGTTCTCCAGCGCCGTCATGTTCATCATGATCTGGAGGTTCTGGAACGTGCGCGACATGCCCATGCGGGCCAGTTCATTGGGCCGCCGCCCGGTGACCGGCTGGTCGTCGAGGTAGATGGCGCCCGTGGTGGGCCGATAGACCCCGGTGATGAGGTTGAACAGCGTGGTCTTGCCGGCGCCGTTGGGGCCGATGATGGAATGCACGGTGCCGGGGTCGATGGTGAAGTCCAGGTCCTGGATGGCGCGCACGCCGCCGAACTGGATGCTCAGGTTCTCCACGCGCAGCAGGCTCATGACCGCGCCCTCCGGCGCCGCGCCAGCCCGGACAGGGTGGGCACCAGCCCCTTCGGCATGAAGATCATGACCACCATCATGATAAGACCCAGGATCATGTGTTCGTAGGACGCGAAATCGGCCAGAAGCTGTGGCAGCAGGGTCAGGACCGCGGCGCCGACCAGGGCGCCGAAGGTGGAGGCCATGCCGCCGAACACCACCATCGTGACGAACAGGATGGAGTGGAAGAAGCTGGCCTTGTCGGGGGTGACGAACTCGGAGAAGTGCGCCGCCAGGCTGCCCGCGACCGACGCCATCACCGCCGACAGCACGAACACCATGACCTTGTAGCGGGTGGTGTCGACGCCGGCGACCTCGGCCGCCACGCTGGCCCCGTGCAGGGCGCGCAGGGCGCGGCCCGCCGGGCTGTCGATCAGGTTCAGGGACAGCCACACCGCCAGCACCAGGACCGCGGCCACGATCCAGTACCACACCGGGCCGCCGTACAGCTCGAAGCCCCAGACCTCGATGGCGGGGACATACATGCCGTCGGGACCGCCGGTCAGCCAGGCTTCGCGGCTGATGACGATGTTGATGATGAGACCGACGCCCAGGGTCGCCATCGCCAGGTAGTGCCCGGACAGGCGCAGGATGGGGCGCGCGATCACATAGGCCAGCAGCCCGACGCCGAGCGCCCCCAGCGGCAGCGCCAGCGCGCCGTGGAGGCCGTAGCGCGTGGTCAGGATGGCCGAGGCATAGGCGCCGAGGGCGAAGAAGCCGGCATGCCCGAGGCTGATCTGGCCAGCGTAGCCGATCAGCAGGTTGAGGCCGACCACCACGATGGCGTTGATGCCGATGTTGACGACCACGTCGTACTGGTAGTTGTTGGTCAGCAGCAGCGGCAGAACCGCGATCACCACCAGCAGGGTGAGCATGCCGCCGACGCGCTCGGACAGCAGCACCTGGGCCGGCGTCGCCCGGGTGCCCAGGCGGCGGCTGTAGGTCTGCGGCTTGCGGTGCTTGCTGTATCCGGAGGGTCTGATGTCTGCCATGGTCGCCCCGCCTCAGACGCGCTCGGTGCCACGGCGGCCGAACAGGCCGCTCGGCATGAAGAACAGCACGCCCAGGATGACCACGAAGGCCATGGCGTCCTTGTAGTCCGAGGAGATGTAGCCGGCGCCCAGGCTCTCGATCAGGCCGAGCAGCAGGCCGCCGACGATGGCGCCCACGCCGTTGCCCAGACCGCCCAGGATGGCGGCGGCAAAGCCCTTCAGGCCCAGCATGATGCCGACCTCGAAGTGGGTCGCGGTGATGGGCGCGATCAGGATGCCCGCGACCGCCCCCAGCAGGGCCGACAGGCCGAAGCTGAGCAGCAGCACGAAGCTGACGTTGATGCCCACCAGGCGCGCGGCGAGCCGGTTGTGGCTGGTCGCCAGGATGGCCTTGCCCAGCAGCGTGTAATTGAAGAACCCGTGCAGCAGCACCACGATCCCCGCGGTCACCCCCAGGATCCACAGGCTCTGCGGCATGATGGTCGCGCCCAGCAGGCTAAGCGGCTCGTCGCCGGAGAACGACGGCAGCGCGTGCAGGTCCTTGCCCAGCGTCACGCTGGTCAGGCCGCGCAGGAAGATGCCGGCGCCGATGGTGATGATGATGAGGGTGACCACGTCGGCGTTGCGGGCCGGCTCGATGGCCAGCTTCTCCAGCGCCAGCCCGACCACCATGGTCAGCGCCACGGCGCCGGCGATGGCCAGCGGCAGGTCGATCCCCTGGCTCAGGAGCGCCCAGGTGACCATGCCGCCGAGCATGACGAACTCGCCCTGGGCGAAGTTGATGACGTGGCTGGCGTTGTAGATCAGCGCGAAGCCCAGCGCCACGAGCGCGTAGATGGCGCCGCTGGTGATGCCGGAGAAGAGGAACTGGAGAAACTCGACGAGCGGGGCGGGCATGGAGGGATCCGTTCGCAGGCAGGTCCGGACGGGCCGCGCGCGCCGGCCCCGGACGGGCGGGAGGGGCGCGCGCGGCGGGTCGCGATCGGGGCGATCGTCAGTTCACGAGCACCCAGTCGCCGTCCCGGATTTCCAGCATACGGAAGGCGGTCAGGTCCAGGCCCAGATGATCGTCCGCGCTCATGGTGACCTCGCCGGCGGTGCCGATGAAGCCGCGGGTGGCCTCCAGGGCGTCGCGCACGGCGGCCGGATCGGCGCTGCCGGCGGCCTCGACCGCCGCCTTGTAGAGCATCAGGCCGTCATAGGCGTGGCCGCCGAAGGTGGAGACGGAGCCTTCGCCGTGCACGGCCTCGTAGGTGCTCTTGTAGCCCACCACGATGGGCCGCTGCGGGTCGCCGTCGGGCAGCTTCTCAGCCACCAGCAGGGCGGCGGCGGGCAGGCGCACGCCCTCGGCGGCGTCCCCGGCCAGCTCGATGAACTTCTTCGAGGCGACACCGTGCGACTGGTACAGCGGCACCGCCATCCCGATCTGGGCGAAGTTCTTGGTCACGATCGCGGGGCCCTGGCCGAAGCCCGGGTTGACCACGGCCTCGACGCCCTCGGTGTTCTTGATCTTGGTGAGCTGGGCGACCATGTCGGTGTCGGAGGGCGCATAGGTCTCGTCGGCGACGATCTCGATGCCGTAGTCGGGTGCGACCTCCAGGCACTGGCCGCGCATCGACTTGCCGAACCCGCCGGTGCCGGAGATCAGCGCCACCTTGGAGATGCCGCGGCCCTGCATGTCCTCGAAGATCTTGCCGCAGGCCATGCGGTCGGTGTGCGGGGTCTTGAACACCCAGGGCTTGACCGGGTCGATGATCGACACGCCGCCGGCGAACGAGATGAACGGCACCTCGGCGCGCTCGACCAGCGGGATCACCGCCATGGTGGTGCCGGTGGTGGAGCCGCCCAGGATGACGTCCACCTCGTCCGACTCCAGCAGGCGCTTGGCGAAGGTGCGGGCCTTGTTGGCGTCGGCGCCGGTGTCGTAGTGCACCAGCTCCAGCTCGCGGCCCAGCAGACCGCCGGCCTGGTTGATGCGCTCGATGTACATCTCCAGCGTCTTCAGCTCCGGGTCTCCCAGGAACGACGCCGGTCCGGTGACCGCCAGGAACGACCCGATGCGGATCGGGTCCTCCTGCGCCTGGGCCGGGGACGGAGCGGGCGCCGTCAGGCCGAGCGCGACCAGCGCCACCCCGGCCAGCATCAGCCCCTTCGTAAACCGCGTCATCATCGACTGACCTCCCGTGTCGTTGTCTTGCTTTGTGATCTTGGTTGGTGATCTTGATTTGGTTTGGGTGCCTGGCGGCGGGCACGCCGCCGGCGCCGGCCACCGGTGTCGGAACCGTACCCGAAGGCAGTTTCAATTGAAACCATTTCGGCACGGGGCCGGAGCGGGGCCGCCGGCTCAAGACCATAGCCGCTCGGCGGGTATGCCGGAAGGCCCGGACGGAGCCGCGTGACAGGGTTTCGGTCGCACGCCGGAGCGTGGGACCGAGACAGCATAGGGAGTCTCGCGCCCACGCTCCCGCGTGGGCGCCTCGGCGTCGTGCTGTCCCACGCCGGAGCGTGGCACCGAGGAAGCATAGGGGGTCTCGCGCCCACGCTCCTGCGTGGGCGCAGGGCGGCAGGCGCCGGTCCCACGCCGGAGCGTGGCACCGAGAGAAGACAGGGAGTCTCGCGCCCACGCGCCCGCAGGGGCGCGCCCCCTCAACCCTGGCGCAACACCTGCTCCAGGCGTTCGCGGGCGGCGCCGAAGGCTTCCACGCTGTCCTCGTAGGCATCGCGGGCGATCGCGTAGCTCTCCACCGCGTCGGTCTGCACGCCGTCCGAGAAGATGCGCACGTGCCAGCGTTCGCAGGTTTCCAGATTGCGGTCGGCGATCAGCCGGCGCGCCATGTACTCGCGCGCCGCCGCCTGCGCGGCCGCGCCCAGAGCGTCGTAGGCCGGCACGGCGCCACCGCCGGCGGACGCGAAGTCGCCGCGCAGCAGGTCCCACATCTCGGCCCAGTCCTCGCGCAGTTCGCCGTCCTCCAGGTGACGGTAGCCGAACTTCGCGAGCACGCTGCGGCCGCTGGCGAACAGGGTGTTGGGCAGTTCCGGCACCGCGTTGGTGCCGCTTTCGGGTGTCATGGACCGGGTCTCCGATACTGTTCCGGTCGGCCGCGACCGGGATCCGTCCGGGTCACGGCCGATCCCCCTCTGGACTCGCGTCAGGAGACGCCTCAGGAAACGTGGGCGACGGTCTCGCCGGCCTCGTAGCCCATGCGCATGTCGTAGTCGGGCTCGACGTTGCGCGGCATCTCCAGGCCGCAGTCCTTGAGGCGGTCCTCCAGCAGCTCCAGGTATTCGGCCTGAAGCTCTTCCGGGGTGCGGGTCTTGATGCCGTAGTCCAGGTACTTCTGGAACATGGCGGAGGCTTTCGCGCCCTTGCTCGGGCGGCCGTAGAAGCCCAGGCCGATGCGCATGAACTTCTCGACCTTGGACTGGCAGATCTCGCGCGCCTTCTCGCCACCGAACTCGATGTTGCGCTTGGTCGCCCAGACGCCGAACGCGAGGTGGCCGTGCTCCTCCTTGTGAATGCGCACGTTGACCCGCGCCCAGGGCAGGTAGGAGCACTCGCGGTACTGGCCCAGGAAGGCGACGGCGGCCGGGGTAACCACGGTGGAGAACAGGCCGACGTCGTACCAGTCCTCGAACCAGGTGGACCAGTTCTCCTTGCGGAAGCCGTTGATGACGTTGACCTTGGCCGGATCGGGATTGTCCGGGTTCTGGACCAGTTCCTGCACCCGCGCGTCCACGTCCACCCCCAGGTCCTGCATCAGGTTCCAGACGTAGTAGCCGTGGCCCATCTCCTCCATGACCTTCTTGGACAGGCGGTAGGCCTCCTCGGGGCGGGGCGCGAACCGCATGTTCTCCATCACCCGCTGACCGCCGGCGTACTCGGAATCGGCCTGGAACGACATCAGGTTCAGCAGCAGGGTCTTGTAGTCCTCCGGCAGGGTGTCGCCCTTGTCGTAGGTCTTCCACGTCGGCATCGCGCCGTCCTCCCTCGAGTCGTGTGGATCGGGTCGTGTGCGCCGGGGTTGCCGCTCCGGCGGGCGCGGTCTCGCGGCCGGGCGACCCCGCCCAAAGTGACACACAATTGCTTTTCAGAACCGATTTAGTGTAACGCTTCGAGGGTTGTCAATGCTTTTCGGATCCGCAACCAGGGGACATAATGGTGCCGATCGCAGGGGCAGAAACGAGGCTGTTGAACGCGTTATCAAGGGATTGCCGGCGCGCCACGGCGCCCAGGGGAATGCCCCTTTATATTATACGGTTTATCGGCATGACAGTGCGAAAGAGTAACACGTCCGCCAGCACCCGGCCGCCGCCCGGGGCCCGCCCGCGGCCCGGCCGCGCGAGCGCGACGCGGTCTCGGCCCTTTCCGTCCGGAGCCGAACCGCCTACAAGACCGGTTTGCCCCACCGCCGGCCCCCGTCCGTGCGCGTCTGCCCGCGTGCATCCGAGCAGGATTCCTCCCTATGCCCGCCGCCATGCCCACCACGCCCCCGATGCCCCGGTCCCGCCGCCTGGACGACCAGATCACGCGCGTCACCGAGGCCATTCCGCTGCGCGCCAAGTCGCTGATCGTCACCATCTACGGCGACAGCATCCTGCCCCACGGCGGCAGCACATGGCTGGGCAGCCTGATCCGGCTGGTCGAGCCGCTGGGCCTGTCCGAGCGCATGGTGCGCACCGCGGTGTTCCGCCTGACCCGGGACGACTGGCTGGTGGCCGAGCAGATCGGCCGGCGCAGCTACTACGCCCTCACCGCCGAGGGCCGGCGCCGTTTCGAGGCCGCGCACCGGCGCATCTATGCCCTCGACCAGCCGCCCTGGGACGGCGACTGGCTGCTGGTGCTGACCAACGCCGTGCCGCTGGAGCCGGACCAGCGCGAGGCGCTGCGCCGCGACCTGCTGTGGCAGGGCTACGGCACCCTGGCGCCGAGCGTGCTGGCCCATCCGGGCGGCGAGGACGACGGCCTGCGCCAGACCCTGGACAGCCACGGCCTGAGCGACGCGGTGGTGGTGATGCGGGCGCGCGGCCATCCCATGACCGACCCGCTCGCCAGCACCGCCATGGTGCGCGGCTGCTGGGACCTGGACACGCTGGCGGCGGACTATGGCGCCTTCCTGGAGCGCTTCCGCCCGGTGTGGCGGGCGCTGGAGGCGGCCGGCGACGGCTGCGCGCCGGTGCAGGCGTTCCTGGTGCGCACCCTGCTGATCCACGACTACCGCCGGGTGCTGCTGCGCGATCCGCTGCTGCCCCTGGAGGTGCTGCCGCCGGACTGGCCGGGAGCGGCCGCCCGCCTGCTGTGCCGCAACATCTACCGCGCCACCTACCAGGCCGCCGAGCGCCACATCATGGACACCCTGGAGACGGCGGACGGCCCGCTGCCGCGCGCCGCCCGGGTGTTCTACGACCGCTTCGGCGGCCTGTTGGCGGACACCCCGGGCTGACCAAGGGCCGGGCGGGTCTCGCCCCAGACAAACGACCGCAGGGAGGACCCGCATGACCACCCCCAGCCCCGCCACCGTCTGTATCGTGGGCGCCGGTCCCGCCGGCCTGTACGCCGCCGACGCCCTCATCCGCAAGCGCCCCGACGCCCGCATCGACATGCTCGACCGCCTGCCCACGCCGTTCGGGCTGGTGCGGGCCGGCGTGGCCCCCGACCACCAGGGCACCAAGGCCATCGTGCGCCAGTTCGCCCGCACCCTGGGCCGGCCCGGGGTGAGGTTCCTGGGCCATGTGGCCGTCGGCCGGGACGTGACGCTGGCCGAGCTGCGCGACGCCTACGACGCGGTGATCCTGGCCACCGGCGCGCCCGAGGACCGCCGTCTCGGCATCCCCGGCGAGGACCTGGCGGGCGTCTACGGCTCCGGCGCCTTCGTCGGCTGGTACAACGGTCATCCCGACCACGCCGGCCTGGCACCGCGCCTGACGGGGCCGGGGGTTGCGGTGGTCGGCAACGGCAACGTGGCCCTGGACATCGCCCGGGTGCTGGCCAAGACACCGGCGGAGATGACCGGCGCCGACCTGACCGCCGACGCGGCCCGGACGATCGCCGCCGCCCCCCTGACCGACATCCACATCCTGGGCCGGCGCGGCCCGCTGGAGGCCAGCTTCACGCCCGCCGAACTGGCCGAGATGGGCACCCTGACGCGGGCCGTGCCGGTGGTCGACCCGGCCGCGCTGCCCGACGCCGCGGGGGCGTGGGACGATCCCAAGGAGCAGGCGCTCAAGGACAAGACCCTGGAGATCCTGCGCGGGCTTGCCGCCCGTCCGGCGGCGTCGGCGGCGCCGGTGCGGGTGCACTTTCATTTCCGCGTCGCCCCGCTGGCGGTGTTGGGGGCGGACGGCGCCGTCACCGGCCTGCGCCTGGCCCGCACCCGGGTCGAGGACGGCCGCGCCGTCGTCACCGAGGAGACCACCGACCTGCCCGTCGCCACCGTGGTCAGCGCCATCGGCTACCGCTGCGCCGCCCTGGCGGGCGCGCCGCTGGACGACCGCGGCGTGGTCGCCAACACCGACGGAACGGTGGCGCCGGGGCTGTTCGTGGTGGGCTGGTCCAAGCGCGGCCCCAGCGGTGTCATCCCCACCAACCGGGCCGATTCGATGGCCGTGGCCGGGCGCGTGCTGGCCTGGCTGGACGCCCAGGCGGCCGGCAAGCCGGGACCGGACGCCCTGGACCGCCTGCTGGTGGCGCGCGGGGTGCGCGCGGTGTCGCGGGAGGACTGGGACCGCCTCGATGCCGCCGAGGTGGCGCGCGGGGCCGCCGCCGGCCGGCCGCGCGAGAAGTTCACCTCTGTGGCGGCCATGCTGGCGGCGCTGGACGCGGCACCCGGCGCGCCCGACACGGCCGCCACCCAGACCGCCGACGCCTGACCCCGACCCGAGTCCGACCCGAGTCCGAAAGGTCCGCCGATGCCCGACCCAGACACCGCCACCGCCACCGCGTTCGATCCGGCCGATCCGCCGGTGTGGGACGACGCCTTCCGCCGTGACTTCGCCGCCCTGCTGACCTGGCGCCGTGACGTGCGCCGCTTCCGCACCGACCCGATCCCGGAGGACACGGTCACCCGGCTGCTCGGGCTCGCCCACCTGGCGCCGTCGGTCGGATTCTCGCAGCCCTGGCGGTTCGTGCGGGTGCGCGACCCGGGCCGCCGGCGGGCGGTGCTGGAGGACCACCTGGCGGCCAAGGCGGAGGCCGGCGCCGTCTACGATGCCGAGACGGCGCCGCGCTACCAGGCCCTCAAGCTGGCCGGCCTGGACGACGCCCCGGTGCACCTGGCGGTGTGCTGCGACACCGCGACGACCGACGGCCGCGGCCTGGGCCAACAGACCATGCCGGAGACTGCGCCGTATTCGGTGGTCTGCGCCATCCACACCCTGTGGCTGGCGGCGCGGCTGGAGGGCATCGGCCTGGGCTGGATCTCCATCGTGCATCCGGCGCGCCTGCACGCCGTGCTCGACCTGCCCGAAGCCTGGACCCTGGTGGCCTACCTGTGCCTGGGCTACCCCGAGGCGGCGCGGCCCACGCCGGAGCTGATCGCGGCCGGCTGGCAGGCGCGTCTGCCGCTGGAGGCGGTGCTGGCGGAGCGGTAGGCCCCCGGCCGGGGCCCGCGCTCACACGCCCGGGTCCTCCTCCAGCGGCTCGTCCAGGAAGCCCTGGACGACGTGGAACAGGTCGCGCCGGCGCCGGTCCAGCATGGCCCAGTGCCCGGCCCGCCCCAGCACCACCAGCCGCCGCACGGACGCGCCGTGCAGGGCCTCGAACAGGCCCCGCGCCTGGTCCGGCGGGGTCTCGCGATCCCACTCGCCGACCACGACCAGGGTCGGCGCGCGTATCCGCGCGGGATCGTACGGCGCCTCGCCGACACACCAGTACTCCAGCGAATCCTCGATCGTCCCGTTGGGCGCGCGAATGGCCGGCGGGTCGCGGTCGCGCGCGGCCGGGTCGCTGTCCAGCAGCGCGGTCTCCCAGGCATCCAGCCACGCCGGCGGCACCAGGGCGGCGCGTTCGGCCTCCGGCACCCCCCGGAAGCGGCGTGTGCGCAGCGCGGGGAGGCTCGCCAGCCGATAGGCCCCGATGGCCGTGGATCCGGGCGCCAGCCACGTCGGGCTTTCCGGAAACCACTGCGGCCCCCACAGCACCAGGCGGTCGACCCGGTCCGGTTCTTGCGCCGCCAGGGCGGCGCAGATGGTCGTCCCCCAGGACCAACCCAGCAGCGCCACGGTCTCCTGGCCGGTCTCGGCCAGCACCGCGTCGCGGGCGGCCGCGACCGCGGCGACCGCCTCGTCGGTGCGGGTCAGCGGCGGCGACAGGTGCGCCGGCCGGTCCATGGCGAGCGGACGATCCGCCCGGCCGTATCCGGGCAGGTCCACGCACCAGGCCGATCGCCCGCCCGCCGCCAGCACGTCCAGCCAGGACAGGCCGTCGAGGGGCAGATCAAAGGCCACGTGCCCGGGATAGGTCGAGCCGTGCACGCACAGCACGGGCGGCGGCCCGCCCGCCCGTGCGCCGGCCGGCGACCAGAGGCCGCGCAGGTAGACCCGCGGCCCGCCCGAGCCGAGGGCGATCCGCCGTTCCAGCCGCGCCGGCGGCGTCATGAGGGGGGTCCCCGCGTCGCGCGGAGGCGCGGCGGGGTCCCCGCGGGGCGTCGCAGGGGCATGGACAGATCCTCCCGTCGAGCGGACGGTTTGGCCCTCGCGGCGGCGCCCCGGTCCGTCGCGCCCCCGGGACCGGGCGCGATGGCGCGCGGGTCTCTGGATCGACCCCTGCGCGTGCCGGGAAACCGATTCCCTGGCGCGCGAACTTGCTCTAGAGTGCGCCGCCCCATGGGCCATGACGGCCTGCCACGGCAGCGGAGGACTCCATGAGCGAGGACGCACCCCGGGACGGCGACTCCATTGTCGGAGGCATCGCCGCCGATCAGCTCCGCTCGTTCATTGAACGCATCGAAAACCTGGAGGAGGAAAAAAGCAACCTCCAGAATGACATCAAGGACGTCTACGCGGAGGCCAAATCGGCCGGATTCGACACCAAGATCATGCGCCAGATCGTGCGGTTGCGGAAAATGAACCGCGACGACCTGGCGGAGCAGGACGAACTGCTCGACCTGTACCGGCGCGCGGTGAACGTGTAGAACCCGGCCCGCGCCCCCTCGGGTCGGGGAGGCCTTGAGCGAGCATGGCGAGCATGGAAGAGACCAACACCACCTCGAGCCGGACACCGGGGACACGTCCGGACAACGACGGCAGCCGCGGCGGCGGCTGGATCGAGCGGCTGGGCCGGCTGGTCGAGGGGCGCATCTTTCAGCGCGTCATCATCACACTGATCGTGCTGAACGGCATCACGCTCGGGCTGGAGACCAGCGACCGCGCCATGGCGGCGGCCGGGACCGCGCTGCTGGCGTTCGACCGCATCGTGCTGGCCATCTTCGTGTTTGAGATCGGCGGCAAGCTGCTCTACCGGCGCTGGCGGTTCTTCCGCGACGGCTGGAATGTGTTCGACTTCATCATCGTCGGCATCGCGCTGATCCCGGCCTCGGGGCCGCTGGCGGTACTGCGCTCGCTGCGCATCCTGCGCGTGCTGCGCCTGCTGTCGGTGGTGCCGCAGATGCGCCGGGTGGTCGGCGCGCTGCTGGCCGCCATCCCCGGACTGGTCTCGGTCGGCGCCATCATCCTGCTGGTGTTCTACGTCGGGGCCGTGCTCTCCACGAAGCTGTTCGGCGACAGCTTCCCCGAGTGGTTCGGCACCATCGGCGCGTCGATGTACACGCTGTTCCAGGTGATGACCCTGGAAAGCTGGTCGATGGGCATCGTCCGCCCGGTGATGGACGCCTACCCGTATTCGTGGCTGTTCTTCGTCCCGTTCATCGTCGCCACCAGCTTCGCCATCCTCAACCTGTTCATCGGCATCATCGTCGATGCCATGCAGGTCGTGCACCGCCGCGAAGAAGCGGAGGCCGACGCCGCCGCGGGCCTGGTCGCCGAGGCACGGGACTCCCGGGAAGAGACCATATTGGCCGAGTTGAGCGCCCTGCGTGCCGAAATGGCCGCCGTGCGCGCGCACCTCAAGATCCCGCCCCCATCGGACCAGCGGTAAGGGGATCACGGGAAAGGCCGACCCCGCCCACGGCGAGGCCGTCCGATCACGGGCGTGGGACGCCGACCTCCGAGTCCGATCCGCGCCCCCAATCTCCGACCTCGATCTCCGGCCCCAAACTTCGGCCCCCGAGCGGCCCCCGAGCGGGGCCGGTCAGGCCTCGACGGCGAGCGCGCGGGCGAGTTGGCTGAGCGCGTCCTGGTGCCGCTCGTTGCGGATCTGCGCGAAGTTACGGGCCAGTTCCAGGCACATGCGCTGGCGGCCCTGCACCTCGCCGCCGGCCTCCTGCTCCAGGCCCTCGAAGAAGAAGCTGACGGGCACGCCCAGCACCTGGGCGATCTCGAAAAGGCGTCCGGCCGAGATGCGGTTGATGCCGCGCTCGTACTTGTGGGCCTGCTGATAGGTCACACCGATCATCTCGGCCATCTGCTGCTGGCTCAGGCCCAGCATCACCCGGCGCTCGCGGATGCGCTGGCCGACGAAGCGGTCAACATCCCCGGCGCGGTTGGCCGGTCGGGCGGGCAGCATGGTCTCAATCGTGGACAGGCGGTTCATGGCTCGGGTCCCCACTTCCTGACGTGTCCTGACGTGTCCTTCGCGGTGGGGTCTTTCGAAACCCCATGTCCCCGGATGTCGGTCCCTGGGATGCTCCAAGCGGATCGTCCAAGTGGATGCTCCAAGTGGATGCTCCAAGCGGATGCTCCAAGCGGATGCTCCAGGCGGATGCTCCCAGCGGATACTCCGAGCCCGTCCGGGACCCTCGCAACCCGCCCGCCGGCGACGCCCTCTCTACGCACCCACGGCGCGGGTTCCTCTGACTGGGTAACGCCGACCGCGCGAGCCGGCAAGAGATGGACCGCCCGATCGGTCCACTATTCACAACAATTAAAATCTCGCTCCGCTATGGGCGTGTTCGCGACCCTTACGCGCCTTCCGCCGCGGGCCTGCGACCGATGCGGGCCGCCGGTCGGCGACAGGCCCCGCCCCCGAGTCGCGCCACAGGCGACCGCTGCGGCTCGGCCGCGATCAGCACAGGGCCGACAAACCGGACTCGCGCGTCCGCACCCCCACCGTCCCGCAGGGCGCGACCCGCCGTTCGGCACGGTGGGGGTGGTGCACCGACAGGCGGATGGCGGACAGACGTGGGGGATCAGGCGACGGCGTCGAGCAGCGGGGTCCGCGCGGGCGCGGGGGCGCCGATCAGGATCTCGCGGCCATCGGCGGAGACCGCCGGCCCGGCCGCCGCCCCGACCGCGCGGTTGGCGGCCTCGTAAGTCCGCAGGCCGGCCCGGGTCTGGATCACGCTCGGCCCGACGGTCTCGGCCTGGTCCGCGGTGCCCGCGCCCCCCGCGGGCAGCGGCGCCGCGGCCGGTCCGGCGGTGGCGGTCGCTGCCTGGGGCGGCGCGGCGGATTGGCCGACGAGTTGCGCCAGCACGCCCAGCGCCCCGGCCAGCAGCGCGGTCCGGCCCGCGGTCAGGGGCCGCAACAGGCCCTGGGGTTCGGTCTCGCGCGGCGCCTCGCCGGCCGCGCGGGCGACCGCGCTCTCCGTGCCCGCGCCGGCCGGACGATCCTCGGGGCCGGCCTCGGCGGCGGCCGGGCGGCGTTGCCGGAGCGCGCCGGGGGCGTCGTCTTCGGGTCGGCGATCCGGGCGCGGCCGCGTCGGATCGGCGGTCGGCGATCGCGGGTCGACGCCGGGTCCGGCGGAGGTCGCCAGGTCGAAGCGGCGGAACGCGCCGCCCTCGGCCGCCGGCACGCCCGCCGACAGGGTGCGCCGGGCGGCGCCATCGCGCCCGCTCCGCACCACGTCCACGGGCGTCGTTGCACCCATCCACGCCAAAGGAGTCATGGCCCCACCCGCCACCCGGAGGCGGCCCGCGAGCGCGCCGTCGGGTCGTGGCCCGCTCACGCGCCCGGCCGCATCCGCACCGACCGGAGGCGGTCGCCGGCCGCGGTTCCACCCCGCGGCGGACACCCCGCCATTCCGGCAGCATATCGAGCCCTCGCCGCCACCACAAGAGCCCCCGCGCGCGCCGGCGCGAGACCCGGCGGGGTCCTATCCGGCCAGGTCGCGCGAGCGCCGGGCGGCGGCGGCGACGGCCCGCGCCATCAGCGCCGCCAGGCCCTCGCCCTTGCCCTTGCCCTCGCCCTCGCCCTCGTCCTCGGTCATCAGCACGTCCAGGGCGGCGGCCGTGGTGCCGTTGGGGCTGGTGACGTTGGCGCGCAGGGTGGCGGGATCCTCGGCCGCCTGATCCATGAGCGCGGCGGCACCGGTCACCGTCGACCGCGCCAGCCGGTCGGCCAGATCCGCCGGCAGCCCGGCCTGCACCCCGGCCCGGGCCAGGCACTCGGTGAGCAGGAACACATAGGCCGGCCCGCTGCCCGAGACCGCCGTGACGGCGTCGATCAGGGCTTCGTCCTCGACCCAGGCGATGTCGCCCACCGCGCCCAGCAGCGCGTCGCAGGTCGTGCGCCCGGCCGGCGTGACGTGGGGGTTGGCGCAGGCCACGGTCATGCCGCGATGGACCGCGGCGGGGGTGTTGGGAATGCTGCGGACCACCGGCGTGCCCGGCCCGAAGGCGGCCTCGAAGCCGGCGATGACCCGGCCGGCGGCCACCGACAGCACCACCGTGGGGCCGCCGCCGAGGCGGCGGTAGGCCGGCAGCACGGCGTCCATCATCTGCGGCTTGACCGCCAGCACCAGCACGTCCGGTGCCGGCTCAGCCGCCAGCGCGGCGGGATCGGGGACCGTACGCACGCCGGCGGGCACCACACCGGGGGACGGGTCGATCACCGTCACCTGCGCCGGCGCCAGGCCGCGCCCGAGCCAGCCGGCCAGCAGGGCGCCGCCCATCTTGCCGCCGCCCACCAGCCACACCCGCGCGGCGGCCAGGGCCGCGCCGCCAACCGCATCGGAAGCCGCCACCATCGCGTCAGGCCTCGCCCACGGTGTCGAGCATGGCGGCGGCGATGGCCTCGGTCGGCCCCTTGCCGCCCCAGATCACGAACTGGAACGCCGGGTAGAAACGATCGCATTCGGAAACGGCGATCTCCATCAGGTCGCGCACCTCCTCGGCGGCGAGACGGCGATCGGCCAGCAGCACGGTGTGGCGGAACATCGGCGAGCCCTCGTCCGTCCACAGCGCGAAATGGCCCAGCCACAGCCGCTCGTTCAGGTGCGCCAGCAGCTCGTAGACGGCGGCGCGCCGCCCCTCGGGCACGCGCATGTCGAAGGCGCACGACAGATGCAGCGCGCTCAGTTCCTCCGACCATGCCAGGAACAGGCCCAGGGTGCACCACTGGCTCGGCACCTCCACGACCATCTCGTCCTCGCCGCGCCGGTCGAACACCCATTCCTTCACGGACAGGAACTGTTCGATCAGATCGAGGGGGTTGGCGGAGGTGTTGTCGACGCCGATGGCCGAGGTGGTCATAGTGCCCTCCCAAGCTGGACAGGGTCCGGGCGGCCACGCCGCCCCGCCCCGCCGGATCGCGCCCCGGACGCGTCGCCGCGCCCGCGTCGGCGGAGGCCGGACCGCACCATGCTGCCCGCCCGATCCGGCTTGGCCCCATATCCTGTGGATAGATCCAGATATAGGGCTCAATGCGCGCCAGACCACAAACAGCACAGTGCCAAAGCGGACCCGCCCTGGCAAGCGCCGCGCCGGGCGCGCGTGCGGACCACCGGCGGACGCCGGCTTCCGACTCGACAGTCCCGGCGTAGCAGCCCGGCGGGCCGGTGCGCAAGGTTCGTGCGCCTGTCCAGAGGTCGTGGATGGCCGGCGCGGCGTCCTCAGACCGCGCCCGAGACCGCGTCGGAGACCTCATGGGACGCCACCGCCTCGGCCCACGGATGGAAGGGATCGGCCGCCCCCAGCGAGGCCCCGCCGCGCCGCTGCGCCGCCCCGACCACGCCGAACCACGTCGGGTAGGCCAGCGCCGGCCGGATCGTCAGCGGCGCCGCCTCGCGCGCCAGCGCCGCCAGCGTCTCCGGACCCAGGCGGGCGTCGGCGGTCACCCCCTCCGGGTCGCTGACCTCCAGGCGGGGCTGGTGCACCGCCGCCTCCAGGTCCAGGCCGTGGTCGATCAACCCGGACACGAGTTGGGTGACGGCGCCGATGATCTTGCGCCCGCCGGCGGCCCCCAGCGCCAGGCCGCCACCGTGGGTCAGCACCAGGGTGGGCGCGTAGTTGCACAGCGGCCGCTTGCCCGGGCCGAGCGCGTTCGGCCGGCCCGGGCGGGGATCGAACCAGTACACCCCGTTGTTGAGCAGCACGCCGCACTCGGGCACCACCACCCGAGCGCCGAACAGCGACAACAGCGTCTGGGTCAGGCTCACCAGGTTACCCTCGGCATCGGCCACCGAGATGTGCGAGGTGCAGTCCTCCTCCGGGGGCGTCTCCAGGGCCGTCGCCGTGACCGCCGGCTGTACGACCAGCTCGGGCGGCAGCGAGCGACGTCCGCGGGCGTCCCCCATGCGCGCCAATCGGTCGAGCATGGCGTGGCGCAGGGCCTGGGCATAGGCCACGTAGCTGTCGGGGCCGGGTGGCCGGCTGCCGCCGCACATCAGGGTCGACAGCGCCTCCAGCGCCACCAGCACCGACGGACCGCCGTTCAGCTCCGGCGCCACTGCCACCGTGGTGCCGCGATAGTCCAGCGTCAGCGGCGCGCACAGGGTGGCCCGGTAGCGGGCCAGGTCGTCCAGCCGCAGGCTGCCGCCGGTGGCCCGGACGGCGCGCACGATGGCCTCGGCCGGCGCCCCCTCGTAGAGCGCGCGTGGTCCCTCCTCCGCCAGCGTGCGCAGGGTCTCGGCCAGAGCGGCCTGGGGCAGGCGGTGCCCGGCGCGGCTGTCCATGAACGGCCGGCCGCCGGGCAGGAAGGCCGCCACCGAGCCGGCGAAGCGGCCCAGCTCGGGGGCGGCGGCGCCGATCATCAGGGCGGCGTGGGCGTCGATCTCCAGCCCGGCCTCGGCCAGGGCGACCGCCGGCGCCACCAGCTCGGCCCACGGCCGGGTGCCCAGCGCCTCCAGGGCCACCCGGTAGGCGTCGATCAGTCCGGGCACCGCCACCGCCGATCCGCCCAGCACGTTGCGCTCGCCCGCCACCGGCGGCCAGCCGAACAGGTCGCCATCGGCCGCGCCCTCGATCACCGGATAGGTGGCCGGATCCAGACGCATCGGCGCAACCATGCCGCCGTCGATCACCACGGTGCGGTCGGCGCCGGCCATGTGGGCCAGCATCAGGCCGCCGCCGCCCGGGCCGCTCATCCAGGGCTCGACCACGCCCACGCACAGCCCGGCGCACACGGCCGCGTCGACGGCGTTGCCGCCGGCGGCCAGCACGCGCGCCCCGGCCTCGGCGGCCGCCGGGTGATGGGCACAGACGACGCCGCCGGCGGCGCTGCGCACGGCCGGCTTGTGGACGCGCCGGCGCCGGCTGTGCGGACCCCAGGCGGCGCGCTGGGCGGGGGAGAGCGGAGCCATGGAACGCCTCGCGATCGGGGAACGGGCCGCGCCAGCATACGCGAAGCGCCCCGGCGTGCCATCCCGCGCGAGCCGGACGGCGGCCGTTCAACGCCCGCGCGGGCCGCGCCGGGCGCGCCTGGTCACTCCTCCGGACGCCAGGCGTCGCGCAGGTGGCCGGGCGGTCCGTCCGGCGTCACGCTCACCAGGTCGAAGCGCACGCCGGCCCCGGCATGGACGGGATGGGCCGCCAGCCAGCCCTCGGCAGCCAGCGCGAGGCGGCGGCGCTGCGCCGGGGTGACGGCCTCCAGGGCGGCGGCCAGGGTGGGCCGGGCCTTGACCTCGACGAACACCACCACCGGCGCGGCGCCGGTCGCGTCCAACGCCACCAGGTCGATCTCCCCGGCGCCCTCGCCGCGCCGGCCCCGCGCCCGGCGCGCCAGGATGATCCAGCCCTGCGCCGCCAGCCAGGCCGCGGCGGCGTCCTCGGCGGCGCGGCCGGCGCGCTCGGCGCTGCGCCGGGCCGCCGGCCCGCGCGGCGGGGTCACCCGTCGGCCTCCCGGTCCGGGGACCGGCTCAGGGCGAGAGCGCGCTGGTACAACGCCCGGCGCGGCACCCCGGTCTCGGTTGCCACCCGGGCGGCGGCGTCCTTGGTGCCCAGCCCGGCCGCCAGCGCCGCCCGCAGGCGGTCGTCCAGGTCCTGCGGCGTGAGGGCGGCCGCCGCGGCGTCCGCGTCGGGCGGGGCGACCACGATCACCACCTCGCCCTTGGGCGGGCCGGCCTCGGCGTAGTGCGCCGCCAGCGCCGGCAGCGGATCGCGGCGCACCCCTTCGAAACGCTTGGTCAGTTCGCGGCAGACCGCCGCCGGCCGCGCGCCCAGGCCGGCCGCCAGCGCCGCCAGCGTCGCCGGCAGCCGGCGGGCACTTTCGAACAGGATCAGGCTCGCCGGCACCGCCGCGAGGTCGGCGACGAAGGCGGCCCGCGCCGCCTCCTTCGGGGGCGGGAAGCCGGCGAACAGGAACCGGTCGCTGGGCAGCCCGGAGGCCACCAGCGCGGCCAGCGGGGCCGACGGCCCGGGGATCGGGATCACCGCGTGCCCGTCGTCCAGCGCCGCCCGGGTCAGCTTGAAGCCGGGGTCGTTGACCAGGGGCGTGCCCGCGTCCGAGACCAGGGCCACCGCCTCGCCCCGCGCCAGCCGCGCCAGCAGGGCCGGGCGCGCCCGCCCGGCGTTGTGCTCGTGGTAGGGGGTCAGCGGCGTCGCCACCCCCAGGCGCGCCATCAGGCTGCCGGTGGTGCGGGTGTCCTCGCAGGCGATCACGTCTGCCGCATTGAGGACATCGAGGGCCCGCAGCGTGATGTCGCGGGCATTGCCGATCGGCGTCGCCACCACATAGAGCCCGGACGCCAGCGCGGGGCTTGGTTTACTTGACGACTCGGCGTGGCTAGGTTGGGGCGCCATGATGGCGGAAACCCTCGCGACGAGGCCCGCCCGGGGGACAGGCCAGGGGAGAACGAACGGTGACGAAACGGACGATACGGCCGGCGGGACAACGCCGGCGGAGCCTCGGCGGAGTCGGCAGGCTCGGCGCGGTGGCCCTCCTGGGCCTGATGCTGGCCGCCTGCGCCCAGGTTTCGGCGCCCCCGCCGCGTCCGTCAAGCCCCCCCGAGCCGCCGCCACCGCGCGCCCAGCCCAGCCCGCCGGCCGAGCGCGCGCCGCTCGGCCAGGCCCCCGACACGCCGCTGTCGGGCCAGTTCGGCGGCAGCGGCGTGGGGGCCGACGGCATGGTGCGGGTCGGGCTGCTGGTGCCGCTGTCGGGGCCGGCCGCCGGCGCCGGCGAGGCGCTGCTGAACGCCGCCCAGATGGCCGCCTTCGACATGGGCAACGACCGCCTCGTCCTGCAACCCTACGACACCGGCGGCACCCCCGCCGGCGCCGCCCAGGCGGCCGAACGCGCCCTGCGCCAGGGGGCGCGTATCCTGCTGGGGCCGCTGTACGGCAACAGCGCCCGCGCCGTCGGGCCGGTGGCGGCCGGCGCCGGGGTCAACGTGGTCGCCTTCACCACCGATCCCGGCGTGGCCGGCGGCAACGTCTTCGTCATGGGCTTTCTGGTGCGCGAGCAGGTCGACCGCATGGTGCAGTTCGCCCTCGGCGAGGGCCGTACCCGCTTCGGCGCGCTGACCCCCAGCGAGACCTACGGTCAGGTGGCGACCCAGGCGCTGCGCCGTCAGGTGGCGGCACGCGGTGGCCAGATGACGGCGGTGCAGACCTATGCGCCCGACAACCCGGACCTGCGCGGTCCGGCCCGCGCCCTGGCGGGGGCCGACGCCATCCTGATCCCCGACACCGGCGACGGCCTGCGCGCGGCGGTCAACGGCCTGGCCTATGTCGACATCGACTCGCGCACCGCGCGCTACCTCGGCACCATGCTGTGGAACGACCCCGGGCTGTGGCGCGAGAGCGCGCTCGCTGGTGGCGTGTTCCCGGCGCCGCCGCGCGGCAGCGTGCAGGCGTTCGAGCGCAAGTACGCCGACGCCTTCGGCACCGCGCCGCCGGACATCGCCGTGCTGGGCTACGACGCCGCCGCGCTGGCGGCGGTGCTGGCGCGCATGGGCGGCGGGCCGCGCTTCGATCGCGCCACCCTGACCAGCGCCTCGGGCTTCGGCGGCGCCGCCGGCATCTTCCGTTTCCGCAGCGACGGCACCGTGGAACGGGGCCTGGCGGTGATGGAGATCCAGTCGGGCGGCACCGTCCGCGAGGTCGCGCCGGCGCCGCTGTCGTTCGGGAGCGCGGGGTTCTGAGCCGGTCCCGGGGGGGGCGCCCACGCGGGAGCGTGGGCGCGAGACCCCTTCACTTCTCGGTCCCACGCTCCTGCGTGGGACCGCGCGCATACCAGGCGCCCACGCGGGAGCGTGGGCGCGAGACCCCTTCCCTTCTCGGTCCCGCGCTCCTGCGTGGGACCGCGCGCATACCAGGCGCCCACGCGGGAGCGTGGGCGCAAGACCCCTTCACTTCTCGGTCCCACGCTCCTGCGTGGGACCGCGCGCATACCAGGCGCCCACGCGGGAGCGTGGGCGCGAGACCCCTTCACTTCTCGGTCCCGCGCTCCTGCGTGGGACCACGCGCATACCAGGCGCCCACGCGGGAGCGTGGGCGCGAGACCCCTTCACTTCTCGGTCCCGCGCTCCTGCGTGGGACCGCACACATCCCGGGCGCCCACGCGGGAGCCTGGGCGCGAGACCCCTTCACTTCTCGGTCCCACGCTCCTGCGTGGGACCCGGCGCCCTACGCCTTCACCCCCGCGAACGCGCGCTTGGGCGCGTCGGGGTCCAGCGGCCAGCGCGGCCGGGGCTTGAACTCCAACGGATCGGTCAGGCCGAGGCGCAGCCGCTCCAGCCCGGCCCACGCCACCATCGCCGCGTTGTCGGTACACAGGGCCGGCGGCGGCGCCACCAGCCGCCAGCCGCGATCCGCGCACAGCCCCCCCAGGGCGGCGCGCAGGGTGCGGTTGGCCGCCACGCCCCCCGCGACGACCAGAGTCGGTGCCGCGCCCGCGGCGGCGTCGGCCGCCAGCCGGGTCATGGCGCGCCCGGTGCGGTCCACCAGCACGTCGGCGACCGCCCCCTGCACCCCGGCGGCCAGGTCGGCCAGATCCCGGTCCGACAGCGGCCCGGGCGGCAGACCGTCCAGCACCTGGCGGGTGGCCGTCTTCAGACCCGAGAACGAGAAGTCGCAGCCCGGCCGGCCCCGCAGCGGTCGCGGCAGCGCGAAGCGGGCCGGATCGCCCCCCACGGCGGCGCGCTCCAGCGCCGGCCCGCCGGGGTGGCCGAGTCCCATCATCTTGGCAGTCTTGTCGAAGCACTCCCCGGCGGCATCGTCGATGGTGGTGCCGAGCCGGCGGTAGGCCCCGACGCCCCGCACCTCCAGAAGCTGGCAATGCCCGCCCGAGACCAGCAGCAGCAGGTAGGGGAAGGCCACGGCGTCGGTCAGGCGCGCGGTGAGCGCGTGGGCCTCCAGGTGGTTGACCGCCACGAACGGCACGCCGGTGGCCAGCGCCAGCGCCTTGGCGGTCATCACGCCGACGATGACGCCGCCGATCAGGCCGGGGCCGCCGGTGGCCGCCACCCCGTCGAGATCGGCCAGCGCCACCCCCGCCGCCTCCAGCGTCTCCGCCACCAGGCGGTCGAGGTGGTCGAGGTGGGCACGCGCGGCGATCTCCGGCACCACCCCCCCATAGGGGCGGTGCGCGTCGTGCTGCGACAACAGGCGCTGGGCGCGCACATGGCGGGTCTCATCCACCACGGCGGCCGCAGTCTCGTCGCAACTGGTCTCCAGGCCGAGAACGATCATGGGCGCTAGAAATAGGACTTTGCAGAGCGAAGATCACCCCTTACAAACCGGGGCCATGAGCACGACACACGCCAACGCCATGCCCCGCCTGCGGATCGGCACGCGGGGCAGCCCCCTCGCCCTGGCCCAGGCCCACGCCGCCCGCGACGCGCTCGCGGCCGCGCATCCGGAACTGGCCGAGCCCGACGCCATGGAGATCGTGGTCATCAAGACGACCGGCGACTCCGTGCAGGACCGGCCGCTGTCGGAGATCGGCGGCAAGGGCCTGTTCACGCGCGAGATCGACGACGCCCAGACCGCCGGCGACATCGACATTGCCGTGCACAGCATGAAGGACGTCCCCACCGTGCTGGAGGACGGCCTGGTGCTGGAAGCGATCATGCCGCGCGAGGACCCGCGCGACGCCTTCATCTCCACCCGCTACAAGAGCTTCGCCGACCTGCCCGAGGGCGCGGTGATCGGCAGCGCCTCGCTGCGCCGCGCCTCCCAGATCCTGAGCCGCTACCCGCACCTCAAGGTCATCAACTTCCGCGGCAACCTGCAGACCCGCCTGCGCAAGCTCGACGAGGGCGTGGCCGACGCCACCATGCTCGCCATGGCCGGCCTCAACCGCCTCAACATGGCGCACATCGCGACCGCCCCGATGGCGGTGGACGAGATGCTCCCGGCCGTGGCCCAGGGCGCGGTCGGCATCACCTGTCGCGCCGACGACACCCGCGTGCGCGAATGGCTGCGGCCGCTGGACTGCCGCGACTCCCACATCCGTGTCGCCGGCGAACGCGCCTTCCTGGCGCGCCTGGACGGCTCCTGCCGCACCCCCATCGCCGCTTTGGCCGAGTGGACCGGCGTCGGGCAGATGCGCCTGCGCGGGCTGATCGTGCGGCCCGACGGGCGCGACCCGCTGGGCACCGAGCGCACCGGGCCGGTGGCCGACATGGCCGCCGCCATGGCGATGGGCGACGACGCGGCGGCCGAGCTGGTCGCGCGCGCCGGCGACGCCCTGCCGGCCTACCGCGGCGAGGTGGTCCACGGCGGCGGCCTCTAGGGCCGCGCCGAGGGCGACGGAGCCGCACGCAGCACGGACACGGATTCGGGATACGGGCATTAGGTCAGGGAGGGCACGGGCCACCATGCGCGCATTGGTCAGCCGGCCGCGGGAGGACGCCGAACGCATCGCCGCGCCACTGCGCGCGATGGGTGTTGAGGTCGTCAACGAGCCTCTTCTGGTGATCGTGCCCGTCGCCGGGCCGAACGTCGACCTGACGGACGTTCGGGCCGTGCTGCTGACCAGCGCCAACGGCGCCCGGGCGCTGGCGACGGCGGTCGACCGCCGCGACGTGGCAGTCTATGCGGTTGGCGAGCAGACCGCCCGGGCGGCGCGCGATCTGGGCTTCGGCGACGTCGAGAGCGCCGGCGGCGACGTCGAGAGCCTGGCCCGTCTGGTGCGCGCGGCGCTCGCCCCCGCCGACGGACCACTGCTGCATGCCGCCGGCACGTCACTGGCGGGCGACCTGGCCGGGATGCTGCGCGAAGCCGGCTTCGAGGTGCGGGTGGCGCGGCTGTACGAGGCGCGCCCGACCGCCGCGCTGTCCCAGCCGCTCCAGCAGGCGTTGAAGCGCGGCGAGATCGACATCGCCTTCTTCTACTCCCCGCGCACGGCGCGCACGTTCGTCGAGCACGTCCGCAAGGCCGGCCTCCAGGCCGACGTTCACGGCCTGACCGCCTACGCCCTGTCGCCCGCGGTGGCGCGCGAGTTGGAGCCCATCCTGGCCGGCCACATCCGCGTCGCCGAGCAGCCCTCGCAGGACGCCCTGCTGGCCCTGTTCCACTCCGATGTGAAGGAGGTTGCCCTGAAACCGCCGGAAACCAGCGCCACGGGAACGCCCGCCGAGCGGGCCGGTTCGGATCGGACGGCCGCCCCGGAGGACCCGACCGCCCCCGCCGCCACTCCCCCTGAGGCCGCGGCCGAGGACGACCGCCGCGATCCCCCGGACAGCGCCGACGCCCCCGCGACCGCGGCGCCTGGCGGCGACGACACCCCGGCCGCGTCGGTGCGGGACGCCGAGGCGACGGAGGATACGACCGACACCGCGACCGACGACAGGACGAGCGGCAAGACGGACGACAGGACGGACGACAGGACGGACGACAAGGAAGACAGCGGGACGGACGACACGACCCACGCCGCGGCGGACGCCCGTTCGGACGACGCGGGGCACGATCCCAGCCACACGGACCGGCACGCCGACGACGGCGAGGCGGTCTACGCCGGCTCGGCCGGCCGTCCCGCGAAGCAAGACACCGCCACCGCACCAAGCGCGGAGGAACAGGCCGAACACCGTACCCTGCGCTCGCTGGGGCGCTGGCTGCTGGTCCTGATCGTGCTGGGCGCCCTTGCCTTCGGGTCCATGCCGTGGTGGCGCGATCAGGTGCCGGCGCCGTTGCAGGCGTGGCTGCCGGAGTTGCCGGCCGCGCCCGACCCGCCGGCGGTGGTCGCTTTGCGCGCCCAGGTAACCGACCTGACCGGGCGGCTCGACGAGCTCGGCGCCCGGGTGACGACGGCGACCGAGACCGCCGAGGGCGCCATGCAAACCGCCGAGGCCGCGCGCGAGGCCGCGGCGGCGGCGCCGGAGGCCCCCGCCGTGGATGACGCCGCACTGGCGGACCTGCGGGATCGCCTGGCGGCGCTGGAGGATCGCGTCCAGCAGCAGGGGGCGGCGGCCGCCGGCAGCGCGGACGGCGCGGCGCAGGCCACCGCCCTGTCGACCGCGCGCCTGGACGCCCTGGATACGGCCACCAGCACGCTGAGCGAGGCCGTGGCCGCGCTTGAGACACGGGTGGCCGCGGTCGAGACCGCCGTTGCCACCGACGACGAGGCCCGCGCGGTGGGCCTGGTGCTGTCGCTCGGCCTGCTGCGCCAGCGTGTGGATGCCGGCAAGCCCTACACCGAGTCCCTGGACGCGGTGGCAACCATCGGCCCCGGGCCCGACGCCGGCGCGGACATGGCGACGCTGGCCGCCCACGCCGAGACCGGCGTGCCCACGCTGACCGACCTGCGGCGCGCCTACGCCGACGCCTCCAAGCTGGCGGCGCGGCGGGTGATCGTGCCGGAGGGCGACGGCTGGTGGACCGACACCGTCTCCTCGCTGATGTCCGGCGTCACCGTGCGCCGCAACGACGAGGTCGTGGTCGGTGGGCCTCTCTCGGCGCTGTCGACGGCCGAGACCCGCCTGGCCGACGGCGATCTGACAGGGGCCATCGAGGCCCTGTCGACCCTCGAGGGCGACCCCGCCGCGGCGGTCGCCGACTGGTTGGCCGACGCCGAGTCGCGGGCGTCGGTGGATGCTGCTCTCGCCTCGCTGAACGCGGCCGCCCTGGAGCGTGTCGGCGCGGCCCAGACGACGGAGTAACCCGATGTTCCAACTCATTCTCCTCATTGTCCTGGGGGTCCTGGTGGTGGCCGGCGGCCTCTGGCTGGCGTCCAACCCGGGGTCCCTCAGCGTCGCCTGGCTGGGCTGGCAGATCGATACCAACATGATCTTCGGGCTGATCGGCCTGGTGGTCCTCTTCGTGGTGTTCTGGATCGTGCTGCGCCTGCTGGGCATGCTGGCCGGCACGCTCGGCCTGCGCGGCGTCAAGACCGCCGGCAACCTGGAGCGCGCCGCCCGCGGCGTCGGCGAGGGCTATGCCGCCCTGCGCGCCGGCCGCGGTGCCGAGGCCCAGGTGGAGGCCGCCCGTGCCCGCGCCGCCTTCCCGAGCACCGAGAAGAGCCCCGGCGCCCTGCTGGAGGCCGACGGCCTGGCCCTGGCCGGCAAGACCGACGCCGCCCGCGACCTGTACACGGCGCTGCTGGCCAACCCGGACACCGAGGCCGGCGCCCTGCGCGGGCTGCTGGACCTGGCGGTGAAGGCCGGCGACGACGCCGCGATCAAGGAATGGAGCGAGCGCGCCCTGTTCAAGGTCGACAGCCCGGTCTGGGCGGCCCGCCCGGCTCTGGATCTCGCGTTCCGCACCGGCCAGGTGGACGGTGTCGAGCGCCCGTTGCAGGTGCTGGAGCAGTCCGGCGAGGCCGACGTCGCCGAGGTGCGCCGCCTGCGGGCCAACGCCTTCCTGCACCGGGCGCGCGCCGCCAAGGATGCCGGCAAGCTCGGCGACGCGGTCACCCTGTGCCGGCAGGCGCTGGACCTGGATCCGGACGCCCCCGAGGTCGTGGACGCCCTGGCCCGCATCCTCGCCGGCGCCGGCAAGGCCGGCAAGGCCGAGCAGCTCGTCCAGGACACCTGGAAGCGCGCGCCGGACGCCGTGCTGGCCCGCACCTGGCGCGACCTGGCCGGCACCAAGGACGCCATGGCCCTGGCCAACCGCATGCAGACCCTGGCCGGCCTGAACCCGGAGCATCCGGAAAGCCGCCTGGCCGCCGCCGAAGCCGCCATCGAGGCCAAGATGTGGGGCCAGGCCCGGACCCAGCTCGCGCCGCTCGCGGCCGCCGACCAGCCGGGCGTGCGCGCCTGCCTGCTGATGGCCCGCGTCGAGGAGGGCGAGAGCGGCGACAGCGGCAAGGTGATGGACTGGATGCGCCGCGCCGTGGCGGCGGCCGGCGGCCTGGGCGAGTACTCGCCGGCGCGCGCGGCGGCCGACCGCCCGGACGCCGACGCGGCCTGACGGCACGCCCGGCACCAGCCCGCAGGCGGTCGCGGGCTGGATGATGGGGCGTCGGACTCCCATGTCTGTGTCACGTTGGGGGCGACCCGATCCAGTCGGGTCGCCCTTGGCGTATGAGCGAGATGTGCGTGGGCCCCCGGAGCGGCCCGCGTCCGACCGCCGGGGAGACCGCCATGCTGCCACTGCGCGATGACAACCCGACCCGCATCACGCCGGTGGTGACGTGGGGCCTGATCGCGGTCTCCGTGCTGGTGTTCCTCTATCAGGCCGGGCTCGGGTCGATGGCCGAGCGCCACCTGATCGTCGCCCTCGGCGCCATCCCGGCGGTGCTGACCGGCCAGGAGCGGCTGCCCGCGGAACTGGCCCTGGTCCCGGCCCTGGTCACGCCGGTGACCTCGATGTTCCTGCATGGCGGCCTGCTGCACCTGGGCGGCAACATGCTGTACCTGTGGATCTTCGGCAACAACGTCGAGGAGGCCATGGGCTGGCTGCGGTTCCTGGCCTTCTACCTGATCTGCGGCGTCGCCGCCGCCTACCTGCACGCGCTCCAGCAACCCGACAGCATCATGCCCATGGTGGGCGCCAGCGGCGCCATCTCGGGCGTGCTCGGGGCCTATCTGATGCTGTTCCCCTGGGCGCGGGTGTTCGTCTGGTTCGGCTTCATCTTCGTGTTCTGGGTGCCGGCCATTGTCGTCCTGGGCCTGTGGTTCGGGCTCCAGGCGCTCAGCCTGCTGGGCGATCCGACCGGCGCACAGTCCGGGGTGGCGTGGTGGGCGCACGTCGGCGGCTTCCTCGTCGGCATGGCGCTGACGCCGCTGCTGCGCCGGCGCGGCTATCCCCTGTTCAGCCGCCGCCACCGTGTCACCCGGGTGTCGGTGATCCCGCGCGCCGGCGGCCCGTCGCGCCGCCGCGGTCCCTGGGATCCGCCGCGCGGGCCGTGGGGTGCGGGCCGCCCCTGACCCGACCCCGCGCACGCCGGCGGGCTGTGCGGCGCCGCCGTCCGTGATAGCCTCACGCCGGCTCCGGCTTTTCGGGGCGGCGCGTCGGGCGGCCCTTGACCGGGCGCCGCCAGCCTCCCCATGTCTTGCCGGCCCGAGCCCGCCCATGCGTTCGTTCACCCGGAGGACTTCCACCCATGACCCTCGCCCCGGCGCAGGCCGCTGCGTCCGATCCGATCCAATGGCACGGCACCACCATCCTGTCGGTGCGCAAGAACGGCCGCGTCGTCGTCGCTGGCGACGGCCAGGTCTCGTTCGGCCAGACCGTGATGAAGTCCAACGCCCGCAAGGTCCGCACCCTGTCGGGCGGCTCGGTGCTGGCCGGCTTCGCCGGGGCGACCGCTGATGCCTTCGCCCTGTTCGAGCGGCTGGAGGGGCAGCTTGAGAAGCACCCGGGCCAGCTTACCCGCGCGTGCGTGGAGATGGCCAAGGACTGGCGCACCGACCGCTACCTGCGCCGCCTGGAAGCGATGATGGCGGTGGTCGACGCCGAGGTCTCGCTGGTGCTGACCGGCAACGGCGACGTCCTGGAGCCGGAGGACGGCCTCATCGGCATCGGCTCCGGCGGCGCCTACGCGCTCGCCGCAGCGCGCGCCCTGACCGATCAGGACCACATGGACGCCGAGACCATCGCCCGCCGCGCCATGGCGATCGCCGCCGACATCTGCGTCTACACCAACCACTCCGTCGTGCTGGAGAGCCTGGGCGGCGACGGCTGATCGCGCCCGCCCCCAGACTCGGCGTGGTCGGCGCCCCCGCCGCGCCGACCCGTCCCCGCCCGTCCCTGCCCCGACCGTCCGGAACCCGCCATGTCCGCCTTCAGTCCCCGTGAAATCGTCTCCGAACTGGACCGCTACATCATCGGCCAGGACGAGGCCAAACGCGCCGTCGCCATCGCCCTGCGCAACCGCTGGCGCCGCCAGCAGCTTCCCGAGGGCCTGCGCGAGGAGGTGCTGCCCAAGAACATCCTGATGATCGGCCCGACCGGCGTCGGCAAGACGGAGATCGCCCGCCGCCTGGCGCGTCTGGCGCAGGCGCCGTTCCTGAAGGTGGAGGCCACCAAGTTCACCGAGGTGGGCTATGTCGGCCGCGACGTCGAGAGCATCGTCCGCGACCTGGTCGAGGTGGCGATCACCGAGACCCGCGAACGCATGCGTCGGCGTGTCCACTCCAAGGCCGAGGTGGCCGCCGAGGAACGCGTGCTGGACGCGCTGGTCGGCGAGACCGCCAAGGAGAGCACGCGCCAGAACTTCCGCAAGATGCTGCGCGAGGGCCGGCTGGCCGACAAGGAAGTGGACATCGACGTCCGCGACACCGGCGGCGCCGGTATGCCGACCCTGGACATCCCGGGCATGCCGGGCGCGCAGATGGGCATGCTGAACCTGGGTGATATCTTCGGCAAGGCCATGGGCGGGCGCACCAAGCGCAAGCGCATGACGGTCGAGGAGAGCTACGAGGTGCTGGTGCGCGAGGAGGCCGATAAGCTTCTCGACGAGGACCAGGTGGTCAAGGAGGCCATCACATCGGTGGAGGACGACGGCATCGTCTTCATCGACGAGTTGGACAAGATCACCGCCCGCAGCGATGCCCGCGGCAGCGGCGGCGACGTCTCGCGCGAGGGCGTGCAGCGCGACCTTCTGCCCCTGATTGAGGGCACCACGGTGACCACCAAGCACGGCGCGGTGCGCACCGACCACATCCTGTTCATCGCCTCGGGCGCGTTCCACCTCGCCAAGCCGTCGGACCTGCTGCCGGAGCTGCAGGGCCGGCTGCCGATCCGGGTCGAGCTGAACGCGCTCCACCGCGACGACTTCGTGCGCATCCTGACCGAACCGGAGGCCAGCCTGATCAAGCAGTACAAGGCGCTGATGGGTACGGAAGGGGTGACGCTGGCGTTCGATGACGACGCCATCCTGGCGATCGCCGACCAGGCCGCCGAGATCAACACGTCGGTGGAGAACATCGGCGCGCGGCGCCTGCACACCGTGCTGGAGCGGCTGCTGGAGGAGATCTCGTTCACCGCCTCGGACCGCGGCGGCGAGACCATCGTGGTGGACGCCGCCCTGGTGCGCGAGCGCGTCAGCCCGCTGGCGCAATCGGCGGACCTGTCCAAGTTCATCCTGTAGGGGGTTCGGCCGGTCCCACGCGGGAGCGTGGGACCAAGAAAGTGGGGGGTCCCACGCGGGAGCGTGGGACCAAGAAAGTGGGGGGTCCCACGCGGGAGCGTGGGACGGAGAAAACAGCGGTCCCACGCGGGAGCGTGGGACGGAGAAAACACGGGTCCCACACGGGAGCGTGGGATGGAGAAAACGGGGGTCCCACGCGGGAGCGTGGGACGGAGAAAACGGGGGTCCCACGCGGGAGCGTGGGACGGAGAAAGGGTTCGGCCGGTCCCACGCGGGAGCGTGGGACAGAGAAAACAGCGGTCCCACGCGGGAGCG
The DNA here is from genome assembly GCF_014197795.1 of Roseospira goensis. Taxonomy (GTDB): domain Bacteria; phylum Pseudomonadota; class Alphaproteobacteria; order Rhodospirillales; family Rhodospirillaceae; genus Rhodospira; species Rhodospira goensis. The sequence continues at coordinate 33,428 of NZ_JACIGI010000023.1, forward strand.
TGGGATGGAGAAAACACGGGTCCCAGGCGGGAGCGTGGGACGGAGAAAACACGGGTCCCACGCGGGAGCGTGGGACGGAGAAAACGGGGGTCCCACGCGGGAGCGTGGGACGGAGAAAACAGGGGTCCCACGCGGGAGCGTGGGACCGAGCGCCCCCCTCTCGCGCCCATGCTCCTGCGTGGGCGCGGCGCTGCCGCCCCTACTCCTGCACCGTCACGTATTTCAGCTCGAAGATGTTGTCGGCCCGCTGGTGCAGGTCGATCGACGCCTTCTTGCCCCACGACAGCGGCTGCTGGTGCAGCGGGATGTAGCCCCAGTCCGCCTGCACCGTGGCGTAGGCCTCGCTGATCATGGCCTGGCGGGCGTCCGGGTCGATCTCGCTCTGGATCGCGTTGGCCAGGTCGTCCACCTTGGGATTGCAGTAGCCGCCCAGGTTGAACTTGCCCATGCCGTCCTCGCGACACATGACCAGATCGCGCAGCGGGTTGTGGGCGTCCAGCGTCGACGGCGTCCACCCCAGCATGTAGAAGCTGGTCTCGTAGGCCAGCACCTTGGCGAAATACTTGCTCTTGGGTTGCGCCAGCAGGTTCACCGAAACACCGATCTTGGCCAGCATGCCGGCCACCGCCTGACAGATCGCCTCGTCGTTGACGTAGCGGTTGTTAGGGCAGTCCATGCCGATCTCGAAGCCGTCCGGGTAGCCGGCCTCGGCCATCAGTGCCTGGGCGCGTTCCAGGTCGAACGCCGGCCGCTCGTTCAGGGCCGGGTCGAAGCCGTTGACCTGCGGACCGATCAGCAGCGCCGCCGGATAGCTGTTGCCGCGCATGATCTTCTGCTTGATCGCCGCGATGTCGATGGCGCGGTAGAACGCCTCGCGGACACGCGCGTCCTGGAGCGGATTGGCGTCGCTGACACTGCCCTCGAACATGGTGTCGCGGGCCTGATCCATGCCCAGGAAGACGGTGCGTACCTCGGGACCGGCCAGCATCTCCACCCCGGGCGCGCGCTCGACCCGCGGCGCGTCCTGCAAGGGCACCGGATAGACCAGGTCCATCTCGCCCGACAGCAGCGCGGCCACGCGGGTGGCATCGCTGGTGACGGGGGTGAAGACCGCCTCGGTGATGTTGTGCGTGGCCTCGTCCCACCAGTCCGGATTGGGCACGAACACGGTGCGGACGTCGGGTTGGCGTTCGGTGACCATGAACGGCCCGGTGCCGTTGGCGTGACGGGTGGCGTAGTTCTCCTCGCCCGCCTTGACGCTCGCCGGCTCCACGGCGTCGTGTTCCTCGGCCCACTCCTTGTCCATGATGTACAGGTCGGTCATGTCGGAGGTCAGGATCGGGTAGGGCGCCTTGGTGACGATCTCGACCGTGTAATCGTCGATCTTGCGCACCTCGTCGATCGCGGCGACCCGGCTGGACATGTCGGAGCCCGGCTTGCCGGCCCGCTCCAGCGAGAACACCACGTCGTCGGCGGTGAACGGGTTGCCGTTGTGGAAGGTCACCCCCTGGCGCAGATTGAAGCGCCAGGTCGTGGGGTCGGTCACCTCCCAGGATTCCGCCAGCGCCGGCTCGATGCTCAGGTCCTTGCCGCGCCGCACCAGACCCTCGAACACGTTGGACAGGGTGCCCAGGGTGTGGGTCTCGTTCAGGACGTAGGGCTCCAGCGCCTGGAAATCGCCCTGGAAGGCCCAGCGGAAGGTCTCCGCCTGGGCCGGGGCGGCGGGGGCGAGGGCGGCCGCCGCCAACCCGGCGGCCAGGATCAGGGAACGCGGGCGCGGGGTGGGCATGGTGAAACCTCCTGGTCTGTCGGGCGAGGGACGGATCCTTGGTGGTCTTGTCCTTGGTGGTCTTGCGGATGGCCCGGGGAGCGGTCCCGGAGTGGCCGCCGGTCCGGGCGTGCGGCGCCGCGCGCCGGGCCTGGATTATCCGACGCCCCCGCTCGGGACGCCACCAAAAGATCGCCGCCCCGGCCCCTCCCTTCGGGCGGGGGACGCACCGCGTTTTTGTGCGGTGCACGTTGACTCCCAGCGCGGCGAAGGGCTAAACACACCTCAGTTCCGGTGACACCGGGTGGCAGCACGGGCGGCCCATCCGGCGGTTCGGGCGTTCCGTTGCGCCGGGCCGCGGGCCTTTCGCCGCCGGCGCGGCTGCCGTCCCTTCCTCGCGACGACCAGCGCCACCATGACGCAGGCCGCCCGGGACCGCCGGGCGGGCCGGGCGCGCATGGCCGCGCGGGTCCGGCACGCGACGATCCACCGCCGCCGCGGCCCCGTAGCTGAGTCCGGACGTGATCCGGCTTGACGACCGTCCCGCGCCCGTTTCCGGCGGCGCGCCCACCGCACGAGGCCCCTGCCATGCCGTCCCATGACCGGCCGCTCTCGCCCCATCTTCAGGTCTACCAGCTCTATCGCAAGATCGCCCCGCTGCTCTCCATCACCCACCGGGTCACCGGGATGCTGCTGTTCGTGCTCGGCACCCTGTTCGTGATCTACTGGCTGGGGGCCGCCGCCTACGGCCCGGAGAGCTTCGCCACCGCGCAGGCCGTGTTCGGCTCGCCGCTGGGGATGCTGGTGCTGTTCGGCTGGACGGTGGTGCTGATGTACCACCTCGCCAATGGGATCCGCCATCTGGTGTGGGACACCGGCCGCGAGGTCTCCAATGAGGGCGTGCGCCGCACCGCGTACGCCATGCTGGCGAGTGTCGTCGGCCTGACCGTGCTGGCCTGGGCGATCGGCCTGGCCGTGGCCCTTTGACGGAGATCGCGCCATGAGCAGCAGCCCCCGCACCCTGCGTTCCGCGCTCGGCCGCGCCCGCGGCCTCGGCTCCGCCAAGACCGACGCCCCCGGCCACTGGTTCGCCGAGCGCATCGGCGCCGTCGCCCTGGTCCCGCTCGGCCTGTGGTTCGTCTTCGGCGCGGTCATCGCCAACATCGGCGCCGATCATGCCGCCTTCCAGGCCTGGCTGGCGCAACCGCTGAACACGACGCTGATGGTCCTGTTCATCGTCACCGCGTTCCACCACGGCGCCCTGGGCGCCATCGTGGTGCAGGAAGACTACATCCACACCCCCTGGGTGAAGCACCTGACCGTGCTGCTGACCAAGCTGTTCGCGCTGGCGGGCGGCCTGTTCAGCGTCGTCTGCGTGCTCACCCTGGCGTTCGGAGGGTAACGGGTCCCATGGCATCCCCCGCGTTCATCGACCACGATTACGACGTTGTCGTCGTCGGCGCCGGCGGCGCCGGCCTGCGCGCGACCTTCGGCGCCGTGGCCGAGGGCCTGAAGACCGCCTGCCTGACCAAGGTCTTTCCCACCCGCTCGCACACCGTGGCCGCCCAGGGCGGGGTGGGGGCGGCGCTCGGCAACATGGCCGAGGACCGCTGGGACTGGCACATGTACGACACCGTCAAGGGCTCCGACTGGCTCGGCGATCAGGACGCCATCGAGTACATGTGCCGCGAGGCCATCCCGGCCGTGTACGAGCTGGAGCACTTCGGCGTGCCGTTCTCGCGCACCGAGGACGGCAAGATCTATCAGCGCCCGTTCGGTGGCCATATGCGCAACTTCGGCGAGGCCCCGGTGCAACGCGCCTGCGCCGCCGCCGACCGCACCGGCCACGCCATCCTGCACACGCTCTACCAGCAGTCGCTGAAGTACAAGGCCAAGTTCTTCGTCGAGTTCTTCACGCTGGATCTGATCATGGAGGACGGCGCCTGCCGCGGCGTCGTGGCCTGGAACCTGGACGACGGCACGCTGCACCGCTTCCGCGCCCATCAGACCATCCTGGCCACCGGCGGCTACGGCCGCGCCTACTTCTCCTGCACCTCCGCGCACACCTGCACCGGCGACGGCAACGCCATGGTGGCGCGCGCCGGCCTGCCGCTGCAGGACATGGAGTTCGTGCAGTTCCACCCCACCGGCATCTACGGCGCCGGCTGCCTGATCACCGAGGGGGCGCGCGGCGAGGGCGGCTATCTTACCAATGCGGAGGGGGAACGCTTCATGGAGCGTTACGCCCCCACCGCGAAGGACCTGGCCAGCCGCGACGTGGTCAGCCGCGCCATGACCATGGAGGTCCGTGAGGGCCGCGGCGTCGGCAAGGACAACGACCACATCTTCCTGCACCTGGAACACCTGGGCGCGGACGTGCTGCACAAGCGCCTGCCCGGCATCACCGAGACGGCGCGCGTCTTCTCCGGCGTCGACGCCACCAGGGACCCGATCCCGGTCTTGCCGACCGTGCACTACAACATGGGCGGCATCCCGACCAACTACATGGGCGAGGTCATCAACCCGACCGCCGACGAACCGGATCGCATCGTGCCGGGCCTGATGGCGGTGGGCGAATGTGCCTCGGTGTCGGTGCACGGCGCCAACCGGCTCGGCACCAACTCGCTGCTCGACCTGGTGGTGTTCGGCCGCGCCGCCGCCAAACGCTGCGCCCAGACCATCACCCCGGACACGCCGCACGCGCCGTTGCCCAAGGACGCCGGCGAGCATTCGGTGGCGATGCTGGAGCGGCTGCGCACCGCCGACGGCACCCGGCCCACGTCGGCCATCCGGCTCGACCTGCAAAAGGCGATGCAGGCGGACGCCGCCGTGTTCCGCACCGCCGAGACGCTGGAGCAGGGCTGCCGGACCGTCGACGCCATCGCCGAAACCGTGGCGGACATCCGCCTCGCCGACCGGTCGATGGTGTTCAACACCGATCTGGTGGAGGCGCTGGAGCTGGAAAACCTGATCGCCAACGCCAAGGCCACCATCCACAGCGCCCGGGCGCGCACCGAGAGCCGCGGCGCCCATGCCCGCGAGGATTACCCGGATCGCGACGATGACCGCTGGATGAAGCATTCGCTGGCCTGGGTCGATGCGGCGGGCGCGGTGACGCTGGGCGACCGGCCGGTGCACACCTACACGCTGACCAAGGACGTGGACTACATCGCGCCGCAGAAGCGGGTGTACTGATACCGAAGGCCGTCCGGGGGCACACGCCGCGCGCGCGCCCCCGCGCCCCGCGCCGCGCGGGAGGGCCACGCCAGGGACCCCCAGGCCCGCGCCCTCTCCGGTCAGGTCATACTGACGCAGAACCAAGGATCGACGTCATGGTGGAGTTCGCGCTTCCTCCCAAGTCCCGGATCAAGCCCGGCAAGACGTGGCCGGCGCCCCAGGGTGCCACCAAGGTCAAGACCTTCCGCATCTACCGCTGGGACCCCGACAAGGGCGGCAACCCCACGCTCGATACATTCCACATCGACCTGGACGACTGCGGGCCGATGGTCCTGGACGCCCTGATCAAGATCAAGAACGAGATCGACCCGACCCTGACCTTCCGCCGCTCGTGCCGCGAAGGCATCTGCGGGTCGTGCGCCATGAACATCGACACCGACAACACCCTCGCCTGCCTGAAGCCGATCGAGGAGGTCAAGGGCACGGTCGATATCTACCCCTTGCCGCACATGAGCGTGGTCAAGGACCTGGTGCCGGACCTCACCCACATCTACGCACAGTACGAGCTGATCGAGCCGTGGATGAAGACCGACACCCCGGCACCGACCAGCGGCGAGCGCCTGCAGAGCCCGGAGGAGCGCGAGAAGCTCGACGGCCTGTGGGAGTGCGTGCTGTGCTTCTGCTGCTCGACCTCGTGCCCCAGCTACTGGTGGAATGCCGACCGCTACCTGGGGCCGGCGATCCTGTTGCAGGCGGCACGCTGGGTGTTCGACAGCCGCGACGAGGCCACCGAGGAGCGCCTCGACATGCTGGACGACCCGTTCCGGCTGTACCGCTGCCACACCATCATGAACTGCACGGCCACCTGTCCGAAGGGCCTCAACCCGGGCAAGGCGATCGCAGACCTGAAGATCGCGATGTTCGAACGCACGGGGTGAGGCGGCGCCCCCCGGGCGCCCACGCGGGAGCGTGGGCGCGAGATATGGTTTTCTCGGTCCCACGCTCCGGCGTGGGACCGCGTGACGTCCAGGCGCCCACGCGGGAGCGTGGGCGCGAGATCCCTTCTTCCTTTTCTCGGTCCCACGCTGCGGCGCGGGGCCGCGTGAGCCCCAGGCGCCCGCGCGGGAGCGTGGGCGCGAGATCCCTTCTTTCTCGGTCCCACGCTCCGGCGTGGCACCGCGTGACGTCCAGACGCCCACGCGGGAGCGTGGGCGCGAGGTCCCTTCTTTCTCGGTCCCACGCTCCGGCGTGGGACCGCACCCGTCATCCCAGCGCCCGCAGGTCCTTGCGCACGATCTTGCCGGTGGTGGTCATCGGCAGCGCGTCCAGGAACGCGATGCGGCGCGGATAGGCGTGCGCCGCGTGATGGGTCTTGGCGAAGTCCTGCAACGCGCGGGTCAGCGCGGCCTCGCCGCCGTGGGTGTCCAGCGCCCCCGGCTTCGGCACCACGAACGCCTTGACGACCTCGGTCCGGTCCGGATCGGGCACCCCCACCACCGCGACCATGGCGACGGCCGGGTGCTTCATCAGGCAGTCCTCGACCTCGCCCGGGCCGATGCGGTAGCCGGCCGAGGTGATGACATCGTCGTCGCGGCCCACGAACCACAGGTACCCGTCCTCGTCCGCCCGCCCGGTGTCGCCGGTCAACAGCCAGTCGCCGACAAACTTGGCCGCCGTGGCGGCCGGGTTGTTCCAGTAGCCCAGGAACATGACCGGGTCGGGCCGGCGCACGGCGATGGAACCGAGCGCGCCCGTGGGCACCGGCGCGCCGCTGTCCGGATCGACCACCGCCACCGTGTGGCCCGGGATCGGCCGCCCCATGGCGCCGGGCCGGACCGGGAAGACCTCAGCGCCGTTGCCGACCACGAGGTTGCATTCGGTCTGGCCGTAGAACTCGTTGATGGTCACCCCCAGGGCCTCCCGGCCCCAGTCCAGCAGCCCGGCCCCCAGGGTCTCGCCACCCGAGCCCACCGAGCGCAGGGCACAGCCGAAGCGGCGCGGGTCCGGGATCTGGCGCAGCATCTTCAGCGCCGTCGGTGGCAGGAACACGTTGCGCACCTCGTGCCGGGCCATGAAGGCGAAGGCGGCCTCGGGGTCGAACTTGGCGGCGCGGTGCGCCACCACCGGCACGCCGTGGTGCAGCGACGGCAACAGCACGTCGATCAGGCCGCCGATCCAGGCCCAGTCGGCCGGGGTCCAGAAGCGGTCGCCCGGCTGCGGGAACAGGTTGTGCGGCAGTTCGACCCCCGGCAGGTGGCCCAGCAGCACCCGATGGGCGTGCAGCGCCCCCTTGGGCTTCCCGGTGGTGCCGGAGGTGTAGATGATGATGGCCGGATCGTCGGCCGCCGTATCGGCCGGCGCATGCGTGTCCGACGCGGCGGCCAGCGCGGCGTCCCAGGCGATCACCCGCTGCGCCGGATCGCCGGCCCGGGCCGAGCCGGCCCCCAGGCACACCACCGTCTCCAGCGCCGGGAGGTCCGGCAGCAGGTCGGCCATGCGCCCGATCTGGGCGGCGTCGGTGATCAGCGCACGGGCGCCGCAGTCGGACAGCCGGTAGGTGAGCGCGTCCAGCCCGAACAGCGTGAACAGCGGCACCGAGATCGCCCCCAGCCGCCACGCCGCCACGTGGGCCACGGCGGTCTCCCACTGCTGGCCCAGCAGCACGCCGACGCGGTCGCCCGGCCCGACACCACGCGCCGCCAAGGCGTTCGCGAGCCGGCTTGAGGCCCGCCGCAGGTCGGCGAAGGACCACACCCGCACGGCGCCGTCCGGCACCTCCTCGATGATGGCGGGGGCGGCGCCGCCGTCGGGGGCGGCACAGTGCTTGTCGCAGACGTCGACGCCGATGTTGTAGCGGTCGGGGACGGCCCAGGCGAACCGGGTATAGAGATCATGGTAGGACGGGGCGGCGTCAGGACGCATGCGAGAGGTCTCCGGGTGGGGTCTGGTCGGTCGCGCGGGCGGGGTCGCGCGCCGGGGTCTGTTTGCGGTCGGGGTCCCTGTCGGAGTCAGGGTCCCTGTCGGAGTCAGGGTCGGGGTCGGGGTCGGCCGCGGCCGTCGCCGCCGCCGCACCGGACTCCGCCGGGGCTAGGGGGCGCAGCGTGACACACAGCCACGGCCCCGGCGCGGCCTCGTCGGGAATGGCCACGGCCCCGAAGAGCACGCGGACGTCGCTGCCGTCGGCCGCACGCAGGGTCACCGACACCGGGGGACGGGCGGCCCCGGGCTGGTCCAGCGCGGCGGCCAGCGGCGCGGCCACGGCGTCTCCGGCCTCCTCCGGCAGCACCGTCCGCAGCGGCCGGCCCAGCAGGTCGGCGGCCGTGCGCCCGAACAGGCGCTCGGCGGCGGGGTTGGCGTCCTCGATGCGGCGGTCGGCATCGAGCAGCAGCAGGCCCTCCGGCACGCCGGCGAAGACCCCGGCGAGGCGGCTGGCCTGCTCGCGGCGGGCCACGGTCAGGCGACGCCGCTCCGCATCCAGGGCGCCCACGGCGCGCGCCAGCACGCCCAGCTCGTCCGGCCACAGGTCGCGCTCGGGCAGGCTGACGGCCGCGTCATCGCGCGCGGCCTGCACCGCCCGGGTCAGGCGCCGGGCGCGCCGCAGCACCGCCAGCCACAGGAACAGCATCGCCGCCACCGCCACCAGCGCCCCGGCCCCGGCCAGGGTCCCCACGCCCGCCTGCCACAGCAGCGTCGTGCGCTCCAGGGTGGCCCCGCGCACGGCCTGGGCCTGCTCCAAGTCGGCGATGATCTGGGCCACGGCAGCGGTCAGGCGGTCCGATGCCTGGCGGCCGCGCGCCAGCACGGCGGGCGTGTTCTGGTCCATGGTCAGGCGCAGCCGGCGGACCCGGAACACGCTGTCGGCGCCGTCCACCCCCTCGGCGATGGCGACCAACTCGGCGTGCACGGCCTCCATCACCGGCTGGGCGGCGCGGTCGGTGCCCCGAATGGCAGCCGCGGCGCGGCGCAGGGACTCCTCGGCCCGCAGACCAAGATACTCCAGGTCCGCCGTCTCGCCCGCGCCCGACGCGGCCAGCATCATGCCCACGGCCACCTGGGCATTGCGGGCCCACGACCGGATCGCATTGGCCGCCGCCGTGCCGCTGGGGCCGGGCGGGAACTCCAGTTCGCTCATGTCGATGACGGCGTCGAGCTGCTCCGGCGCACGACCGCGCAGCAGCGCCCGCTCCAGGTCGGGCAGCACGTCCCCCAGCACGCCCAGCCGGGTGTTCAGCGCCGCGGCGCTGCGGTGCAGGGCCAGCCGGCGCTCGACCAGGGCGTCGAGGGTGTCCAGCGCCTCGGTCATGTCGGCCAGGGCGGCGTGCAGGCGCGCGCGCGTCTCGACCTCCAGGCGCGAGCCGTCCAGCGCCCGGATACGCTCCGTCAGGTCGCGGCGCGCCTCCGCCATGGTCGCCAGCGCCGCGCCCCGGTCCTCCGCGTCGGCGGCCGCCGCCAGCGCGCCGGCGGTTTCGGCCAGGGCATCGCCCAGGCGGCTGACGGCCAGCATGTCGGAGAACCGCGGCAGCGCCGCCTCGACCAGGGCGCGGCGGTCGGCCTCGTACCAGCGTTGCGCCACCAGGAGCGCCCACGCCAGGGCCAGCACGATCAGGGCAAGGGCGCCGTACCCGAGCAACAGGCGCGTGGCGATGCGCGGATGAGGTCTCACAATCGGGGCCGTCCGTCCTGCGATCCCGGGGATCAGGGGGCGCCCACTATGCCACCGATGCCGGCCTTTGGCACCCCGCACGCGCGCCGGCGGGTGGGGGCGCCGGCGCCGCCGGCCTTTGTCGCCGCCGTCCGGGCGGGTAGACTGGCCGGCTTTCGCCGCCCACTGCCCCATCGTCCGCAGGATCCATGACCACGTCCGACGCCGCTCCCGCCGCCGCGCCCTCCTCCCCCGCCGAGGACGCCGGCGCCGTCACCCCGATGATGGCGCAGTACCTGGAGGTCAAGGCGGCGCATCCGGACTGCCTGCTGTTCTACCGCATGGGGGACTTCTACGAACTGTTCTTCGACGACGCCGTGGCCGCCGCGGAGATCCTGAACATCGCCCTGACCAAACGCGGCAAACACCAGGGTGACGACATCCCCATGTGCGGCGTGCCGGTGCACTCGCACGAACAATACCTCGCCAAGCTGATCCGGTCGGGCCGCAAGATCGCCATCTGCGAGCAGATGGAGGACCCGGCCGAAGCCAAGAAGCGCGGCAGCAAGGCGGTGGTGAAGCGCGACGTGATCCGCGTCGTGACCCCGGGCACCATCACCGAGGACGGCCTGCTGGATCCGCGCGGGCACAACTACCTCGCCTGTGTGGCGGAGGCCGGTGGCGCCCTGGCCCTGGCCTGGGTGGAGATCTCGACCGGCGCGTTCGCCGTCCGGCCGGTCGACGCGCGCCGCCTGGGCGCGGCGCTGGCCGAGCTGGCGCCGGGCGAGATCCTGGTTGCGGACCGCCTGCTGGAGCGGCCCGATCTGTTCGACCTGTGGGGCGAGTGGAAACCGGCCCTGTCCCCGCTGCCGGCGGCGCGGGTCTCCTCGACCGCGGGCGAGGCGCGTTTGAAGGCCGCCTTCCGGGTCGAGGCCCTGGATGCCTTCGGCGCCTTCGGCCGCCCCGACCTGGCGGCGGCGGGGGCGCTGGTGGACTACGTCGAGGCGACCCAGAAGGGCCGCCTGCCGCGCCTGGAACCGCCGCGCCGGGTGGCCGACGGCGCCAGCCTGGAGATCGACGCCGCCACCCGGCGCAACCTGGAACTGACCCGCACCCTGTCCGGGGAGCGCCGGGGCTCGCTGCTGGCGGTGATCGACCGCACCGTGACCGGCGCCGGGGCGCGCCTGCTGGAACGGTGGCTGGCCGCCCCGCTGACCGATCCCTCGGCCATCACCGACCGGCTGGACGCGGTGGCCGCGCTGGTGGACGCCCCGGCGGCGCGCGAGGCCCTGCGTGCCCGCCTGCGCCGGGTGCCGGACGTCGAGCGCGCGCTGTCGCGGCTGGTGCTGGGGCGCGGGGGGCCGCGCGACCTGGCCATGCTGCGCGACGCCCTGGCCGAGATCCCGGGCCTGCGCGCCGGTCTCGACGAGGACCTGCGCGGGCTGGTGCCGACCCTGCTGGCGGGCGGCGCGCGCGACCTGGGCGATCACGCCACGCTGGTCGACCGCCTGACCCGGGCGCTGGAGGCCGAACCGCCGCTGCTGGCGCGCGACGGCGGCTTCATCCGGCCGGGCTACCACGCCGGCCTGGACGAGCTGCGCACCCTGCACGACGAAAGCCGGCGCCTGATCGCGGCGCTCCAGGCCCGGCTGGCCGAGGAGACCGGCATCGGGGCGCTCAAGGTGCGGCACAACAACGTCATCGGCTACTATGTCGAGGTGCCGTCGCGCCATGCCGACCGCCTGATGGCACCGGACTCGGGCTTCATCCATCGTCAGACCATGGCCAACGCGGCCCGCTTCACCACGGTCGAGCTGTCGGACCTAGAGAACAAGCTGCGCGGGGCCGGCGACAAGGCGCTGGCGCTGGAACAGAGCCTGTTCGGCGACCTGGTGGCCGAGGTGACCGCGCGCGCCGATCCCATTGCCCTGGCGGCGCGGGCGCTGGCCATGCTGGACGTACTGGCCGGGCTGGCGGAGTTGGCCGAGGCGCGCCGCTATGTGCGGCCCCAGGTGGACGATTCGGCCGCCTTCGCCGTGACCGGCGGGCGTCATCCGGTGGTCGAGGCGGCGCTGGAGGCGGAGCCGGACGGCGCCTTCGTCGGCAACGCCTGCGACCTGGGGCCGGAGACGCGGCTGTGGCTGGTGACCGGCCCCAACATGGCCGGCAAGTCCACCTTCCTGCGCCAGAACGCGCTGATCGCCATCCTGGCCCAGATGGGCGGCTTCGTCCCCGCCGAGGCCGCGCACGTCGGCATCGTCGACCGCCTGTTCAGCCGCGTCGGCGCCGCCGACGACCTGGCCCGCGGCCGCTCCACGTTCATGGTCGAGATGGTCGAGACCGCCGCCATCCTGAACCAGGCCACCGAGCGGTCGCTGGTGATCCTGGACGAGATCGGGCGCGGCACGGCGACCTACGACGGCCTCGCCATCGCCTGGGCGACGCTGGAACACCTCCACGAGGCCAACCGCTGCCGGGCGCTGTTCGCCACCCACTACCACGAACTGACGGCGCTGGCGGAGTCGCTGGCGCGGCTGTCGTGTCACACCATGCGGGTGCGGGAGTGGAACGACGGCATCGTGTTCCTGCACGAGGTGGCGCCGGGGGTGGCGGACCGCTCCTACGGGATCCACGTCGCCCGGCTGGCCGGGCTGCCGCCGGCGGTGTTGACGCGCGCGGAAACGGTGCTCAAGCGGCTGGAGAGCGGCGCCGAGGGCGCGCCGTCGGCCGCCCGTCTGGTGGAGGACCTGCCCCTGTTCGCCGCCGCCCGTCCGGCCGCACCACCGCCCGCCGAGGCACCGGTCCCGGCGGACGACACCCCGCCGGCCGGACCGTCCGCGCTGGAGCAGGCGCTGGCCAACGTCGACCCCGACGACCTGACGCCGCGCCAGGCGCTGGAGGCGCTCTACCGGCTGAAGGCGCTGGAGCGGTCGTAGGGCAGCCTGCGCGCGGCCCGCGTCCTACACCGGCCGACCGGCCAGCCAGCGCCCGGCCCGCACCCCGTACAGCAGACCGAGCAGGGCGATGTAGATCATCGGCTGGGTGATATCCGCCTTGACCATCAGCAGGTAATGCCCCGCCCCCAAAAGGCCGGCCGCATAGACGAGCCGGTGCAGGCGGCGCCAGCGCCGCCCGCCCAGGCGCTTGATCATGCCGGTCGTTGAGGTGGCGGCCAGCGGGATCAGCAGCAGCAGCGCCGCCATCCCCACCATGATGTACGGCCGCTGGGTCAGGTCGTCCACCAGCGTCGGCCCGTGCAGACCGATGTCCAGCACCGTATAGGCGGTCACGTGCAGGACCGCATAGGCGAACGCCCACAGGCCGATCATGCGCCGGTAGCGCACCGGCCGGGTCGAGCCGGTGAGGTGGCGCAGCGGCGTGAGCGCCAGGGTCAGCACCAGCAGACGCAGCGCCCAGTCCCCCAGGTGGCGCACGATGGTCTCGATCGGATTGACGCCCAGATCGCCGGTCGCGGCCCAGCCGCCCAGCGCCGCCAGCGGCAGGGCGCAGCCGACGAACACCGCCCACCACCACAGGCGGTCGCGGCTCGAACGCCGCGCCATGGTGAGACGCGCCATGATCAGAAGTGCGTGGTCAGGTCCATGCCGCTGTACAGCGACGCCACCTGCTCGCCGTAGCCGTTGAACATCAGCGTATCGCGCCGGCCCCATTCGCCGATGCGGCGCTCGCGGGCCTGGCTCCAGCGCGGATGGTCCACGGTCGGGTTGACGTTGGCATAGAAGCCGTACTCGGACGGCTGGGCCATGTTCCAGCTCGTCGGCGGCTGCTCCTCGGTGAAGCGGATCCGCACGATCGACTTGATGGACTTGAAGCCGTACTTCCACGGCACCACCAGGCGCACCGGGGCGCCGTTCTGGTTCGGCAGCACGCGGCCGTACAGCCCGACCGCCAGGATGGTCAGGGGGTGCATGGCCTCGTCCAGGCGCAGCCCCTCGCGGTAGGGCCAGTCCAGCACCCGGCTGCGCTGGCCCGGCATCTGGGTGGGATCCTCCAGGGTCTCGAAGGCGACGTAGCGGGCGCTGCCGGTGGGCTCGAACGGCGTCAGCACCGCCGCCAGCGGGATGCCCACCCACGGGATGACCATCGACCACGCCTCGACACAGCGCAGACGGTAGATGCGCTCTTCAAGCCGGTGGTCGGCGATCAGGGCGGCGGCGTCCAGGGTGCCGGGTTTGGCACAGGCGCCGTCCACGGTGATGGCCCAGGGCGACGTCTCCAGGCGGCCGGCGAAGCGGGCGGGGTCTTCCTTGCCGGTGCCGAACTCATAGAAATTGTTGTAGGTGGTGATCTGGCGGAAGCTGTTGGGGTCCTCGTCGGTGGACAGCGGGCTCTCCACCACGCCCGCAAGCGCCGCGTAGTCGTCCGCGGTCGCGGCCAGGGCACGGCCCGGCGCCAGCCCGACGCTCCCGGCGGCGCCGGTCAGGGCCAGCGCGCCGGCCCCCATCATGAAGCGGCGGCGGTCACGGTAGACCGGCTCCGGCGTGATTTCGGACGGACGCGGATCGCTGGCGGCGCGGACACGGATCAGCATCGGTCTCGGTCCTTCCCTGTGGTGGCGGCGAGGCCCGGTCTGTCGGCGCGGGCGCTGCCGCGTCCCTGATGGGTCGCAGTACGGACTTTGAATGTGTCCATTTTGCGTTTGCCGAGACCGGGTGGATCGCCCTCCCCCCAAAGCAAACGGCCCCAAAAACCAAACGCCCCCAAAAGCAAACGGCCCCACGCCGAAGCATGGGGCCGCGCCCGCCGCACCGCCGGGGTGCACCTCCGGGCGACTCGGTCAGTCGCCGTGATCGTTCCCGTGCGGCTCGTCCTGTTCGGCGCCGTCGTGGTCGTCCTTGCCGGCGCTCGTGCTCTTGCCGCCGCTCTTGCGGCGCGTGCCCTTGGCACCGCCGGTGCCGCTGCCGCCGGCGGCGATCAGCTTGGCGAGCTGGGTCTCCAGTTCCTGCACGCGCGCGGTCAGGTGCTCGTTCTCGGCCCGGGCCTCGGCGGCCATCTCGCGCACCGCCTCGAAGTCGTCGCGGGTCACCAGGTCAAAATCGGTCGCCACACGCTCCACGCGCTGGCGCACCATTTCCTCGATCTCGCTGCGCAAGCCGCCCAGCGCGCCCAGCGCGCCGCCGGCCAGCCGGCTCATATCGTCGAGAATCTTGGGGCCTTCGCTGGCCATCGAGACGTCTCCCTCGTCTGAACGCATGGGGCGGGTGAACGGACGGGGCGGAGCGCCCCGCGCGGGTCGCGGCGCCGGGCGCGGCGCAAGACCCACCGAGAGTATGGGCTCCGGCCGGGCGCTTGACAACCACGGCCCCGGCCGCCCGGTCGGTGTTCTGGCCCTTGACACCGGGGGCGGCCCCGGCGTTTGTGGCGCCATGTATATTGTCACCGGCGGCGCCGGCTTCATCGGATCCAACATCGTCGCGGGCCTGGAAGCGCGCGGCCGCGGCCCGGTCGTGGTCGTCGACCGCCTGCGCGACGGCCAGAAGTGGCGCAACATCGCCAAGCGCGGCCTGCACGACATCGTGCGGCCGGAGGACCTGCCCGCGTACCTGGACCACTCGCGCGGCGCGGTGCACGCCATCATCCACATGGGCGCCATCTCGGCCACCACCGAGACCGACGCCGACCGCATCGTCGCCACCAACGTCCGCCTGTCGCTGGACCTGTGGACCTGGTGCGCGCGCCACCAAACACCGTTTCTGTACGCCAGTTCGGCGGCCACCTACGGCGACGGATCGGCCGGCTTCGACGACGACTTCTCGGCGGCGGGCCTGGCCCGGCTGCGGCCCCTGAACGCCTATGGCTGGTCCAAGCACCTGTTCGACCGCCGGGTGCGGGCCGACCTGGACGCCGGCCGCCACGCCCCTCCGCAGTGGGCCGGTCTGAAGTTCTTTAACGTCTACGGCCCCAACGAGTTCCACAAGGGCGGTCAGTCCAGCGTGGTGGCGCAGATCCACCCCGTGGCCCGGCGCGGCGAGCCGTTCCCGCTGTTCCGCTCGCACCGGCCCGACGTGGCGGACGGCGGCCAGTCGCGCGACTTCGTGTGGGTCGACGACGTGGTGGACGTGGTGCTGTGGCTGCTCGACACCCCGAAGGTCAGCGGGCTGTTCAACCTGGGCACCGGCGAGGCGCGCAGCTTCCTGGACCTGGCGACGGCGGTCTACCGTGCCCTGGGCCGCGAGCCGGCGATCGCGTGGCGCGACACCCCGGCCGCGATCCGCGACAAGTACCAGTACTTCACCCAGGCCGAGATGGGCCGCCTGCGGGCCGCCGGCTACACCCGGCCATTCACGCCGCTGGAGGAGGGGGTGCGCCGCTACGTCCAGGACGTGCTGGAGCACGACGCCGATCCGTTCCGCTGACGCTCCCGGCCGCGCCAAGCCCCTTGCGCGCGCCCCGGTTTCGCGCCAATTCGGGCCTCCGCGCCGCCACATTCCGGCGCTTGCATGACGGGGCGCGGCAGCGCCGGCCGGCCGGCCGGCCCACCGCATGCCCCGATCCGGACGGACGTTGGAGGACTCGCCGCCGTGGCCCACCGCATCGCGCTCGTGGATGACGACCAGAACATCCTGGCTTCGGTCTCTATCACCCTGGAGGCCGAGGGCTTCGAGGTCACCACCTACACCGACGGCGCCGAGGCGCTGCGCGGCCTGCTGGCCGAGCCGGTGGACCTGGCGGTGCTCGACATCAAGATGCCGCGCATGGACGGCATGGAGCTGCTGCAACGCCTGCGCGCCAAGACCAGCCTGCCGGTGATCTTCCTGACCTCGAAGGACGACGAGGTGGACGAGCTGATGGGTCTGCGCATGGGCGCCGACGACTACATCAAGAAGCCGTTCTCCCAGCGCCTGTTGATCGAGCGCATCCGCGCCATCCTGCGCCGCGGCGAGGCCGGCCGCGACGGCGCCCCGGACCTGTCCGACAAGGCGCTGATCCGCGGCGACCTGGTCATGGACCCCGAGCGCCATCTGTGCACCTGGAAGGGCGAGCCGGTGAACCTGACGGTGACCGAGTTCCTGCTGTTGCAGTCGCTGGCCCAGCGCCCGGGCCACGTCAAGAGCCGCGACCAGCTCATCGACGCCGCCTACGGCGAGCACATCTACGTCGACGACCGCACCATCGACAGCCACATCAAGCGGCTGCGCAAGAAGTTCCGCGAGGTGGACGGGACCTTCTCGGACATCGAGACCCTGTACGGCGTCGGCTACCGGTACAAGGATGTGGCGTGACCGGGGGCGTGACCGGGGGCGTGACCGAGGGCGCGCCCGGGGGCTCGGCCGGGTCCGGGCCCAGCGCCGGCACACCCCGGCGGCGGCGGCCGTGGTCGGGGTCGGTGCTGCGCTCACGCCTGACCCGACGCATTTTGGCGGTCAACCTGCTGGCGCCGATCCTGCTGGTCGTCGGCATGTTCTACCTCGACAACTACCGGGAGACGCTGACCGAGGCCCGCCTCCAGGCCCTGCGCATCGAGGCCGACCTGATCGCGGCCGCCGTGGCCGAGGGCTCGCTGACCTTCGAGGTGCACCCCGAGACCCGCAGCCTGGTGCCGGGCCATGTCATCACGCCGGAACTGGCCGAGCAGATCGTGCGCCGGCTGTCCGACCTCGCCGGGGTGCGCGGGCGGCTGTTCGACCTCAACGGCGCGCTGGTCGCCGACAGCCGCTACGACCGCCGCGGGCGGTTCCAGATCTCGCCGCTGCCGCCGCTGCCCGAGCCCGACCCCATGGCCGACTGGCTGGAGCGCCTGTCGGAGGAGCTGTCGGCGGCCCTGGACGCGGTCTCGCGGCGGCTGCTGCCGCAGCGCGAATGGCCCGTCTACCGGGAGCCCGCGCGCCAGAGTGCGGCCGCCTACGACGAGGTCCGGGCGGCCCTGGGCGGCCAGCCCCGCAGCCGCGCCATCCGCCGCGACCCGCGCAGCGGACACCTGATCCTGTCGGTGGCGGTGCCGGTGCAGTACTTCAAGCAGGTGGTCGGCGCCCTGATGGTGTCGGCCGATGATGCCGGCATCGAACGCGACGTCTTCGAGGTGCGGCTGGCGATCCTGGAGATCTTCGCCGCCACCCTGGCGGTCACCATCCTGCTGTCGCTGTACCTGTCGGGAACCCTGGTGCGGCCGCTGACCCGGCTGGCGACGGCGGCCGAGCGGGTGCGCCATTCGCGCGGCGGCCACATCGACATCCCGGACTTCTCGGCCCGGCGCGACGAACTGGGCGAGCTGTCCGCCGCCCTGCGGGAGATGACCACGGCCCTGTCGGCGCGCATGGGCGCCATCGAACGCTTCGCCGCCGATGTGGCGCACGAGATCAAGAACCCGCTCACGTCGCTGCGCAGTGCGGTGGAGACCGTGGCCCGCATCACCGATCCGGAGCAGCAGCGCCGCCTGATGGGCGTGATCCTGGACGACGTGGAGCGGCTCAACCGGCTGATCTCCGACATTTCGGACGCCTCGCGCCTGGATGCCGAGCTGTCGCGGGCCGAGGCCCGGCCGCTGGACCTGGCCCCGCTGCTGGCCGCGCTGGCCGACGTGCACGCCACCGCGGCGGCCGAGGGTGGCGTGACCGTGCGCTACGAGGGGCCGCCGGACGGCGCCCCGCTGACGGTCAGCGGCATCGACAGCCGTCTGGGGCAGGTGTTCCAGAACCTGCTGGCCAACGCGGTGTCGTTCAGTCCCGAGGGCGGCACGGTGACCCTGCGGGCGCGCCGCGACGGCCACTACGTCGTGGCAACGGTGGAGGACGAGGGTCCCGGACTGCCCCCCGGCAAGGAGGCGACGATCTTCGAACGGTTCTACTCGCAGCGACCCAAGGGCGAGAAGTTCGGCACCCACTCGGGGCTCGGCCTCGCCATCTCGAAGCAGATCGTGGAAAGCCACAAGGGCATGATCCGGGCCGAGACCCGCACCGACGATGGCGGCCGGGTATTGGGGGCGCGTTTCGTCGTGGTGCTGCCGGCCCGCTGAGCAACGCGGACGACGCCAGACGCAGCCGGCGCGCGCCGGACCGTCACGGTCGGATGGTCAGTGTGTAGGGGGGAAGATGGGGCGAGTAGTCGGATTTGAACCGACGACCTCTTGGACCACAACCAAGCGCTCTAACCAACTGAGCTATACCCGCCATCGGGCGCGCCGTCATCGTGGATTTTACGGGACTCACGGGCGCCCCTCCGACCGGCATGACCGGCGCGGAGGAAGAGGGTGCATAGACCATCCGCCCGCCGCCGTCAAGACGGGTCTGCCGCCCGTCGTCGGCACGCGCGCCCCGCGGCGGCGGTCGACCGGCCGCGCCCGGACGCCTCACGCCACCGAGGCGCCGGCTTCCAGGCGGGCGCCGGGCGCGGTCCCATCTTGGGTCCCATCTTGGGTCCCATCTTGGGTCCCGTCCCGCGTCCCGTCCTGGGCATCCGATGCCGCGGGTGCGCAGTAGATGTCGTAGAGGGTGCCGAGCACGCTCGCCACCTCCTCGCCCTTCAGCGAGTAGAAGATCGTCTGTGCCACCCGGCGCGTCCGCACCAGATCGTCGCGCCGCAGGCGGGCCAGGTGCTGGGACAGCGCCGACTGGCTGAGCCCCACGACGCGCTCTAGTTCCCCGACCGAGCGTTCCTGGCCCAGAAGCTGGCACAGGATCAGCAGCCGGTACTCGTTGCTCATCGCCTTGAGCAGGGTACTGGCGTTGCGTGCCTTGTCCTGGAGCTTGAGAAGGTCGTCCTGAGTCATCACGGCCCCGTTGATCTTCCCGCGATCACCGCCGCGGCGACCGCACGGGTCTCGCGCGGTCGCCCGTCACCCTTGGCGGTCCCAAAGGCGGCGCTTCGAGCCGCGCGCAAGAATACCACATCCCGAAACGGGAATGCTTGCTCAGATGTCGCGGTGCACACGGCAGTTTTCAAGGCCCGCTCAGTCGCCGTGCGCCGGTACCGGCCGGGTCCCGCGGCCGCCTCGTGCCGCGACCTCGCCGGAGCGCCCGCCGGCCGGGGCGCGGGCGCGCCGCCGGCTGCGGCCGCGGTGGCGCGGCGGCGGCGTGCCGGCCTCCCGGCGGCGCGCCCGGCCGCCTTCGATCAGGCCCATCACAAGGCTCATCAGCGCCGGGATGATGATCAGGGTGAGCAGCGCCGACATCGCCAGCCCGCCCAGCACCACCGTGCCGAGGCCGCGGTACAACTCGGAGCCGGCGCCGGGGAACAGCACCAGCGGCGACATGCCCATGATGCTGGTCAGGGTCGACATGAAGATGGGGCGCACCCGGTTGGCGGTGGCCTGGCGGATGGCGTCCCCGATGCTGACGCCGTCCTGGCGCAGGCCGTACAGGGTCTGGTCCACCAGCAGGATGGCGTTGTTGACCACGATGCCGATCAGGATAACGAAACCCATCATCGTCAGCATGTCCAGCGGCTGGTAGCTAACGGTGTTGAGCAGGCCCAGCGCCAGCACCGCACCGGCGGAGGCCAGCGGCACGGTGATCATGATCACCAGCGGGTAGAAGAAGTTCTCGAACAGCACCGCCATGACCAGGTAGACGATCACCAGCGCCAGCAGAAGCTGCCAGACCATGGCGTCCCAGGCCTCGGTCAGCTTGTCGGCGGTGCCCGACAGCGACAGCGTGACGTCGGGCGGCACGCCCTCGGCCTGCAACGGCGCGATCACCTCGTCCTCGATGATCTCCATGGCCCGCTCCAGCGCCAGGGTCTGGCTCGGCCGGATCTGGAGCGTCACCGTGCGCGCCCGCTCCAGGTGACGGATCTCGGTCGGACCGGCGGTCACCACCACCTCGCCCAGCGCCGCCACCGGCAGGATGGTGCCCGATTCGGTGACCACCGGCAGGCTGCCGATACCCTGGGTGCGGTCGATGGGGTCGGCGTTGCCGGCCAGGGTCAGGTCGATACGCTCGCCGCCGACGGTGATCTCGTCGACCCGCAGACCATCGTTGAAAGCATCCACGGTCTGGCCGAAGGTCAGCACCGAGACGCCGTTGTCGGCCAGCTTCAGCAGGTCGGGGAAGACCCGCACCTCGGGCGCGCCCAGTTCCAGGCCGGGCAGCGGGCGGAGCTGGTTGCCCTGCTCCCGGGGCAGCACCTCGCCCACCTTGCCGGCGGCGCGCAGGGCCACCCCCAGGATGGTCTCCAGGTCGGTCCCGGAGATGTCCAGGTTGACCGCCCGCGCCCCGCCCACCGAACGGCCGAAGGGCGACGGCTGGGAGACGAAGCCGAAGGTGCCGGGCTCGGCGAACACCGGCCCGCGCAACACAGGGACCAGTTCGCCGGCCCGGGTGGGATCGTCGGCCGCGGCGCCGACGAAGGCGCGGGTTTCCAGCGCGACGAAGAAAAAGCTGCTGATCTCCGGCGGCGCGTCAGCCGCGTCACCGCCGCCGAACAGCCCGCCCACGGCCGCGAGCAGGCCCGACAGCGGGCCGCCCCCGCCCTCGTCCCGCTCGGCCGGGTCCTCCAGGCCATGGCGCACCGCACCGTCCTGGGCGGTCCAGTGCGGGCGCACCGCGTCCTCGATGGATTGGCCGATGGCCGTGGTGGTGTCCAGGTTGTAGCCCGGCGGCGGCAGGATGATCCCGAAGACCAGGTTGCGGTTGCCCTCGGGCAGGTATTCCAGCTTGGGCAGGAAGACCCAGGTCACGGCCCCGGCCGCGACCGTGACCCCGACAACCACCGCCAGGCTGAGCGCCCGGCTGCGCACCAGCCGGTCGGTCAGCCCGGTGATCGCCCACATGAAGCCGCGCCCGAACGCGTCGATGCCGGGCAGCCGCACGCGGTGCGCCTCGCCCTGGCGCCGCACCCGCCCGAGCAGGCGCCGCGCCAATGCCGGGATAACCGTGACCGCCACCACCAGGGACAGCATCACCGCGACGGAGATCGCCACCGCGATGTCGCGGAAGAGCTGCCCCACCTCCTGCTCCATGGTCAGGATGGGGATGAACACCATGACCGTGGTCAGGGCCGAGACCAGGATCGCGCCCCACACCTGCTTGGCGCCGTGATAGGCGGCGGCGGCCCGGCTGTAGCCCTGTTCGCGCAGCCGGTAGATGTTCTCCAGCACGACGATGGCGGCGTCCACCACCATGCCGACGGCGAAGGCGATGCCGGCCAGCGAGATCACGTTGAGCGAGCGCCCCATGGCGGCCATGCCGACGAAGGCGCCGATCACCGAGACCGGAATGCCCAGGGTCACCACCAGCGTGGGGCCGAGCGCGCGCAGGAACACCAGCAGCACGACGGCGGCCAGGGCGCCGCCGACGTAGATGTTGGAGATGACCAGGTCGATGGCGGCGTTGATGTAGACCGTCTCGTCGTAGGACTGCGACAGGTACAGCCCGTTCTCGGCCAGCACGCCGGTGTTCAGCCCCGCCACCGCCGCCCGCAGCGCGGCCATGGTCTCGATGACGTTGGCGCCGGTCTCGCGGACCGCGTTCATCGCCAGCGCCGGCTCGCCGCGATAGCGGATGCGCGCGCCCTGTTCCTTGTAGGCGAAGGCGACGTCGGCCACGTCGCCCACAGTCACCCGCGCCAGCCCGCCGGCGGCCATGCCCTCGGCCGAGCGCACCACCACCATCTCGACGTCCTCGGGTTCCAGGAACCGGCCCTCGACGCGCACCACGTAGCGGCGCTTGCCTTCCTCGACGTCGCCGGCCGACAGCGAGACGTTGGCGGCGCGCAGGGCATTGACCACCTGCGGCACGGTCAGGCGGTACTGGGACAGGCTGACCGGATCGACGGTGACCTTCAACTCGCGCTCGCTGCCGCCGTAGATGTTGACGCGCGAGATGCCCTGCACCCGCTCCAGGCGGTCGCGCACCACGTCGTCCATCAGGTCGCCATAGTGATGGATCGGGGTCTCGTTGCCCTCGGCGCGGCGCAGGTTGAACCAAGCGATGGGCTGGTCGTCGGAGCCCGAGGTCTCCAGTGTTGGTTCGTCGGCCTCGTCCGGATAGTCCGAAACCTGGTCAAGGCGGTTGGCCACCAGCAGCAGGGCGCGGTCCATGTTCTGGCCGGTGATGAACTCCAGCGTCACCTCGGCCTCGCCGGTGCGCGCGCTGCTGGTCATCTCCCGCACACCCTCCAGGCCCTTGAGAACCTCCTCCTGGCGGTTGACGATCTCGCGCTCGACCTCGGCCGGGGCCGCCCCGGGCCAGGACGTGTTCACCGTGACGACCGGCTGGCGCACGTCCGGCGTCATCTGGATGGGGATTTCGAACAGGGCGACGATGCCGAACAGCACCACCATGAGCACGGCGGCGATGATGGCGGTGGGGCGCGCGATGGCGAGGCGGATCAGGTCCATGCCGACTCTCCCGCCTCAGCCGTCGGCCGCGCCGGCGGACCCGCCCGCACTGGGCGGCACGGTGGGGCGCACCGGCTGCCCCGGGCGCAGGCGCTCGTTGCCGCGCGTCACCACGGTGTCGCCGTCGGACAGGCCGTCGAGGACCGCGAAGGCATCCCCGACCGCCGGCCCCAGCGTGACCGGGCGTGGCTCGGCCACGCCGTCCACCACCACGAACACCATGTTCCCGGTCGGCTTGTTGATGACCGCGTCCTTGGGCACGGTCAGCACCTGACGCGCCGGCCCCTCGGGCACGAACAGGGTGACGCTCTGACCGGCGGCGGGCGACGTGTTCGCGTCCAGGCCCGCGGGCAGGGTGAAGCGCGCCGGGCGTGTGCGGGTGCGGACGTTCTCCGCCGGCACGATGGCGCGCAGGGCCGCCGTGACCCGGGTGTCGGCATCCAGGCGCACCTCCAGGGTCTCGCCGGCCGCCAGGCCGGCCACGAGATCGAAGGGCAGGTCGGCCTCCACCTCCAGGTCGCGGTGGTTCAGCAGGCTGACCACCGCCGCCCCCTTGGCCAGGAAGGCGCCCACCTCGGTGTGACGCTCGGTCACCACCCCAGGATAGGGGGCGCGGATCTCGGCGTCGCGCAACGTGACCTCGGCCAGCGACAGGCGCGCCTCGGCGATGGTCAGTGCCGCCTGGGCCACCGACACCGCGTGGCTGTAGCCGGTCACCTCCTCGCTCTTGTCGTCGTAGCGCGCCTGGCTGAAGGCGGCGGAGCGGCGCAGGCTGGCCAGGCGCTGCAACTCCTGCTGGGCCAGCGCCAGCCGCGAGCGCGCCTCCTCCAGGGCGGCGGCGCGCTGCTGCACCTCGGCGCTGGCCAGGTCCACCTCCAGGCGCGCGGTCTCGGTGTCGAGCCGGGCCAGCAGATCGCCGGCCGCCACGGCGTCGCCGACATCGACGGCGAACGCCTCCACCGCCCCGGCCACCTTCGCGGCCACCACACCGGCGCGGCGCGCCACCAGGCGCCCCACCACCGGCACGGTCTGGCGGGCCTCCCGCTCGCCCACCGACGCCACCCCGACCGGGGTCGCCGGCGGCCCGCCGCCCTGCTGGGCCGCGACGGGACCGGCCGCACTGGCGAGCAGGAGGCCGGCCGCGACCAGAAGCGCGCCCACCACGGACCGCGGCGGGCGTCCGACCGCCGAGAGGCTCCAGGTCATGGCGTCTGTTCTCCTTTCGGGCGACAGGGGAGTCGGGCACGGCACTGTTCGAGCCGGCCCGCCGGTGTCCGGCGGACCGGGCGCACCGCTTCTGTTCGTCATATACGGTGCCGGGGTCGGCGCGGGTCAAGACGCGCGCACCAGCCCGTGACGATGCGCGCATTCCGTGACCGAACCGTGACGGCCGCGCCGTCGCCTGTGACAAAGTGTGACGGACCGGCACGGCCCCGACGCCAAAAAAGCATTGCGAGTCGCGCGCAGCCGATGCGACAAGGGCATGAAAACGGGGAGGAAACGGACGCATGGCCACGCTCTACGTGTCCCACCACGCCTGCATCGACCACGACACCGGCGATTTCCATCCCGAGTGCGGCGACCGTCTGCGCGCCGTCCAGCGCGTGCTGGAGGGCGAGGACTTCATGCTCCTGCACCGCCAGGACGCCCCCCTGGTGACGGACGAGGAACTGCTGCGCGTCCACCCCCGCGAGCACATCGACCGCATCCTGCGCACCGTGCCGGCGGAGGGCCACCGTCACATCGACGGCGACACCATCGTCTCGCCGGAATCGGCCGAGGCCGCCCGGCGCGCCGCCGGCGCCGCCGTGGTGGCCGTCGACGCGGTGATGCGCGGCGAGGTCACGAATGCCTTCTGCGCCGTGCGCCCGCCCGGCCACCATGCCGAGACGGCCCGGGCCATGGGCTTCTGCCTGTTCAACAACGTCGCCGTCGGCGCGCTGCACGCCCGCGCCGTCTATGGGTTGGAGCGCATCGCCGTCTTCGACTGGGACGTCCACCACGGCAACGGCACCCAGGACATCTTCCAGACGGACCCGGGCCTGTTCTACGCCTCCACCCACGAAGCCGGCAGCTTCCCCAACACCGGGTTCGCGCGCGAGCGCGGGGTGGCCGACAACATCGTGAACTGCCCGCTGCCGCCCGGCGCCAGCGGCGACGCCTTCCGCGCGGCGGTGGAAAGCACCATCGAACCCGCCCTGCGGGCCTTCCGGCCGCAGATGGTCATGATCTCGGCCGGATTCGACGGCCACGCCCACGACCCGCTGGCGCATATGCGGCTCCAGGTGGCGGACTACGTCTGGGCCACGCGCCGCATGATGGCGATCGCGGACGACCATGCCGAAGGCCGCCTGATCTCGGTGCTGGAGGGCGGCTACGACCTGCCCGCGCTGGCCGGCAGCGTGCACGCCCACGTCCGCACGCTGATGGGGATCTGACGGCGGGGCGGGGGGCGGTCCCACGCTGGAGCGTGGGACCGAGAAAGCGAACGGTCTCGCGCCCACGCTCCCGCGTGGGCGCCGGGGGGCGGTCCCACGCAGGAGCGTGGGACCGAGAAAGCGAACGGTCTCGCGCCCACGCTCCCGCGTGGGCGCCGGGGGGTGGTCCCACGCAGGAGCGTGGGACCGAGAAAGCGAACGGTCTCGCGCCCACGCTCCCGCGTGGGCGCCGGGGGGCGGTCCCACGCAGG
>NZ_JACIGI010000024.1 GCF_014197795.1 Roseospira goensis
AGGTCATCAAGCGGATGGCCTACGGCTTCCGCGATGACGCCTACTTCTTTCTCAAGATCCGCGCCGCCTTCCCCGGAATTCCGTGATGAACCAAATATAAGGGCGCGATCCGGGCCGCGCCTATTCCGCCGCCGTCTCGGCCTCCGGCGCCAGCAGGTCGGCCGGGTCCCACCAGCAGCCCAGCGTCTCGCGCAGCCGCACCACCTCGCCCACGACCACGATCGCCGGCGCTTCGACTCCCTGGGCGTCGCGGTCGGCCACCGCCCGCCCCAGGGTCGAGACCACCACCCGCTGGCGCGCGGTGGTGGCCGAGCACAGGAACGCCAGCGGCTCGTCCGGCGACCGGCCGCCGGCGATCAGGCGCGCGACGATGGCGCCCAGGTGCTTGACCGCCATGTAGATGACCAGCACCGACGCGCTCTTGGCCAGCGCGGTCCAGTCCACGTTGTCGGGCACGTCGCCGCTGGCGGCGTGGCCGGTGACGAAGGCGATGGCGGCGTTGGTCTCGCGCGTCGTGGCCGGGACGCCGGCGTAGGCCAGCCCGCCGATGCCGGCGGTGATGCCGGGCACGACCCGGAACGGCACCCCGGCCGCGACCAGGGCGCGGGCCTCCTCGCCGCCGCGGCCGAAGATGAACGGATCGCCGCCCTTCAGGCGCAGCACCCGGCGGCCGGCGCGGGCCAGCGCGATCAGGCGCTGGCTGATGTCGGGCTGACTGGCCGACGGCTTGCCGCCGCGCTTGCCGGCGTAGATGATCTCGGCGCCCGGGCGCGCCAGGGCCAGCACGTCGGCGTCGACCAGGGCGTCGTGGACCACCACGTCGGCCTCGGCCAGGGCGTGCACGGCATGCAGCGTCAGCAGGCCGGGGTCGCCGGGGCCGGCGCCCACCAGCCACACCCAGCCGGGCCGGAACGGCGGCAAGGGGATCGGCACGCCACAGGACCGGCGCTCTGTCGGGAACGGGATCGGCATGGGCTCGGTTCTACACCCGAACGGCCGGTCCCGCCAAGGGGCTGCCCAAGGGGCTGCCTAAGGGGGCTCCAGCCGCCGGCCCGGGTCGGGCGGCCGGTTCCCCCAGGCCCGGATCTGCTCTAGACTGCGTCCCGTTTTCGCGATCCCCGACACCCGCCCGTTCTCGCCCCTCGCCGCCTGTGGAGGTTCCATGGCCCGCGCGCGCTCTTCTGCGACAGCCGCCGCCGCTGCCCCGTCCCCCGTCCTGCCCGAGGGTCCGGCCTGGCAGGCCCTGGCCCGTCACCGCGACGCGCTGGCCAACACGACCATGCGCGACCTGTTCGCCGCAGACCCGGACCGCTTTGCCCGCTTCTCCGGGCGGCTCGGCGACCTGCTGGTGGACTATTCCAAGAACCGCATCACCGCCGAGACCATGGATCTGCTCTGCGATCTCGCCCGCGAGACCGGGGTGGAGGCCAGGCGCGACGCCATGGTCGCGGGCGAGGTCATCAACACCACCGAGGGCCGGGCGGTGCTCCACGTCGCCCTGCGTAACCGGTCCGACCGGCCGATTCGCGTCGACGGCGAAGACGTCATGCCGGAGGTCAACCGGGTCCTCGACCAGATGCGCGCCTTCTGCGCCGCCGTGCGCGACGGCACCTGGACCGGGGCGACCGGCAAGCCGGTGACCGACGTGGTCAACATCGGCATCGGCGGCTCCGACCTGGGACCGGTGATGGTGGCCGAGGCGCTCAAGCCGTACTGGCACGACCGCATCCGGCCGCACTTCGTCTCCAACGTCGACGGCACCCACATCGCCGAGACCCTGCACGGCCTCAACCCCGAGACCACGCTGGTCCTGGTGGCGTCCAAGACCTTCACCACCCAGGAGACGCTGACCAACGCCCACACCGCCCGCGCCTGGCTGACCCGCGCCCTGGGCGAGGGCGCGGTGGCCAAGCACTTCGCCGCCCTGTCCACCAACGCCGAGGCGGTGGCCGCCTTCGGCATCGACACCGCGAACATGTTCGAATTCTGGGACTGGGTCGGCGGCCGCTATTCGGTGTGGTCGGCCATCGGCCTGCCCGTCGCCATCACCATCGGCTTCGACCGCTTCGAGGCGTTCCTGGACGGCGCCCATGCCCTGGACGAGCACTTCCGCACCGCCCCCCTGGCCGAGAACCTGCCGGTGATCCTGGGGATGCTGGGGGTGTGGAACATCACCTATCACGGCGCTGCCGCCCACGCCCTGTTGCCGTACGACCAGTACCTGCACCGTTTCGCCGCCCACTTCCAGCAGGTGGATATGGAGAGCAACGGCAAGCGCGTGCGCCTGGACGGCAGCCCCGTGGTGGGCGACACCGGCCCGGTGATCTTCGGTGAGCCCGGCACCAACGGCCAGCACAGCTTCTACCAGCTCATCCACCAGGGCACGCGGCTGATCCCCTGCGACTTCATCGCCCCCGCGCTGAGCCACAATCCGATGGGCGAGCACCACCCCATCCTGCTGTCCAACGTGTTCGCCCAGGCCGAGGCCCTGATGATGGGCAAGACCGCGGACGAGGCCCGCGCCGAGCTGGAGGCCCAGGGCAAGACGGCCGAGGAGATCGCCGCCCTGCTGCCGCACAAGGTGTTCCCCGGCAACCGCCCGAGCAACACCCTGCTGGTCAAGCGCGTCGACCCGTACACCCTGGGGATGCTGATCGCGCTCTACGAGCACAAGGTGTTCGTCCAGGGCGCCGTCTGGGGGGTGAACAGCTTCGACCAGTGGGGCGTGGAGCTGGGCAAGCAGCTCGCCAAGGCCATCCTGCCCGAGCTGGCCGGCGACGCCCCGGTCACCGGCCACGACGGCTCCACCAACGGCCTCATCAACGCCTACAAGGCCCTGCGCGACTCGTGACCGGCGGCGCCCCTTCGGTGATTCGGGCGCTGCCGCCGACCCTGGTCGACCGCATCGCCGCCGGCGAGGTGGTCGAGCGCCCGGCCAGCGCGGTGAAGGAGCTGGTCGAGAACGCCCTGGACGCCGGCGCGACCCGCATCGACGTCACCCTGGAGGACGGCGGCAAGGGCCGCATCGTGGTGGTCGATGACGGCTGCGGCCTGGGGCCGGAGGACCTGCCGCTGGCGGTGCGCCGGCACTGCACCAGCAAGCTCGCCGACGACGCCGGCCTGGCCGCCATCCGCACCCTGGGCTTCCGCGGCGAGGCGCTGCCGTCCATCGGCTCGGTCGCCCGCCTGACCCTGACCAGCCGCCCGCCGGGCGCGGACGGCGCCTGGCGGCTGGTGGTGGAGGGCGGGGCCGTCGGCGCGGTCGAGCCGGCCGCCCATCCGCCGGGCACCCGGGTGGAGGTGCGCGATCTTTTCTTCGCCACGCCGGCGCGGCTGAAGTTCCTCAAGGCGGCGCGCACCGAGCAGGGCCACGCGGTGGACATTATCAAGCGCCTCGCCCTGGCCCATCCGGAGGTGGCGTTCACCCTCTCGGACGGGGCGCGGACGCCGCTGCGGGCGCCGGCCCTGACGGCCGACCTTCTGGACGACCGCCACGGCGCCCGGCGGGCGCGTCTGGGGGCGGTGCTGGGGCGCGAGGTGGGCGAGAACAGTGTCGCCGTGGACCTGGAGCGCGAGGGCGTGCGGCTCAGTGGGCTTGCCGGGCTGCCCACCTTCCACCGCGCCACCAGCCAGGACCAGTTTCTGTTCGTCAACGGCCGCCCGGTGCGGGACCGCCTGCTACAGGGCGCGGTGCGGGGCGCCTATCAGGACTTTCTGGCCCGCGACCGTCATCCCGTGGTGGTGCTCTACCTGGATATCGACCCCGCGGCCGTCGACGTGAACGTCCACCCCGCCAAGGCCGAGGTGCGGTTCCGCGACGCCGCCCTGGTGCGCGGGCTGATCGTCTCCGGCATCCGCCACGCGCTGGCGGCGGCCGGGCACCGCGCCAGCACCACCGTCGCCGCCGGCATGCTGGGGCGGGCGCGGCCCGAGGGCCAGGAGCCGCCCGCCGCGCGGCTGCCGTTCGCCGGGGGCGGCGGCGGACGGGGCGGGGGCGGCTGGAGCGGCCCACCCCGGCCGGCGCCGGACGCGTTGGCGGCGGCGCGGGCCTGGCAGGCCCCGGCCGAGTCGCCCCCGGACTCCGGGTTTCGCGAGACGGCGGCCCCCACGCCGCCCGTCTCGGAGCCCGACTCCGATCCCGAGCCTGAGGCCCCGCCGCTGGGCCGTGCCCGGGCGCAGCTCCACAGCACCTACATCGTCGCCGAGACCGCCGACGGCCTGGTGATCGTCGACCAGCACGCCGCCCACGAGCGCCTGGTCTACGAGCGCATGAAACAGGCGCTGGCCGAAGGCGGCATCGCCCGCCAGGGGCTGTTGCTGCCCGAGGTGGTCGAACTGGACGAGACGGCGGCGGCGCGGCTGGTGGCGCGTGCCGAGGAACTGGCGACCCTGGGGCTGGTGCTGGAGGGCTTCGGCCCCGGTGCCGTGGTGGTGCGGGAGGTCCCCGCCCTGCTGGGCCATGTCGACGCCGCCGGGCTGGTGCGCGACCTGGCCGACGACCTGGCCGAATGGGGCCAGACCCTGGCGCTGAAGGACCGGCTGGCCGACGTCTGCGGGACGATGGCCTGCCACGGCTCGGTGCGCGCCGGGCGGCGGCTGGGGACGGCGGAGATGGACGCCCTGCTGCGCCAGATGGAGGCCACGCCGCACAGCGGGCAATGCAACCACGGCCGCCCAACCTATGTGGAGCTGCGCCTGGCGGATATCGAGCGGCTGTTCGGGCGGCGGTAGGGCGGAAGTCTGCGACTGTGGCGCGATCCGCTCCAGGCTTCGATGGTCGGGCCGATCAAACACCGCCCCCGGCGGACCGAACCCGGAGGCCCGAGGGCCTCCGGGGCGGTGCGTCAACGCTCGATCCTGTGGCGCGTGACCGGATGGGCCGGCGGCCCAACCCGCGGGCGCCGCGCGCTCAGGCGAAGAACAGGTCCGCGCCGCTGAAGCCGGGGGTCAGCGCCTCGACGCCGACCGTGTCGATGCCGACCAGCACCACCGCCTCCTGTTGCACGCCGTCGGCCGCGTCGCCGTCCCACAGCACCAGCAGGTCGGCGTTGGAGGCGTCGTCGGTGGTGCCGTCGCCGACCGTGAACACCCCCGTATCGGAGTCGTACGATCCCGCGACGAACACCGCCTCGTTGGCCTCGACCCGACCGGCGGTGCCCGCGTCGGCGCCGATGCCGGCGTTGGCGACCGTCATCGTCCCGCCGCCGCCGGTGTTGAAGTCGGTGATGACCTCAAGGGAGGTGTAGCTGTCGCCGGCGGACGGTGCGCTGGCGTCGGCGCCCACGGTCGCCCCTTCGAACGCGTACTGGCTGCCGTCGCCGACCGCGTAGATGAACGTGTCGGCGCCGCTGCCCCCGGTCAGCAGGTCGGCGTCGACCCCGCCGGTCAGGTTGTCGTTCTGCGTGCCGCCGGTCAGGCGCTGGATGCCGTCGCCGCCCACCAGGGTGACCGAGCCGGCCGCGCTGGCGTCGACCGCGCCGACGAAGCCGCCTTCGGCCGAGACGTCGAACGTGCCGGTCTCGCCCGCCGCCACGGTCAGGCCGATCACGCCCAGGTCGACGGTGATCTTCGCCAGGTCCGTGGTCAGCGCCGCCTGGGTCACCCCGGAGACCTCCACGATGGCCCCGCCGCTGCCGATGACGTTGGTGACCAGATCGAGCTGGGCCTTGGTCAGCGCCAGCCGCTGGTCGGTGGCGACATTCAGGGTCGCCACCTCGTCGAGGTCCGGGTTGGTCGTAGCCGTGACACCGCCGCGGCTGATGGTGGCCACGTTGTCTCCGTCGAGGGTCATGGAGATGGTGCCGCTGGCGGTGCCGCCGAAGTCCAGCGTCTGCTCCGGTGCGTCGCCGGTGACGGTCACGGTGAGGGTGGCACCGCTGGCGGCATCGATCGCTGCCTTGGCGGTGTCAACGCTGGCGCTGGAGTCCGTGACCCCGTCCAAGACGCTCTGGAGTTCGGCCAGCGTGTCGGCGCTCTGACCGCGCTCGATGCCATAGTAGGCCGCGACCTCCACCTTGTTGGCGAGGGTCTGGGCGGCGGTGTCGAAGATCGCGGCGCGCGAGGTGCTGTTGAGCAGGTAGTCGGCGGCCGAAACGATGACGGTCCCGACGGGCGTGCCGGCTTGCAGCAGATCCCGGAACGCCGCCTGTGCCTCTGTGTAGGCGTCCGTGCCGTTGGTCAGTCCAAGGTTGGTGAGGACAAGCCCGATCTGGGCATCGAGGGTGGTCAGGCCATCGAATTGGGTGACGAACAGCTCCGTCGCGGTGAGGGCGTTGGCCAGGGCATCGATCGAGGTGCCGGCACTGACGGCGGCCGCCCATTCATCGAGTACCGTGGCCCCGGGGGCCGCGTTGAACATCGCGACGCCGAGCGCGTTGAGATTGGTCTGCTGCTGGGCCGTAAGATCACCAATCGCCATGACAGTCTCCTGGGTTATCATCGCGCCGCCGCGACCGGATCAGGAGCGCGGATGTGGGAGGGCGCAGGGCCTCGGCCTGTTCCATCCACTGCTCCGTCACTCCGTATCGCGAAGACCTGGATATGCGGTGGCTAGGGTGGCTAGGGGGGACGTGTGTTCCGGTTCGGCCGCAGGCCGAGGGTCCGGAGGCGGTCATTATGCCGTTTCGCCTCGCGCGGGTTCGTTCGAGCGGCCAAACCGGCATACGCGCCGCGTGCCTGGGCATGATGTGACGGTGCCGTCCGCTTGTCCACATTGCTGCAAAGGCAATTGGGGGCCGGCTGAGCCCTCCGGCCTTACCAGGCCAGCGCCGGGATGGCGGCCAGCGGCGCCACGCCCTCGGCCGCGCACAGCGCCGCCACCCGCGCCGGGTCCGGCATTTCGCCGTGCGCCGTCAGCCCCAGGGCCTCGGCGTACAGTCCGCCGGTGACGAACACGGCGTCGAGGCCGGCGGCGGCCGCCCCCCGGATGTCGGTCTGCAGGCCGTCGCCCACCGCCAGCACGCGGCGGCGGTCGGTGATGCCGAGCCGCGCCAGCGCCAGGTCGTAGATCGCCGGGTCGGGCTTGCCGCGGTCGATCACCGTGCCGCCGCTCTCGGCGTAGTGCACCGCCAGGGCGCCGGCGCAGATCACCCGGCGGCCCTCGCGGATCACTTCGATGTCCGGATTGGCGCACACCATGGGCAGGGCGCGCGCCCGGCAGCGCGCCAGCCGGTCGGCGTAGTCCGCCACCGTCTCGTCGAACGACCACGGCCCGGTGTTGAGCACGAAGTCGGCCTCCTCCGGCGTCTCCACCAGGGTCAGGTCGAGACCGTCGAAGATGCTGCGGTCACGCGCCGGTCCCAGGTGCCAGCAGCGCGGCCCGAGCGCGGCGAAGGCCGGATCGGTGCGGTCGCGCAACGCCTGGTGCACCGCGTCGCCCGACGACAGGATGCCGCCGTAGAGGTCGCGGCCGATGCCCATGTCCGCCATGGTGTCGGCGATCGGGCCGGACAGGCGCGGGGCGTTGGTCAGCAGCACGGTGGCCAAGCCGGCGTCGCGCAGGCGGGCCAGGGTCTCGGTCACGCCGGGGTAGGCGCTGTGGCCGTCGTGGATGACGCCCCACAGGTCCAGGATCAGGCCGTCCCGGTCGCCCACCAGCGGCGCCAGGCCGGGCAGCAGGGGCAGGGTCATGCGGCGGCGCTGCCCTTGAGGTCGGCGCCGATGGCCTCCTCGACGGTGGCGAAGCCCTGCTCCTGGAGCAGCGCCAGCAGGTCGGTCTTCAGGCGTGGCACCAGGCGCGGCCCGAAGTACGCCAGCACGGTGTAGATCTGCACCAGGCTGGCCCCGGCGCGCAGCCGGGCGAGGATGTCCTGGGCGGTCTCGATGCCGCCCACCGAGATCAGCGGGACGCGCCCGTACAGCTTCGCCGCCAGCACCTGCAACACCTCCAGGGCGCGCGCCTTGAGCGGGGCGCCGGACAGCCCCCCCGCTTCCGCCTTGGCGGGGTGGGTGAGGCTCTCGGGGCGGGCCGTGGTGGTGTTGACGCACACGATGCCGTCGAGCGGGTTCTCCGGCTCCAGCGCCACGTCGGCCAGCGCCTCCAGTTCGGCGTTGGTCAGGTCGGGCGAGACCTTCAGGCACAGCGGCGGGCGCGCCCGCGTCGGCATCGCCGCCCGCACCCGGCGCACGATGGCGCGCACCGAATCGGGGGACTGGAGCTGGCGCAGCCCCTCGGTGTTGGGCGAGGACAGGTTGAGCACCAGGAAATCGCAGTGCGGCCCGAGCACGCAGGCCAGGGTGGCGTAGTCGTCGGCGGCGTGCTCGATGGGCGTATCGGCGTTCATCGCCAGATTGGCGCCGACCAGGCCGCGGTCCTCCCAGCGCGGGCGCCGCGACAGCCGGTCGTAGGCCACGATCATGCCGTCGTTGTTCAGCCCCATGCGGTTGATGACGGCGCCGTCGTCCTGAAGGCGGAACAGACGCGGGCGCGGGTTGCCCGGCTGCGGCCGCGGCGTGATGCCGCCGACCTCGACGAAGCCGAAGCCCATGCGCAGGCAGGCGTCCGGCACCAGCGCGGTCTTGTCGTAGCCGGCCGCCAGCCCGAGCGGGTTGCGGAACGGCCGGCCCCACACCGTGACCGCCAGTGCCGGGTCGTCCGGTGGCGGCAGCGAGGGACCCAGGCCGCGCGCCAGGGTGCGGATGCTGAGGTCATGGGCCTTTTCCGGGTCCATGGCCTGCAACAGACCGAGAAACATGGAATCGACGCGGCTCATGGTCCCAGTTCTCCAGGCGAGTTCGACAGGGTGGGGAACATCAACAGGCCCTCGCGGTCCTCGGCAAGGGGCAGGGCGGACAACACCGCCTCCAACGGGATGGTGCCGTACAGGTGCGGGAACAGGGCGCCGCCGCGGCTGGGCTCCCAGCGCAGCTCGCCATCCAGACGGTGGCTGTCCACCGCCAGCAGCATCAGCGGACGCACCCGGGCGTAGTGGCGGTCGGCGGTCTCGATCACCTGATCGGCGGACGACAGGTGAATGAAGCCGTCGCGGGTGTCGTCGGCCGTGCCCCGGAAAACGCCGTCACGCACGGCGGCGCGCCAGTCGTCGGCGTGGCACAGGCGGTAGACCAGGCGGGGCGGCTCCTGCGCGGGCGGGGCGGCGGTCATGCGACTCCATGGGGTCTGGGGTCGGGGGTCGGGAGATCGGCGGGCGCCCGGTCCGGTGCGGCGGTGGGCCCCCGAGTCGGGTCTCGGGTCTCCTCTCGTGTGGGCGGGAGACTAGCCCATTTGCCACAATCCGCGAAAGCCCTCTGCGTGGCACGGTCCGGGCAATCGGGTGAACGGGGTCGTAAGCCGTTTCCCGGTCCTGCCGGCCCGACGTGGCGCCCCGTGATCCTGGCCGGCTCCTGTCCTGACTTGTCGGGACAAGGGCCAGGCGCCCCGAAGCGCGACGCCATATTACGAATTCGTCATGGCGCCGTAGGACGGACGTCAGGTGCCGGGTGCTACCTTCAAATCATCGGAAGCGGGCAAGGCCATGGCCCCTTCCACCCTCCGCAAGGCAAAGAGCAACCGACCCCGGATCATCCGTCCTAATCAGCCAGCCAACCCTCGGACCTCAGCGACCCCGGAGCCCTCAGCCAGCATCCCGTGTCGCACCCGACCAAGGGCCACACGCCTCAGCCACGTGATGGACCCACCGAATTCAGACCGGACCGGCCGCCCCACCCCCTCGGGCGGCCGGTTCGTCGTTGTGCGGTCCGTCGCCGATCCTGCGTCGCCGATCCTGCGTCCGACCAGTCATCGCCCATCCCCGGCGGCGTCACGCCCCGCAACCGACGCCACCGTCTTGCGCAGCGGCACCGTGAACAGCCCGTCGTCGGTCTCGGTCGGGCCGCTGCGCCGGAACCCCACGGACTCGTAGAACCGGACCGCGTTGGTCGAGGCGTTGACCGTCAGGGCCGCGAGCGGGGCCGCTGCCGCGTGGCCGTGCCGGATGGCGGCCCGCAGCAGGCCGCGCCCGATGCCCTCGCCCTGGTGCGATGGATCGACGAACAGCAGGGCGATATGCCCCTCGCGCCCTGTCGCCGGCGTGCGCTCCACCGCGATCACGCCGACCGGGCGATCCTCGTAGGCGGCGACCAGCACGCACGAGCCGGGCGCCGTGGCGGTGCGCCCCAGCCAGTCGTAGGACAGCAGGCCAAGGAAGGTCGTGATCCCGCGCGCACTGGTGCCGGGCGCGATCGCGGCGCGGAAGGCCCGCAGCACCAGGTCGCAGACCGCGCCCGCCTCGCCGGGCCGCATCGGGCGGTAGACCAGCGCGCCGGTCATGCCGGCCGCTCATGCGGCGCGGGACCCGGCGGGCGGCGGCGGCCGCCGGCGGAGACGACTCGCAAGGCAGCCATCCGGCCCTCCCGGGTTCGATCGGCCGCTGGGACGCCGGTCAGTACCCCAGCCGACGCAGCGTGCGGTCCACGCCGCCGAGATAACCGCCGCCGAACAGCCGCACGTGCACCAGCAGCGGATAGAGATTGTAGAGGTCGCGGCGTTCCTCGAAGAACCCCGGCCGGATCGGCCGCAGGTCGTGATAGCGGTTGAAGAACACCTCGTTGAAGGTGCCGAACAGCGTGCTGAACGCGAGCTCGATCTCGGGATGACCCCAGTAGATGGCAGGGTCGATCAGACCGGAGACTCGGTTGTCCTGCGCCAGCACATTGCCGGTCCAAAGGTCGCCGTGCAGTAGGCTGGGGTGTGCGGGCTCCTCCAGGTACGCGTCGAGGTTGGCCGCCAGGGCCTCCAGGCGGCGCAGGTAGGCCGGGGGCAGGCGGCCGGCGCGGGCGGCCTCGCCGGCCATGAACAGCAGCCGCTGGTCGCGGAAGAACGGCACCCAGCGGTCGGCCGCCGGATTGGGCTGGTGCAGACCACCGATGACGGTGTCGTACGGATAGCCGAACTGCGGGCCGGCGACGTCGTGCAGGGCCGCGATGACATGGGCGGCGTGGTCCTGGACGCGCGGCCCCAGGGCATCGCCGCCGGGCAGCGCGGTCATCAGCAGCAGCGACTCGTCGGCGTACAGCACCGCCGGCACCGGCGCGCCGGCCTCGGCCAGGTCGCCCAGCATGCGGCCTTCGAGGTCCAGGCCGCTGCCCGGTCCCCCCAGCTTGGCGACCAGATCGCGGCCGTCTTCGAGGCGGACGCCGTAGACCTCGCCGACGCAGCCGCCGCCCAGGGGGCGGCTGGAGTCGATCCGTTGGCCGGTCGCCTCGGCGATGCGGGTGCGCGCGGTCTCGCGCATCGGCTCCTCCCGTGACGCGGTGCCAGGGGGATGAGGCTTCACGCCCGGGCCGGCGCCGTCAAGGCGTCCCGCGACGATCCAGCCGTCCCCCCGGGCGCCGGTCTGGGGGCGCCGGTCTGGGGGCGCCGGTCTGGGGGCGCCGGTCTGGGGGCGCCGGTCTGGGGGCGCCGGTCTGGGGGCGCCGGTCTGGACCCTCTGGCCGATCCGCCGCACGGGCCGCGGCCACCCCGGTCCAGCATGGGGGGCGGAGGCGGGCGGGGGGCTCGGACGAAGAAGACCGCATGGGGCGCGCGGCACGCGCCCGGCGGGGGCGGCAGGCCGCGTTACAGCCGATTGCGACAACCCGGACTCGCGGCGCGATGTCGGAGTGTCGCGATAATCGGCTGCGACCCATACATGTG
This sequence comes from Roseospira goensis, assembly GCF_014197795.1. GTDB lineage: Bacteria > Pseudomonadota > Alphaproteobacteria > Rhodospirillales > Rhodospirillaceae > Rhodospira > Rhodospira goensis. The sequence goes on from NZ_JACIGI010000024.1 coordinate 11,633, forward strand.
GCGCGGAGTCACGCGATCCCTCCGAACCACGTCGTGGTGCCGACTGATCGCGATCCGCGCTAGGCGGCGGCCTTGGTCCAGTAGGAATCGAACGGCAGCGGGTCGTACAGACGGCCGAGCGCATCGGCCAGCGCATCGTGACGCAGCCCCAGGGCCAGCGCCCAGCGGCCCGTCAGCTCGGCCGGCACGCGGATGTGCCCAGCCTCGACATCGGCGACGAAGGTTTCGGTGACGCTCAGGAGGTGTTCGGCCAGCTCGGCCCGGGTGATCTCGCGGCTCTCCCGCAGCAGACGCAGGTGGCAGCCCCCCGCGCGCTGGCGCGCCCGCGCCTCCCCAGTCAACATGAAACCCTCTTCGGTCATGCCCACGGCATCCTCCTCGAACGGCGGCTCGAATGTGCGATGAAAACAATAGGACACGGTCACAGTACGGCGTTCCGCCGCCGGCTGTCATGCACGGCTGGGGCATGACTGTCATGCATTGGAAACATTTCTACGGCCGCCCTGACCCGCGACCTGCGTGACCGGGCGGCACTGTTGCAGTTTTCTGACCGGGGCGCAATCCGACCTTCGTCGAGGGGGCGGGGCCGGCCGTCAGCGGATTCCCAGGATCAGGCGCACGTTCTCGGCACTGATGGAGCGGATGATGGTCGTGAACCGCTCCAGCAGCAGGCGGATGACCGGGTCGGTGCGGGCCAGATGGAACTGGAACGCCTCCTTGGGCACCACGGTGAGGCGGGCGTCCTCCATGGCGCGCACCGTCGCGCTGCGCGGGTGGTCGTCGATCAGGGCCATCTCGCCCAGGATGGTGCCGGGTCCCTCGACGGCGATTACCACCTCGGCGCTGCCGATGCGGCGCGAGACCTCCAACCGGCCGGAGCGCACCACATAGGCGCGGTCGCCGAACTCGCCCTCTCGGAACAGAATCTGGCCCGCGTCCAGCTGGATCTCGTGCTGGTCCAGGGCCCCGCCGGTCAGGGCCCCCGGCTGCTGGTCGCTCACGGCTCGCTCTCCTTGCTCACCCATCGCACTGCCCACCCGGCCCCAGAGTAGGCGTCCGGGCGGGGGCTGACCAGGGGGCTGACCAGGGGGCTGACCAGGGGGAGGCGGACGACGGCCCGAGCGGGGGGCTACCAGGTGCGCGGCGGGCCGACGTCGACGTGGACGAAGCCGGAGCGCGGATAGTCGCCCACCCCGCCCCGCCCCATCGCCACCGCCACCTGGCGTAGCGTGGCGACGCTGCAGCCCGGCACGGCGATATCCGCGGCCATGCCGCGGGTGTGATAGCTCTTGCGGGCCACGGCGCGGTCGCGCTGGCGCATGCGGGCGTTGGTCTCCGGGGCGCGGTAGCCCGAGATGAGCTGCAACGGCTGGGCGGTCTCCAGCCGCATGCGGATGTCGCACAGCAGATCGAACAGGGCCGGGTCGATGGCCGCGACCGCATCGGTCCGGCGGTCCCGCATGAGGTGGTTGAGCGCGGCCAGCGCGTCGGGCAGGTAGCGGCCGTTCTCCATGTAGGTGACGGTCAGCCGCTCCCCGGTGTTGATGTTGTCCAGCGTCAGCGTGCGCTGGGCCGGGCCGCCGGTCGGCGCGGGGCGGAGCGCGGCGGGCGTCGCCGCGCCGTCGGGTCCCGGACGCGCGGGCGGGGTGGGCTTGCGGCCCAGCCGGTACAGGAACGGTGCCGCCGGCTTGGCGCCCGGCGGCACAGGCATCGCCGCGGCCGCGCCGGCCAGCGGCGCGGCGGCCGTGGCGAGGAGGGCGGCGCCGCCGAGCAGCAGACCGCGCCGGCTGGCGCCGGTCCTGTCGGCGGGGGCACGGGGAGCGGGGTCGGCGACGTCCGGGTCGGGGGACGACTCGCAGCTACACACGGCGATCCTCACGCTGGTCTCAAGACGGGCGGGCCTCTGCCGGACCCTGTGGCCACGGCCGGGAGCGGCCGCGTCGCGCCCCATGAATGCGGACTTCGGGCGCGTGGATTCAAGACAAAAATCGGCCGCGCCGGGAAAACACCGCGAGGTTTCGGAAACAGCAAGGGAAATCGGCGGTACAGTAACAGTTATACACGGCATTGCCGGCCGCGATCTGCGGCCGACGCCGCCCGGTTCGCGCCAGGCGTCGCGTCCGATTTGCGCGGCCGGCCCGTCGCTCCGGGGACTGCTTCGCAATACTGAGGTGGGTGAACCATTTGTTTCAAAGCCGAATGGGCGGCCAGATCCGCTCGGGCGCCGCCAGCCGGTGGCGCGCGGTCAGCAGCGCCAGTTCCGGCCCGCCGGCGCGCCGGGTGTCCTCCAGCACCGCGAACAGGCCCGAGACCGCCGCGCTCAGCGCCACCTGGGGGCGGCGATCTTCCAACCAGTGGTGCAGGAACAGGGCTGCCAGCACGTCGCCGGCGCCGTTGGGGGCGCGCCGAAAGCGCAGCCGCGGCGTCGCCACCAGCCACACCCCGGTGCCGTCGGTGACCAGGCAGCGCGCGCCGTCGGCCTCGGGGCCGTCGGGCACCTCGACGCTGGTCACCACGACGATCCGCGGCCCCCTGGCCCGCAGCGCCTCGGCCGCCGCGATCACGTCGGCGAGGCTGTCGCAGCGGTGGCCGGTGAGCAGGCCGAGTTCAAACTGGTTGGGCTTGGCGATGGTGGCGCGCGGGATCAGGAGCTCCGCCATGGCCGGCGGAATCGCGGGATCGACGTAGAGCCCGGGGCCGACGTCGCCGGCGATGCCCGGTCCGGTATCGCCCATCACCGGGTCGCACAGATAGGGCAGGTCGGGGCGGTCCGCGCGGGCCTGGTCGACCGCGTCGGCGACCGCCCGGGCGGTTCCGGGGGCGCCAAGGTAGCCCGACAGGACGGCGACGCGGTGCGGCCAGTCCACATGCGCCGCCAGGCCGTGCAGGCAGTCGGCCACCGCATCGGGGTCGACCGCCCGTCCGCGCATGCGGCCGTAGCCGGGGTGGTTGGAGAACAGCACGGTATGGACCGGCCAGACGGCGCGCCCCACGGCGTGCCAGGCCGGCACGGCGGCGGCGTTGCCGACGTGGCCGGCGCAGACATGGCTTTGAATGGACAGGATCGGCATGACAACGACAGGCAAGAGGGAACGGGACCGGCCGCCGGCGGCACGCCGGCATGGCGCGCGGGCGACCGGACGGGTGCGGGACGGGTGCGGGACGGGTGCGGGACGGGTGCGGGACGGGTGCGGGACGGGTGCGGGACGGGGCGGGTGACGGGAGGACCGATGTGTGCGCTGCGGCACCCAGCTTGCCACGCCCGGGCTTTGATTTATAGTGTGCCGCCTCGCGCCCCCGGGCTGCACCAACGGGCGGTTCCGGCCTGACCGTTGGCGTGGCCCCGGGGACCGCCCGTCCGTCCGCCCACCGTCGAGGCCCGCCGTCCCGGGCCGCAGTCCAGGGAGGTTCCGCGTCATGGCCGCACCCGCCCGTCCCCGCCGCAGCGTGCTCTACATGCCCGGCTCCAATACCCGCGCGCTGGAGAAGGCGAAAACGCTGGCCGCCGATGGCCTCATCCTTGACCTGGAGGATGCCGTCGCCCCCGACGCCAAGGTGCAGGCCCGCGCCAACGTGGTGGATGCCGCCGCCGCCGGCTACGGCAAGCGCGAGGTGCTGATCCGTATCAACGGCCTCAACACGCCCTGGGGCTATGCCGACCTGCAGGCCGCCGCCACCAGCGGCTGCGACGGCGTGTTGCTGCCCAAGGTCGAGAGTGCCGACACCGTGCGCCAGGTCGAGACCCTGCTGGCGGCCCACGGCGCCCCCGAGCACACCCGCATCTGGTGCATGATGGAAACGCCGCGGGGCATGCTGCGTGCCGAGGAGATCGCCGGCGCGTCGGCCCGGCTGGGCGGTTTCGTCATGGGGACGTCGGATCTGGCCAAGGACCTGCACTGCCTGCACACCCCGATGCGGCTGCCGATGATCACGGCGCTCGGGCTGTGCCTGCTGGCGGCGCGGGCGCACGGTCTGGCGATCATCGATGGCGTCTACCTGGATCTGAACGACGACGCCGGCTTCGAGGATGCCTGCCGCCAGGGGCTGGAACTGGGCTTCGATGGCAAGACCCTGATCCACCCCAAGACCGTGGCCACCGCCAACCGGGTGTTCGCCCCCGGCGAGGACGCCGTGGCCTGGGCGCGCCGCATCATCGAGGCCCACGCCGAGGCGTCGCGCGCCGGCCAGGGCGTCGTGGTCGTGGACGGCAAGCTGATCGAGAACCTGCACGTCGAGGATGCCCGCCGCCAGGTGGCGCTGGCCGAGGCCATCGCCGGGCTGGAGGCCGACCTCGCCCGGACGGACGCCTGAACGCCCGCCGCCCTGCCCCGTCCCCCGCTGGAGCGCCCCCCATGACTGGCGACGTCATCCCCCGGAGCAAGACCAACCCGGGCCACTACTTCGAGGACTTCCGCATCGACCAGGAGATCGTGCACGCCACGCCGCGCACGGTCACCGAGGGCGACCAGGCCCTGTATCTGGCCCTGTACGGCTCGCGCTACCCGCTGCACTGCTCGGCCGACTTCGCCATGGACCTGGGCTTCGAGGACATGCCGCTGGAGGACCTGCTGGTCTTCCACATCGTGTTCGGCAAGACCGTCCCGGACATCTCGCTCAACGCCGTCGCCAACCTGGGCTACGCCGAATGCGTCTTCGGCGTCCCGGTCTACGCCGGCGACACCCTGCGCGCCGTCTCGCGGGTGATCGGGCTGAAGGAGAACTCCAACCACCGGTCCGGCGTGGTCTGGGTGCGCACCACCGGGTTCAACCAGGACGACGACATGGTGGTGGACTATGTGCGCTGGGTCATGGTGCGCAAGCGCGAGCCCGGCGGCGACGGCGCCGCGGTGGCGCCGCCGGTGATCCCCACCCTGGCGCCGGTCGTGCCGGCCGCCGACCTGACCGTGCCCGACGATCTCGACCTCGACGGCTACGACACCGACATGGTCGGCCAGCCCGACCTGTGGGAGGACTACCAGGTCGGCGAGCGCATCGACCACCGCACCGGCCAGACCATCGAGGAGGCCGAGCACCAGATGGCGACGCGCCTCTATCAGAACACCGCCAAGGTGCACTTCAACCGCTTCAAGCAGGTGCAGAGCCCGATGGGCCGGCGGCTGGTCTACGGCGGGCACATCATCAGCCTGGTGCGGGCGATGTCGTTCAACGGGCTCGGCAACGCGTTCCGCGTCGCCGCCATCAACGCCGGGAGCCACTCCAAGCCCAGCTTCGCCGGCGACACCATCCATTGCTGGTCCGAGGTGCTGGACAAGATGGAGATCCCGGGCCGCTCCGACGTCGGCGCCCTGCGGCTGCGCAGTGTGGGGGTCAAGGACCAGGTTTGCGCCGACTTCCCCCGACTCGACGAGGCCGGCGACTATCTGGAGACGGTGGTGCTGGATCTGGACTATACCGTGCTGATCCCGCGCCGGGTGTGACACCCGCGCCCCGGTCGCACGTGTTCTTGCGGGGGGCGCGGTTCGCGTCTAGGATCCGGCCCTATCCGCGTTCCACCGTGCGACCGATGTTGCGCCGGCCTGACCGGTCCCCATCCCCCGCCCCGGCCCTCGGGCCCGGGGGCGCGCCACAGAAGGACGACCCATGACTCCAGCGACTGTGACCCACGACACCCTGGCCCAGGCCCTGTGGCCGACCCGCGCCGGCGCCGGCCCGCTGTCGCCGGCGTTGCGCGCGCTGCTGCTGGCGGTGCTCGGCAGCGCCCTGCTGACCGTCTCGGCCAAGCTACAGGTGCCCATGTGGCCGGTCCCCATGACCATGCAGACCTTCGCGGTGCTGGTGATCGGCGCCGCCTACGGCTGGAAGCTGGGGGCGGCCACCGTGGCCCTGTACCTGGCCCAGGGGGCGCTCGGCCTGCCGGTGTTCGCCAACACGCCCGAGCGCGGCATCGGACTGGCCTACATGATGGGCCCGACCGGCGGCTACCTGATCGGCTTCCTGGTCTCGGCGGCCGTCCTGGGCTGGCTGGCCGAGCGCGGCTGGGACCGCACCGTCGCCCGCACCCTGGCCGGCATGGCGCTGGGCACGGCGATCATCTTCGGGCTCGGGTTCGTCTACCTGACCGGCCTGATCGGCGCCGAGGCGGCGTTCCTCAACGGCGTGCTGCCGTTCCTGGTCGGCGCCGCCCTCAAGATCGCGCTGGCCGCCGCGGTGCTGCCGCTGGCCTGGCGCCTGGTGAGCCGCCGCCGCGCCTGACGGCCGACCACCCCGACCACCCCGACCAGACCGGCGAGGACCCCCCGCGTGGGGGTCCTTTGCTGTCCGGAGTACCGCATCCCCAGCCCAGGAGCCGCCGATGGCCGCCGATCCGCAGACCCCCGCCGACACCCGCTCCGACGAGCAGACGCCGCGGCTGGTGGTGCGCCGCGCCGCACTGGACGACATCGCGGCCATTCGCGCCTTGTGCGCCAAGGTGTACACGGACGTGCCGCCGTACAGCGGGGCGCACCTGCGCGGCCAGATGCAGAACTTCCCGGATGGCCAGTTCGTGGCGGTCTACGACGGTCGCGTGGTGGGCTACTGCGCCACCTTCCGCATCGGCGAGGCGGCCGCCTTTGCCCCCCACACCTGGATGGAGATCAGCGGTGGCGGATTGGCGTCGCGCCACGACCCGGACGGCGAGTGGCTGTACGGCATGGAAGTGTTTGTCGATCCGGACTACCGCGGCTTCCGCATCGGCCAGCGCCTGTACGGCCAGCGCAAGGCGCTGTGCCAGCGCCTGGGCCTGAAGGGCATCGTGTTCGGCGGCCGGCTGCCCGGCCTGCACCGCCGCATCCGCAAGGTGGGCTCGGCCGAAGCCTACGTCGAGGCGGTGCGGGCCAAGAAGATGCGCGATCCGGTGCTGTCCTTCCAGATGCGCAACGGCTTCGAGCCCATCGGCGTGCTGCCCGCTTATCTGCCGTCGGACCGCGAGTCGCTGGGCTACGCCGCCCACATGGTGTGGCGCAACCCCAAGCACAGCGGCGCGGGGGCCGGCGGGCGCTCGGCGCGCTCGCGCTACTCGCAGCGCACGGTCCGCGTCTCCATCGTGCAGTACCAGCAGCGCCGGGTGCGCTCGTTCGAGGAGTTCGGCCACAACGTCGAGTATTTCGTGGACGTGGTCGCCGACTACCGCGCCGACTTCGTGGTGTTCCCGGAGCTGTTCACCCTCCAGCTCCTGTCGATCGAGAACCAGCGCATCCCGTCCACCGAGGCCATCGCCACCCTGACCCGCTACACCGAGCCGCTGAAAGAGCTGCTCAGCCGCCTCGCCGTCAGCTACAACATCAACATCATCGGCGGCTCGCACCCGACCCGGGGCGAGGACGGCCGCATCCTGAACATCTGCTACGTCTGTCTGCGCGACGGCTCGGTGCACCAGCAGGTCAAGGTCCACCCTACGCCGAACGAGCGCTACTGGTGGAACATCGACGGCGGCAACGACGTCGACACCATCATGACCGACTGCGGGCCCATCGGCGTGCTGATCTGCTACGACAGCGAGTTCCCGGAGCTGTCCCGGCACCTGGTGGACCAGGGGGCGCAGATCCTGTTCGTGCCGTTCTGCACCGACGAGCGCCAGAGTTACCTCCGGGTGCGCTACTGCTGCCAGGCCCGGGCGGTGGAGAACCAGTGTTACGTCGTGCTGTCCGGCAACGTGGGCAACCTGCCCAACGTGGAGAACATGGATATCCAATACGCGCAGAGCTGCATCCTGACGCCCTGCGACATGCCGTTCGCGCGCGACGGCATCGCCGCCGACACCACGCCGAACGTGGAGATGGTCGCCTTCGCCGACCTGCGCATGGAGGACCTAGCGGCGGCCCGTCAGGGCGGCACGGTGCAGAACCTGCGCGACCGCCGCTTCGACCTCTACTCGGTGGCCTGGAAGAGCAAAGGGTAGGGGGCCAAGACCACGCCTCGATGGCCGCTTGCGGCACACCGGACTCGCGGCGCGATGTCGGTTCGTCGCCAGCGCGCGGATGGCGATCAATCCGCCGCCGGCCGGTCGCGCACCGTCAGCATCAGCAGCAGCCCCGGCACCAGGAACAGCAGGATCGAGGCCATGCCCAGGCGCTGGCTGTCGGTCAGCGCCACCACCCAGCCCAGCACCAGCGGCCCCAGGAAGGCGGTGATGCGCCCGGACAGCGCGAACAGCCCGAACATCTCGGCCCGCAGCTCGGGCGCCGCCAGGCGCGCCATCAGGGTCCGGCTGGGGGCCTGCACCGGGCCGAAGAAGACGCTCATCGCCAGCCCCAGGACCCAGAACCAGGTGACGTCCTCCACCAGCAGGATGCCGATGCCGAAGCCGGTCAGACCCACCAGCCCCAGGAGCACCGTCGCGCGCGAGCCGATCCAGTCGTCCACCCACGCGAAGCCGGCGGCGCCCAGGCCGGCGGCGACGTTCATGGCGATTCCGAACATCACGATCTCATCGAAGCCCATGCCGAAGGTGCCGGCGGCATAGATGCCGCCGAAGGCGAACAGCGTGTTGAGACCGTCGGTATAGAGCATGCGCGCGATCAGGAACCGCAACAGGTTGGGATCGCGCCGCGGCAGCGCCTTCAGGGTGGTCCACAGCGTCGCCAACCCCTGGCGCACCGCCGCCGGGGCCGACAGGGCGGCCACCGTCCGGGGCTCGTCCGGCGCCCGGTCCGGCACCCACACGAACAGCGGCCAGGCAAAGGCGGCGTACCACACCGCCACCAGCAGGCAGGTGGCGCGGATGTGCTCCAAGGCGTCGTCGCCAGGGTCGAGCCCGAACGGCGGCGGGTCCGCCTGCACCAGCCCGAACAGCGCCAGCACCAGCCCGGCCAGCCCGCCGGCGTAGCCCAGGCCCCAGGCCCAGCCCGACACCCGGCCCAGCCAGGGCCGGGGGGCGACCGCCGGCAGCAACGCGTTGTAGAACACGATGCCGACCTCGAAGCCGGTGTTGGCGATCACCACCAGCGCCAGCCCCAGCAGGGCGAAGGCCGGGTCCGGCTCCACCAGGTACAGCAGGCCGGCGGCCACGATGGTCAGCAGCGAGAACGCCGCCAGCCATGGCTTGCGCCGCCGGCCGCGGTCGGCGATGGCGCCCAGCGTCGGGCTCAGCACCGCGATCAGCAGGCCGGACAGCGCCGTCGCCCAGGCCCACAGCGTGGTGCCCTGCTCCGGGGTCTCCGCCACCGCGGTGGTGAAGTAGGCCGAGAAGACGAAGGTGGCGATGACGGTCGGGAAGGCCGAGTTGGCCCAGTCATACAAGCACCACGCGGCCACCGGGGCGAACCGGGGCGCGGCGCCGGGCGCGGCCATCAGTCCACGTAGTCCGTGGGATGGACGCCCCACAGCGCGGCGCGCAGCAGCCAGCCCTGGAACCGCCCGGCCTCGACCCGGCAGTGCCGGCCGTCGCGCGGGCATTGCAACAGCTTGACGATGACCCCCGGCTCGACCTCGGCCACGCCCTCGGCCGCCGGCTCGGGCCGGCGCAGCAGGATCTGGCGCGTCTCTCCGGTGACCAGCGCCATGCGGTTGCTGTGCGACAGCATGGCCTTGTGCATCCAGCCCTCGGCGCCGTCGGGGTCGCGCACCTCGCGCCAGTCCTCGGTCTCGCGCGTCACCTCGACCGGCAGGCCGCGGCGCTTGTAGACCCAGGTGACGGGATAGCGGGTGCCCGGCCCGGTGCGCATGTTGATGTGATCGGAGCCCAACGCGGCGAAGCGCGGCAGCGGCCGGCCGCTCGGCCCCACCCGCACGGCCTCCTCGGGGGCGGGCGTGGCGGGCGCGGCGTCCGGGGCGGACTCAGGTTCGGTCCCCTGGGCCCGCGCCGGTCCCGGTCCCGCCAGCACCAGGGCGGCGGCGAGCCCGACGGCCAGGGTCGCCACGAGGCCGCGAGCGCGCGGCGGCGCGGGGAGGGCGGGGCGGGGGGGCTGCGCCGTCATCGCGGGATCGCGTGCTCCTGTGCCTGCGCGCGGACAACCGGAAGGGGCGGGGCCGGCCATCGGGCCGGCCCGCCGACGGGGAGGTCCGTCCTCCCGTCGGCCGATATAATAGAGGCGTCACGCCGCCAGGGGTCAAGGGGCGGACCGACGATCCCGCGCCGCGGCATGGCCCCGAGACGCGGGAGTCGCCTGCGTGCTCAGCCGGGCGCGTCGGGGCGGTCGCCGAAGGTCCACTGGCGCACGCAGTGCTCGACCACGCGGGCGACGAAGGACAGCAGGTCGCTGGCCTGGTCCTCGTCGAAGGCCCCGTCCCGACGCGAGCCCAGCGCCAGCAGCCCCGGCGGGTGACCGTTGCCGGGCTCCAGGCGGGCCAGGGCATCGCTCGCCACCAGTCCGGCGCCGGGGCCGAACACGCGGGCGTCCCCGCTGGCCTGGGGCCGCAGCGCGATCGGCCGCGCCCGCGGCGCGACCTGGTCGACGTAGCCCGCCGGCAGCGTCGCCAGGGGAGCCGCCCGGGCCGGCAGACGGCCCGCGTTCTCGAACCGCAGCGCCGCCACGTCGACGTCGAGCAGCAGCGGCAGGTCGTCGGCCACGGTCTCGCCCAGCGCGCCCTTCTCGTCGCCCGCCAGCACGGTCAGCACCGCCTGGTGGGTGCGCTTGAGCAGCGACATGTTGATCCGCGTGGTCTGGATCAGCGCATCGGTGCCGTCGCGCATGTCGCGCAGCTCCTCCTGCAGGCGGCGGATGGCGAAGTCGCGGATGTCCACCACGTCGGCGCCGTGCCGGGACGCCGGCATGACGAGATGCAGGATCGCCTCCGGATGCCGGTCCAGGAAGGCCGGATTCTCGGCCAGGAAGGCCAGCACGTCGTCGTCGGTCAGGGGCGGGCTGTTGTCGTTCAAGACGGCCTCCGGCCGGCACGGGTCGTCGGATCGGGCGGGCGCGTCACGTCACGCCTCCGGAATGGTCTGGCCGGTCTTCGCCCAGTCGGCCAGGAAGGCGGCCAGACCCGTATCGGTCAGCGGATGGGCGCAGAGCTGGCGCAGCACCTTGGGCGGCAGGGTGACCACGTCGGCCCCCAGGCGGGCGGCCTCGACCACGTGAATCGGATGCCGTACCGAGGCCACCAGCACCTCGGTCGAGAACGCCGGGTAGTTGCCGTAGATCTGCACGATATCAGCGATCAGGGCCATGCCGTCGTGGCCGATGTCGTCGAGACGGCCGACGAAGGGCGAGACGAAGGTGGCGCCGGCCTTGGCGGCCAGGATGGCCTGGGCGGCGGAGAAGCACAGCGTGACGTTGACCATCGTGCCCTCGTCGGAGAGGGTCTTGCAGGCGCGCAGGCCGTCCGGCGTCAGCGGCAGCTTGATGGTGACGTTGGGGGCGATCTTGCGCAGGGCGCGGGCCTGGCGCAGCATGCCGTCGGTCTCGGTGGCCACCACCTCGGCGCTGACCGGCCCCGGCACCAGGGCGCAGATCTCGGTGACGATGTCCAGGAAGTCCCGCCCGGTCTTGGCGGCCAGGCTGGGGTTGGTGGTGACGCCGTCCACCAGGCCGGTGGCGGCAAGATCGCGGATCTCGGCCACGTCGGCCGTATCGACGAAGAACTTCATGACGCGGAGGGGTCCTCTGGTTTCATCCCGCTGGCCCGGCCGACGCGGGCCCCGTCGCGCCCGTCGCGGGCGCCGGGCGGAGTGTAGCCGATGACATCCGGGCGCGCCAGTTCACCCCCGGACGGCCCCCCGGCGCCGCCGGGCTCCCTGTTCGGGGCCGCGCCCCGGGTGGCGGTGCGGCTGCCGGTGCCGGTGGACGCGCCCTACGACTACGCCGTGCCGCCGGACTGGGACCCGCCGCCGCAGCCGGGCGCTTTGGTGCGGGTGCCGCTCGGCCGGCGGGTCGAGGTCGGCGTGGTGTGGGGCGAGGGCGCCGCCGACGTGCCCGAGCACAAGCTGCGCCCGCTGCTGGAGCGCCTGGCCGTGCCGCCGATGCCGGCCGCCCTGCGCGCCCTGATCGACTGGTGCGCGGCCTACACGCTGGCCCCGGCCGGGCAGGTGCTGCGCATGGCGCTCAGCGTGCCGGAGGCCCTGGAGCCGCCCAGGCCGCGCACCGGCTATGCCGCGCGGGTGACGGACCTGAGCGAGACCGCCCTGCGCGCCACCGACGCCCGCCGCAAGGCCCTGGCCGCCGCCGCGGCCTGGCCGCCAGCCGCGCCGCCGCCGACCGCCGCCGACCTGGCCCGGCGCGCCGGCGTCGGGCCGGCGGTGGTCAAGGGCCTGGCCGAGGGCGGCGCGCTGGCCCCGGTGCCGGTGGTGGAGGAGCCGGCGGTCCCCCAACCCGACCCGCGCCACCCCGGCCCGACGCTGTCGCCCGATCAGGCGCACGCGGCGGACGCGCTCCGGGACGCCGCCCGGCGCGGCTTCTCGGTCACCCTGCTGGAGGGCGTGACCGGCTCCGGCAAGACCGAAGTCTATTTCGAGGCCATGGCCGAGACCCTGGCCCAGGGCCGCCAGGTCCTGGTGCTGCTGCCGGAGATCGCGCTCACCGCGCGCTGGCCGGAGCGGTTCCAGGCCCGCTTCGGCGCCCCGCCGGTGCCCTGGCATTCCGACCTGCCGCGGGCCCAGCGCCGCGACATCTGGCGCGCGGTGGCCTTCGGCCGCGCCCCGGTGGTGGTGGGGGCGCGCTCGGCCCTGTTCCTGCCGTTCCCCGACCTGGGGCTGATCGTCGTCGACGAGGAGCACGACGGCGCCTACAAGCAGGAGGACGGGGTGCCCTACAACGCCCGCGACATGGCGGTGGTGCGCGCCCGTGCCGGCGGGCTGCCGGTGGTGCTGGCGTCGGCCACGCCGTCGCTGGAAACGGTGCTGAACGCCCGCGCCGGGCGCTATGCCCATGTGGGGCTGTCGCGGCGCCACGGCGGCGCGGAAATGCCGACCCTGGAAACCGTGGACCTGCGCGCGCAGGCGCCGGAAAAATGGGACCGTCAGGGTGTGCCGGCCCAGAGCTTCCTGGCGCCGCCGCTGCTGGACGCCATGGCAGCCACCCTGGCGCGGCGCGAACAGACGCTCTTGTTCCTGAACCGGCGCGGCTACGCCCCGCTGACCCTGTGCCGGGCCTGCGGGCACCGGTTGCAGTGCCCGAACTGCGCCGCCTGGCTGGTGGAGCATCGCCAGCGCCGCGAGCTGCGCTGCCATCACTGCGATTTCCGGCTGCCGTTGCCGGAGCGCTGCCCGGCCTGCGACGCCCCCGACGCCCTGGCCGCCTGCGGCCCCGGGGTGGAACGGCTGGCCGAGGAGGTGGCGGCGCGCTTTCCGGCGGCGCGGCTGGCGGTGGCGGCGTCGGACACCCTGACCGGGCCGACCGCCGCCGCCGCGCTGGTGGAACGCATCGAACAGGGGGCGGTCGACATCGTCATCGGCACCCAGGTGATGGCCAAGGGCCACCACTTCCCGCTGATGACCCTGGTCGGAGTGGTGGACGCCGACCTGGGGCTGGCCGGCGGCGACCTGCGCGCGGCCGAGCGCACGTTTCAGTTGCTGCACCAGGTGGCCGGCCGCGCCGGGCGGGCCCAGCGACCGGGCCGGGTGCTGTTGCAGACCTGCGACCCCGACCACCCCGTCATGCAGGCGCTGGCCGCCGACGACGCCGAGCGGTTCCTGGCCCTGGAGGCCGAGACCCGCCAGGCCCTGCGCATGCCGCCGTTCGGGCGGCTGGTGGCCCTGATCGTCTCGGGGCTGGACGAGCAGGCCGTGATCGCCGCCGGCAAGGCCCTGGGCCGCACCGCGCCCCAGGCCGAAGACGTCGAGGTGCTGGGGCCGGCACCGGCGCCGCTGGCCGTGCTGCGCCGCCAGCACCGCCACCGCCTGCTGCTCAAGGCGGCGCGCTCGGTGCGGGTGCAGCCGCTGGTCCGGGCCTGGCTGGAGGCCGCCGCCCCGCTGCCCCCGGGGGTGCGGGTCAAGGTGGACGTGGACCCGTATGGATTTTTGTGAGGCGGCGCGCCCGGGGAGGGGGCGACGGGCCGGCCCGTATCAAGGCGCGGCCCCGGTGCTGGCCGCGCGCCGCGCGCTGGGGTAGGTTGAGCCCGACACCCCCGCCGCAGGGCGGTCGGTCCGGCCGGCCGCCCGCCCACGCGGCCGCAGGCTTGCGACATCATACCGGCCGGTATCACACAGGGAGACTCCGACCATGGCCATGGACCCCGGCACGCTCGAGACCATGATCAAGGAGGCGTTCCCGGACGCTCAGGTGGCGATCGACGACATGATGGGTGACGGCGACCACTACGCGGCGCAGATCGTCTCCGAGCAGTTCCGGGGCAAGACCCGGGTGCAGCAGCACCAGATGGTCTACGCCGCCCTGAAGGGGAAGATGGGCGGCGAACTGCACGCCCTCGCGTTGCAGACCCGGGCGCCCGACTGAGCCGACCCCCGGTTTCGGCCGTCGCGCACCTCGCCCCCCCTCCCGGGCGTCTCCCGGGTGTCTCTCGGGCGTCTGTGGGGCACGACGGCCCGGAGTCGGGCGCGGGCGGGGGCCGGGTCCGTCCAGCCTCGCGCCGGCCCGCCCAGGGTGGCGGCGCGCGGCGGGGGAGCCGGTTGACCGGGCCGAAGGATGGGCGCAACCTTCCCGGGCCCAGATCGGCCGCCAGGGGATCGGCGTCATGACCTATCAAGCCGACGACGACCAGTATCCGGCCCGCGCCGTGGTCTTCATCGAGTCCACCTGGGGCACGCAGACCTTCACGGGCACCGGGTTCCTGGTCGGGCGCAACGATATCGTCACCGCCTCGCACGTCCTGTACGACCAGACCCTCGGCGGGACGCCCGATTATGTCCGTGTCGCGCCGTCGTACGAACCCGGCGCGCCGGACAACGTATTCTACGACGACTTCCAGTATCACTACTACCCGGACTTCGACCCGGACGGGGACGGCCTGCTGGAGACCGGGGACCTGCGGCTGAATACCCTGCGCGGCTCCGAGTACGACATGGCGCTGATCTCGCTGCGCGAGCCCGTGGGCGACGTGTACGGCTGGTTCGGCGTCGACCCCGGGTTCTCCGGCGGGGCCGTCGGGCTGCTGGGCCATCCCGCCCTGTACGGCCGCGCCCTGATGTACGACGGCGGCTCCGTCTGGCATCACAGCCAGGACAGCGTTCTGTACTACAACAACGACCTGGAGGTGAACCCGGGCAACTCCGGCGGTCCGGTGTACTACGACTACGGCGACGGTCCGTTCGCCGTCGGGGTGGTCTCCACCGGGCTGGTCGCCACCTCGTTCCGGGATCACTGGTGGTGGATCAGCGACGTGATGACGGAGAACGACGCCCTGCTGGCCGACGGCTCGGCGCCCGACGACGACCCGCCGTCCGATCCGTTCGACTCCGCCGATATCGCCGTGTTCAACCTGATGCTCGGCCGCCCGCCGGACGACGCCATCGCGGCCGAGGTCTCCGCCGCCGCGTGGTCGACCGTGACGGGCACCGCCGCGGTGCTGTCCGCATGGTCGGAGTTCCAGGGCCAGTTCAGCGGCCTGTCCACGCTCGGCGCCAAGATCGACGTGATCGTGGTCGGCCACATGGGGCTGTCGCCACAGAGCGCGGGCTACGCGGGCGCGGTCGACTACTTCGAGAGCAGCCTGACGGCCGGGCGCAGCGTTCCCGACGTGATGGCCGAGGCGGTGCTGTACCTGCTGGACGATGCGCGGCGCCAGGATGCCTACGACGGCGCCGCCGCCACGGTGCTGGAGAGCGGGGCGGGCTTGGCCGCGCCCCTGCGCCTGGCGGGGGCCGACGCGATCGTCGACGACGGCGGGGTCGCGGTGGTTGGCGCGCGCGATCCGGCCGGCGCGGCGCTGGAGGGCGCGGACGCGCTGTTCGGCTGACGCGCTGTTCGGCTGACGCGCTGTTCGGCTGACCGCGGCGGCCCCTCGCGGCTCCCGCGCCGGCGGCCCCGCTCAGGACCCGGCGGCGGCGGTCGCCCCCACCACGCGCGGTTGTGAGCCGACCTCGGCCAGGATATGCGCCGTCACCCAGGCCCGCAGGAACTCGGCCATGTCCTCGGTGAAGCGCGGCGGGCGCGGCGCCGCCAGGTGGCGGCTGCGGAAGTCGGTCATGTCCTTGAGCCAGCGCCAGCGGCTGGCGGCCAGCGGCTCGCCGGCACCGCGGCCCCAGCGGCCGTCCTCGCGGTCCATGTGGCAGACCGCGCTGGCCAGCAGGCGGTCGAACAGGCGCGCGATCTCGTCGCGGCCGGCGTTGGCGGCCCAGCGGTCGTGCAGGCTGTTCACCAGGGTCACCAGTTCGCGGTGTTCGGCGTCGGTCTCCGGATCTCCCAGCGCGTAGGCGGCGCGCCAGCGCAGCAGCGGCCCGGTGGGGCGCTCCGGCTCGGCCACCACCGCGACCACGTCGGCCTGAAGGCCCTTGGGACCCTCGCTGACCGTCATGCGCACCGTCTGGCCCTCGACCAGATCGAACAGCCCGCATTGTTCCAGCGTGCGCACGTGCACGAACACGTCGGCCTGGTCGCTGTCCCGGGTGACGAACCCGAAGCCTTTGTATGCGTTGAAGAACTTCACCACGCCGGTGAGGCCCTCGTTCAGCGTCTCCGGGTCGGCGGCACAACTGGGTTCGGGCACCTCCAGCACCGCGTCGATGGTCTGCACCTCCCAGCCCTTCGGTCCCTCGATCAGGGTGCAGGTGAGCTGGGTGCCCTCCGGCAAGCGGTCGAGACCGCGGGCCTCGACCGCGGAGACATGCAGAAACGCGTCCGGCAGTCCCTCTTCCGGACGGACGAAACCGAAGCCCTTTTTCGGGTTATACCATTTGACGGTGACCTTGGTCATGGTCGTCCCCCTCCGCCCACAAAAGGCGCGCTCCAGCACCAAGCGCCTATGAACTATGCAGGGGCACCAGGGATGCTGGCAACCCCACACGCTGGGTAAGCCCGAAAAACCGAGCGGCTATGCTACCTCAGGGGAAGCGTTCGGCCGGGCAATGTCAACGCCCAACGGAGGAGATCTCGTTCGTTGGTATAGCGCCTGCGGGACGGACCACCCGCCCCGGCCACAGCCTCCGGCGTCACGCACCTATGGCCGTATCACCGTCCTTTGGCCTGCTTTCGGGTGTGTCCGGGGGCGAATCGGGTGTCGGTCGCCGCGGCGCTACCGGGGCACGAAGCGCACCGGGCCGTACCAGGCCCGCCAGGTCCCGCCGCGGTCGTCGCAGTCGGTCATCAGGGCCACGGCGTCGATCGCGTCCACCGCCAGGTCGTGGAAGCGGCGGAAGTCGGCCCGCACGTCGCGGCGGGCGGTCACCCAGGCGCCCGGCGCGGCCGGTGGCCCGGAGGCCACCGCCACCATGTGGGCCTGATCGGCGTAGGCATTGGGCCAGTCGGCCCCGGCGGGCTCTCCGGCCGCCCAGACGTAGTTCACCGCCCGCGTGCGCCAGGGCAGCAGACCGCCGTCCCGGATCACGTACAGCCGTGCCACGTAGTCGTCGCCGGCCTTGGTGCGCTCGCTCGGGCCGGCCGCGGGAACCGCCTCGACACGCCACGACCATTCCAGGATCGGCGTCTTGGTCAGGTCGACGGTCTGGCGCCGGACCAGGCCGGAGGCGCTGTCGCGGCACGTGGCCCGCAACGCCGGCCGGCCCGCCACGTGGTCGAGGGCGTAGGCCGTCGTGCCGACGAAGACCTGACGCTCCCAGGCCAGCAGGTCCGCCGGCGCGAACGCGGTCTGCTCGGTTTCTGCGCCGGCCGGCGCGAGGAGGCCCGTCGCCAGCAGGGCGACGACGGCGGGGACGACTCGGCGCATGACAGGGGCGACTCGGCGCATGACCTGATCCTTACGACGGGGACCACCGCCCGGACACGTGGCGATGCAAGACCCGGGCGCCCAGGGGGGGCGGCGCAGGAGCGACACGAAACCGTCACCGGCCCGCCCCGACCCCGGTCCGGGGTGCCCGGATTCACTTGAGAACCGGGCGCCCGGTCTCGTTCGCCCGATCCGTCATGGACCGAAAGTTGGAACACGGGCCTAGAACCCGCGCCCCGGTCCGTGTACGCTGTGCAGCGCGAACGGACGGCCGCGCCCCACTCAACGACGCCACCCCGCGTCGGCGGCCGCCTCCACCCTGGCCGGCGGCGCCATTCCGGCGCGTCGGTCCGATTCGGCGTGGGTTTACTCGCGTCCCTGTCGTGCACCGCCGAAGGCGCGGGCCGCAGGGCAACTCTGCGCGCCGCAGTCACGGCGGCGCGCCCGGGACAGCAGTGTGTCGTTTTCTGCCGGCGGCGGGCCACGGGTCCGTGCGTCCGTTTGTCCCACGGCTCGCGACCGACCGATCACCGTGCCTGCGGGCGCCGTGCCCGACCGATCCCTTGCGTCGGTCGCGGACGCGCACCCGCGGCCCTGACCAGGGAGACCGAGCGTCTTGACCGACAGCTATATCTTCACCTCCGAATCGGTGGGTGCCGGACACCCCGACAAGCTCGCCGACAGCATCTCGGACGCCATCCTGGACGCCATCCTGGCCCAGGACCCCGCCGCCCGCGTGGCGTGCGAGACCATGGTCAACACCGGGATGTGCATCCTTTCCGGCGAGATCACCACCACGGCCCACGTCGACTACGCCCAGGTGGCCCGCGATACCATCCTCGACGTCGGCTACGACGACCCGCGGTATGGATACGACGGCCGCTCCTGCGCGGTTCTCGTGGCACTGGACAAGCAGTCGCCGGACATCGCCCAGGGCGTCGACGAGGGGCGCGGCCTCGACCTGGAGCAGGGCGCCGGCGACCAGGGCCTGATGTTCGGGTTCGCCTGCCGCGAGACCGACGACCTGATGCCGCTGCCGATCCAGCTCGCCCATCGTCTGACCGCGCGCCAGGCCGCGGTGCGCCAGAGCGGCACGCTGCCGTGGCTGCGGCCGGACGTGAAGAGCCAGGTCAGTGTCCGCTACGAGGGCGGCCGGCCGGCCGGCATCGACGCCATCGTGCTGTCGACCCAGCACGACGAGGACGTCGACCACGCCACCCTGCGCGCGGCGGTGATCGAGGAAATCGTCAAGCCATGCGTGCCGGCGGCGTTCCTCGACGACGCCACCACCTATCACATCAATCCCACCGGCCGCTTCGTCATCGGCGGTCCGGTCGGCGACTGCGGCCTGACCGGCCGCAAGATCATCGTCGACACCTACGGCGGCATGGGCCGCCACGGCGGCGGCGCCTTCTCGGGCAAGGACCCGTCCAAGGTCGACCGATCCGCCGCCTATGCCGCCCGCTACGTGGCCAAGAACGTGGTGGCGGCCGGCCTGGCCGACCGCTGCGAGGTCCAGCTCGCCTATGCCATCGGCGTCGCCCAGCCGGTCTCGGTGCGGGTCGACACCTTCGGCACCGGCACCATCCCCGAAGCCCGCATCGAGACCCTGGTGCGCACCCACTTCGACCTGCGGCCCAAGGGCATCATCGCGATGCTCGACCTGCTGCGCCCGATCTACCGCCAGACCGCCGCCAATGGCCACTTCGGCCGCGCCGGCGTGCCCTGGGAGGCGACCGATCGCGCCGCGGCGCTGGCCGATGCGGCCGGCACCCGCCCCGCCGCCGAATAGGCCGAACAGGAGGACCCCCGACCATGGACACGATCGACTTCCGCGACCGCAACAGTGACCTGGTGGCCCGCGAACAGGACATCGGCGACGATCCCATCGCCGCCCGCGACAGCGACCTGTACCGCGGCGAATACGTCCAGACCTTCGTCGAGAAATGGGACGAGCTGATCGACTGGGGCGCCCGCGCCGAGAGCGAGGGGCAGTTCTTCATCGACATGCTGAAGGCCCGCGGCAAGACCAAGGTCCTGGACGTCGCCTGCGGCACCGGCTTCCATTCGGTGCAGCTCGTCAAGGCCGGCTTCGACGTCACCTCGGTGGACGGCTCGGCGGCGATGCTGGCCAAGGCGTTCGAGAACGCCAAGGATCACCACATCATCCTGCGCACCTGTCACGCCGACTGGCGCACCCTGAACCGCGATATCCACGGCAAGTTCGACGCCATCATCTGCCTGGGCAACAGCTTTACCCACCTGTTCCAGGAGCAGGACCGGCGGCGCGCACTGGCGGAGTTCTACGCCGCGCTGAAGCATGACGGCGTGCTGATCATCGACCAGCGCAACTACGACGCCATTCTGGACAATGGCTATTCCACCAAGCACAAGTTCTATTATTGCGGCGACCGCGTGACGGCCGAGCCCGAGCACGTGGACGAGGGCCTGACGCGCTTCCGCTACGCCTTCCCGGACAAGTCCGAGTACAAGCTCAACATGTTCCCGCTGCGCAAGAACTACATGCGGCGGCTGCTGAGCGAGGCCGGGTTCCAGCGCATCCGCACCTTCGGGGACTTCCAGGAAACCTACCAGGAGGACGACCCGGACTTCTTCATCCACATCGTGGACAAGAGCTACGAGGCCGGGCGCGGCGACCGTGACCTGCACAAGATCGCCTCGGTGGCCGAGACCTATTACGATAGCGACGACGCCGACAACTTCTACTTCCACATCTGGGGCGGCGAGGACATCCACATCGGCCTGTACACCGATCAGGCCGGCGAGACCATCAAGGACGCCAGCCGGCGCACCGTCGACACCATGGCCGAACAGGTGCAGCTTGGGCCGGACAGCCGGGTGCTGGACATCGGCGCCGGCTACGGCGGGGCGGCGCGGCGGCTGGCGGCCCTGCGCGGCTGCCGGGTGCACTGCCTGAACATTTCCGAGACCCAGAACGCCCGCAACCGCGGCCTGTCCGAGGAGCAGGGGCTGGCCGACAAGATCACCGTCGTGCACGGCAGCTTCGAGGACGTGCCGGAACCCGACGCGCGCTTCGACGTGGTGTGGTCGCAGGACGCCATCCTGCACGCCGGCGACCGCGAACTGGTGCTGGAGGAGGCGTTCCGGGTGCTGAAGCCCGGCGGGCACCTGATCTTCACCGACCCGATGGAGGTGGACGACGTGCCCGACGGCGTGCTGCAGCCGGTGTACGACCGCATCCACCTGGAGAACCTGGGCTCGGTGAAGTTCTACCGCGAGGCCGCCGCGCGCGTCGGCTTCGAGACCGTCTCGGTCACCGACCTGACGGATCACCTGCCCAAGCACTACGGCCGTGTCGCCGAGGTGCTGCGCGAGCAGTACAACGAGGTCGCCCGCCTCTCCAGCCGCGGTTACCTGGACCGCATGCTGGTGGGCCTGGACAACTGGGTGAAGGCGGGCACCGCCGGGCACCTGGTCTGGGGCATCCTG
The DNA here is from genome assembly GCF_014197795.1 of Roseospira goensis. Lineage (GTDB taxonomy): Bacteria > Pseudomonadota > Alphaproteobacteria > Rhodospirillales > Rhodospirillaceae > Rhodospira > Rhodospira goensis. The sequence continues at coordinate 32,822 of NZ_JACIGI010000024.1, forward strand.
CACTTCCGCAAGCCGGAGGCGTGATCCCGGGCCGCCGGGCGTCGGCGTCGTCCGGCGCCCGGCGGCGCATCCCCGCGAAGCCGCCCCATCCCGCCCGCCGGGGTGGGGCGGTTGCGCGTTCGGGCGCGTTTCAGCCGATTGCGACAAACCGGACTCGCGCGGCGAGTCCGGAGGCGCGGGGACCGCGTCAGGTCACCGCGGGGAAGCGCAGGGTGACCGTGGTGCCCTCGCCAACCAGGCTGTCCACGTGAACCGTGCCGCCGTGGCGGGCCATCAACGTGTTGACGATGGCCAGGCCGAGCCCGACCCCGGGCTCCGCCGCCGTGGTCGTGCCGGCGCCGCGCTCGTAGGGCAGCAGCATGCGCGGGATGTCCTTGCGCGGGATGCCGATGCCGGTGTCCGAGACGCTGATCTCGTAGCGCGCCGGGGTCACCGTGCCGGCCCGGATGACGATGGAGCCGCCGGGCCGGTTATACTTGATGGCATTGGTGACGAGGTTGGTGATCATGCGCAGCAGCGCATGGGCGTCGGCCCACACCGTGCCGTCGTCGTCGGCGATGCGGACGCTGATGTGCAGGCGCCGCTCGCGGGCGCGTTCCCGAAGGGTGTTCAGGCAGCGGTCGACCACGGGGCGCACCGCCACCGCTTCCAACGTCAGCGTGGTGCGGCCGGCCTCGACCTTCGAGATGTCAAGCAGGTCCTCCAGGATGGCCAGCAGGTCGGTGGTGCTGCGATGAATATCGCCGGCGTAGGTCGCGTAGGTGTCGAGGTCGGCGTTGGGGATGTGGCGGTCGCGCATAATCTCCGCGAAGCCGAGGATGGCGTTGAGCGGGGTGCGCAGCTCGTGGCTGGTGGCGGCCAGGAAGTTCGATTTGGCCTTGGTGGCGGCCTCCGCTTCGGTCCGCAACCGGTCCGACAACGCGACGGCCTCCCGCAACTCGTATTGGGTGCGCTCCAATCGCCGCAACACCCGCGTCAACTGCACCATGCGGGAGATGGAAAAGACCAGCAGGAACCCGGCCATGACGATGGCGGCGGTGAAAAACTCGTCGACCTCGTAGTCCTCGTAGCGCCGGGTATACGCGGCCAGCCACTCGAAGGCGTCCAGGTCGATCGCCACAAGGAACACCGTCAACCCGGTGAACAGCAGCACCAGGGCCTCGATCCGCGCCCAGCGCCGGTCGGCCCTGACGGAGGGCTCGGTGCCGTCATCCGGGGCGCTGGAGGGGGGACGGGGGCGGGGGCCTGACGGGGTCATCGCGGGGGCCTGCGGCAGAAGACGGGACGGGGCCCGTCCGCCGTGGTACGGCGGACGGTGAACGCGGCACCGGCGCCTCAGCGGCGCGGACCGGTTGGAGGCTGCGATCGCGGTATCCGCGAGACGAGGCTCCAAAAAACGAAGGGCGCAATGCGCGAATAAACCCGGAGACTATACACCTGGGGATAGCCGGACCATTCTTCACGCGCAGACTATCACACTGACCGAGATTGGGCACGGTCTTCCTTGTGGTGATCAGAAGTGGTGTCAGGTCTTGAGGGTCGCATGCGAATAGCTGGACTCGTCCGGAGTGGGGGGCGTTGGCCGCCCCCGGTTACAGCCGATTGCGATCCGCGCTAGGGTACTGCCCGGATCGCCTCGGCCAGCGTGCCGAAGAGCTGGTCGATCTGCCCGGGCTCGATAATGAGCGGCGGCGACAGCGCGATGATGTCGCCTGTGACCCGGATCAGCAGGCCCATCTCGTAGGCCTTCAGGAACACCTCGAAGGCCCGCTTGCCCGCCTCGCCGGGGCGCGGTTCCAGCTCGATGCCGGCGATCAGGCCCATGCAGCGCAGGTCGATGACGTGGGGCAGGCCCTTCAGCGAGAACACCGCGTCGGCCCAGGCCGCCTCCAGGTCGCGGGCGCGGGTCAGCAGGCCCTCGGCGCGATACAGCTCCTGGGTGGCCATGGCGGCGGCGCAGGCCAGCGGGTGGGCCGAATAGGTATAGCCGTGGAACAGTTCGATGAGGTGGTCCGGCCCGGTCATGAAGGCGTCGTGGATGGCGCCGGTCACGAACGTGGCCCCCATGGGCACGGCGGCGTTGTTGATCGCCTTGGCGGTGGTCAGGATGTCGGGGGTGACGCCGAAGTGCTCGGCCGCGGTGGCGCTGCCCAGACGGCCGAAGGCGGTGATGACCTCGTCGAAGATCAACAGGATGCCGTGTTTCGCGGTGATCTCCCGCAGCCGCTCCAGGTAGCCCCGGGGCGGCAGCAGTACCCCGGTCGAGCCGGCCATGGGCTCGACGATGACGGCGGCGATGGTCTCCGCCCCGTGCAGCGCCACCAGCCGCTCCAGCTCGTCGGCCAGGTGGGCGCCGTGCGCCGGCTGGCCCGGGGTGAAGGCGTTCCGTTCCGGCAGGTGGGTATGGGGCAGATGGTCGACGCCGCCCAGCAGGCCGCCGAACAGGCGCCGGTTGTTGACGATCCCGCCGACGGAAATGCCGCCGAAGTTGACCCCGTGGTAGCCGCGCTCGCGCCCGATCAGGCGGGTGCGGCTGCCCTCGCCGCGGGTGCGGTGGTAGGCCAGGGCGATCTTGAGGGCGGTCTCCACCGCCTCCGAGCCCGAGTTGGTGAAGAAGACATGGTCGATGCCCTCGGGCATCCCCTGGACCAGCCGGTTGGCCAGGTCGAAGGCCAGCGGGTGGCCCATCTGGAACGCCGGGGCGTAGTCGAGCTGGCCGGCCATGGCGCGGACGGCCTCGACGATCTCGCGCCGCCCGTGACCGGCGTTGACGCACCACAGGCCGGCGGTGCCGTCCAGGATCGCGCGGCCGTCGTGGCTGGTGTAGTGCATGCCCTCGGCCGCCACCAGCAGGCGCGGCGCGCCCTTGAACTGGCGGTTGGCGGTGAACGGCATCCAGAACGCGGTCAGGTCGTTGGCCACGGGGGCGTGCGGGTCGAAGGTCATGGCGGGCGGGCTCCGGCGGACGGGGTCGAGACGCGATCGCAAGGATAGGCCGGCCCGACCCCGCTGGTCACCCCCCGCCGCTCACCCCCCGCCGGTCACGCCCGGCTGGTCCGCCGGCGCGGCCGCGCCGGGCCGTGCCGCGCCGTCGCGCGGCATGTGCACGCCGCGCAGCCGGCCGCCCATGACGTGGTGACGGACGTCGTGCAGCCACAGTTCCTCGGGCCGCGGCGCGATCCGCCACCACCAGGTCGCGCCCTCCACGTCCGGCACGATACCGCACAGCAGGTCCTCGGCGGCGGTGGGGCGGTCGGCCGTCATCTCCTGGCGCTCGGTGTCGGTGACCAGGCAGACCGGACAGGGCGCCTCCATCAGCAGGTGCAGATGGTCGGCGATCAGGCGGCGGCGGAAGGCCAGCAGCGCCGCCTCGTCGGTGTCGTGGTGGCGCGCCAGCCAACGCGCCGGCAGCAGCGGCAATTGCGACAGCACGTTGCACGACACCACCAGGTCGGCGTCGGCCAGGCCCGGGATCACCGGCCGCGACGGCGGCAGCGGTGCCCCGCGCGGCAGGGTGCGCACCGCCTCCACCACGCCGGTGACGTCGCACGGGGCCAGCTCCACCGACGGGATGCGCAACGCGGTCAGCCGCACCGACGGCATGAACAGCACATCCACCAGCACCACGCGGCGGAACAGCAGCGCCAGGGTGGCCACCGGCACGTCGCTGAGCAGGCCGGCGCCGACCACCACCACCTGGTTCCAGCGGTCGAGCTGGGCCACCTGGTCAAGGATCACGCTGTGCGTGGCCCGCAGGTGCGGCCCCCAGGCCCGCCGGTTGCGGCGGCGGCGGGCGTCCACGGCGATCAGTTCGCGCAGGTAGCCCATCCGGCGCAGCCCGCGCGGCGCCGGGGTGAGACGGTGACGGATCCATTCGACGATCATCGGCGCGCGGCGCCTCGCGGCAGCAGGGACGGGGGACGCAGAGCCGGACGGCGGCGGCCGCCGGTCCCGGCCGGTCTGCCGTCCGGTCTTAGCACGCCGCCGCCCGCTCTGGGCACCCGGGAAACGCCCGCGCCGCGTGGTCACGCCGGCGGGCCGACGATCCGGGGCCATCTCGTGGTCGGCCGGAGTCACGCGATCACGCCGCCCTTCGGGGTGACCGGGGCCGGGACGGCCTCCGGCACCGGGGTGAAGAACGCGCCGTCGGCCTGGAACGACAGCCCGCCCTCCAGGCCCAGCGCGCTCAGGCTGCTCTGGGCCAGCCCGAGCAGGTCGTGGCGCATGTCGGCCGGCAACGGCTGGGCGGTGCGCAGGATCAGATGCAGGCGCCGGGCCTTGGTCTGCATCAGGCCGTCGATCTGGAGCCGCCCCAGGCGCGACAGGGTGACGTCGACCAGGAACCGCTGGCCCGCCTCCGCTCCGCCGCCGCCGTCCTCCGGGTCGGTGCCGTCGGCGTCGCCGCGCCCGCCCATCACCCGGGTGATGATGGTGATCGGGCTGATCTCGGCATGGTCGGCCAGGGGCAGCGTCAGGGCGCGCCACTCGCCGCCGGGGCTCTCGCGAGTGCGGCCGGCCAGATCGCCCAGGTCGCGCTTCAGGGCCGCGGCCAGCCGGGCGCCGCCCGGGCCGGCGCGCTCCAGCGCGCGCAGGGTGGACTCGCCGGGCCACTGGCGGATGTCGCCGCCGGCGCGCAGCGCCCCCGACAGCGTGACCATGGCGGCGGCGAGCTGCGGTCCCGCACGCGGGATCGCGGCCTCCAGGGCGCGGCCGGCGGCTGGATCGGCCCGGCTCAGCGTCTCCACCGCCTCGCTCAGGGCCGGCCATCCGGTGGTGCCGCCCTGGGGCAGGCCCGGGGTCGCGGCGCCGGCCGTCCCCACGGCGGGCGGGGGCAGGCGGGCCGCGAGGTCGAGCGTGACCTGGCTGCCGGGCGGCGCGTCGAGCCGGACCGTCAGCGCCAGGGTGCCGGCCGGGGTGCGCAACAGGCTCTGGCCGGCCGGGCCGCCGCTCAACAGGGTGCCGCTCAGGCGGGCCGCGGCTGGTCCGGCGCTGGCGCCGTCGCCGGCCGCGCCCGGTGGCGGCGGGGGGGCGCCGGACGGGGTGGGCGCGGTGGCGCCGCCCCGCCCCGCCGTGGCCGTCGGGGACGGCCCGTCCGCAGCGGCGCCCGCGCTGGCCGGCGTGCCCGCCGGGGTGGGGGAAGCGGCGCCCGCCGTGGGCGCGGCCGTGCCGGATCCGCCGGCCCCCGTTGGTCCCCCCGTTGGTCCCCCCGTTGGTCCCGGTGTCGGTCCGGTTCCGGGGGCCGTGGTGGGCGCCAACCGGCCGGAGGCGGCGCCCGGGACGGGTCCTGGGATGGCTCCTGGGGCGGGGCCCGGGGCGCCCGCGCCGCCGGCGGCCGGGGACGCCGACGCGGACGTGGCGGCCCCCGTCGTTCCGGCAGGGGTGACCGTCCCCGGGCCGCCCGTGCCGACGGGACCGGGGCGTGCGCCGCCGGCCGCCGCCGCACCCGACGCGGCCTGGCCCGGAAACTGGCCCGGAGATTGGCCCAGAGACTGGCTGGGGGACTGGCCGGGAGACTGGATGGCGACCAGCCGGACCCTGACGCGGGTCCCAACGGGGGCCGGCTCGCCCAGGATCGTCCCGGTGGCGGGCCCCGGGGTCCCCGGCTGGGCGGCCGTCGGCCCGCGCACCACGGTGGCGGTCAGCAGGCCGCGCCCGCCGGCGCCGCCGACCGCATCCACGGGGGCCTGCCCGGTCAAGGCGGCGGTCGGGGTCGCGGCGCCGCTCGGGGGCGTCGGCGGCGGGCTGGCGCCGCCCGAGGCCGGCGCAGGGGCGGCGAGCGGGCGGCCGTTCAGGGCGGTGATCTTGAGGAGCGCCTCGCCGCGGGCGATCGACAGCAGTTGCAGGGTGATGTCCGCGCCGGCCGGCAGCGCCACGCTGGCCCGCAGGGTGACGGGACCGAGCGCCGTCTGCACCTGGGCCGGCTGGCCACGCTGGGCCGCCTGCACCACCTGGGCCTCCAGCAGGGTGGCCGCCGGCAGCCGCGCCAGGGCCGGCGGCGGCGTGGTCACCGTGGCGGTGGCGGGTCCGGCGGGGGCCGGCGCCGGGGCCGGTACGGGCGGCGGTGCCGGGGGGGGAACGGTGCTCATGGGCGCGGGCCTCCGGCCGCCGCTCGGGTCACTCGGCCAGCAGACGGTCGGCCAGCGCCTCCACGTCCAGCGCCGCCTCGCTGTTGGGATAGCGGGTCAGGAGCGGAATCTGGTTGCGGATCGACTCGCGCACCCGGGTGTCGCGCCGCACCACGCCGGCCAGGGGCGGCGAGATGCGCAGGAAGCCCTGGCACGCCTTCAGCAGGGTGCTGTAGGTCCGCTCGCCCTCGCGGGTCGAGTTGGCGGCGTTGACCACCACCTTCAGCGTCGCGTCCGGGCGTTCGATGGCGGTGATCTTGATGAAGGCATAGGCGTCGGTGAGCGCGGTCGGTTCGTCCGAGGTCACCACCAGCAGCGTGCTGGCGGCGCGCGCGAGCTGGCGCACCGCCTTCTCGACCCCCGCCCCCAGGTCGATCAGCACATGGTCGTAGTCGCGCCCCATCAGCACCAGGTCGTCGGCCACCAGTTGCAGGCGGCTGGCCGGGATGTTGGCCAGGCTGCCGGAGCCGGAGCGGCCGGCGATGACGTCGAAGCCGCCGGTGTCGAACGTGGTCGCGGCCTGGTTCAAGGTCAGCTTGCCGGCAACCACGCTGCCCAGGTCATAGCGCGGCATCAGCCCCAACTGGATGTCGATGTTGGCGAGCCCCAGGTCGCCGTCGAACAGCAGCACCCGCTTGCCACGCTTGGCCAGGGCATGGCTCAGGGTGATGGCGAACCACGTTTTCCCGACACCGCCCTTGCCGGATGCGATGGCCAGGACATTGTGGCCGGACTCCGGAGCCGGCGCACGCGGGGCCATGGTGGGATCGAGGTTGGTCATCGGGTTGCCTCGGCGACGGAGGGGGAGGACGGGTCCGGACCGTCAGCCGGATCTCCGCGGGTCTGTCCCGTCGGCGCTCCCTCCTGGGCGCGGCGGGGCAGGATCAGCTTGGCCAGGGACAGCGGGTGGATCGGCACCAGGCCGTTGGCGACGTGGGGACTGATCGTCACCTCGCTGAACATCAGTTGCCCGTGGTCGGCGGCGGCCAGGATGCCGCCGAGGCGGCGCGCCATGTCCAGCCGGGTCGCCATCAGGCGGGTGGCGCCGACGCGGGCGAAGCTCTCGCCGGCCTCGGCCCCCTCCATGGGGTCGATGCCGGCGGCGAGGACCAGGATGGGCTCGACGTCCGCGGCCTCGATCAGCTCGCGCAGGAACGCGGTGTCGTGGGTCGAGAAGGGGTTGATGCCCGGACTGTCGATGAACACCAGATCGTGGACGCCGACGCTGTCGGCGACCTGGGCGCGCAGCGAGTCGGGACCGCGCGCCCGCTTGAGGTCCACCTCCAGGATGCGGGTGAAGGCGGCGAGCTGGGCGACCGCGCCGGCGCGCACGGAATCGGCGCTGATGACGCCGACCGGGCGGTTGGCGAGGCGGGCGCGCGCCGCCAGCTTGGCGACCGCGATGGTCTTGCCGACCCCGGGCGGGCCGACGATCAGGAACGGGCGCGGCGACTTGCGTTCGGGCAGGGGGGCGAAGGCGAACACGGACTCCAGGGCGGCCGCGCAGGCCTCGACCGGGTCCGGCGACGCGGCGGCGCGGACCTGGGCCAGCAGGCGCTCGGTCAGGCGCTCGGGGGCGCCGTGGTACGCCAGGGCGGCGCGCGCCTCCAGCACGCGGCCGTCGCTGAGATCCTGGCCCGCGGCGCCGGTTTCGTCGGCGAGGGCGGTGCGCAGGTCGCCGTCGGAGCCGGGTTCCTCGACCGCCGCGGTGATCCGGATGCCGCCGTCGCCGGCCGCCCGCTGGGTGGAGACGATGATGGCGTCGTCCCCCAGTTCCTGGCGGATCAGGGCCATGGCCTCGGCCATGCTGGGCGCGGAGTAGCATTTCAGCCGCATGAACCGGCGGTCCTCTCGTGATCCGGTCGGGCCGCGCCGGCGGCCCCGGCGATGCCGGGGGCACCGGGGGGTGGAGGCAGGGTCCCACGACCGGAGGAGGCGGCGGGCGATGCTTGGCCCACCCCTGCGCCGATGGTACGCACCCCTCCCTTAACTCTGTCCTAACATCGCTGGCCGTTTGACCAGGGGGGGGCCGGGACGCCTAGATCTGCCCCAGGGTCTTGATGCGCGCCTTGGGGTGGATCTCGTTCTGCGACATGACCACGGTGCTGGGCCGGAAGCGCTCGACGATGGAGCGCACGTAGGGCCGGATGCCGGGGCTGGTCAGCAGCACCGGCGCCTCGCCCTGCATGGCGAAGCGCTCGAAGGTCTGGCGCACCGTCATGATGAACTCCTGCAACCGCGACGGGGCCATCGAGAGCTGGCGCTCCTCGCCCTGGCCCACCAGCGCCTGGGCGAACTCCTGCTCCCACTGCGCCGACAGCGTGACCAGGGGCACGATGCCGTCGGCGTTGACGTTGGCGTCGCAGAGCTGACGCCCCAGGCGGGCGCGCACGTGCTCGGTCACCAGCAGGATGTTGCGGGTGGTCGCGGTGGCCTCGCTGATGCCCTCCAGGATGGTCGGCAGATCGCGCACCGAGACCCGTTCGCCCAGCAGGTTCTGGAGCACACGCTGGACCCCGCTGGTGGAGATCTGGGTCGGGATCAGGTCGGCCACCAGCTTCTGGTGTTCCTTGTCCAGTTCGTCGAGGAGTTTCTGGGTCTCCGCGAACGACAGCAGGTCGGCCATGTTGTCCTTGACCACCTCGGTCAGGTGGGTGGTCACCACGGTCGGCGGGTCCACGACGGTGTAGCCGCGGAACATGGCCTCCTCGCGGTTGGAGCGGTCCGACCACACCGCCGGCAGCCCGAAGGTGGGCTCGGTGGTCTTCTCGCCCGGCAGGGTGATGGACTCGCCGCGCGGATCCATGACCAGCAGCATGTTGGGGCGCAGCTCGCCGCGCCCCGCCTCGACCTCCTTGATGTAGATCACGTAGGTGTTGGCGCCGAGTTGCATGTTGTCCTGAATGCGCACCGAGGGCATGACGAAGCCCATTTCCATCGCCAGCGAGCGGCGCAATGCCTTGATCTGGTCGGTCAGGCGCGAGCTGGTGGCGTTGTTGATGAGCGACAGCAGGCCGTAGCCCAGCTCCAGCCGCACCAGGTCGATGCGCAGCGCGGTCGAGATCGGTTCCTCGGCCACCGGCGCGGGGGGCTCGGCGGGCGTCGCCTCGGCCGCCGTCCGGGCGGCGGTGCGGGCCTTCTGGTCCAGGTACAGCGCCGCCCCGCCGGCCGCCAGCGCCAGCAGCGTGAAGGGCAGGAACGGCGTGCCCGGCAGCAGCGCCAGGGCCATCGCCATCAGACCGGACATGCCAAGCGCGCGCGGATACGCCTTGAACTGAGTGACCAGCGTGGACTCGGCGCTGTCCTTCAGGCCGCCCTTGGCGACCATCAGGCCGGCCCCGACCGAGACGATGAGCGCCGGGATCTGCGACACCAGGCCGTCGCCCACGGTCAGGCGGGTGTAGACGTCGGCGGCCTCGCCGAAGCTCAGGCCGCCCTGGACCATGCCGATGACCATGCCGCCGACGATGTTGATGACGGTGATCAGGATGCCGGCGATGGCGTCGCCGCGCACGAACTTCGACGCACCGTCCATGGCGCCGAAGAAGTCCGCCTCGCGCTGCATCTCCTCGCGCCGGGCACGGGCCTCGTCCTCGGTGATCAGGCCGGTGGACAGGTCGGCGTCGATGGCCATCTGCTTGCCCGGCATGGCGTCCAGGGTGAAGCGGGCCGAAACCTCGGCGATGCGGGTCGCGCCCTTGGTGATGACCATGAAGTTGACCAGCACCAGGATGGCGAAGACGATCACCCCGATCACGAAGTTGCCGCCCATGATGAAGCCGCCGAAGGCCTGGATGACCTCGCCGGCGGCGTCGGGGCCTTCATGGCCGTTGGCCAGGATGAGGCGGGTCGAGGCCAGGTTGAGCGCCAGCCGGAGCAGCGTGGCGATCAGCAGCACCATGGGGAACGAGTTGAACTCCATGGACTTGCGCACGTAGATGACCGTCATCAGCACCAGGGTGGAGAAGGTCAGCGACAGCGCCAGCATGATGTCCAGCAGCCACGGCGGCATCGGCAGGATGAGCACGACCAGGATCGCGATGACGCCGAGCGCCAGCCCGATCTCGCCGCTGTAGAGGGTTTCCTGGATGCGGCGCCCGATGGCGCCCAGCGCGCCCGCCCCGGCGCCACCGCCGCCGGTGCCTGCGGTGCCGTCCGGCACGCCGCCCTCGCCGTCGGCGGTCACCACCTGTCCCTGTGATCCGGTCTCTTCGGCCATCGCCGTCGTCTTTCGTTTCGCGGGGGCCGCCCGAGGGGGTCACGGGCGGTCGTCGGGGCCAACCGTCACGGGCTGCCGTCAGGGTCTGGCGTCGCGGGCCGTCTTCAGGCCCGGGGCGCCGTGGAGGTCTCGGGACCGGCGCCGGCCGAGGGCGAGCCACCGCCGGGGGCCGGCACCGCGACGCCCTCGTCGGCGTACTGGCGCAGCTTGTTGCGCAGGGTGCGGATGGAAATGCCCAGGATGGTGGCCGCGTGGGTGCGGTTGCCCAGGCAGTGACGCAGGGTGTCGATGATCAGGTCGCGTTCCACGTCGGCCACCGTGCGTCCGACCAGACCGCCGACCCCGCCGCCCGTCCCCCCACCGGGCGTGGCCGCGTCGGAACCGGCCGCGGACGGCGCCGCCGGGTCGGCGCCGGGGCTGCCGTGTCCGCCGTGGCCGCCGTTCGCGCCCGGCGCCGCCGCGGCCTCCGGGCCGTGCGGGCTCAGGGGGCTGCCGTCGGGCTCGATCATGACCGCCTCCACGCCGATCTCGTCACCGTCCGCCAGCAGCACGGCGCGGTGCAGGGTGTTCTCCAGTTCGCGCACGTTGCCCGGCCAGGGATGCGCCCTGAGCGCCGCCAGCGCCGGCGCCGCCAGCGGCCGGTCCGGAATCTGGTTGGCCTCGGCGTACTTGTGCGCGAAATGCCCGGCCAGCAGGTCGATGTCCTGCGGCCGCTGGCGCAGCGGCGGCAGCGCCAGGGTGATGACGTTGAGCCGGAAGAACAGGTCCTCGCGGAACCGCCCGGCCGCCACCTCGGCGCGCAGGTCGCGGTTGGAGGTGGCGACGATGCGGGTGTTGACCCGGACCGGCTGCTTGCCGCCGATGCGGTCGATCTCGCGTTCCTGGATGACGCGCAGCAGCTTGGCCTGCAGGCGCACGTCCATTTCGGAGATCTCGTCGAGCAGCAGGGTGCCGTTGTTGGCCTCCTCGAACTTGCCGATGCGCCGCGCCACGGCGCCGGTGAAGGCGCCCTTCTCGTGCCCGAACAGCTCGCTTTCCAGCAGGGCCTCGGGGATGGCGGCGCAGTTGACGGCGATGAACGGGCCGTCGGCGCGCCGGCTCTTGCGGTGCAGGTGGCGGGCGATCAGTTCCTTGCCGGTGCCGGACTCCCCGGTCACCAGCACGCTGGCGTCGCTGGGGGCGACCTGCTCGGCCATGCGCACCACGCGCGCCATGGCGGGGTCGCGGAACACCAGGGCGTGGCGCTCCTCGGCCACCGCCTCCAGCACGGCGGCGATCAGGGCGGGGTCGGGCGGCAGCGGGATGAACTCCTTGGCGCCGGCCTTGATGGCCCGCACCGCGATGCGGGCGTCGGTGCCGACGCCGTAGGCCACCACCGGGGCGACGATGTGTTCGGCGGCGAGAGCGTCGATCAGGCCGGCGACGTCGAACTGGCCGTCGACCATCACCAGGTCGGCGCCGCGACCGCCGCGCAGCGCCTCCAGGCCCGCCGCCACGTCGTCGGCCTGCGCCACCTTGGCACCGCGCTGCACGGCGATGCGGGCGGCGGCGCCCACCTGGCCCTCCATGGCGCCGATGATCAGCACGCGCATGGCTGGACCCGCGATGAGATGTGAGGCTTAGACATGGACCCGGCGCACCCGTTGATGCGGCGGCAGGACGCTGTTGAGCAGCATCTCCAGCCGCCGGGTGTTTTCCTTGCGGGCGATCGACACGACCCCCACGACATAAAGATGATTCACGAGTTGTTCCTCGGCCGCGTTGCGTTCCAGCTTGCTGGCCAGGGGCGCGAAGACAACGTTGGACAGGATGGCGCCATAGAAGGTGGTCAGCAGGGCCACCGCCATGCTGGGGCCGATGCGCGCCGGGTCGTCCAGGTTGCCCAGCATCTGCACCAGGCCGACCAGGGTTCCGATCAGCCCCATGGCCGGCGAGACCTCGGCCGCCCGGCGCAGCACCCCGACGCTGCGGGCGTGGCGGGCGGCGGTGGCGTCCATCTCCTGGCGCAGCATGGCCTCCACCTCGTCCTCGGCGGTGCCGTCGATGACCAGCGACAGGCCCTTGTACAGAAACGGCTCGTCGGCGGTGCCTTCCAGCGGCGCCCCCTGGAGCTTGAGCAGGCCGCGGCTGCGCGCCTCCTCGGCCAGGTCGAGCATGCGGTCGGCGGCGTCGCCGGCATCCAGGCGTGGATGCAGCACGGTGCGCGGCAGCACGGCGAAGGCGGCCGCCACCTCGTCGAAGGTGAAGGCGGCCAGGGTCACCGCCAGGGTGCCCAGGACCACGATCAGGATCGCCGGAATGTCCAGGAACGACCCCGGTGAGCCGCCCAGCAGCATGGCCAGCGCGATCAGGGCCAGCGCGCCGCCGATGCCGATCACCGTGGCCAGATCGACCCCGGCGTGACTGTCCGCTGACAGCGCCCGGCGCGACCGGTCGAGAAAAGGACCGCCGTCGGCCATGCCGGTCAGCTCCGGTCCGTCTTGATGATCTCGGTCATGGTCACGCCCAGGCGCTCCTCGACGACCACCACCTCGCCGCGGGCGACCAGACGGTTGTTGACGTAGATGTCGATGGCCTCGCCGACCTTGCGGTCCAGCTCGACCACGGCGCCGCGGCCCAACTTGAGAAGCTGGTTGACCTGCATGTGGGACTTACCCAGCACGGCCGAGACCTGCACCGGGATGTCGTAGACCGCCTCCAGATCGGAGGCCGAACGCGGCCGGTCGGGCACGTGCGCGCCCATGTCCTCGGCGGCGTCCTCGGCGGCCTCGGCGCGCTGCGCATCGCCCAGTTCGTCGAGGCTGAAGTCGTTCTCGTCGGACATGCTGGTCTCCCTCTCGGCGGCCGACGGGCCGGCCGGTGGTGGCGGGGGTTACGCGGTCTCTGCCGGGGCGGCTTCGAGGGCCGGTCCGGACGGCCAGGTTTCGTTCGGAACCGTGGCGGACGCTGTGGCGGACGCTGGGGCGGACGCTGCGGGCGGCGCCGGGGGCGTCTCGGTCGCGGAGGGGGCGGCCGCCGGCGCCGGGGGCACCGGCTCGCGCAGATGGCGTTCCACGGCGGCCTCGATTTCCTCCCAGAGTTGCCCGGTGTCGCGCTCGACCCCGCCGTCGCCCCATTCCAGGCGGCAGTCGGCGCGGCCCAGGGCATTGTCCGGGCGCACCACGATGCGGCCCTCATAGCCGCTGGTGGTCTGAAGGTCGCGCACGCCGGCGCGCACGGTCTCGGCGAGGGCGCCGTGCACCCGGATCACCAGCCGCGGCTGGTCCATCAGGTCCGGCAGCAGATGGGCGACCAGATGCTCCAGTTCCTCCGCCGCCACCCGCTCGGCGGTGGCCGGCAGCAGGCGCCGGGCGATCGCCAGCGCGAGACGCGTGGCGGTCTTCTCCAGGCCGGCCACATGGGTGGCATGGGCGGCGTCCATGTGGTGGACGGCCTCGGCGATGGTGCGCAGCGCGGTGGCGCTGACGTGCCCGTCGGCCGTGGCCGCCTCCTCCAGCGCCGCCGTGTGGCCCTTGATATAGCCCTCCTCGCGGGCCGCTTCGAGTTGCGCCGCCGTGTACAGGTCGGGGGGCGGCGGCGGCGGGTCGTCGCTGGCGCGCCGGCGCCGGTCGAGCCCGGCATAGGCTTCGCCGCTGTCCTCGTCGCCGCTGCGGCCGCCGTCGTCGCGGCGCCGGTGCTCGGCCTCGTCGTCGCGCGCCCGCGCGGCATCGAGCCGGCGTTCGGCGGCCCGGCGCACGTCGGGATCGTCGAAGGAGCGGTCGAACAGGAACTTCTGCACGGTGGCCATGGACAACGGGCTCCGCTGGGATCGCGGGAACAAGGGGCGGGCGCAGGGGGGCGCCCGGGGGAACGGGACACGGAGGCAGGCCGACGCCCGCAGGAGTCGGGACGGGCGGTCAGTACACCAGCTCGTCGTCCTCCTTGCCATCGGAGATGACGATCTGACCGCTGTTGGCCAGCTCCTTGGCGAGCGAGACCACCGAGTTCTGGGCCTCGTCGACCTCGCGCACCCGCACCGGCCCCATGGATTCCATGTCCTCGCGCAGCATCTTGCCGGCGCGTTCGGACATGTTCTTGAAGAACAGTTCCTTGACGCTGTCGGAGGCGCCCTTGAGGGCCAGCCCCAGCTTGTCCTTCTCGACGTGGCGCAACAGCACCTGGACGCCCTGCGAGTCCACCCGCACCAGATCCTCGAAGGTGAACATGAGCTGCTTGATGCGGTCGGCGGATTCGCGGTTGCGCTCCTCCAGGGCGGTGACGAACCGGTTCTCGGTGTTGCGGTCGAGGCTGTTGAAGATCTCGGCCATCATCTCGTGGGCATCGCGGCGTGCGGTGCGGGCCAGGTTCGACATGAATTCGGTCCTCAGCGTTTTTTCGACGCCGTCCAGCACCTCCTTTTGCACCGCCTCCATGTGCAGCATCCGCATCACCACTTCCATGGCGAAGTTCTCGGGCAACAGCGACATGACGCGGGCGGCGTGGTCGGGCTTGACCTTGGAGAGCACGACGGCGACGGTCTGCGGATACTCGTTCTTCAGGTAGTTGGCCAGAACCTGCTCGTTCACATTGCCCAGCTTGTCCCACATGGTGCGGCCGGCCGGGCCCCGGATCTCCTCCATGATGGCCTCGACCCGGTCCTTGGGCAGCGACCGGATGAGCAGGCGTTCGGTGGTGTCGTAGGACCCCACCAGCGAGCCGGTGTTGGAGATGGCGTCGGCGAACTCGACGAACAGGCGCTCGACCAGGTTGGAGCTGATGGTGCCGAGATTGGCCATGACCTGCGAAAGTTCGCGGATCTCCTCGTCGTCCATCATGGAGAACAGCTTGGCCGAGTATTCCTCCCCCAGCGACAGCATCATGATGCCGGCCTTCTGGGGTCCGGTGAGGCTGCGGTAGTCTTCCTTGACGCGGGCCACGGCGCGACCTCCGTTGACGAATGGCGGGGCTCAGCTTTCCTGATAGAGCCAATTGCGGATGATGCTGAGGGCTTCCTCGGGGTGCTTCTCGACGATCTCGCCGATCTTGCGCAGGCTCGATGCCTTCACCCGGCCCTCGACCTTTTCGATGTCGATCAGCTCGTCGGCGTCTTCCATGTCGTCGAGGCCCAGCCCGATGGGCACCGGGGCGGTGGCCGGTCCCGGAAGCTGCGGCGCGCCGGCGGCCTCGGCCGACAGCAGGCCCGTGCCGCCGCCGTCGGCGCCCGACGGCAGGCTTTCGAAGGCGCGGGTGACCAGCGGACGCACCACCAGCAGGATGACCAGCACCGCCACGACGGCCACGCCCAGGCCCTCGGCCATGCGCATGATCTCGTCCTTGGTGAAGCCCATGAACATCCAGGGCTCCTCGCCCATCATGTCGTCCATGGCGGCGAAGCGCTGGTTGGTCACCTCGATCTGGTCGCCGCGGGTGGCGTCGAACCCCACCGCCGAGCGCACCAGGGCGGTGATCTGCTCCATCGCCTCGGGGCTGCGTGGCTCGTAGGTCACGGTGCCGTCGGCGGCCGTCACCCGGGCGTGGTCGACCAGGACGGCGATGTTGAGGCGGTCGATCACGCCGCCCTCGCGCACCTGGTTGGTGACCCGGCGCGAGATCTCGAAGTTCACCGTCTCCTCGGTGCGGTTCTCGCTGGTCGAGGTGCCGGCGCCGTCGGTCTGGTTGAACTGGCCCTCGGGCAGGTTCTGGCCCACGGTGACCGGTGCCGGCTCGCGGTCATTGCTCTGAAGGGTCTCCTCCACGGTGACGGTGGACCGCGCCACCTGCTGGTCGGGGTCGTAGACCTCCTCGTTGGTGACCACGCGGTCGAAGCTCATGTCGGCGGTCACCACGGCGCGCACCGCCCCCATGCCCAGGGTCGCGCCCAGCAGGTCCTCGATCTTGCGGGCGTATTTCTCGCCCGTCGCCCGGCGCTGGTCCTCTCGGGTCAGCGCGGCCAGGCTGCCGTCGCTGTCCATGCCGCGGGTCAGCATCTCGCCGCGGTTGGTCACGATGGAGACGCGCTGGGTGGACATCTTGGGGACGGAGGCCGCGATCAGGTTCTGGATCGCCACCACCTGACTGGTGTCCAGGCGGCGGCCGTTGAGCGCCAGAGTCACGGAGGCCGAGGGATCGTTGGTCTCGCGCGAGAACGGTTCGCGCTGGGGCATGACCAGCATGACGCGGGCGTTCTGCACCCCGTCGATGGAGCGGATGGTGCGCGACAGCTCGCCCTCCAGCGCCCGCTTGAGGTTCACCTGCTGCATGAAGCTGGTGGAGCCGAGGGCGCTGGTGTTGTCGAACACCTCGTACCCCACCGAGGCACCGCCGCCGGCTGCCAGCTCCGCCGTTTGCAGGCGCATGCGGTCGCGCTGGTCGGCGGGGACGCGGACCTCCGTGCCGTTGCCGGCGATCTGGTAGGGGATGTTCTGGTCCTCCAGGCTCTGCACGATGGCGCGCGCGTCGGCCTGGTTCAGCCCGCTGTAGAGCAACTCGTACTGCGGACTGGCGAAGCGGGTGGCGAAGAAGATGACAAGGCCGATCAGCGCCACCGCCACGCCCGCCATGGCGGCGAGGCGGGCCGGTCCGAGACCGCGCATCTGGTCCATGAAGCCGCTCACGGCATGGCCTCTCTGGTCGGGCGCGCCGGCCTGCGGGCAGGGCGGCGACGCGGAAAACCTGTGATCGGGCGGGTCGTGGCGGGACGGTATTCGGACCGCTCCGCACCGGGGGCGGGCGGCCGCAACCGCCGCTGACCCACGCACAGGCTAGCCAGCGAGGCTGAAGAACTCCTTAACGGTAGGCAGAAGTTGCCGGGAGCGACGCGCGCGGGGCGCGCGCCGGGACGGGCGCGCGTCAGGTCTGGAGGAAGCGCAGCCGGTCGGCTTCGAACACCCCGCAGGTCAGGCGTCCGGTCTCGTGCGCGCCGGTGTCGAGCGCGATCCGGTTGGCCAGCACCAGCGGGCGCGGGGTGATGGTGTGGCCGTGCACCACCACGGCGCCGAAGTCGGCGGTGCTGGTCAGGAACGGCCCCCGGATCCACAGCAGGTCGTCGGTGGCCTGATGCTCGGGCGTCACGCCGGGGCGCACGCCGGCATGGACGAAGAGGTAGTCGCCCTCGCGATGCATGAGCTTCAGGTTGCGCAAAAAGATCATGTGCCGCTCGGGCAGGGCATCCAGCAGGGCCGCCCTGAGGTTGTTCTCCGACTCGGCCGTCAGGTATCCGGTGTCCGGCACCGGCACGCCGTAGCTGGCCAGCGTATCCATGCCGCCGTTGAACAGCCAGCCGGCGGGCTCGGCCTCGCCGTCCAGGAACGACAACACGAAATGTTCATGATTGCCCATCAGGAAGACCGTCTCCAGCCCCTTGGGCATGCCGTTGGTGATGATGTCCAGCACCCGGCGCGAACGCGGTCCGCGGTCGATGTAGTCGCCGAGGAACACGGCCACGGCCCGCTCCGGCTCGGCGCCGCTGCGGGCCAGGTCGAGATCAATGAGTCCGAGCAGCCGCTCCACCAGGTCGGCGCGGCCATGAATGTCGGGGATGGCATAAACCCTGACGCCCTCCGGAACCCGGCCGGGTGCCGGAATCCAGAAGTCGACAGGCCATGCTCCCTCCATCATCGTCACGTCTCGACCTCTCCCTCCCGGTCGTGTCCCGCTGGTCCATTGCCCGCCGGTCCATTGTCCCCCGGGCCTTTGTCTGCCGGGCCTTTGTCTGCCGGGCCTTTGTCTGCCGGACGTCCGTGACGGCCGTACCGGCGTCGCGCCCGGCCTGGGGATCGCGGGGCGGTCTGGTGCCTCGGGCCGTGCCGGACCCGTTGCGCGCGCCCAATCGCGCCCCGAATAAGGCATGGCACCCCATCGTGCCGGATGCGCCAGCCCGTTTCCCCGGGTCCGTGCCGTGCCGCCGCCCCGGCCCCGACCCCAACTTCACCTCCACCTCCACCTTGAACGCCACTCCGGGTCCGGCCTGCACGCGGCGGGTCTGCATCTTGGCGACACCCGGCCGAACCATGATATCGTCGATGGTGTCGGCCTTGGGGCCAGCTCCGTGCGCGGCGAGCCGGCCGCAGACCCCTTCGACTTGGTAGCACTCTAGCATATGACACCCAGCAATTCCCTCGTCCATGGGGACCAGAGTCTTCTGGATGGCCTGGAGCGGCTGTCGCGGGCGCCCGAGGGCTGCCGGGCGGTCTACGTCTCGCTGTCCCGGCTGCGACCGGCGAACCGGACCTGGATCCGGCTGCGCATCGCCGCCCATCTGTTCGCGCCCCTGGTCACGGGGTACGGCTGCGAGGTGTTTCTGCTGTCCAACGGCGATCTGGTGGTGGTCGGCCGCGACGTCCCGGCCAGCGCGCTGGAGACCCAGGTGGAGCGGCTGCGGGCGCTGTTCCGGGCCGATCCGGGCAGCCGCGCCGAGACCCCCGACGGGCGCGACCTGTTCGCGGCCGCCTACGAGCTGGAGCACGACGGCCGCACCCTGCGCGGCCGCATCGAGGCCATCCGCCAGGGCCGGGTGGATCCCTGGCGGGTGATCCAGCGCACCGTGCCGACGGAAGACCGGGCGTTGGCGCCGCGCCTGCTGATCCGCGTGGCCGAGGCACTGGCGCAGCTCGACCCGCAGCCGTTGATCCAGCGCCAGGCCGTGGTGGAGATCGACGAGGCCCGGCGCGGCCATCTGGTCCACGAGGAGGTCTTCGTCGCGCTGGCCGAAGTGCGCCGGCGCTGCGCCCCCGACCTCGACCTGACCGCCAACCGGTGGCTGTTTCAGGAGGTGTGCCGGCTGCTCGACCGCCGCCTGACCGACGCCCTGGCCCGCCTGGACCGCGCCCTGCTGCCGGAGACCATGGCGCTCAACCTGAACCTGGAGACGGTGCTCGGCGACGGCCTGGACGCGCTGGAGCGCGCCCTGCCCGCCCGCACGCGCCTGGTCGTCGAGGTGCGCGTGATCGACACCTTCACCTACCTGGACCGACTGGCGGAGGCCGCCGAGCGGCTGCACGCGCGCGGCCACACGCTGGTGCTCGACGGTGTCACCCCGCGCACCCTCGCGCTGCTGGACCCGGCGCGTCTGGCGGTGGACGGCCTCAAGCTGGTCTGGGATCCCGATCTGGCCGACCCGGCCAGCGTGTGGGACGGTCCCCATCCCGTGGTGCTGCTCCAGGCGCTCGGCCCGGACCGGGTGGTGCTGAGCCACGTCGAGGACGAGACCGCGCTGCTGTGGGGCCTGGGGCGGGGCCTGCGGCGGTTCCAGGGCTTCTTCGTCGACCGCGTGATCGGCGCCACCACCATGACCGGGTGCCCCAAGCGGGCGCTGTGCACCCTGACCCAGTGCGTCGAGCGCCGCCGCGCCGCCGCCGGCCCGACGCGGGCGAGCTGCCCCAACCCGCCGCGGCTCAACGCGGTGACCGAGTTGCGGGCCTTGCCGCGCCGGCTGGCGGAGATGGTCGATCCCCGCCCGGAGGCCGACGATGGCTGACCCGCCCGCCATCCGCTCCGGCTTCCTGCTGGCGGACTACGTGCGCGAGATCGCGGCCACCCACTTTGGCCTGCGCATGCTCAGGCTGAGGGTGGCCGAGCTGCGGCCGGACAACCGCGACGACGACGCCCTGCGCGCCCTGGAGGCGGCCCTGGACCCGCTGGTGCGCTCCGGGCTGGCGCGCGTCTTCCGGCTGCCGGAGGGGGACTACCTGCTGGGCTTCCCGCGCGACGAGACCGACCGGGTGCGGGCGCTGCTGGTGCGGCTGCGGTTCCTGATGCCGGAGGATCCGCTGGCGGTCCACTTCGACGACCCGCCCGGGCGCGACAGCCCGCTGTTGCAGTGGTGGGACCTGGAGACGGACTTCCCGCGCCTGCGGGCGCTGGCCGAGCATTACGAGTCCGACGCCATCGCCCAGGCCGAGGCGCGGGCGCGCCGCGACGGCACCCGCGCCGGCATGGCCAAGGGCGACGCCGCGCGCGCCGCCGCCGAGGCCGCCGAACAGGCCGCCGCCGCGCGGCTCGGCGTATCCGTGGCGGGCCAGCCGGCGCGCGCCGGCGGACCGGGCGATCGTCGCGCCGGCGCCGCCGACGGCGATGAGGTCGAGCCCGACTGGCGGCCGTTCGCCGCCGAGGGGCGCGGGCGGCCCGCAGCGGCGGGCGCCGGGGGCCGCCGGCCCATCGACGCCGACATTCTCGACCGTCTGGAGAACGGCCTGGCGCGCGCCGACCTGTCGAACCACGTACGCCGCCAGGCGGTGTGCGCCCTGGTGGGCGCGGCGCCGCCGCATCCGCTGTTCTCCGAACTGTACGTCTCGATTCCGGAACTGCGCGACACCATTGCGCCCCGGGTCGACCTGATGGCCAACCGGTGGCTGTTCCAGCATTTCACCGAGACCCTGGACCGGCGCGTGCTGGCCTGGCTCAACCGCGAGGGGCCGCGCCTGACGAAGGGCGGCTTCTCCATCAACATCAACGTCCAGACCATCCTGTCGGAGGCGTTCCTGAAGTTCGAGCAGGCCCTGGCCGCCGGTCTGCACGGCACCGTGGTGCTGGAACTGCGGGTGGAGGACATTTTCGCCGACCTGGAGGCGTTCGCGTTCGCCCGCGACTTCGTGCACCAGCGCGGCTACCGGGTGTGCGTGGATTACCTGGACCCGCGTACCCTGGGGCTGCTGGACCGCGACCGCCTGGGGGTCGACCTGATGAAACTGTTCTGGCATGCCGGCCTGCCGGCGCAGATGGCGGCCGGCGACGGCCGCGCCCTTGCGGAGCGCCTGCGCCGCGGCGAGGGCGCCCGGACCATCCTGGCGCGCTGCGACGATCCGGCGGCGGTGGCGTTGGGCCGTGAGCTGGAGATCACCATGTTCCAGGGCCATCACGTCGATACCCTGTTGGCCGGCGGGGTCGCTGGCTTCGGCGCCGGGAGCAACGCCGGGAGCAACGCCGGGAGCAACGCTGGGGCCGGCGCGGACGGGACGGGAGCGGAGCCATGAGCGAGACGCCGGCCGCGATCGAGGCGCGCGGGCTGACCAAGGTGTTCGCGGGGCCGGCGGGCGAGACCGTGACCGCCGTCGCCGGCCTCGACGTCTCGGTGCCGCTGAACCGCACCGTGGGCCTGCTGGGCGGCAACGGCGCCGGCAAGACCACCACCATCTCCATGATCGTCGGCCTGCTGCTGCCCAGCGACGGCAGCCTGCGGGTGCTGGGGCGCGACATGCGGCACGAGCGCCACCTGGCGCTGGCGCGCATGAACTTTTCCTCGCCCTACGTCGATCTGCCGCACCGCCTGACCGTGCGCGAGAACCTGGTGGTCTACGCCCACCTCTACGGCGTGCGCGACGTGCGCGGGCGCATCCGCACGGTGGCCGAGGACCTTCAGTTGACCGGCCTGCTGAACCGCCCGGCCGGCAAGCTGTCCGCCGGGCAGAAGACCCGGGTCGCGCTGGCCAAGGCAATGCTGAACGACCCGGTGCTGCTGCTGCTGGACGAGCCCACGGCCTCGCTCGACCCCGACACCGGGGATTGGGTGCGGGGCTACCTCGACCGCTGGCGCCGGCGTGTCGGCGCCACCATGTTCCTGGCGTCGCACAACATGGCCGAGGTCGAGCGCCTGTGCGACGAGGTGCTGATCATGAAGGCCGGCCGCATCCACGACCAGGGACCGCCGGCCGACCTGATCGCCCGGTACGGCCGGCGCACCCTGGAGGAGGTGTTCCTGGACATCGCGCGCCGGCCCGACGAGGCCGCGCCGGCGTGACGGCGGGCGAGGGCTACTCGGTGCGGTCGAAGAACAGGGTGAAGGTGGCCGGCACGGCGTGGCTGATGTGCTCCAGCCCGGCGACCTCGCGCAGCTTGCGGATGCCCTCGCCCAGGGCGTAGTCGTCGGCCTGCACCATCAGGACCTGGAGCGGCTGCACCATCACCCGGCCCTCGCCCAGGCGGGTGACCATGACCGGCATGGCGAGGTCGTTGCTCTCCCCGACCAACGAGAACTGGGCGGTGACGTCGCGCACCGCGCTGTCCCCCACCGCCAGGCTCTCCATGTTGTCCAGCGGCACCGACGCGGTGATGGTGGCGACCGGGAACTGCGCCACGTTGAACAGCATGTCGCGCATGCGCTCGTTGCGGATGTCGATGCCGGTGTTGACCGAGCCCAGGTCGATCCGGACCGTGGCGGTGCCGTCCTCGGCCACGCCGCCGGAGAGGTCGCTGAAGCTGTGCACCTCGCCGATGTCGAAGGCCTTGATCGAGGCGAAGCTGAGGAACGAGGCGCCGTCGTCCAGCGTCCAGGTGGCGGCGCGGGCGGCCTGGGCCGCGGCCAGCGCCAGCAGCAGGCCGAGCCCGGCGGCGAGGACGACGCGAACGCGACGGGCGCCGGCGCCGGCGTCGGCGGCCACGGCCCGGGCGCGCCGGCGCGGACGGGGAGGGGAAGCGAGCGGGGTGATCATCCTGGCGTCTCCCTGTGCGATCGTCTTTTGATTGTGGTCGGGTGTGAGTCGGGGTGAGTGTGAGTCGGGGTGAGTGTCTGGGGCTGCAATCGGGCGGCGCCACGACGGCCCCGTGACGGCGCCGTGACGGCATCCCGGGAGACATGGGAGCGCGGGCGCGCGCCGTCCAGGCTGGACCGATTCGGAGTCGCAATGGGAGCGGACGGGAGTCGGGCGGGGTCGTCCCCAAGGGAATCGCATTTGAGAAATCGGGGTAGCGGTCGAGCTTGAAATGGATTCTGTAGGGGACTCCCTTGCATCAAGTGGGAGGCCCCATGTCCT
>NZ_JACIGI010000025.1 GCF_014197795.1 Roseospira goensis
AAGGTCATCAAGCGGATGGCCTACGGCTTCCGCGATGACGCCTACTTCTTCCTCAAGATCCGCGCCGCCTTCCCCGGAATTCCGTGATGAACCAAAAAAGTGGGGCTATACGTCTGACGCGGGAGGGACAGGTCGTGCCGGATGCGGCGTGCTCGCAAGTCTGCGACCAGATCGAGCCGTCCGGGACCGCGCGCCTCGACCGGCTGGGCTGGGGTGTGGCCGAGGCGCCGTTCCGGTCGACGGCGCTCCAGGTGTTGGAGCGGGTCGGGCGCGAGGGGTGGACCCCGGTCGTGGTCGAGGGCACCGACGGCCTTCTTCTGTTCGGCCGCGGTCGGGCAGCGGCGGGTCCGGACGCCGTCCTGGCCTGCCATCTCATCTGGGGAACCACGGCGACCGTCGTCGGCGTCCGGCTGGATCGGCGCAACCGGCCGCTCTCGGACCGGGGCGGCCCGCCGATCCGCGCCGTGCTGCCGTCCATCCGGCTGTGCCTGACCTGTCCCGAGGGACCGTGGCCGCTGCCCGAACGGCAGCGGCAGTGCCTGGCCCTGCTGGCGGCCGGTCTGCGCACGGGGGAGATCGCGGCTCGCCTGGGCATCTCGGCATCCGCGGTGGAGCATCATGTCCGCGCGGCCCGAGGGCGCTTCGCGGCGCGCACACGCGCCGCGGCCGTGGTGGCGGCGTTGCGCCAGGGGGCGTTGCGCAGCGGCGGGGTGTTCGAGACCGTGGAGCGCCTGCGAAGGGTCTCCTACCTCGACGCGCCCCAGCCGGGGGAGACCGATCCGGAGGAGCCGACCGCATGAACAGCGCGGACCTGCACGACCTGTTTCATGGGCTGACCGAGGCCGGCACCGCGGCGGACGCCTACGGCATGACGGTCCGCCTGTTGCGGCGGCAGGGCGTGAGCTGGGTGAACTATACCTACCTTGACCATGACTGGGCGACGGACGGACCCGGCCTGGACTTCTGGACCAACATGCCGCGGCACTGGATGGAGACCTATGACCGCGAGAACATGGTTCAGGATGACTATTCCGTACGCTGGGTGCTGGGCGGCCGCGTGGAGGCCCGGTTGCTGACCGGCAGCGACTATCTGGCCGACATGCCCGATCTGCGCGCGGGCGAGGCTGACGTCCTGGCCGCCGCCCGCGACTGCACCGGGCTGCGGGCCGGCTACTGCGGCCGCCTGGCCGACCTGGTGCCCGGTCGGACGACGGGGTTCATGCTCGGCATCGAGAGCCGGCGTGCGGACTCGGTGCGGCTGGTCGCGACCCATGGCGATTGGTTCGCGTTTATCATGACCGCGCTGCACGAGCGGGTGGCGGCGCTGCGCGAGAGCGGCGGCGCGCCGGCCGAGCGGCCGCTGACGCTCCGCGAGCGCGACGTCTTGTGCGGGGTCGCGCGGGGCGAGGACGGGGCGACCATCGGGCACCGGCTGCGCATCGCCGAGGGGACCGTGGCCGCCTGCCTGGCGAGTGTCCGACGCAAGCTCAAGGCGCGCACCACGGAGCAGGCGGTGGCGAAGGCCGTCCTCGCGGGGTTCCTTGACCCATAGCGGGAGAGGCGTCCGCGGGATGCGGCTCCGGTCGATGGGCCGTCCGCAACATATCCGTAAGATAAAGGAATCCGCAGGATGACCGCGCCGCCGATCCGGCGCATGGTGAAGCCCCGTGGTGTAGGACGGGGTCGCGCCGCCGCGCCGCCGCGCCGGAAGACCGGATCGGTGAGGCGTCGGTGCCCGACGTCGTGCGTTCGGGTGGTGCGTTCGGATGGAGAGGAACGATCGTGGACAGGGGTGACGGACGGGCTGGCGGCGGTGCCGGGGCGGCGGAGCAGGGGGAGGAGAGCGAGGCCGACGCCGAGCGACAGGGGCGCGGAAGCACGGCGCAGGCCGCCGTCGGCGCGCTGTTCGCGGCCTTGTTGTATGCGGTGACCGATGCCTACACCGCCGCCATTCAGGCCGGTGACACGGAGGCGGTGCGCCGGATCGCCCGGTTCCGCGCGGCGCTGATGGCGCTGGAGGCAGCGCTCCTGCGCGACTCCGCGCGCCGCGGTCCGCCCGGGGGGGCCGCGTCACGCGCGCTGCACTGAGGCGCCCGGAGTCCTACAGCCCCATCAGGCTGCTGGCGAACTCGTCGGCGCGGAAGGGGCGCAGGTCCTCCACCGCCTCGCCGATGCCGACGAAGTGGATCGGCAGGGTGAACTCCTGCGCCAGCGAGATCACCACGCCGCCTTTGGCGGTGCCGTCCAGTTTGGTGACGGCGAGACCGGTCACGCCCACCATCTCCTGGAACACCTTGACCTGCTGAAGGGCGTTCTGGCCCACCGTGGCGTCGATCACCAACAGCACGGTGTGGGGCGCGGTCTCGTCCAGCTTCTTGATGACGCGGACCACCTTCTTCAACTCGTCCATCAGTTCGGTGCGGTTCTGCAGCCGCCCGGCCGTGTCGATCAGCAGCACGTCGTCGCCGCGCGTGCGCGCCTCCTGGATGGCATCGAAGGCCAGTCCGGCGGCATCGGCGCCGGTCTGGCGGGCCACCACGGGGCAGCCGGTGCGCTCGCCCCAGATCTTGAGCTGCTCGACGGCGGCGGCGCGGAAGGTGTCGCCGGCGGCCAGCGAGACCTGGATATCCCAGTCGGTAAGCTGGTTGGCGATCTTGCCGATGGTGGTGGTCTTGCCGGAGCCGTTGACGCCCACCACCAGCACCACGTGGGGCTTGGGCTGCTTGCGGATGGCGAGCGGGACGGCGACCGGCTCGATCAGGTGGGCCAACTCGCCGGCGAAGTGCTCGCGCACCTCCTGCTCGGTCGGGTTGGCGGAGAAGCGGGCGCGGGACAGCGACTGGATCAGGTCGGACGCCGTGTTGACGCCGAGATCGGACTGGATCAGGACGTCTTCCAGGTACTCCAGCGCCTCGTCGTCCAGCCGGGCGGTGACCATGTGTTCGGTGATGCCGCGCGAGATCTTGGTCGAGGACCGCGTCAGCCCCTCGCGCAGCCGGGCGAAGAAACCGCCACCGCCCTTCTTCTTTTTCGGGGTCTCGCCCCATTCGATGTGGTGGAAGGCCGCGTCGGGTTCGGCGGCCGGGGTCGGTTCGGCCTTCTCTTCGGCTTCGCGCCGGGCCAGCTCTTCGGCTTCGCGGCGGGCCTTCTCTTCGGCCTCGCGCCGCGCCTTTTCCTCGGCCGCGCGCCGCGCCTGCTCTTCGGCCTCGCGGCGGGCCTGCTCTTCGGCCTCGCGGCGGGCCTGGTCTTCGGCCTCGCGGCGGGCCTGCTCTTCGGCCTCGCGGCGCGCCTGCTCTTCGGCCTCGCGGCGGGCCTGTTCTTCGGCCTCGCGGCGGGCCTGCGCTTCGGCCTCGCGCCGCGCCTGCTCTTCGGCCTCGCGGCGGGCCTTCTCTTCGGCCTCGCGGCGGGCCTGCGCTTCGGCCTCGCGGCGCGCCTGCTCTTCGGCCTCGCGGCGGGCCTGCTCTTCGGCCTCGCGGCGGGCCTGTTCTTCGGCCTCGCGGCGGGCCTGCGCTTCGGCCTCGCGCCGCGCCTTCTCCTCGGCTTCGCGGCGGGCCTGGTCTTCGGCCTCGCGGCGGGCCTGGTCTTCGGCCTCGCGGCGCGCCTGCTCTTCGGCCTCGCGGCGGGCTTGCTCTTCGGCCTCGCGGCGGGCCTGTTCTTCGGCCTCGCGGCGGGCCTGCGCTTCGGCCTCGCGGCGGGCCTGCGCTTCGGCCTCGCGGCGGGCCTGGTCCTCCGTCTCGTGAGCGGCCGCCTTCTCGGCCGTACGTCTTGCCTGCTCTTCGGCCTCGCGGCGGGCGCGGTCCTCGCGGGCGCGGGCGCGGGCCTCGTCTTCCTCGCGGATCCGGCGCTCTTCTTCCTCGCGCTGCTGCTGTTCCCGTTTCTTTCTGCCGAAGCCCCAGATCACGCGGACATCCTTTCCTCAGTCTCTGCGGCCGAAGTCGTTCCGGTCAGCCGCTCCGGGCCGGCGCCGGTCAGGCGCACCCGGACCACGCTGCCGGGCGGCGCGGCCATGGTCGCGGGCAGGTCCACCGGCAGGTAGTCCTCGGTGTGGCCGAAGCCGGGCGTCTCGACCAGCACGTCGGCCCGGCCGCCGACCCGCGCCGCCAGCCGCGCGGCAAGCCGGCGGGCCCCGGCTGCCCGCAGCGCCGCCGCCCGCGCCCGCGCCACGTCGCCGGGCACCGGGGGCATGCGCGCCGCCGGGGTGCCCGGGCGCGGCGAGTAGGGGAAGACGTGCAGGTGCGACAGGTCGGCCTCGTCCACCAGCGCCAGGGTGTTGTCCGCCTGGGCATCGGTCTCGGTCGGGAACCCGGCGATCAGGTCGGCTCCCAGCGCCAGTCCCGGCCGCAGGTCGCGCAGCCGGGCCGCCAGATCCACCACATGGTGGCGCAGGTGGCGGCGCTTCATGCGCTTCAGGATCAGGTCATCGCCGGCCTGCACCGACAGATGCAGATGCGGCAGCAGGCGGGGGTCCTCCGCCACCAGCCGCAGCAGGTCGGCGTCCACCCCCACCGGGTCCAGCGACGACAGCCGCAGCCGCGGCAGGTCCGGCACCAGCGCCAGCAGGCGCCGCACCGCCTCGCCAAGGGAGGGGCGGCCGGGCAGGTCGGCGCCGTACGACGTGATGTCAACGCCGGTCAGCACCACTTCGCGGGTGCCGCCGGCGACCAGGGTGCGTACCTGCTCCACCAGCCGGCCGAGTGGCACCGAGCGGTTCGGGCCGCGTGCATAGGGAATGATGCAGAAGGTGCAGCGGTGGTCACAGCCCTGCTGCACCTGGACGAACGCGCGGGTGCGGGTCTCGAACCCGGTCAGCAGGTGCCCGGCGGTCTCGCGCGCCTGCATGATGTCGGTGACCAGCAGGGGCGCGGTGTCCTCGCGGAAGCTCTCCGCCTCCAGCTTCTCGGTGTTGCCCAGCACCCGGTCCACCTCCGGCATGGCGGCGAAGCGGGCGGGGTCGAGCTGGGCGGCGCAGCCGGTCACGATCAGGCGCGCGCCCGGGTTGTCGCGGCGTAGCCTGCGGATGGCCTGGCGGGCCTGACGCTCCGCCTCCTTGGTGACGGCGCAGGTGTTGACGATGATGGCGTCGTCCAGCCCGGCCGTGCGGGCGTGGTCGCGCATGACCTCGCTCTCGTAACCGTTCAGGCGGCAGCCGAAGGTGACCACCTGCGGTCCGGTCCGGGATCCGGGGGCGCTCATGGCAGCAGGCTTTCGTCCAGGACGCCGGTGAAGGCGGTGGCCACCGGGCCGGTCATCAGCACATGGTCGTCGGCGTCGCGCCAGTCGATCAGCAGGCGGCCGCCGTCCAGCGCGACGGTGGTCGGCGCCCGGGCGATGACGCCGCGACTGACCGCGGCGACGACGGCGGCGCAGGCCCCGGTCCCGCAGGCCCGGGTGATACCGGCGCCGCGCTCCCACACCCGCATGCGCAACAGGCCGGCGTCGCGGCGCGAGACCACCTCGGCGTTGACGCGGTCGGGGAACAGGTCGTGATGCTCCACGATCGGGCCGACGCCGCGCAGGTCCACCGCCTCCGCGTCGTCGACGATGGCGACGACGTGGGGATTGCCGACCGAGACCGCAACGGCATCGGTGAATGGCGGCTGGCCCAGGTCGAGGTGGCGCGGGTCGCGCTCCGCGCTCAGGATGGCGTCGGTGACGGTGGCGCGGCCCATGTCGACCCGCACCGAGTCGCGACCGGCGCGGCGGGCGACCACCGGACCGGCCAGCGTGCCCAGGATCACCGTGTCGGTCCCCGCCTCCTCCATCAGCAGATGGGCGACACAGCGGGTGGCGTTGCCGCAGGCTTCCACCACGCCGCCGTCGGCGTTGCGGATG
This sequence comes from Roseospira goensis, assembly GCF_014197795.1. Taxonomy (GTDB): domain Bacteria; phylum Pseudomonadota; class Alphaproteobacteria; order Rhodospirillales; family Rhodospirillaceae; genus Rhodospira; species Rhodospira goensis. The sequence continues at coordinate 5,833 of NZ_JACIGI010000025.1, forward strand.
CCCATGAAGGCGGCGCTGCCCGGGTGTTCGGGGCGCGGCGGCTCGATCGTCACGAGCTGGTCGCAGCCGACGCCGGTGCGACGGTCGGCGATGCGGACGGCGCGGGCGGTGGTCAGGGCGAACGGCCGGGTCCGGGTGTCAACGACGACGAAATCGTTGCCCAGCCCATGCATCTTGCGGAACGGAATCCCTCGCCCTGTCATGGCGCGGGTTATAGGGCGGGGCGGGGAGGCCGTAAAGAGCCGGGGTCGACCCCAACATTAGGGGGATGGCCCCGGGTGCGCGAATCGGGTCCCTAAGACGTATGGCCGATGACCGCACCACCGTTTTCGACCCGGCCAAGGATGCCGTGAACCGGGCCAAGCATGGCGTCTCGTTGGCACTGGCCGCGCAGATGACCGCTGGTGAGGTGATCACCTTTTCCGACCGTCGCTTCGACAACAGCGAGATCCTCAATGTGACATCGGGTGCTATTCGATGTGTGTCCAGAAACCCCCTGCGTTATTGCCGGGAACGATTATTGCCAGCAAAAGCAATTTCGAACAGCGCCGTCAGATGTTGAGCGTTGTGTCTAATGAATTAATAAACTTGGCCAACTATCATCGCATAAGGCTTTGTGTTATAATATGTTTATTTTAACGGTGTAAAATGAAACATAACACTTGTAACACTGCTGCAGGTCATCGTTGTTCCCATTTTTTGCATATTTTTTCAAGTTCTATCCAAGCATTCGGTGAATTGTTTCTGTACCGGCGGCACAGAATGTAAGGCTCGAAAGCTTTGAATGCTCTTTTCATAGCGCCTTCTCTTCCACTCCTAATGACTGTTTCGTCGTATATGCCTGTATGTATTCCACGGGCTAGGCCTTCGTAGTAGTTTAACAAAGCATGAAGCTGCTCTCTTAGGCTGTCGTTGCGATCCAAGTGATTTTCCAATTCTTCAACGCTGATGGTTCTTGGTTCTTCAATGTATTTTAAATCCTTTTGTAGTTCCGTTAATATTACTGAGTTCTTATACAGGCCTAGTGCATCTTGTGCATACTTCTTTTTGTTCCATTCATAGCTATGCTTATTTACTCGGTAGTTCTGCCAAAGGCTAATAATTGTAAACAATAACCCAACTGCCAAAACAATTAGCTGTGCAAGTCCGATGAAAACCTCATATGTCACAGTCCCGTCTATCATGACACTTCTCGCATTATCATGGATCGTGACTCTGATGAAATATATTCATAGATTGCTTTCTGGCTCAAGGTCAACAGCGAGCGTGGCCTGCACCGAATTTCGCAGTCCTCCCCATGTTCCTCGCCATCCGGGCCGGGGTCTGATACAGGCTGGGGCGCCGCCCGATCCCCGCCGCCGCGTGATCCGCCATGACCACCCCCCAGTCCCAGGCCTTTTCCGCCGTCGAGGCCCCGTCGGGCAAGCATGCCGGCACCGAGAACTTCCCGGTCGGCTCCCTCCTGCTGCCGAAGCGGGTGCGGCCGCATGTGGCCCGGTTCTACGCCTTCGCCCGCGCCATCGACGACATCGGCGACGCCCCCGGCCTGAGCCCGGACGAGAAGCTCGCCCGCCTCGACGGCTTCGAGGCCGCCATCACCGGGCGCGACACCGCGACGCCGGGCTACGATAAGGCCCACGCCCTGCGCGAGAGCCTGCGCGAGACCGGGGTGCCGGCGCGGCACTGCGTGGATCTGATCGCCGCCTTCAAGCAGGACGCGGTCAAGGGCCGCTACGCCGACTGGGCCGATCTGATGGGCTACTGTCGGCTGTCGGCGGCCCCGGTCGGGCGCTACCTCATCGACCTGCACGGCGGCTCGCGGATCGGCTACGGCCCGTCGGACGCGCTGTGCCACGCGCTCCAGGTCATCAACCACCTGCAGGACTGCCAGGACGACTACCGGACGCTGGACCGCGTCTATCTGCCGCAGGACTGGATGGCGGCCGCGGGCGCGCGGGTGGACGACCTGGACGGCGCCGCCGCGACACCGGCGCTGCGCCGGGTGCTGGACCGCTGCCTGGACGGCACCCGCGCCCTGCTGGCGGAGGCCCGGGCGCTGCCGGGCGGGGTCATCGACCGCCGGCTTGGGCTGGAGAGCGCCGTCATCCTCGACATCGCCGAGACCCTGGTGCGCACGCTGGCGCGCGCAGATCCGCTCGCCGGACCGGTGAAGCTGTCCAAGGCCCAGGCCGCCGGCTGCGCGCTGCGCGGGGTGGCGCGCGGCCTGTTCGGGCGCTAGAACGGACGGGCAAACCCCCACAGACACTGACCCCCAAGGGACGGGAGGACTCCGAGGTGATGGGCATCGCCGAGACACTGACCCCGGCCGCTGGGGTCTCGCTGGCGGCGGTTCTGGTGTGGCTCGGCCTGCTGTTGGGGCGGGGCGGCTTCTGGCGCGCCGACCAGAAGCTCGACAACACCGGCGCCACGCACGACGAGGCCGAGCCGGTCGTGGCCGTGATCCCGGCCCGCGACGAGGTCTACACCATCGGCCGCACCGTCCACTCGCTGTTGCGCCAGGACTATCCCGGTCCGCTGACCATCGTGGTGGTCGACGACAACAGCAGCGACGGCACCGCCGAGGCGGCGCGCGCCGCCGCCGAACGCGACGACGAGAAGGCGTGCCTGCATGTGATCCAGGGCCAGCCGCTGCCGCCGGGCTGGTCGGGCAAGCTGTGGGCCGTCCACCAGGGCCTGGAGCATGCCCGCCGGGTGGCTCCGGAGGCGCGCTACGTTCTGCTGACCGATGCCGAGATCGAACACAACCCCGGGAACGTCAGCCGGCTCGTGGCGCGGGCGGTGCGCGAGAATCGGGTCCTGGTCTCTCTGATGGTGCGGCTGCGCTGTGTCTCGACGTGGGAGAGGATCCTGATCCCCGCGTTCGTGTTCTTCTTTCAGAAGCTGTACCCGTTCCCGAAGGTCAACGACCCCAAGTCGCGGATCGCGGGCGCGGCCGGCGGTTGCATGTTGATCCGGCGCGATGCGCTGGACGCGGCCGGCGGCATCGACGCCATCCGGCACGAACTGATCGACGACTGCGCCCTGGCCCGCAACCTCAAGCACCAGGGCTCGATCTGGCTCGGGCTGGCGACGCGCACCCGCTCGCTGCGGCGTTACGAGGACCAGGGCGAGATCTGGCGCATCGTCACCCGCACCGCCTTCACCCAGCTCCATTACTCGGCCCTGTACCTGCTGCTCATGATCCTGTTCATGGCCCTGGCCTATCTGTGGCCGCCGGTGGCGGTGGTCCTGGGACTGGCGACCGCGGATGTGGCGGCCGCCGGCCTGGGGCTGGTGGCGTGGCTGTTGATGGCGGTGGCCTACTGGCCCACGCTGAAGGTCTACCACATGCCGCGTTGGCGCAGCCTGACGCTGCCGCTGGCCGCACTGCTGTACAGCGGCATGACCCTGGATTCGGCGCGCCGGCACTGGATGGGTCAGGGCCGGGCCTGGAAAGGGCGCGTCTACCGATGACGGACACCGCCGCTGCCGCCGCGCCCGCGGGAGGGCCGGCGGTGCTGGACGCCGAGGCGCGCGCCGTCGTCACCCGCATCACCACCGAGGCCGGCACCTCGTTCGGTGGCGCGATGCGCATCCTGCCGGCGGAACGGCGCCACGGCATGTTCGCCGTCTATGCCTTCTGCCGGGTGGTGGACGACATCGCCGATGAGCCGGCCCCGATCGCCGACAAGCGGGCGCGGCTGGCGGACTGGCGCGCGCGCGTGGCGGCGATCTGTGCCGGGCGCCCGCGCGCCGGCGTGCCGCTGGACCGTGCGTTGGCCTGGGTGGTGGCCCGGTTCGGCTGTGCCGAGGCCGACTTCCAGGCCGTGCTGGATGGGATGGCGATGGACGCCGGCGATCGGGTGCGCATCGCGGACATGGCCGAGCTGATGCTGTACTGCGACCGTGTGGCCTGCGCCGTCGGCCGACTGTCCAATCCGGTGTTCGGCATTCCCCCCGCCGACAGCGCGGCGCTGGCCGGGGCGGTGGGGACCGCCCTGCAACTGACCAACATTCTGCGCGACGTGGCCGAGGACGCGGCCCGCGACCGCATCTACCTGCCGGCCGACCGGCTGGCCGCGCATGGCCTGGACCCTCTGCCCGACGATGCCGCTGCGATCCTGGACCACCCGGCGGTGCCGGCGGTGCGGGCCGAACTGGCGGCGCGGGCGGCGGCGGCGTTCGCCGAGGCCGATGCCCTGTTCGCCCGCCTGCCGCGCCGGCCGGCGCGACCGGCGCGGGTCATGAAGGAAGTCTACCACGCCCTGTTCCGCCGGCTGGCGGCGCGCGGCTGGGACGCGGTGCGCCGGCCGCCGGCGGTGCCCAAGCCGGTCAAGCTGTGGCTGGCGCTGCGCCACGGGGTGATGCCGTGACCCCGGCGCCGATGGGCCCGCCGCGCGTCCATGTGGTGGGCGCCGGCCTGGCCGGTCTGGCCTGCGCGGTCGCCCTGGCCCTCAAGGGGCGGCCGGTGCATCTGTACGAGGCGGCGGGGCAGGCCGGCGGGCGGGCGCGCTCGTTTGCGGACGCGACGCTGGACCGGCGCATCGACAACGGCAATCACCTGCTGCTGTCCGGCAACCGGTCGGTGTTCCGGTTCCTGGACGCCATCGGCGCCCGCGACCGGCTGGTCGGCCCGCGCGAGAGCCGCTTTCCGTTCATGGACCTGCGCACCGGTCGGCGCTGGGTGGTGCGCATCGGCCCCGGGCGCTGGCCCGGCTGGGTGTTCGATCCCGCGCGGCGGGTGCCGGACACGCGGCCGGCCGACTACCTGGCGGGGCTGCGGCTGGCCCGTGCCGGGGCGCGGGCCACGGTGGCCGACGTGCTGGGGGGGCTCGGCCCGCTGTACGATCGCTTCTGGCATCCGCTGGCGGTCTCCGCGCTGAATACCGAGGCCGAGCGGGCGCAGGCGCGCCTGCTGTGGCCAGTGCTGACGGAGACCTTCGGGCGCGGCGGCCGGGCGTGCCGGCCGCTGTGGGCGCGCGAGGGGCTGAGCGAGACCTTTGTGCGTCCGGCCCTGGGGGCGCTGTCGGCGCGCGCGGCGACGGTGCGCTTCGGCTGCCGGCTGAAGGACCTGGAGGCCGTCGACGGCCGCGTGACCCGGCTGGTGTTTCCCGACGGCACCGAAGAGATTGCGCGCGGCGAGGCGGTGGCGCTGGCGGTGCCGCCATGGGCGGCCAACCTGCTGCTGCCCGGCCTGAAGGCGCCCGACGAGACGCGGCCCATCGTCAATCTGCACTTTCGGTTGCCGAACCCGCCGCCGGCCCGGTTCGCGCAGCCGCTCGGACTGCTGGGCGGCACGGCGGAGTGGCTGTTCCTGCGCGGCGACGTGGCCTCGGTGACCATCAGCGCCGCCGGCCACGTGGTGGACCTGCCGCCGGACGCGATCGCCGCCCCGGTCTGGCCGGAGATCGCGCGCGCCCTCGGCTGGCCCGCCGACACCCCGCAACCGCCGGTCAAGGTCATCAAGGAGAAGCGGGCCACCTTCGCCCAGACCCCGGAGCAGGTGGCGCGACGACCCGGGCCGCGCGGGCCGCTGCGCAACCTGGTGTTGGCCGGCGACTGGACCGATACCGGGCTGCCGGCGACCATCGAGGGCGCGGTGCGCTCCGGTCACAGGGCCGCGGAAACCGTCATTGCAGTGCAACGCGCGCCTTGACGCCGCCAGCCCCGCACGTCACAAGGCGAGGGGTTGCGCGGGGATTGTCTGTTTCGCGTCCCGCTCGGGGTCCTGCTTGCCTGCGCGCGTCGGCGCGATCTCCCGTCGTGAGGGCGCGGGTCAGACAGACACGCCGGGGGCGCTGTGCAGGGGACGCCGCGGAGAACCGGTGCGGAGGAGGGTCGGGGGGATCCTCGTCCGGGCGCGGCCGTTGCGACCGTCTCGTCCGCGCGCGCGCCGGAGGAGTTGACCGATTGAAAAGGCGCAATGCCGTGCACGCCCCTCTCCTGCCATAGCCCCATCCTGTCGACGGTGCCCCGGCTTTTCTGTCTCCAGACCCAGGCCGGTGCTGCGCCGCCCGTCCTGTCCCGCGTCAGTCAAGGGAACGTCGTCACCGATGAATCAAACGCTGCACAAGACACCGGTCATCGACTTCGACACGCAAACCCCCTTCGATGCCTTGATCGCGCACGGCCCCGACGTTGCCGGCGACCCCGCCCGCACGGGCGCGGGCGGCGACCCGGCGGGCGCCGGCGCGACCACCCCGGACAGCAGCGCGCTCGATGCCGCCATCGGCGAGGCCGCCGGGTGGCTTCAAACGCGCCAGCGCGACGACGGCCATTGGATCTTCGAGTTGGAGGCCGACGCCACCATCCCGGCCGAATACGTGCTGCTCAACCACTTCCTGGACCAGATCGACGCGCCGCTGGAGCGCAAGATCGCGGTCTACCTGCGCGGCATGCAGGGGGCGCACGGCGGCTGGCCGCTGTTCCACGACGGCGACTTCGACATGAGCGCCTCGGTCAAGGCGTACTACGCCCTCAAGCTGGTCGGGGATCACCCGGACGAGCCGCATATGGCGCGGGCGCGTGAAGCCATCCTGAAGCGCGGCGGGGCGGCGCGCACCAACGTCTTCACCCGCTTCACCCTGGCCATGTTCGGCCAGGTGCCGTGGCGGGCCTGTCCCGTCAGCCGGGTCGAGGCCATGCTGCTGCCGCGCTGGTTCCCGTTCCACCTCGACAAGGTGTCGTACTGGGCGCGCACGGTCATGGTGCCGCTGTTCGTGCTGTACTCGCGCCGCGCCCGGGCGGTGAACCCGCGGGGCGTTGGCATCCGGGAGCTGTTCGTCACCCCGCCGGAGCGCGAGCGCCGCTATCACCGCAATCCCACCGGGCACTGGATCGGCACGGCGTTCCTGGGGCTGGACAAGGTCGTCCGGGTGCTGGAACCCCTGTTCCCGCGTGCGGTCGAGCGCCGCGCGACCGAGACGGCGCTGCGCTTCGTCGAGGAACGGCTGAACGGCGAGGACGGCCTGGGCGGCATCTTCCCCGCCATCGCCAACTGCCTGATGGTCTACCACATCCTCGGCTACCCGAAGGACCACCCCAACGTCCGCATCGCCCGCCGGGCCATCGACGGATTGGTGGTGGACAAGGGCAGCCACGCCTACGTTCAGCCCTGCCTGTCGCCGGTGTGGGACACCGGACTGGCCTCCATGGCGCTGTGCGAGACCAACGCCCAGGGCGGCGACGATCGGGCGGTCAGCGCCACGCGCGAGACCGCGGTGACCAACGCCTGCCACTGGCTGCGCGACCGCCAGATCCTGGATACTGTGGGCGACTACGCCGCCATGCGGCCGGGGGTGCGCCCCGGGGGCTGGGCGTTCCAGTACAACAACGACCACTATCCCGACGTCGACGATACCGCCGTGGTCAGCATGCTGCTGCATCGCACCGGCGACCCGGCGAACAAGGAGTCGGTGGAGCGCGCGGCCGAGTGGATCATCGGGTTGCAGTCCAAGAACGGCGGCTGGGGGGCGTTCGACGCCGATAACGAGTACTATACCCTTAACAACATTCCGTTCGCCGACCACGGCGCCATGCTGGATCCGCCCACGGTCGACGTGTCGGCGCGCTGCATCGGGTTCCTCAGCCAGATCGGCTACGAGCGCGACCACCCCGTCGTCGCCCGCGGCCTGGCATTCCTGCGGGCCCAGCAGGAGCCGGACGGGTCCTGGTTCGGGCGCTGGGGGACGAACTACATCTATGGCACCTGGTCGGCGCTGTCCGCCTTCAACGCCGTCGGCGAGGATCCGCAGGCCCCGCACGTTCGCGCCGCGGTGGCGTGGCTGCACCGTCGCCAGCAGGCGGACGGCGGTTGGGGCGAGGGCTGCGAGAGCTACTGGTCGGACAAGCGCGACTTCGTGAAGGCGTCGACGCCGACCCAGACCGCCTGGGCGCTGCTGGGCCTGATGGCCGCGGGCGAGGTGGACAGCGAGCCGGTGCGGCGCGGGGTGGACTATCTCCTGAAGGCGCCGCGCGAGGGCGGCCGCTGGACCGAGGACCTGTACAACGCCGTCGGATTCCCGCGTGTGTTCTATCTGAAGTACCACGGCTATCCGGTGTTCTTCCCGCTCTGGGCGCTGTCGCGCTACCGCAACCTGACCCGCGGCAACTCCAAGCACGTCTCCTGGGGCCTTTAGCGCGGTGACGGCCCGATCCGTCGGTGTCGTCACCGGCCTGACCAGCGAGGTGCGGGCGCTGGCCGACTGCCCCGGCCTGGCCGTGCGCTGTCACGGCCCGGGTCCGGCACGGGCCGAGGCGGCGGCCCGGGCGCTGCTCGACGGCGGGGCGGGCGCCTTGATCAGCGCCGGCATCTGCGGGGCGCTGGACCCGGGGCTCGCGCCCGGCGCGGTCATTCTGCCGGCGCGGGTGGTCAACCGCCACGACGACGGTGACTCGTGGCTGGCGGATGCGGTCTGGCATGCGGCGGTGGTGGCGGCTGCGCCGCCCGGGCTGCGTCTTCACACCGGGGCGCTGCTGGGCTCCGACCGGGCCGTGGGGTCGGTGGACGGCAAGCGCCACCTGGCCGCCCGCACCGGCGCGGTGGCGGTGGACATGGAGAGCCACGCCGTGGCGCGGGTCGCCACCGCGGCCGGGGTCCCCTTTCTCGTTCTGCGCACGGTGGCCGACACCGCCACGGACACCCTGCCGCCGTGGCTGGCGGGGGTGCTGAACCGCGATGGTACGCCCAACGCGGCCATGGCGCTGCGGCGGATGCTGCTGGGGCCGTGGCGCCTGCCGAGCCTGATCGCCCTGGCGCGGCGCAGCCGGGCGGCCGAACGGGCGCTCGGCACCGCCGCCCACGCCTTGCGGTTGTCGGCAGGGCCGTAGCCCGTATCGCGTTCTCGGCTTCGCTTTCTCGGTCCTACGGGGGAGCGCGGGACCGCCGGCCCGTGCCTCAACGCCGCGCCGGCTTGCGCAGCACCAGCGTCATCCACTCCGCGATCGGATAGCGCCGCTCCAGCACCAGCCCGTGCCGCCGGTAGGCGTTGGCGACTCGGGCCTCCTGGCTGGCCAGCAGACCCGACAGCACGATGCGCCCACCCGGCGCCAGCGTCCGGGCGGCGGACCGCGCCATCGCGGCCAGCGGGCGGGCCAGGATATTGGCGAGGATGAGGTCGTAGGGGCCGCCGGCGCGCACGCGGCGGTCGCGGAAGCCGTCGGAGCGCAGCACGTCCACACAGGCCGCCAGGCCGTTGCGGCGCACGTTGTCGCGCGCCACTCGCACCGCCTCGGCGTCCATGTCCACCGCCAGCACCGGCCGGTGCCACTGCGCGGCCGCGGCCATCGCCAGCACCGCCGTGCCGCAGCCCATGTCGAGCACGCGGCGCGGCCGGCGCCGGTGTCCCCAGCGCTGTTTGCCCAGGTCATCCAGCGCCCGCAGGCAACCTTCGGTGGTCGGATGTTCGCCGGAGCCGAAGGCGGTGGCGGCATCCACCACCAGGCGGCGGGCGCCGGCGGGCGGCGGCGTGGTGACGTGCGAGCCGCGGAGGTGGAAGCGTCCGACGTCCAGCGGCGGGAAGGCGCGCAGGTTGTCCGCCACCCAGTCGCGCGGCCCCAGCCGCTCCACCGTCACCGGCGGGGCATCGGGCAGGCCGGCCGCGCGGGTCGCCAGCGTCAGTGCCAGGTCCAGGCGGGCGCGGTCGGGGGCCTGCGCGCTCACGCCCTCCAGCCGCCAGGCCCCGCGCTCGGGACCGTCGTCGGCGATCTCGAAACACAGCAGCGCGTCACACTGGTCGTCCAGGGCCGCCTCGAACGTCGGCACGGCCGCCGCCGGCACAACCACATCCACCCGCCACAGGTCCGCCACGCTCGGGTCCTCCTTTTCGGTCAGTGTCCGCCGGGGTCGTCCTCGCCATCCTCGGCGCGGCGGCGACGATGCATCGTCAGGCCGATCTCGTCCAGCACCGCCTGGTCCTTGCGGGCGCGCTCGCGCGCGGTCCGGGCGTCGCGGGCCTCCTGCGCCAGTTCGTAGGTCTTGCGGGTGCGGTACAGCTCGGCCAGATCGTCGCGCATGCGCTCGATGCGCTGGCGCAGGTCGGCCAGGGCCTGGGCCAGGGCGTCCTTACGCTGGCGATGGGCGGCGAGGTAGCCGGGAAAGGTGAAGGCCGCCTCCGGATGGGCGTCGACGTGACCCGACTCGCGGGCCAGGTCGGCGTCGAGCCGGCGGTCCTCCGCCTGGAGCGCCGCCTCCTCCTGGTGCAGCACGCCGAGCTGGCGGCGCAGCTCGTCGATCTCCAGCTTGTTCAGGCGGATGACGGTGTGCAGGTCGCCCTTGGCCATGGCGGCGTGCCCTTCCTGATCGGGGTCGGGCGCACCATAGGGGACCGGCGCCGGCCCCGGCCAGCCCTCACCCCGCCGGGGTCAGGAACGGGACCCGGCGGATCAGCCGGAAGGGCGCGGCGCGCTCCGGCTGGTGGAACACCGCCAGCCCGTCGACCGGCACCGGCGCCGCGATCGCCGGCCCGAACAGGGCCCGCAGGGCCTCGATCACGGCGGCCCGCTCGCCGTCATCGGCGATACGCCCGGTCAGCGTCATGTGGAAGCGGAATGCGTCCATCACGTAGGGGTAGCCCCAGCGCTCCAGCAGCGCCTGTTCCCCGGCGGTCAGCCCGGCGGCGCGGCGGCGCGCCAGCTCGTCCGCCGACGGCGGGGCGCGGAAGGCATCGAAGGTCTCGACGCACGCGGCGGCCAGCTCGTCCAGCGCCGGCGCCGGGGCCGACGGCACCAGGGCGACGAAGCCGCCCAGCGGCGCCACCATCAGCGCGGGCAGATCGAACCCGGTCCGGGTGGCGGCGAAGGTCTCCACGGCGGCCATCAGGTCGTCCGCGGTGGTCCCGGCGCGCAGCGCGAACGGGGCCTTCAGGGTGCCGTGAAAGCCGTAGAAGCGGGGGCTGTCGGTCAGGGTCTCGGCCCGCGCCGGGTCGAGACCGGGCACCATCGGGCGGTCGAGCGCGGCCCCGCTGCGGGCGTCGCGGCCCAGCCATGCCGATCCGAGCCGGTCCAGCGCCGACCCCTCGGGCGGCGCGAAGTAGAGGGCAAAACGATCGTCAACCATAATCGCGAGCCCTAGCACACGCGCCGGCCGTCGCGCCACACCTCGCGCGGCAGCGGCACGCCGTCCGCTCGGGTCACCCGCACCAGGTCGGCGCGCTGGCCGACGGCGATGCGGCCGCGGTCGGGCAGGCCCACCATGTCGGCCACGTTGGCGCTGACCATGGCGACGCCGGTCGGCAGCGGCAGGTCGATCTCGTCCGCCAGGTGAAAGGCCGCCTGCAACAGGCTGGCCGGCACGTAGTCCGACGACAGGCCGTCCAGCAGGCCCTCGCAGGCCAGGTGCACGGCCGAGACGTTGCCGGAGTGCGAGCCGCCCCGGACCACGTTGGGGGCCCCCATAATGGTGCCCAGGCCGGCGGCATGGGCCGTGGCGGCGGCGGTCTCGGTGGTGGGGAACTCACTGATGGTGGCGCCTTCGGCGACGGCCTCCGCGACGTGGGCCTCGGTGGTGTCGTCGTGGGTGGCGAGGACGATGTCGGTGCGGCCCCGCACCATCGCCAGCACCTGCGCCCGGTGCTTGTGGGCATAGCGGGCCTGGTCCTCCAGGCGTTCGCGGATGCGGGCCTCGAACTCGGCGTCGGTCCACCCTTTGTCGCTGTCGAACTGGCGCAGCTTGGAGATGTCGGACCATTGCCGCTGGCCCGGCGTGTGGTCCATGAGCGAGACCAGCCGCACCATCGGGTCGGTGTGGTAGGGCTCGAAGATCTCGACCACGCAGGGGTCGGCGACCTCGCAGCGCAGGTGCAGCCAGTGGTCGGCGCGCAGCACCCCCTCGGCCCGGGCGTGCTTCACGGCGGCGATCTGGTCGGCCAGCATCTGCCGGCGCATGGAGCCCTCGGAATACTGGCCGCAGGAGATGGCGTCGAACACCGTGGTGATGCCGCTGGCGGCGATCTGGGCGTCGTGGGCGACGACGGCGGCCAGCGGCGACGGCCACAGCACGCCCGGCCGCGGCATGAAGTGCTTTTCCATGTGGTCGGTGTGCATCTCGACCAGGCCGGGCAACAGGTAGTCGTCCGCCAGGTCCACGGCGCCGGGGACGCGCGAGGGGGCGTCGTCCACGGCGGCGATGCGGCCGTCGCGCACCACCACGGTGGCGCGGGTCAGAACGTGGTCGGGGGTGACCACGCGGGCGTTGGTCAGGATCAGGTCGCCGGGCGCGGCGGCGGGCGTTGCGGGGCTGCTCATGCGGCTTCGGTCCGGGGGGTCAGGGTGAACAGACGGTCGCACACCGCCGCACGCACGGCGGCGTCGTGGAAGATGCCGACGACGGCTGCGCCGGCCTGCTTGGCCTCGGTGATGAGGGCGAGGACGACGTCGCGGTTGTCGTTGTCGAGGGAGGCCGTGGGCTCGTCAAGCAACAGGATTGGGACATCGGCGACGAAGCCGCGGGCCACGTTGACACGCTGCTGCTCGCCGCCCGAGAACGTCGCCGGGGCCAGCGACCACAGCCGCTCCGGGATGTTCAGCCGGGTCAGCAGGGCGCCGGCACGGGCGCGGGCCTCGGCTTCGGACGCCCCCCGCAGACGCAGCGGTTCGGCCACCACGTCCAGCGCCGGCACGCGCGGGATGACGCGCAGGAACTGGCTGACGTGGCCGACGGTGCGGCGGCGCACGTCCAGCACGACGCGCGCCGGGGCGGTCGCCATGTCGACCCAGTCCGGGCCGTGGCGCACCCACACATGGCCGGTGTCGAGGCGGTAGTTGGCGTACAGGGCGCGCAGCAGGGTCGACTTCCCGGTGCCCGAGGGACCGTGCAGGCCGATGCATTCGCCGGCGTGCACGGTCAGGTCGAGGCCCTCGAACACCGGGATGCGGGCGCCGCCCTGGGTGTGCAGCACGAAGGTCTTGCCCAGGCCCTCGGCCCGGATCATGGGGCGGGCGGCGGCGGGTGTCGGGTCGTGGGTCATGCCTGCAGCACCGAGGAGACGAGGAGTTGGGTGTAGGGGTGGTGCGGGTCGTCCAGCACCTGGTCGGTCAGACCCTCTTCGACCACGCGGCCGTCCTTCATCACCATCAGCCGGTGCGCCAACAGCCGCGCCACCGCCAGGTCGTGGGTGACGATGACCGCCGACAGGCCGAGGCGCGCCACCAGGTCGCGCAGCAGGTCGAGGAGGCGGGCCTGCACCGAGACGTCGAGGCCGCCGGTGGGCTCGTCCATGAACACCAGCCGTGGGCCGTTGACCAGCACGCGGGCGATCTGAAGGCGCTGCTGCATGCCGCCGGAAAAGCTGGCCGGGCGGTCGTCCAGGCGGGCCGGGTCGATCTCCACGCGGCTCAGCCAGTCCAGCGCCCGGGCGCGGATGTGGCCGTAGTGACGGGCGCCGACCGCCATTGGCCGTTCGCCGATGTTGGCGCCGGCGGAAACGCCCAGGCGCAGGCCGTCGCGCGGGTTCTGGCGGACAAAGCCCCATTCGGTGCGCATCAGCAGCCGGCGCCGGCCCTCGGGCAGGGCGTGCACATCGGCCGGGCCCCACGCCTCGCTGTGGTAGGCGACGCGGCCGGTGGTCGGGGTCAGGCCGCCGGACAGGCAGCCCAGCAGGGTGGTCTTGCCGGAGCCGGACTCGCCCACCACGCCCAGGACCTCGCCGGGATGGAGGGTGAACGAGACGTCCCGGCAGCCGAGGCGGGGGCCGTACCACTTGCCGAGGCCCTCGACCGCCAGCAGCGGGGCCGCGGCGGTGGCGGGCACGGCCTGGGGATCGCGCGTGGCGGCGCAGGCGGCGGTCATGCCCGGTCCTCCGTGCGGTCGCGCGCCACGGCCGACAGGGTCGCGCCGAGCGCGCCGGCGGCGGTGCTGTCGGCGGCCGGGCCACGGTGTCCGGCGTCGCGCCGGGTGGTGCAATACTCGCTGTCGGAGCACACGAACAGGCGCCCGCCGGTGTCGTCGGTCACCACCTCGTCCAGGTAGCTGTCGCCGGCCCCGCACAGGTCGCAGACGCGGTCCCAGCGCTGCACCTCGAACGGATGATCCTCGAAATCCAGGCTGACCACCGATGTGTAGGGCGGGATGGCGTAGAGGCGCTTTTCGCGGCCGGCGCCGAAAAGCTGGAGGAACGGGGCGTTGTGCATTTTCGGGTTGTCGAACTTGGGGATCGGCGACGGCGCCATGACGTGGCGGCCGTTGACCCTGACCGGATAGTCGTAGGCGGTGGCGATGCGGCCGTGGCGGGCGATGTCCTCGTAGAGCTTGACGTGCATGACGCCGTAATCGGCCAGGGCGTGCATCTTGCGGGTCTCGGTCTCGCGCGGCTCCATGGACCGCAGCGGCTCCGGGATCGGCACCTGATAGATCAGGATCTGCCCGGTGGTCAGCGGGGTTTCGGGGATGCGGTGGCGGGTCTGGATCAGGGTGGCCTCGGCCGTCTTCTCGGTGGCGGCAACCCCGGTGACACGGCGGAAGAAGCGCCGGATGGAGACGGCGTTGGTGGTGTCGTCGGCGCCCTGGTCGATCACCTTCAGCACGTCGTCGCGGCCGATGATGCTGGCGGTGACCTGGATGCCGCCGGTGCCCCAGCCGTAGGGCAGCGGCATCTCGCGGCCGGCGAACGGCACCTGATAGCCGGGGATGGCGACCGCCTTGAGCAGGGCGCGGCGGATCATGCGCTTGGTCTGGTCGTCCAGGTAGCCGAAGGTGATGGCGTCGGCGCTCATGGCGTGGTCTCCGCGCTGGTGTTGTGCGGGGCGTCTTCCGGAGCGCCCTCCGGAGCGTCGTGGGAGACACCTTCGGCGGCGGCCCGGCGCAGCCGGCGCACCAGGTCCAACTCGGCCTGGAAGTCCACGTAGTGCGGCAGCTTGAGGTGTTGCACGAAGCCGCTGGCCTCGACCACGTCGGCGTGGGACAGCACGAACTCCTCGTCCTGGGCCGGGGCGGTGGCGGCCTCGTCCAGCTCGCGGTGGCGCAGGGCGCGGTCCACCAGGGCCATCGCCATCGCCTTGCGCTCGTTGTAGCCGAGTGTCAGGCCGTAGCCCCGGGTGAACTGGGGCGGCGCCGTCCGGCTGCCGGTGAACTGGTTGATCATCTGGCACTCGCAGACGGTGATGTCGCCGATGACCACCGGGAAGCCCAGGTCCTCGGGCACGATCTCCACCGCGACCTCGCCCACGCGGATCTCGCCGGCGAAGGGGTGGGTGCCGCCGTGGCCGCGCTGGGTGGAGTAGGCCAGCGACAGCAGAAACCCCTCGTCGCCGCGCGCCAGCGCCTGGAGCCGCGTGGCCCGGTCGGCCGGATAGGTGAGCGGGTCGCGGGTCAGGTCCGGCACCGGGGCGGTGGCCTCGTCGGCGGGCGCGGTCTCGGGCTCGATCAGGCCTTCGCCGCCCAGGATGTCGGCGACCCGCGGCATCGGCGCGTCGGGCGCGCGGCCGTCGTCCGGCGCGGCGGGCGCGGCCTCGGACGCCTGACCCTCGGCGGCCAGCGCGAAGTCCAGCAGGCGGTGGGTGTAGTCGAAGGTCGGCCCCAGCACCTGACCGCCGGGCAGATCCTTGAAGGCGGCGGAGACGCGCCGGCGCACCACCATGTGGGCGGTGTCCACCGGTTCGCTGGCGGCCAGCCGGGGCAGGGTGGTGCGATAGGCGCGCAGCAGGAAGATGGCCTCGGCCACATCGCCCCACGCCTGCTTGAGGGCCAGCGCGGCCAGGTCGGGGTCGTAGAGCGCGCCCTCGGCCATGACCCGGGCGACCGCGAACCCCATCTGCGCGCGGATCTGCGCCACCGTCAGGGGCGGCACGGCGGGGTCGCCGCGCCGGGCGGCGGCCATCTGGCGGTGGGCGGCGTCGATGGCGGCTTCGCCGCCCTTCACGGCCACGTACATGGGCTCAGTCCTCCACCATCACGGAGCGGGGCAGGGCGGCCAGCCCGTCGGGGGCGGCCAGGACCACGTCCACCCCGTCGGGATAGAGCGCGGCGTTATCGGCCAGGGCAGGCCAGAACCCGTCCGCCAGTCCGACCGCCGACAGGCGCGCGTGATCGCGGATGCCGGGGCCGCTCAGGCGGTGTCCGTCCGGCCCGGTGCCGAGTCCCGCGACCTGGACGATGAGGGTGGCGGCCCGGTCGGGGTACTCCGGCGGGCCGAGCCGGAAGGGGGTCAGGTCGTCGAGGCTGGCGGCGTCCCCGATCAGGGCGAAGGCGGCGGCGCCGGGATCGTCGACCAGCGGACACCCACAGTGGAAGCGCAACCAGGTGCGCACCGCCGGCCGGTCCAGCACCCGGTCCAGCCACACCGGGGTGTCGCCGTCGATCAGGGTGAGGGCGAGCGCGCCGGCCCAGGGGACCAGCGGCGGCGGCGGCGCCACTGGGACGGGGAGCGGCTGCACGGTGCCCGGCCGGCTCATGGCGTCCAGTGCGGCGCGGAACAGGCGTTGGGTGTCATGCACCGGATCGGCCAGACCCGGGGCGGGGATGGCGGCGGCGTCGGCGTCGGCGAGATCGTGCATCGGGGCCTACTCCCCTCGGACCAGGGTGAAGAAATCGACCCGCGAGGCGGACGCTGCGGCTTGTGCCTGTCGCCGCGCGGCCGCCTGCGCTTCGGTCAGGGGCGTCACCAGGGTGGCGTCCAGCGTGGCGTGACGGGCCGGGTCCTGAAGCAGGGCGTCGAAGCAGGCGGCCAGTTCGGCGTGGCGCCGGTCGCGCCCCGCGACATAGCCGTGCCCGATCAGGGGGGCGCCCCCGACGGCGGGGAGGCTGACCGAGCAGCGGGTCAGGGTCACCTCGCCGAGATTGAAGCGGGGGCCGGTGCCACCGGTGCGGCCGCGGACCATGGCACTGCCGATCTCCGGGGGCCGCAGCAGGGTGACCGCCGGCGGGTCGGCCAGGGCGGCCCAGGCGGCCTCCAGCCGGGCGCGCGGCGCCCGCGCCAGCGCGGCCATCCAGCGCTGGCGCGTCGCCGTCGCCATCGCCATCGGTGCGGCGGGCTCGTCATGTGGGGACAGGGTCATGCCTCGGGTCCTGGCACAGGGGGCCTCCATAGCGGGTGGTCTGGATCGAGCCGGTCGACACGGGGGCATCGCGGCCGGTGCGATGGATGACCGACCATATTTGTATAGACATCCGGTCCACTGGTGATTACCGTAAACGTCCGACGGCCCGGCCCACAAGGACGGGGGTGTGAAGCTTTTGTGGAACGGGGGCGGCCGGCCCGTCGCCCGTGGAGAGTGCGGTGCGATGGTCTTGCCCCGGCGCAGCGGCGTCGCCCTGTGGCGACAGGTCCAGATCCACCTCGAACGCCAGATCTCGGACGGGTCGCTGCAACCGGGCGATCAACTCCCCACCGAGGCCCAGCTTGCGGCGCGATTCGGCGTCAACCGCCATACCGTCCGGCGGGCCCTGGCGGGCCTGGAGGACCGCGGCCTGATCCGGGTGGAGCAGGGCCGCGGCACCTTCGTGCAGGAGCCGGTTCTGGCCTACCGGGTGTCGGTGCGCACCCGCTTCACCGACAATGTGGCGGCCCAGAACCGGGTGCCCACGCGCTCGCTGGTCGAGGTGGGCGAGGGTCCGGCCGGCGCTTCGGTCGCCGCGGCCCTGGACGTTGCGCCACAGACCCGGCTGACACGCATCGTCATCGTCGGTGAGTGCGACGGGCACCGCATCAGCCACGGCGAGCACCTGTTCCCGGCGGCGCGGTTCCCCGGCCTGGCGGAGGCGTTCCGGGCCGAGCAGTCGATCACGCTGGCGCTGCGGCGCCTGGGGGTCCCGGATTACCACCGCAAGTGGACACGGGTGATGGCCCGGATGCCGACGGGGCGCGAGGCCGACCTGTTGGAGCAGCCGCGCTCGCGCCCGGTGCTGGTGAGCGAGAGCGTCAACGTCGACCCCGAGGGCCGGCCGATCGAGTACGGACTGACCCGGTTCAACAGCGATTGGGTGCAGATCGTGTTCGAGCCGTGAGAGGGGCGGCGGGGCGGTGTCTTGCCTTTGGCGGCGGCGGTGCCCACGTCCCTTGCGGTGTCCGCCGAGGCGCGCCGCGCGGCAATCCAACCGGGATGGCGGGCCGTACATGTCGGAACCCTGATCGCAGCCCCTGGAGGCGCTCGCCGGAAGCGCCCGCTCAAGCGAAGGACCCGCCACCATGAGCCTCGACCGACCGATGGGTGCCCCTCGCCCCACCCTGGACTACCGCGACCCTGCTGGTGCCCCCGCCACGACCGACGCGGGCGACGTGGGGCCGCCGTCCCGTGACGAGGCCGAGCGGGCCGTGCGCACGCTGTTGCGCTGGGCCGGGGATGATCCCGACCGCGAAGGGCTGGTGGACACGCCGAAGCGGGTGGCAGCGGCCTTCGAGGAGTTCTTCGCCGGCTACCGGGAGGATCCGGAGGACATGCTTCGGCGTACCTTCGAGGAGGTCGAGGGCTACGACGAAATGGTCGTGCTCCGGGATATCCGGCTCGAATCCCACTGCGAGCACCACATGGTGCCGATCATCGGCAAGGCCCACGTGGCCTACCTGCCGAACACCCGGGTGGTGGGCATCTCCAAGCTGGCGCGGGTCGTCGATGCCTATGCCAAGCGGTTCCAGATCCAGGAGAAGATGACGGCCCAGATCGCCAACACGATCGCGGACGTGCTGCAGCCGAAGGGCGTCGCGGTGGTGATCGAGGCCGCGCATCAATGCATGACGACGCGCGGCGTGCACAAGCCCGGCGTGACCATGGTGACCAGCCGCATGTTGGGCGCGTTCCGCACCTGCTCCGACACCCGCCGCGAGTTCCTGTCCATGATCCACGGCCGCGACTGACCGGCCGCTGGCGCTGGGGCGCCTGCGGCCCCGGCCCACTCCTTGGGCTGTGCCCAGGCTGCTCCACCCTGTTCAAGCGTCCTGCGTTTGGGTAGACTGACGGTCCCCGGTACAAGCAGGATCGCCATGAAAAAGTCAGTCTTCGCCGCCGACCTGCGCGTCCTTGGGGACGTGGTCAGCAAGGGGGACCTGGACGTTCACGGGCACGTCGAGGGGACGATCAGCGTCAAGGACCTCGTGGTCGCCCGTGGCGCAACCGTCGACGGTCGTGTTCGGGCCGCGTCGGCCGATGTGGCCGGCCGGATTCACGGGCGGCTCGACTGCGACCGCGCGGCGATCGAGTCGTCGGGCTGTGTCGAAGGCGACGTCGCCTATAAGAGCCTGTCCATGGTGGCCGGCGGCATCCTGAACGCGCATTGCGTGCCGACGCAGGGCAACGCCACAGTTGCTGAATCGGTGGCCAAGGCGGCCGCGTCGACCGACGCGGCCGATGCAGCCGGCAGCCCACGCGCGCGCTCCGACCGGCCGGGGGCCGCCGCTCCGGTCCAGGCCGCGGTCGGCGCCACGCTCTGATCCACCCGCTGATCGACCGGCAAAGTGGTGAGCGGGGTGGGTCGGCCGTGTGGCGCGGGGCCGCGCCGCGATTCCCGGTTTCGGCGCGCCCGCGCCCGTGATAAGTCCACGCTGCGGGGCCGGGTCCGCGCATCCCGTGTCCGGTCGCCGTTCACCGTCTGACCTCACAAAGGAGGGAGGGGGCGGCTCTCGCGCCGACGATGCCTGCGGGTCTCGGTGTGGCAGGGGCCGGCGCCGCTCCGTCAAGCGCCGATGCGATTTCTGGACTTCGAACGCCCCATCGCCGAACTGGAAGGCAAGATCGCCGAGTTGCGCCACCTGGGCGACGCCGACGGCATGAACATCGTCGAGGAGGTGGGCCGCCTTCAGCAAAAGGTGGAGAAGCAGCTTCATGCCACCTACGCCCGCCTCACGCCGTGGCAGAAGACGCATGTGGCCCGCCATCCGGACCGGCCGCACTGCCGGCATTACATCGCGCGCCTGATTGAGGACTTCACGCCCCTGGCCGGTGACCGTGCGTTCGCCGAGGATCAGGCCATCATCGGCGGTCTGGGCCGTTTCCGGGGTCAGGCCGTGGTGGTGATCGGCCAGGAGAAGGGCCACGACACCGAAAGCCGCGTCGCCCACAACTTCGGCATGCCGCGCCCGGAGGGCTACCGCAAGGCGCAGCGCCTCATGCGCCTGGCGGAGCGCTTCGGGCTGCCGGTGATCTCGCTGGTGGATACGGCGGGGGCCTTCCCCGGCAAGGGGGCCGAGGAGCGCGGCCAGGCCGAGGCCATCGCGCGCGCCACCGAGACCTGCCTGGACCTGCGCGTGCCCCTGCTGTCCTGCATCATCGGCGAGGGCGGCTCGGGCGGCGCCATCGCACTGGCGGCCGGCAACGTGGTGCTGATGCTGGAGCATGCCATCTATTCGGTGATCTCACCCGAGGGCTGCGCTTCCATCCTGTGGCGCAGCGGCGACAAGGCCCAGGACGCCGCCGATGCCCTGAAGCTGACGGCGCAGGACCTGGAGACGCACGGTGTGATCGACGGCATCGTCAAGGAGCCGCTGGGCGGCGCCCATCGCGATCCCGAAGGCGCCATCGACGCCGTCGGTGCCGCCCTGGAGCAGCACCTGGGCACGCTGCTGCCGCTGTCCGGCGATGCCGTGCGGACGCGGCGGCGGTCGCGTTTCCTGGCGATCGGGCGCCAGGGCGTCGCCTGAGGCGGCGTCTCGCCGGTCAAGGAGGTTCCGCCATGGGCGAACCGGTCCGTCTGTCGATCCTGGAGCGGCGCCGCATCGAGGCCGCGTTTGCGCGCCGGATCTTCGAAACGCTGGTCGAGCACGTGGGCGAAGAGGCCGCGCGTGCCGCGCTGCGTGACGCGGTCACGCGCATGGCCGAGGAGACCGGCGCCGCCATGGCGGCCGAGGACCGCGCCCGGGGACCGGTGACGCTGGAGACCTTCGCCGAGCGTCTCGCGCTCTGGCAGCAGGACGATGCCCTGACCCTGGAGGTGCTGGAGCGTCGGCCCGACCGGCTCGCCTTCAACGTGGTGCGCTGCCGCTACGCCGAGGTGTACGAGGACATGGGGGTGCGGCACATCGGCGATCTGCTGTCCTGCAACCGCGACGGCCAGTTCATCTGCGGCTACGATTCCCGCATGACACTGACGCGGACCCAGACCATCATGCAGGGGGCGGACCACTGCGATTTCCGGTATCGCATGGCGCCCGCCGGCGACGAGGACCGGACCCCCGAACAGACAGACGACCGGACGGAGGGGAGTCGATGACCCACACCGGACCGCTCGACCGCCTGGTGGCGCTGCAGTCCGAGATGCAGGCGTGGCGGCGCGACCTGCACGCCCATCCCGAGATCGCGTTCCAGGAGGAGCGCACCAGCCGGATGGTGGCCGAAAAGCTGGCCGCCTGGGGGCTGGAGGTGCACACCGGCCTGGCCCGCACCGGCGTCGTGGGTACGCTGCGCGGGCGGCGGCCGGGCGACCGGGCCATTGGCCTGCGCGCCGACATGGATGCGCTGCCGATCCAGGAAACCAACGGCTTCGCCCATCGCTCGCGCCACGACGGCCGCATGCATGCCTGCGGACACGACGGCCACACCGCCATGCTGCTGGGGGCCGCGAAGGCGCTGGCCGAGGCGCCGGACTTCGCCGGGACCGTGCAGTTCATCTTCCAGCCCGCCGAGGAGGGCGAGGGCGGTGGCCGGGTGATGGTCGAGGAGGGCCTGTTCGAGCGCTTCCCGGTGGAGTCCGTCTGGGGGCTGCACAACTGGCCCGGCCTGGAGGTGGGCCGGTTCGACGTGCGGGTCGGCCCCATCATGGCCGCGTTCGATACCTTCGATATCACCCTGACCGGTCACGGCACCCATGGCGCCATGCCGCACCTGGGCACCGATGTCATCACCGCCGGGGCCGCGGTGGTGACCGCCCTTCAGACCATCGTCGCGCGCACGGTGAACCCGCAGGACGCCGCGGTCGTGTCGGTGACGCAGATCCACGGTGGCGACGCCTACAACGTTATCCCGACCCAAGTGGTGTTGCGCGGTACCACACGGGCGCTCTCCGATGCGGTGCAGGACACCATCGAACGGCGCATGCGCGACATCGTCCAGCATGTGGCGGCGGCCCACGAGGTGACCGGCGCGCTGCACTACCAGCGCCGCTACCCGGCCACGGTGAACAGCCCGGCCGAGACCGCGCGTGCCGTGGAGGTGATGCGCGGGCTGGTGGGTGCGGCCCACGTGGATCCGGACGGTCCGCCGACCATGGGGGGCGAGGACTTCGCCTTCATGCTGCGCGAGCGGCCCGGCTGTTACGTCCGGCTGGGCGCCGGACCGGGTCAGGCGGGGTGCGGGCTGCACAACCCCGGCTACGACTTCAATGACGCCATCCTCCCGCTCGGGGCCAGCTACTGGGTGCGGCTGGTGCACCACCTGCTCGGTGACGGCGCCGCCGCCTGAGCCGGGTCGCTCCCCCCGCGATCCGGGGCGTCGGGCTGGCGCGACGGGTCTCATCTCGCGGCCTCGTACTGGCCGGCCTCGATCCTGACTCGTCAGGATCATGGCCCTACGCGGCTTCGCCGCGCCGGCCGCCTCATCTGGTCAAGCTAGCATCTGGTCAAGCTGGCATCGCAGAGCGATGCCAGAGTCGCGCCGGCCGGCCGACGGAGAGGTCCGTCCTTCCGTCGGCCGCTCTCAGTGCAGCCTCCAGCGGTTCGCCCGGCCCGCTCGGTGGGCGGTGGGCGCTGGCCGGGCGCCGGCGACGGTCGTTGTGCCCTGGGTGCCTCTCCCCCTGGTTGATGGGCGGTGTTGCGGCGAAATCACACTCGGCGCGAACGGATTGCATTCGCATCCGTATAGATCGCTGTCTGGTTGACCCGACCTGAGGCTTCATGAGCTTATCCGTATGAGTACTGCGGGTTTAGACGGCGCCCGTGGTGGGGTCCCCGCGCGGATCCGATCGCCCGCGCCCCAGAGGCCCGTGCAGGACTCCCATCGTGTTGGGTTTTTGAGAGGATATGACATGAAGAAGGTCCTATTCGGGACGACCGCCTTGATCGCGGCCGCCGCCTTCGCCGGCACCGCGCACGCCGAGCGGATCAAGCTGAGTATCGGCGGCAAGCAGGAGGTCTGGTTCGGCGTGGCCGACGTCGAGGACAACGCCGGCGAGACCTATGCGTCCACCGGGATGGCCACCGATACCGAGCTGTACTTCACCGGCGATACCACCCTGGACAACGGCCTGACGGTGCGCGCGGTCATCAGCCTGGAGGCGGATGCCCGCGGGGCCCAGAATGCGGACGAGACCTACATCGTGATGTCCGGCGGCTTCGGCGCCGTGCAGCTCGGCGCCCGCGAGGACGTCGTCATGGGGCAGAGCTGGGCCGCCGTCGAGCTGGGCGGTCAGGACTGGGATGAGGCCTTTGGCTGGAGCCCCGATTTCGAGGATCACTTCGCGCCCACCTACTACTCGGTCGATGACCTCAGCATCGGCTACACCTCGCCGTCGTTCTTCGGCTTCAGTGTCGCCGGCTCGTACGCGCCGGATCTGGCCGAGCCCAACGATGCCACCGGCTTCCAGGACTGGAACAACACGGACGCCGCGTACAAGGATGCCTTTGCGGTCGGTGCGGCCTTCAACAACGAGTTCACCGGCATTGGCATTCATGCCGACGTCGGCTACTGGGATCAGCAGGGCACGCGTGGTGTCAGCGACCGCAATCTGGTCCGCGGTGCGGTGGCCCTGAGCTACGCCGGCTTCGAACTGGGCGGCGCCTATGGCGTCTGGGACTACGAAGACACCGACACCGAAGTCGACACCTGGCTGGTCGGCGCCGGCTATGAGAACGGCCCCTACGGCATCGACGTCAACTACGCGCGTTCGGAGACGGACGACAACGCCGGCGACGTCGAGGCCGACTACTTCAAGGTGGCTGGCAAGTACATCCTCGGCCCGGGCGTGAATCTGAGCGCCTCGGTCTTCCACACCACCTATGACGACGATGCCGGCGACGACCGCGAGGTCACCGGCGGCATCATGGGCGTGGCCCTCAGCTTCTGAGGAAAGCGACCGGTGTCCGGCCGTGGCGGTCCGCCCGAGGCGGGTCGCCACGGACCCCGGACAGGGTGTGTTGCGCCCGCGCCACGCCCTGTCCAATTGCGTGCTTCCGCGGCAGCAGTGCGTTGACGGCGGCGGTTCGTACATGGCTTTATCCGAAAGCGAACCCGGCGGGATCGGCGGGAAACTAGGTTTTCGGTCCTCAGGTGTGGGCGGTCCATCGGTGCCGTCGGCACCGGGCCGACAATACTCAGGTCTCACGAGAGGAGAAGTCATGAAGAAGGTCCTTTTCGGCACGACGGCCCTGATCGCCGCGGCCGCCTTCGCGGGCACCGCGCACGCTGACAAGATCAAGCTGAGCATCGGCGGCAAGCAGGAAGTCTACTTCGGCGTGGCCGACGTCGAGGACAACGCCGGCGAGACCTATGCGTCGACCGGCATGACCACCGACACCGAGCTGTACTTCAGCGGCTCGACCACGCTGGACAACGGCCTGACCGTGCGGGCCATGATCAGCCTGGAGGCTGACGCCCGCGGCGCCCAGAACGCCGACGAGACCTACATCACCATGTCCGGCGGCTTCGGCGCCCTGCAGCTCGGCGCCCGTCAGGACGTCGTGATGAACCAGACCTGGGGCGGCACCAGCCAGGGCGGCCAGGACTGGGACGAGGCCTACGGCAACACCTGGACGCCGAGCCCGGATGGCCATTCCGGCGGCATGTACAGCTACTACTCGCAGGACGACATCAGCGTCGGCTACACCTCCCCGTCCTTCTTCGGCTTCAGCGTCGCCGCGTCGTACGCGCCGGACCTGGCCGAGGCGAACGTCACCGGCTTCCAGGACTGGAACAACACCGGTGCGGCCTACAAGGACGGCTTCGCCATCGGCGGCGCCTTCAACAACGAGTTCAGCGGCATCGGCATCCACGCCGACGTCAGCTACTGGTACCAGCACGGCGTCAGCACCCCGGATCGTGACCTGATCCGCGGCGCCCTGGCCCTGACCTACGCCGGCTTCGAGTTGGGCGGCGCCTACGGCGTGTGGGATCGCGACGGCGACGACAACGACACCCACGTGTTCCAGGTCGGCGCCGGCTACGAGAACGGCCCGTACGGGATCGACTTCAACTACGCGCACACCGACAACTCCTGGGTTGCCGGCGGCGATGAGACCACCGACTACTTCAAGGTGGCCGGCAAGTACATCCTGGGCCCGGGCATCAACCTGACCGCGTCGGTCTTCCATGAGACCAACGACAAGGACAACAGCAACATCGACCGCGACACCACCGGCGGTCTGATGGGCGTCGCCCTCAGCTTCTAAGCGCGGGCAAGCCTGCTGGGTGCGGTCGTCCGATCGCGCCGCGAGAGGGGAGAGGCCACGGCCTCTCCCCTTCTCGTATGGGAGCCGTGCATCCGGCGGGACGCGGGCAGTTTGACCCCGTGCACAGCGGCGGAGGACATGCTATATGGCCAGGAGGTGCCGATGCCGCGCGGCCGTCGCCGGCCGGTTTGACGGGGTCGCACCGCCGCTGTAGGCAGACTGATCAGACGACCATGCGTGATTCCTTTGGGCCGGAACGGGACGGCACCCCGCTATCGGCGCCGGAGCATCGGACTCGGGCCGGCCGGACGTACGGGTGGTGGCGCCAAGGGGCGCGGATGGCGCGCTACCGCTTGGTGATCCCCGTCCTGCGCAGTCCGCATGCGCCGGAGCATACCGCGCGCGGCGTGATGATCGGCCTGCTGTGGGCGATGACGCCGCTGGTCGGGATCCAGATGATGCTGGTTCTGCTCACCTGGATCGTCGCCAGCCGTTTGTTTTCCTGGAACTTCAGCCTGGTTCTGGGCCTGGCCTGGACCTGGGTGACCAATGCGGTCACCATCCTGCCATTCTACTACGGCTATTACGTGACCGGGCAGGTGCTGCTCGGGCACTGGGATGACCTGACCGGATTCGACGCCTTCGCCACCCTGTGGACGAGCACCTTCGCGGCCGACATCGGGTTCTGGGAGGCGGTGCGGACCTACGTCGTCAACATTGTGGCCGGCTGGGGCCTGCCGCTCCTGGTGGGGTCGCTGCCGTGGGTCGTGGTCTCCGCAGCCACCGGCTACTGGATCAGTCTGCGCATCTCGCGCCGGCGGGTGGCGCTGCGGGCGGCGCGCAAGGCCGACGCGGATCGCCGGCGGACCGAACGGGCGCCCGCGGCCCCCACAGATTGACGGCCCGGCGGCGGGACGCCAAGATCGGGCCGCTTCGCAATGGCCCGGGCCGTCCGGGCTCTCATGTGATGGGTGCGCGTCATGCCCTTGGGTCGTCCACGCCGGCGCCGGCGTTCGGGACCGTCCGGTCTTGTCTTCCTTTCGCTGCTCCTGGCCGCGGCGGCCGTGGCGGCCGGCCTGTGGTACGGCTACAGCCTGTTGAGCCAGGACCTGCGGGACCGCCTCGCGGCGCAGGAGCGCCGCCTGCAGGAGGCGCGGCAGACCCTGGCGGCGGCCGAGGCGGCCCGCGGGCGCCTGTCGGTGGAGCTGGAGGAGGCCCGCGCCCGCCTGCGCTACATGGAGACGCGCTACGAGCGTGACGTGCCGTCCGGTGCGGCGCGCCGGCTGCACGACCTGGTGGTGCGGATGCTGGATCAGGGGGTGCCGGCGGACCGGCTGGCCTTCCTCATCGAGGCCTCCGAGGCGGCGCCGCAGTGCGCCGAGACGCCGGAAACCCGCCAACTGCCCGTCGCCCTGCCCGTGACCCTGCCGGGCGGGGTGGTGCCCGCCGAGGCGGTCACGTTCGCGGACCGTCGCATCACGGTGACGGCCGAGGGCGTCATCGCCACCGACGAGCAGGGCCGTCTGGAGGCCTGGTTCGACCCCGCCGAGCCGGTCCAGGTCCGCTTCAGCCGGCTGGGGGGCGAGACGGCGGTTGTCGACGGCCTCCTGCCGCTGCACCATTCCATGGTGGTCGACGGCGCCGAGTACCGGTTCACGGTGACGGCCGGCCGGCCGGGCCTGATTGAGGTGACCGGTCTCGCCTGCGCTTTTCCGTGAGGGCGGCTGGTCCGTGAGGGCTGCCAGCGTCTCCGCCCCGGAGCAGCCCCGGAGCAGTCCCGGCTCAGCCAAGCATCAGCCAAGGGTCAGGCAGAGATGCCCTGCTGGATCGCCATGGCCACGGCCTGGGTGCGGTTGGCCGCGCCAATCTTCTTGAAGATGCTGCGCATGTGCGACTTGACGGTGATCTCCGTCAGGCCGAGGTGCAGACCGATTTCCTTGTTCGACTCGCCGCGCACCAGCAGCGACAGAACCTGCACCTCGCGGTTGGTCAGGTCGGCGAACCGCCCGGTGGGCTGCTGGGCCGGTGCCGCGTCCCCGTCGCCACCGCCGGGGCCGAGCAGGTGCGCGGAAAAATAGGGCTGACCGCTCAGGATCAGGCGCAGGGCATGCACGAACGAGGCCCCGCTCATCGCCTTCGGCAGATACCCGGAGGCGCCGAGTTCCATGGCGCGCAACACGTCCTCGCGGACCACCTGTCCGGTGATGATGACCACCGGGACCTCGGGGCAGGCCTTGCGGAAGGCGCTGACGGTCTCGACCCCCGCCATGCCCGGCATCTTGAGATCGAGCAGAAGCAGGTCCGGCGAATGCTCGGACGCCATGCCGAGGGCACTGTCGAAGTCGACCGCCTCCATGATGTCGACATGGTCGGCCAGGTCGGTCAGGAAGGGGCGGATGCCGTCCCGCAGCAGAGCGTGGTCGTCGGCCAGCAAGACGCGGATGGTCGCTACCTTGTCCATCGCGGGCTCGTCAGGGGGCATTCCCTTGGCGTCCTTTCCTGCTGAAACCGCCGACTCTGCGTCGACACGATAATGCGGGTGGACCGCACGGACGATCGAAAGTGTAACAAATGCCGCCCCATATATCCACCTTTCGCATTGCAGCGTCAAGCCTGATGGCGGATCAGAGGGCGCGGGGCAATCCATCTTTGGAACGGGTGTGTCATGCGGAGGGCGCGAGGCCGCGCCGGTCGTCAGGCGGCCTTGGCGCGCGCCGCCTCGGCCTTGATGCGCTCGATCATGGCGGTCACGCCGTTGCGGCGGTTGGGACTGATGTGCTGGTCCAGCCCCAGCCGCTGCATCTCCGCCTCGGCGTCGGTGGCGAGGATCTCCTCGGGCGTGCGATCGTTGAACAGGATCAGCAGGATCGCGATCAGGCCCTTGACGATGTGGGCGTCCGAATCGGCGCAGAAGTGCAGCCGCGCGGCCGACTCATCGGTCGGGCGCACGGTCAGCCACACCTGACTGAGGCACCCGCGCACCCGGTTGGCGTCGATCATGTCCGCCTCGGGCAGTGGCTCCAGGGTGCGCCCCAGGTCGATGATGTAGCGGTAGCGGTCTTCCCAGTCGTCCAACAACTCGAACGTCTCGGTCAACTCGTCCAGGGTCGTGGTCATGATGGATCGGGTCCGCGTGGCCATGGCATGGGATCGGTTCCCACCCGATGTAAGGCGCGGGCGCCGGTGCGGGAACCCCGAACCTGCATCGGACGGAGGCCGGCACCGGGCGGCCGGATGGCCACCGCCTTGACAAAGCGCGTGGTTCGGTGTGGGTTCCCCCCCGACCAACGCCGACGCCGCCCCCCGGGCCGCGTCCGCTTTCGCCTGTCAGGGGACTCCATCCGTCATGCATGCCTATCGCACGCACACCTGCGGCGCGCTGCGCCGTTCGGACGTGGGCCAGACCGTCCGACTCTCGGGCTGGATTCATCGCAAGCGCGACCACGGCAACCTGCTGTTCGTCGACCTGCGCGACCACCACGGCCTGACCCAGTGCGTGCTGGACGTCTCGTCGCCGGTGTTTCCGGCCCTGGAGGCGGTGCGCGTCGAAAGCGTGGTGACGGTCACCGGCCGGGTCATCGCCCGCAGCGACGAGACCGTCAACCCGCGCCTGCCCACCGGCGAGATCGAGGTCGGCGTGGACGCCGTGGACGTCCTGTCCACCGCCGACGTCCTGCCCCTGCAGGTGGCGGGTGAGCAGGAGTATCCCGAGGATCTGCGCCTGACCTACCGCTTTCTGGATCTGCGCCGCGAGCAGATGCACCGCAACATCGTGCTGCGCGCCCAGGTGATCCAGTCGATCCGCCGGCGCATGACCGATCAGGGCTTCCTGGAGTACCAGACGCCGATCCTGACGGCGTCGAGCCCGGAGGGAGCGCGCGACTTCCTGGTGCCCTCGCGGTTGCATCCGGGGCAGTTCTACGCGCTGCCGCAGGCGCCGCAGCAGTTCAAGCAGCTTCTCATGGTGGCCGGCTTCGACCGCTATTTCCAGATCGCGCCATGCTTCCGCGACGAGGACAGCCGCGCCGACCGCTCCCCCGGCGAGTTCTACCAGCTCGATTTCGAAATGAGCTTCGTCACCCAGGACGATGTCTTCGACGCCATCGAGCCCGTGCTGGCCGGGGTGTTCGAGGAGTTCGCCGACGGCCGCACGGTCACTAAGCCGCCGTTCCCGCGCATCCCCTATGACGAGTCCATGCTCAAGTACGGCACCGACAAGCCGGACCTGCGCAACCCGCTGATCATCCAGGACGTTACCGATCAGTTCCGCGGCGGCGGGTTCGGCCTGTTCGCCAAGCTGATCGACGGCAAGGGCGCCGTCGTGCGCGCCATCCCCGCGCCCGGTGCGGCGGACCGCCCGCGCGGCTGGTACGACAAGCTGAACGACTGGGCGCGCGACACTGGCGCCGGCGGCCTGGGCTATATCATTTTCGGCGCCGAGGGGCCGAAGGGACCGATCGCCAAGAACCTGGAGGCCGATCGGGTCGAGGCCCTCCGGGTCCAGATGGACCTCAAGGCCGGCGACGCCGTGTTCTTCGCCTGCGACAAGCCGCTGGCGGCGGCCAAGTTCGCCGGCCTGGTGCGCACCAAGGTGTGCCACGAGCTGGAGATGCTGGAGACCGGCGTCTTCAAGTTCTGCTGGACCGTCGACTTCCCGCTGTACGAACTCGACGAGGACACCGGTAAGGTCGAGTTCAGCCACAACCCGTTCTCCATGCCCCAGGGCGGCCTGGAGGCGCTGGAGACGCAGGATCCGCTGACCATCAAGGCGTTCCAGTACGATATCGTCTGCAACGGCGTCGAGCTGTCCTCGGGGGCGATCCGGAACCATCGCCCGGACATCATGATCAAGGCGTTCGAGATCGCCGGCTATTCGCGCGAGCATGTGGAAGGCCACTTCGGCGGCATGCTGAACGCCTTCCGCTACGGCGCCCCGCCGCACGGCGGCGCTGCCCCGGGCATCGACCGTATCGTCATGCTGCTGGCCGACGAGCCCAACATCCGCGAGGTCATCCTGTTCCCGATGAACGGCCAGGCCCAGGACCTGCTGATGCAGGCGCCCGGCGCGGTGACCGAGAAGCAGCTCAAGGAACTGCACATCAAGCTCGACCTGCCCAAGCCGAAGCCGCAGGCGAAGACCGCCGGCTGACGGACCGGTCATGGGGGAGCGGGAGCCCGTGACGGCCGTGCCCGCGACCAGCGCCGTGACGGTCGAGTTGACCGCGGTCGTGATCGCGGTCGCGGATGAGAGGCCGGTGGTGCTGGTGCGGCGTCCGCCGGAGGGCGGGTGCGCGGCCCTGCCGGCGGGACCGTTGCAGGCGGAACACGGCACCCTGCAAGCCGGGTTGCGGAGCTGGGTGGAACGCCAGACCGGCCTTCATCTGGGCTACGTCGAGCAGCTTTATACCTTCGGCGACCGACCGCGCCCGCCCGACGAGGGGGGCGGCGCGGACGACCCTGGCCGGCGGCTGTCGATCGCCTATCTGGCGCTGGTGGCCGGGGCAGGGCGGGCGCCGGCGCCGGACGGGCGCACCGCCTGGATGCCGTGGTACGACGCCTTTCCCTGGGAGGATGCGCGCGACGGCCCGGGACCATGGCGCGCCCGCCTCGCCGCTGGACTCGACGCCTGGGTGGCGGCCGCGCCCGACCCGATGCGGATGGCGCGGGACGAGCGGGTCCGTCTGACCTTCGGGGATGAGACAGGCGGGTGGGATGGCGAGCGGGCGCTGGAACGCTACGAGTTGCTGTACGAGGCGGCCCTGGTGCCGGAAGCCTGGTGGGATGGCGCACGGACCCCGCCGTCGGACGTGGCAGCGGGCGGGGGGCGGCCCCTGGTGCTGGACCATCGCCGCATGCTCGCCACCGCCATCAGCCGCCTGCGCGGCAAGATCAAGTACCGCCCGGTGCTGTTCGAGTTGCTGCCCGAGACCTTCACGCTGTTGCGCCTGCAACGCACCGCCGAGGCGATCTCCGGCGTGCACCTGCACAAGCAGAACTTCCGCCGCGTGGTCGCCCAGCAGGGCCTGGTCGAAGAAACCGGGCAGGTGGAGACCGGCACCGGCGGCCGCCCGGCCAAGCTGGTCCGCTTCCGCCGCGAGGTCGTCTCCGAGCGGCCGGCCCCCGGCGTGCGGGTGACGGCGACCCGGCGCGGCGGGTACCCTTGAGAGAGCCATGAGCCGGCCGGGGCGGGGTCAGACCCCGGACCCGGCCGATCCGCGAGACCCGTCGTCGCACCCCCGCCACCCGATCGCCCGCCGCCCCGACAGTCGCATGGTCATGCCCCCCGAGTCCGCGCGCCCGCGCCTCCTGGTCATCAAGCTGTCCGCGCTCGGTGACGTCGTCCTGGCCCTGGGGCCGATGGCGACCATCCGCCGCCACCACCCGGACGCCCATCTGACGGTCCTGACCACGCGGCCGTTCGCACCCCTGCTGCGGGCCAGCGGGCTGTTCGACGCCGTCCACCTCGACCCCCGGGGCGGCGCCGGGCGGCCCCTGGCCTGG
Source organism: Roseospira goensis (assembly GCF_014197795.1). GTDB lineage: Bacteria > Pseudomonadota > Alphaproteobacteria > Rhodospirillales > Rhodospirillaceae > Rhodospira > Rhodospira goensis. Next base: position 37,575 of record NZ_JACIGI010000025.1, read on the forward strand.
GTCGGCCTGATCCGGTGGCTGCGCGCCCAGCGGTTCGAACGCGTCTACGACCTCCAGACCTCGGACCGCTCGTCCGGATACTTCCGCGCCCTGCGGGGGCTGGGCGCGGCGCCGCCGTGGAGCGGCATCGCCTCCGGCTGCGCCTTCCGCCATGCCACGCCGGAGCGCACCCGGCTGCATACGATCGAGCGCCAGGCCCAGCAACTGGCCCTCGCCGGCATTCCCGAGACGTGCTTCCCGGATCTGTCGTTCGCCTGGAGCGGACCGCAGGCGGCGGAGGTGGACCGCTTCGGCCTGCCGGCCCGGTTTGCCCTGCTGGTGCCCGGCGGCTCCGCCCACCGGCCCGAAAAGCGCTGGCCGGCGGACCGCTTCGCCGCGCTGGCGCGGGGGCTGGCGGCGGAGGGGCTGACGCCGGTGTTGCTGGGGACTGCCGCCGAAGCCGCCGTCATCGACGCCATCCGCGCCGCCTGTCCCGGGGCGGTGGCACTGGTGGACCGGACCACGCTGCTCGACATTCCCGCCCTGGGCCGGCGCGCCGCGCTGGCGGTGGGCAACGACACCGGCCCGCTGCACATGATCGCGCTGGCCGGGTGCCCCACGGTGGCGCTGTTCTCGGCGGCCTCGACCCCGGACAAGCACCGGCCGCGCGGGCCGGCGGTGGTCTGCCTGCGCCGTGACCGCCTCGATGCGCTGGCGGTCGACGACGTGCGCGCGGCCATCACCCGGGCGATGACCGACCCGCCGCCCGAGCCGGCGCTGGGCGGGGTGCGGGGGTAGCCGCGCGCCCTCTTCCGCGTCCGCCCGGGATGAGCTATGCAGCGCGCCATGGCCCTGCTTCGCTCCATCGCCACGGTTGGCGGCTACACCCTTCTGAGCCGCGTCACCGGCTTCGCCCGCGACATCCTGGTCGCCGGGATGCTGGGCGCCGGCACCGTCTCGGATGCCTTCTTCGTCGCCTTCCGCTTCCCCAACCTGTTCCGGCGACTGTTCGCCGAGGGCGCCTTCCAGGCCGCCTTCGTGCCGATCTTCGCCGGCCTGCTGGAGACCGAGGGCCGCGACCAGGCGCGCCAGTTCGCGCGGCGGGCGTTCAGCGTGCTGGCGCTGATCCTGCTGGCCTTCACGGCGCTGATCGAAGTGCTGATGCCGGTCGCCATGTACGTCATCGCGCCGGGCTTCGACGCCGTGCCCGGCAAGATGGAGCTGGCGACCGAGCTGACCCGCATCGCCTTCCCGTACCTGCTGTTCATCTCCCTGGTGTCGCTGCAATCCGGGGTCCTGAACTCGCTGGGCTACTTCGCGGCACCGGCGGCGGCGCCCATCCTGCTCAACCTGACCCTGATTGCCGCCCTGGTGGGGTTCACCCCACTGATGGAGACGCCGGGCCATGCCCTGGCCTGGGGGGTGTTCGCCGCCGGGGTGATCCAGTTCGCGTGGCTGGTGTGGCACTGCCGGCGGGCGGGCATGTCGATCCCGCCGATCCGGCCGCGCCTGACCCCGCGCGTGCGCCTGCTGGGGCGGCGCATCGTGCCCGTCGTGCTGGGCGGCAGCCTGTACCAGATCAATCTTCTGGTCGGCACCATCCTGGCCTCCCTGGTCTCGGACGGTGCGGTCTCGTGGCTGTACTACGCCGACCGGGTCACCCAGTTGCCGCTGGGCGTCGTGGGGGTGGCGGTCAGCACGGCGCTGCTGCCGCTGCTGTCGCGCCGCCTCAAGGCGGGACAGTGGGATGCCGCCCGCCACGACCAGAACCGGGCGCTGGAGGTGGCCCTGCTGTTGACCCTGCCGGCGGCGGCGGCCTTGATGGTGATCCCCGGGCCGATCATCGGCACGCTGTTCGAGCGCGGCGCCTTCACCGCCGCCGACACGGCGGCGACGGCGGCGGCGTTGGTCGCCTTCGCCAGCGGACTGCCGTCCTATGTGCTGGTCAAGATCCTGGCGCAGGTGTTTTTCGCCCGCGAGGACACCGCCACCCCGGTGCGGGTGGCGGCGGCGGCGATGGCGGCCAACGTGATCCTGAACCTGATCCTGATGCAGGTGTGGGGTCACGTGGGCATCGCCCTGGCCGCCGCGCTGGCCAACTGGGGCAACGCGGTGGCGCTGGCGGTGATCCTGCACCGGCGCGGCCAGCTCGGTCTGGACGACCGCTTCCGGGCGCGGCTGCCGCGCATCGCGGTGGCCACGGCGGTCATGGGCGGCGGCCTGTGGGCCGGCGCCTGGGCGCTGGCCGACCCGCTGGCGGCGGGCGACGCGGCCCGCATCGGCGCGCTGGCGGCGCTGGTGGTGGGCGGGATGGCCGTCTACGGCGGGGCGGCCCAGCTCACCGGCGCCGCGCGCGTCGGCGAGATCCGCGCCATGCTGCGCCGGCGCACGGTCACCGACCAGGCGCCGGCCGCCGACTGAGGACGGCCGATGCGCCCTTCCGAGCGCCCGCTATGACGGCTTGGTGCTGTCGGAGACCGGGGCCTCCGCCGGGGCCGGAGCGCGGCCCGTGACCTCCTGCACCAGCTTGCGATGCCGGTAGATGGCATAGACGGCCAGCAGGGCGTAGGCCCCGAGTTCGATGAACAGGTATTCCTTGCCGGTCAGCATGGCGGGCGCTCCCCTGGCGGGCTGTTGCGACTGAGAGCGCATATCATGTCGCCGGCGGCACGGATCAAGGCAGCCGCCGGCCGTCGGCGAACAGATTGGTGGCCGCCGGCTCCCAGGTCAGCCCGATGGTCTCGCCCACGGCCCCCGCCGCAGCGGGGGCGAGGCGCGCCACCACCGGCTCCTCCGTGCCCACCTCGACATGCCACAGCACCGACTCGCCCAGGTGCTCGACCAGCAGGAGGCGGCCGGCCAGCAGTCCGTCCGCCGGTGCACAGGGGGTCAGGGCCTCCGGCCGCACCCCCGCCAGCACGGCCGCGCCCGCCGCCACGCCCGCCGCCCGCGCCAGCGTCCCGCCACCGGGCAGCACGACCCCGCCCTCTGCCACCGTCGCCGGCAGCAGGTTCATCGGCGGCGTGCCCAGGAACCGGGCGACGAAGGGGGTGTCGGGCCGCGCATACAGGTCCAGCGGCGGCCCGGCCTGGACGATCCGCCCGGCCTCCATCAGCACCATGACATCGGCCAGGGTCATGGCCTCCGTCTGGTCGTGGGTGACGTGCACCATGGTGGTTCCCAAACGCCGGTGCAGCGCCGCCAGCTCGCGCCGCACCGCCAGACGCAGGCCGGCATCCAGGTTGGACAGCGGCTCGTCCAGCAGCAGCACCGCCGGGTCGCGCACCACCGCGCGGCCGATGGCGACGCGCTGGCGCTGCCCCCCGGACAGCGCGGCCGGGCGGCGGTCCAGCAGGTCCTCCAGGTGCAGCATGCGCGCCGCCTCCTGCACCCGCGCGGCGATGGCCGCCCTGCCCTTGCGGCCGTCGCGCAGGCGCAGGCCGAAGGCCATGTTGTCGAACACCGTCATGTGCGGATAGAGCGCGTAGGACTGGAACACCATCGCCACGTCGCGCGTCCTGGGCGGCAACCCGGTGACGTCGCGCCCGCCGAGGCGGATCGTCCCGGCGTCGGCGTCCTCCAGACCGGCCAGCAGGCGCAGCAGCGTGGACTTGCCGCAGCCCGACCGCCCGACCACCACCGCATAGGCCCCGTCCGGCACCGTCAGCGACACCCCGTCGAGCGCCGTCACCGCGCCGAACCGCTTGACCAGTCCCTCGACCGCGACCCCTGCCATGCCGCCCCCTATCCCTTGACCGCGCCGGCGGTCAGGCCGGAGACGATCCAGCGCTGGAACACCAGCACCAGCGCCACCATCGGCAGCGTCACCACCACCGACGCCGCCATGATGCGCCCCCACGGCAGCTCGAACGCGCTGGCGCCGGAGATCAGCGCGATCGCCACCGGCACCGTGCGGGTCTCCGCCGTCAGCGTGAAGGTCAGCGCGAACAGGAACTCGTTCCAGGCCACGATGAAGGCCAGCAGCCCGGTGCTGACCAGCGCCGGCCACAGCAGCGGCAGGAACACCCGGCCGATGACGGTGAGCGGCCCGGCGCCGTCCATGATCGCGGCCTCTTCCAGCTCCTTCGGGATCTGACGCAGGAAGGTGGTCAGCATCCACACCGTGAACGGCAAGGTCAGCATGAGATAGCTCAGCCCCAGCCCGGCCAGGCTGTTGTACAGGCCGAGCGAGCGGATCAGCAGGAACATGCCCGACAGAACCGCCACCTGCGGGAACATGGCGACGCACAGGATGGTGCCCAGCAGCAGCCCGCGGCCGCGAAACGCCACCCGCGCCAGCGCGAACGCGGCCGTGACCGCCAGCGACAGCGACAGCGCCACCACACCGCCGGCCACCAGGACCGAGTTCAGGATGTTGCGGGCGAACGGCTGTTCTGCGAACACGGCGGTGTAGTTCGCCAGCGTCGGCGCCTCGGGCCACACCCCGGGCGAGACCAGCGCGCTGCCGGTCTCCAGGCTGGTGACCAGGGCATAGCCCAGCGGGCCGATGGAGACCGCCACGATCAGGACCACCGCCAGCGCGAACCCGAGGCGGGCGATCAAGGCCTGGGCGATCATACCGCCCCCTCCCGCCCGCGCAGGCGCGCCGCGGTCAGGATCATGGCCGCGATCAGCGCGATGATGAACACCACCAGCGTCGCCGCCGCCGAGCCGGTGCCGGCGGCCTGGAAGTCGATCAGCTCGCGCCGGGCATAGACCGACATGGTCATGGTCGCCGGGCTGTTGGCCGTCAGCACATAGACCAGATCGAACACGCGCAGGGCATCCAGGGTGCGGAACACCACCGCCACCACCAGCGCCGGCGCGATCAGCGGCAGGGTCACCCGGAAGAACACCCGGACCGGGTGGATGCCGTCCACCCGCGCGGCCTCGTAGATGTCGCGCGGCAGCATCTCCAGCGCCGCCAGCACCAGCAGGGCCATGAACGGCGTCGTCTTCCAGACGTCGACGCCGATGACCGCGATCATCGACAGCAGCGGGTCGGCGGTCCAGGCCAGGGGGGCGTCGATCAGGCCCAGGCCCAGCAGCGCGGCGTTCACCACGCCGACCTGATCGTTGAGCATCCACGCCCACATCTTGGCCGACACCACGGTGGGGATGGCCCAGGGCACCAGCACGGCGGCCCGCACCCAGGCCCGGCCCGGGAACCGCCGGTGCAGCACCAGGGCGACCAGCACCCCCAGCACCGTCTCCAGGCTCACCGAAGCGGCGGTGAACACCAGCGTGTTGGCGACCGCGCGCCACCACTGCGGATCGGCCAGCACGCCGAACGCCTGCCCGTCGAAGACGGCGTAGTAGTTCTCCCAGCCGACGAACGCCGCATCGCCCCCGCCGGCGAGGCTGGCATCGGTGAACCCCAGCCATACGGTGCGCCCCAGCGGCCACGCCGCCACCGCCAGCAGCACCAGCGCCATGGGCGCGATCAGCCCCCAGGCCGCGCGCGCCCGCGCGCGGGCCAACGGACCGGCGGCGCGCCCGCTCACCAGCCGCCGCGCTTGATCCGCTGCACGCGGGCGGCGATGGCCGCCACCCCGGCGGCGCCGTCGGCCTGTCCGCTCAACACCCGGTGCACGCCGGTGAAGATGGCCGTGCTGACCTGGTTGTAGCGCGTGCCGGTCACGGTCGAGGGCCGCGCCACGGCGTAGTCGAGGGCCGGGCGCATGTCGACCAGGATCGGCACGGCGGACAGAACCTCCGGCGCCGTGTACAGGGCCGGGCGCGACGGGTTGAACGAGCCTTGCACGGCGCGCCGGGTCTGCTCTTCGGCCGAGGTCAGATGGCGCACCAGGTCGATGGCCTCGTTGACGTGGGCCGAGTAGCGCGACACCGCCAACTGGGCGCCGCCCAACGTGGCCGCCGGCTGGTCGTCCGGCGCCGCGGGGCCGGCGGGCAGCGGCACGACGCCCACCTTGCCCCTGACCGGGCTGTCGTCGCCCTGGGCCAGCGCCCAGGCGTAGGGCCAGTTGCGCATGAACGCCGCGTTGCCGGCCTGGAACAGGCCGCGCGCCTCCTCCTCGGCGTAGTTCAGCACGCCGGGCGGCGAGATGGTGCCAACCCAGCCGGCGGCGCGGTCCAGCGCGGCGGCGGCCTGGGGGGTGTCGACGGTGATGGCGCCGTCGGGGGCCACGACGGTGCCGCCGCCGTGGCTGGCGATCCATTCCAGGGCGTTGCAGGTCAGGCCCTCGTAGGCGCGCCCCTGCCAGACGAAGCCCCACAGGTCGCTGTTGCCGGCCGCGCGCTCGGCCTCCTGGATCGCCCGGGCTGTCTCGGTCAGCTCGGCCCAGGTCTCGGGCACGTCGAGGCCATGGGCGTCGAGCAGGTCGGCGCGGTAGTACAGTAGGCCCATGTCGATGAACCACGGCATGGCGACCAGGCGGCCGTCGACCGTGTTGTTGGCCACCAGCGCGCCCAGGTGGTCGCCGGCCTGGCCGCCCAGCACCGGCCCCAGGTCCACCAGGTGCTCGGCCAGCAGGCCGGGCCAGACCACGTCGATCTGCAACACGTCGATGTCGCCGGCGCCGGCCGAGAGGAGCTGCTGGTACAGCCCCAGGCGCTCGGTGGCCGAGTTGGGGATGGCGACCAGATCGACGGTGTGGCCGGTCTCGGCGGCCCAGGCCCGGGCGCCCTGCTCGCACAGGACCCGCTCCTGGCCCAGCGCGCTGCACGCGATACGCAGCGTGGCGGCGCTGGCAGCCTGGGCCAGCATGAGCGTGGCGAGGGCGGTGACGACGGCGACGGCGCGGCCGGCGCGGCCGGCGCGGCGGGCACGCGAGGGGCGGGGCGCGGCCATGCAGGGTCCTCCGTGTGCGATGACGGCCGGGGGCGAGCGGTCGCAATGATAGGGCGATCGGACCGGGTTGGGAACCATGCGGTCCGGCTACGCGGCGTCGCGTCCGATCAGGATGGCGGCGATGCGGTCCTGTTGGCGCGCGGCCTCGGCGGCATCGCTGGTGGGCGACAGCAGGTTCTGACCGAACACATAGGCATAGAACAGGCGCGCCCGCGCCTCGGCCTCGCACGGCCCGGCGCCCAGGGACTCGAACAGGGGCACCACATGGGCCAGACGGGCGCGGTCGACCTCCGCCACCGCCGCCGCGGCACCGGGATCGTGGCGCGCCCAGTCGCGCACCGCCATCTCGATCGCCGCCCCGCGCGGGTTCGGGTGGTCGAGGTAGCGCCCCAGCAGCCGCCGCAGCACGGCCTCGGCGTCCTCGTCCGCCTCGGGCGTGACGTGGCGCGCGATCACGGCCATGCGCCCGTCGCGCCAGTGCGTCAGCAGGGCCGCCAGCAGTTCGGCGCGGTCCTTGAAATGCCAGTAGAATCCGCCCTTGGTGACCCGCAGGCGACGGGCCAGCGGCTCGATGCGGACGTGGTCCACGCCGCCCTCGGCGAGCATGGCGAAGGCGGTGTCCAGCCAGGCTTCCCGGTGTGTCTTGGCCTCGCGCAGGGGGAATCTCCCGGGTCGATTCAGGGGATGGGGAGGGCGAGGGTGGGGCCGCTTGACGCGGCGGGCCGGTCTCCATACGCTGCCGTATACTCAGCCCGCGATCAGGATACGCCCCATGATGGATGCCGCACCGCCCCCCACCTTCTCGCCCGGAAGCCCGGACTATGTCCAGCGCGTCCATGACAGTTTCGCCCAGCAGGCGTTCATGCGGACGCTGGGGGTGCGGATCGTCGAGGTGGCGCCCGGAACGGTCACGCTGGCACTGCCGTTCCGCGCCGACCTGACGCAGCAGGACGGCTTTCTGCATGCCGGGGTGACGGCGTCGCTGGCCGACAGTGCGGCCGGCTATGCCGCCTATACCACCATGCCGCCGGACAGCCGGGTGCTCAGCATCGAGTTCAAGCACAATCTGCTGGCCCCGGCCGTGGGAGAGTCTTTCGAGGCGCGCGGCCAGGTGATCCGCGCCGGCAAGACCATCGTGGTGGTCCAGGCGACGGTGTCGGCGCTGCGGGGCGGGCAGGCGAAGGCGGTCGCGCAGATGCAGGCGACGATGATGCGGGTGGAAGCGTGACGGCACCCGGGCCGTGTCCGCGACTCCCGGGACGGCTGTCTATCGCCCTGGACGGCGTCGGCGCTGCGCACCGCGCACGACCGGGGCCCGCCTGACAATCTGGCGCGATGGCCCGGCCGGCGTCCCCCCGGGGTCCGGCGATGCCACGAGGAGGGGTCGGCTCGGGCGTGGACGCAGCGCGATCCAAGGTGGCCCCAGAACCGAAGCTTCGGCCGCAATGCGTGCCGACGCCGCGCGAAGGTAGAGCGCATCGCCAGAATAGGTATCCCGACTCCCGGGGTGGGCGGGGCGAAACGCGTCTGTGTCTTTCGCCCAAACTTTCTGTTCCTCAGGCCCCGTCCTTCAAAGTATTGTAATTACGGGGGAGCTTTTCGGGGTGCCTTGCGGCGACGTGGGGCGGGACGGGTAGTTCTTGGCCTTTCTCTCCAAATTCTGGTGGCCCAGATCCTGGTGGCCGATGCGTCGGGTTCCGGAGGGACGATCGGCCGGTCCCGGGGCGGCGGCATCGGCGGATCTGGCCGAGGGCGCCGGTCGGGTGTCGGGCTGGTCGGTGCGGACCAAGGTACTTGTGGTCTCGGCGCTGCTCCTGATCGCGCTGGTGGGCCTGGCGGAACTGGTGCTCCTGCGGCTCGTCGGTCCCGAGTTCGCGGACCTGGAAACCGCCCGGGCCGAATCCCATGCGACCCGCATGGCCAAGACGGTGACGACCGAGCTGGCGGCGCTTGAAGGCCTCACGGCGGACTGGGCCCAGTGGGACGACACCTATGACTTCATGGTTACGCGCGACCCCGACTATGTTTCGACCAACCTGATCGAGGGCACGCTGGAGAGCCTGCGGCTCACCATGATGCTCATCGTGGACACGGACGGGCGGATCGCCTGGGCGGGCCAGCGTCTGCCCGACCGCCCCGGGCTTGCGGTCGAGGCGATCCTGGAGCAGGACGGCCCTGACCTGCCACGACTGATGGCCCTGTCGCAGGACGGCACCACGGGGGTAACCGGTCTGATCGGCACCGCCCGGGGGCCAATGCTGGTGGCCGCCCAGCCGGTGCTGACCAGCCGGGAGGGCGGACCGTCGCGCGGTCTGTTCCTGATGGGCCGCCTGGTCTCCGGCGACGTGCTCGCCCAGTACGGCGACATGCTGGGGCTGACGATCCGAACGTGGTCCGCCATGGATCCGGCGTTGCCGCCCGGGGCGCGCGCGGCGCTGGAGACCCCGGGACAGCCGGCCATCGCGTCGATCCCGGCGGACCGCGCCGCTCTGGGAGCCTATGTGGCCCTGAACGATCTATTCGGGGAGCCGCTTCTGGTGCTCGGCACCCGGATCGTCACCACCATCTGGGCGCAGGGCCAGGCCGTGCTCTACACGGCGGCGCTGACCACTGCGATCGCGGGCGCCGCACTGATCGTGCTGATCCTGACGAGTCTGGAGTACATGGTTCTGCGCCCGCTGGCGCGACTGTCGGCCCACATGCGGGACATCGCCGAGAGCGGTAACCTGAGCGCCGCGCTCGACCTGGAGCGCCGCGACGAGCTGGGGGCGCTGGTCGGTGCCTTCCGGCGCATGCAGGAGCGGGTGGCCCAGCTCGCCTATTTCGACACCGTCACCGGTTTGCCGAACCGGCGCCTGTTCGAGGACCGGGCCGAGCAGATCCTGCGCTACGCCCGCCGCACCGGGCAGCGGGTCGGCATCCTGTTCCTGGACCTGGACGGCTTCAAGCTCATCAACGACACGCGCGGCCATGCCGCCGGCGACGTGCTGCTCCGGGCGGTGGCGCACGAGCTTCACGGGCTGGTGCGCGAGTCGGACACCATCGCCCGGTTCGGCGGCGACGAGTTCGTCATCGCGTTGCAGGATCTGGAGACCGTCGAACAGGCCCGCGAGCTCGCCCATCGCATCCTGGCGCGGTTCGCGCATCCATTCCGCATCGGCACCGCCACCGTGTTCTCCGGAACCAGCATCGGGATCGCCATGTTCCCGGACGACGGCGAGACCGTCGAGGACCTGGTCCGCGCCGCCGACGCCGCCATGTACCAGGCCAAGAGCGCGGGCGGACACAGCGCCACCTTCCTCGACCGCGGTCGCCACGCGGAGACGGAAACCCTCGTCGACCTGGGCCAGGCGTTCCGCCAGGCCCTGCGCACCGGGCAATTGTTCCTGGTCTATCAGCCCCAGGTCGATCTCGGCGGCGGCGGCGTCATCGGCTACGAGGCGCTGGTGCGCTGGCGGCATCCCACACGCGGCCTGCTGCCGGCCGGGTCGTTCATCCACCAGGCCTACCGGGGTGGCCTGTACGTCGAACTGGACGCCTGGGTGCTGCGCACCGCTTGCGCCGCCCTGGCCGGGCGCGGCGGCGAGACGGCCCCGCCGGCCCCCATCACTCGCCTGTCGGTCAACATCTGTGCGCGCCACATCGAGCGGCCGGGCCTGGCGGATCTGGTCGAGCGCACCCTGCGCGAGACCGGCGTCTCGCCGCATCGCCTCGTCCTGGAGATCACCGAATCGGTGCTGGTCAACCGGCCCGAGGAGGCGCGCACGGCCGTTGCCGCGCTGCGGGCGCTGGGCGTGCGGATCGCGGTCGATGACTTCGGCATCGGCGCCGCGTCGCTGTCGGCTCTGCACCGGTGTCGCGCGGACATCCTCAAGATCGACCGCACCCTGGTGGACGGCCTGCCGGGCGACCCGACGGCGGCCGCCATCTCGCGCTCGATCATCACCCTGGCCCGCACGCTCGGCCTCCAGGTGATCGCCGAGGGGATCGAGACCGAGGACCAGCGTGCGTTCCTGGTGGCCGCCGGGTGCCCGGTCGGGCAGGGCCACCTGCTGGACGGCTGACGGTCCGGCCGCCACGGTTAGGGCAGGTCGCGCCAAAATGGACTCGCGCCGCGGTCCCGTTTTGGCGCGTGAATCTGCTCTAAAATCAATAATGTAGAGCCGATTGTTCGAAAACGGAACCGGAGGTGCGGTCCGATTTCGAACGTGAATCGGCTCTATTCTGTCGTGGCGCCGAACACCCGCCGGAAGATGGTGTCCACGTGCTTGGTGTGGTGGTCCAGGTTGAACAGCTCGGCCAGCGTGGCCTCGTCCAGCGCCGCGGTCACCTCGGCGTCGCGACCGAGCAGGGTCAACAGGTCGCCCTCGCCGTCCCACACCTTCATGGCGTTGCGCTGCACCAGGCGGTAGGCGTCCTCGCGGCTGACACCGGCCTGGGTCAGCGCCAGCAGCACCCTCTGGGAGAACACCAGGCCGCCCATCTTCTCCACGTTGGCGGTCATGGCGTCCTCGTGCACCACCAGCTTGTCGACGACACCCGCCAGCCGGGCGAGGGCGAAGTCCAGCGTGATGGTGGCGTCCGGGCCGATGACGCGCTCGACCGACGAGTGGGAGATGTCGCGCTCGTGCCACAGCGCCACGTTCTCCAGCGCCGGCGTGACGTAGCCGCGCACGACGCGGGCCAGGCCGGTCAGGTTCTCGGTCAGCACCGGGTTGCGCTTGTGCGGCATGGCCGAGCTGCCCTTCTGGCCGGGGCTGAAGTACTCCTCGGCCTCGCGCACCTCGGTGCGTTGCAGGTGGCGGATCTCGGTGGCCAGCCGCTCCATCGAACTGGCGACGACCCCCAGCACGGCGAAGAACTGGGCGTGGCGGTCGCGCGGGATCACCTGGGTGGACACCGGCTCCGGGGACAGGCCCAGCTTGCGCGCCACATGCACCTCCACCGCCGGGTCGATGTTGGCGAAGGTACCGACGGCGCCGGAGATGGCGCAGGTCGCGACGTCGGCGCGGGCCGCCATCAGGCGGTCGCGGGCGCGCTCGAACTCGGCGTAGAAGCTGGCGAACTTGAGGCCCAGGGTCACCGGTTCGGCGTGGATGCCGTGGCTGCGCCCCATGGTCACGGTCAGGCGGTGTTCCAGGGCGCGCCGTTTCAGCGCCGCCAGCACCGCCTCCAGGTCCTCCAGCAGCAGGTCGGCGGCCTGGGTGAGCTGCACCGCCAGGCAGGTGTCGAGCACGTCGGACGAGGTCATCCCCTGGTGCACGTACCGCGCCGGCGCCCCCACATGCTCGGCCAGCTCGGTCAGGAAGGCGATGACGTCATGCTTGACCTCGGCCTCGATGGCGTCGATGCGGGCGATCCTCTCCGGGGTGTAGGGCTTGTCGCCGTGGGTCCACATCGCCGCGGCGGCGTCCGCCGGGATCACCCCCTGCGCCGCCAGCGCGTCGCAGGCGTGGGCCTCGATCAGGAACCAGATGCGGAACTTGTTGGCGGGCTCCCACAGGGCGGTCATGGCCGGGCGGGCGTAGCGTGGGATCACGGGCGGGGCTCCTCGGGACGATGGCGACGCGGATGCGGCCGGTTATAAAAGACCAGAGACCGCGCCGCCAAGCCCGGCGGCACGCCGCGCCGTGACGTCCGGCGCAGACAGCATTTCTTGAACTTCTTGCCGGAGCCGCAGGGACACGGGTTGTTGCGGCCGACGTGGCGGTGCTGGTTGACGGCCGTTTCTACGGGGGGCGGTCCGCTCGCGGGTCCACCCGCGGTCGGCGAGGTCCGCCGCGGCGGCGTCGCCCCAGGCGTCCGCGTCGTCGAGGATACCCCCGGCCTGGGCCTCCAGAACCAGCCCCTCGATCGCCTGGTCCAGCAGTTCAGGGTGATCGGCCAGCCGCTCCGCCATTCCTGGTGCGTCGAGACTCGCGTCAAGGCGGCTGGAGAGCAGCGGCACCGGATCGCGCTCGCCCGCGCGCAGGTCCTCCTCGGTGTAGGCGTGCCAGTGCCGAAAGGTCTCGATGACGATGTCGAACGGCACAAGGCGTTCCTTTCGCAACAGGTCGGCGCGTCCCTCCAGGGCGTCCAGGTCACCGTCTCCGGCGCGGCCAGGCAGGCGCGCACCGCCGCCTCGGGGAAGCGGCCGACGGTGGTCAGGGCCTCGACGATCTCGTCGCTGGTCATGGCGTGGGTCATCGCTTCGGGATCCTCGCTGGTCGTCATCGTCCCGTCGGGACCGCCACATCGGTTTCGTGGCAGCGTAGGGCGCGGATGGACCGGCCTTCAATCGTCCCGTGGCGGCCGTGTTCGCCGTCCGCCCGCACCATCGGACACCGGATCGGACACGCCAACGGACACCGCGCGATTTACTGGCACAGTGCTGACACGAACGACAAAGCCCCGGAACCGTGTCCGGGGCTTTGCTGTAAGCAGCTGATTTTACTCTTAAATCTGGTGCCCCCGGCAGGACTTGAACCCGCAACCCCCTGATTACAAATCAGGTGCTCTGCCAGTTGAGCTACAGGGGCTCGTACCAGGACCCTCTCTACCCGCTTTCGCGCGGCGTGACCAGAGCCCTGGCAGAAGCTCCACGGCATCGAGTCCAGGCGACCGGGCCGGGGGCGCAACGAGGTGGGCGAGGACGGACGGGGTCCGTCCGGCGGCCATGCGGGTGGTCTTGATGGACCGTTTGAGGACGGTGCGCAGACAGTCTGACGTTGGTGTTCATAAATAGAGCCCTCTTTAGTTGCGGATAAAATCCAGGTGATGAACACCCCAGTCCGCGATCTCATCATAATCATCACAGCCCGCAATGCTGGCGCACATCCCCAGAAACAGAACCTGCGGCATCGGATACATGACCTCTGCCCGATCACGCGGGTCCTTCACCTCGCCGAAATGCTTGAGAAGAAGGCGGCGGCGATCCTTGACGACCATCTCTTCCATGGGCGTCCGGCTCCGGCTGGTGATCCTCCGACCGTTGAATCACGCCCGATTCCGCAACGCCAAACAAAGCCGTACCCGAAACATGAACCTGGGCTCGTTGCCGTGAGAACGGCTGCAGGGCTCCGAATCCAGGTTACGGGATTTTCATGTTCAGGATTTGGGCGAGGTAGTTTGTGTCCCATGCGGCGCGTTTGCGTCTGGTCTTGAGG
>NZ_JACIGI010000026.1 GCF_014197795.1 Roseospira goensis
TCGGTTATAAACCGAATTCGCACCGGGCTGGGGGCATGCCCCCAGCCCGGTGCAAGCGCGGCTCACCCAGTCTCACATCTGCCTGGACCTACACAGGGGCGGCGCCTCCACACGGCGCCGGAGGTTGATCTGCCATGATGGGCGGGCACGGCCCGCGCGCGCAAGAGACCCCATGCCGCGCGGACCGGCCCGTTCTGCGTGTCACGAACAGCCGCTGGTCGCTCCGCACGTGTCGCACTTGAGGCAGGTGCCATTGCGGACCAGCGTGAAGTTGCCGCATTCGGCGCACGAATCGCCCTCGTACCCCCTCATGCGGGCTTCCCGGATGCGGGCCATGGTGGCCTCGCCCCCGCCGGGGACGGCCGTGACCCCGGCGCCGCCGCCGAACCCGCCGGCCGCGACCGCGCTGACGGCGCCGGCCTGGCCGACCATCGCACCACCGCCGGCCTCGGCACCGACGGCGCGGGCCTCGACCGTGGCCGCCGTCCGGGCTCCGGCGTCACGCTCGTGGCCGCGACCGGTGCCGTGCAGCACATACAGGTTGGAGCGCACGTAGCCCGCCGACACGGAGCGCGGCAGCGCCTCCTCCTCCCAGTCCTCGGCAAAATCGCCCTCGTCGTTGCCGCGGCCCAGCGTGTCCGCGCGCAGGTCGTCGGGCTGGACGTGCGCCAGATCGTTGCGGCCCAGGTAGGAGATGGCGATCTCGCGGAACATGTAGTCCAGGATCGAGGTCGCCATCTTGATCGCGCCGTTGCCCTCGACCATGCCCGACGGCTCGAAGCGGGTGAAGGTGAACGCCTCCACGAACTCCTCCAGGGGAACCCCGTATTGGAGACCGATCGAGATGGCGATGGCGAAGTTGTTCATCAGCGAGCGGAAGGCGGCCCCTTCCTTGTGCATGTCGACGAAGATTTCGCCGAGCTTGCCGTCCTCGTATTCACCCGTGCGCAGATAGACCTTGTGCCCGCCGATCACGGCCTTCTGGGTGTACCCCTTGCGCCGGTCCGGCAGGCGACGGCGCTGGGTGCGGTGCACGACGCGCTCCACCACCCGTTCCGCGACCACCGCGGCGCGCTCGGCGGCCGGCGCCTCGGCGACCGCCTCGATCAGGTCGTCGGCGTCGTCGTCCAGCACCTGGGCGTTCAGCGGCTGCGACAGCTTGGAGCCGTCCCGGTACAGCGCGTTGGCCTTCAGGCCCAGCTTCCACGAGGTCCGGTAGGCGCGGTCGCAGTCCGCGATGGTGGCGTCGTTGGGCATATTGATGGTCTTGGAGATCGCCCCCGAGATGAACGGCTGTGCCGCCGCCATCATCTTGATGTGGGCGTCCATCGACAGGTAGCGCGTGCCCAGCCGCCCGCAGGGGTTGGCGCAGTCGAACACCGGCAGGTGTTCCGGCTTCAGGCCGGGGGCGCCCTCCAGGGTCATGGCACCGCAGACGTGGGTGTTGGCGGCCTCGATGGCGGCGCGCGAGAAGCCGAGCGCGCCCAGCATGTCGAAGCCCGGGTCGGCGAGCTGCTCGGCGGTGAGGCCCAGCACGCGGGTGCAGAGGTCCTCGCCCAGGGTCCAGACGTTGAACACGTAGCGGATGTCGAAGGCGCTCGCCAGCGCGTCCTCCAGACGGGCCAGCGCCTCGTCCGTGAAGCCCTTAGCGCGCAGGGCCGCATGGGTCAGCGCGCCCTCGCCCGCCGGCGCGCCCTCCAGGGTGCCGTGACCGGTGGCGTAGCGGCCGACGGCGGCGATGGTCTCAGGGTCGTAGCCGAGCGCCCGCAGACCCTGCGGCACCATGCGGTTGATGATCTTGAAGTAGCCGCCGCCGGCCAGCTTCTTGTGTTTGACGATGGCGAAGTCGGGTTCGATGCCGGTGGTGTCGCAGTCCATCACCAGGCCGATGGTCCCCGTCGGCGCGATCACCGAGACCTGGGCGTTGCGGTAGCCGTGGGCCTCGCCCAGCGCCAGGGCGCGGTCCCACGCGGCCACGGCGGCCTCAACCAGATCGGCCTGGGGACAGGCGGCGTGATCGAGCGGCACCGGCGTGACCGACAGGCCCTCGTAGCCGCTGAGCGCCCCGGTGGCGGCGCGGCGATGGTTGCGCATGACCCGCAGCATGGCGTCGGCGTTCTCGGCGTAGCGCGGGAAGGCGCCCAGTTCCTCGGCCATCTCCGCCGACGTGGCATAGGAGACACCGGTCATCAGCGCCGTGATGGCGCCGCACAACGCCCGGCCGGCGTCGCTGTCGTAGGGCAGACCGCTGGCCATCAGCAGGCCGCCGACATTGGCGTAGCCCAGGCCCAGGGTGCGGTAGGCGAACGACCGCTCGGCGATCTCACGCGCCGGGAACTGCGCCATCAGCACCGAGATTTCCAGCGCGATGGTCCACAGCCGCACCGCATGGGAGAAACCGGCGACGTCAAAGGATCCGTCCGCCCCGCGGAACTGGATCAGGTTCAGGGACGCCAGATTGCACGCCGTGTCGTCGAGGAACATGTACTCCGAGCACGGGTTGGAGCCGTTGATGCGCCCGCCCGCCGGGCAGGTGTGCCAGTCGTTGATGGTGGAGTCGAACTGTAGCCCCGGGTCGGCGCAGGACCACGCCGCCTCGCAGATCTGGTCCCAGAGCGCGCGCGCCTTCATCGTCTTGGCCACCGCGCCGTCGAGGCGGCGGGTCAGTGTCCAGTCGCCGTCGCGCTCCACCGCTTCCAGGAAGGTGTTGGTGACCCGCACCGAGTTGTTGGAGTTCTGTCCCGAGACGGTCTGGTAGGCGGCCGAATCCCAGTCGGCGTCGTAGGTCTCGAACTCGATGGTGACGAAGCCCTGGCGGGCGTACTGAAGGGCGCGCTGGATCACGTTCTCCGGCACCAGGGCCTTGCGCGCCGCCAGCACGGCCTTCTTCAGGGTCTTGTTGGCCTTGGGCTCGAACCGATCGGGCGCATCGGCGGCGCCGTCCCACGCCCGGCACGCCCCCAGGATGGCGTTCAGGTGGTGGGCCAGCGTCTTGGAGCCGGTGACCAGGGCGGCCACTTTCTGCTCCTCGCGCACCTTCCAGGAGATGAAGGATTCGATGTCGGGATGGTCGACGTCGCAGATCACCATCTTGGCCGCGCGCCGGGTGGTCCCGCCGGACTTGATGGCCCCGGCGGCGCGGTCACCGATCTTCAGGAAGCTCATCAGGCCGGACGAGCGCCCACCGCCGGACAGCGGCTCGCCCTCGCCGCGCAGCGACGAGAAGTTGGTGCCGGTGCCGGAGCCGTACTTGAACAGGCGCGCCTCGCGCACCCACAGGTCCATGATGCCGCCGTCGTTGACCAGGTCGTCGTTGACCGACTGGATGAAGCAGGCATGCGGCTGCGGGTGCTCGTAGGCGGTCCCGGACGCCACCAGGTCGCCGGTGCGGTAGTCGACGTAGTAGTGCCCCTGGGACGGGCCGTCGATGCCGTAGGCCCAGTGCAGGCCGGTGTTGAACCACTGCGGGCTGTTGGGCGCGCCCATCTGGGTCGCCAACATGCGCCGCATCTCATCGAAATAGGCCCGCGCATCGGATTCGGCATCGAAGTAGCCGGCCTTCCAGCCCCAGTACGTCCAGGTTCCGGCGAGGCGGTCGAACACCTGGCGCGCGCTGGTCTCGCCGGCCGTACGCTCGGCCGCCGGACGGTCCGCCAGGGCCGCGTCGTCGGCCGCGTGACGCCACAGCCACTGCGGCACGTCCGCCTCCTCGACCGGCCGCAGCGCGACCGGCACGCCGGCCTTGCGGAAGTACTTCTGGGCCAGCACGTCGCAGGCGACCTGCGACCAGGCGGCCGGGACCTCGATGTCCTCCTGCCGGAACACCACCGAGCCGTCCGGATTGCGGATCTCGCTGGCGGTGTGCCGGAAGGCGATGTCGGCGTAGGGGTCCTGGCCCTCGGTCGTGAAGTGGCGGTCGATGCGCATGATGCGGGGTCCCCTGTCGCGAGCGTGATCGGTCGGCGCCCCCGCCGCCACGGGGGCGGACGCGGACGCCGCAGGTCTCATGAATGGCAACGGCCGGCGCGCGCCGCGCCAAGCCTGAGTCTCGGGAAACCCGGGGCGGACACTGGATATCGTGGTCGCCCCGGTGGATGGCCCCAAGACTATGCATCCCGGGGCGCGGTGGCAACAGATATATTGTTATCCACAGGATGTGGATAACCAAATATGGTGGCTGGGGAGGCTTGACAGGGGCCGGACCGGGCGGCGGCCCTGGGGCCGGCGCGGCGCTGCGGGCGCGCCATCCACAGGCATGCTCTGCCGGGCCGCGTCCGGCCGGCGCGTCACCCCGACGCGGCGGCTGGGGATCCGACCGACTCGGTCTCTCGACCGGACCCCGGCGCGGGACCGGCGGGGCCCCACGGACGGGGGGAGACGGGCGGCCCGTCCGGGCGCTACTGCGCGCCGCCGCCCGGCGCCGCCTGACCGGGGCCGCCTGGCCCCTGGGTCATGACCTCCTCGAAGCGGGCCATGGCCAGCTTGAGGCCGTTCACCCCCTTGTTGGCCTGGGTGCTGGCCGCGATGGCCTGGCGCGCAGCGTCCTCGGGAGTCCAGCCGCTGCCGCCGCCGTCCGACCCAAGCACGAACGACAACTGGCGCGACAACGCCTCGTACTTGGCGACGGCGTCCTTCAGGCTGCCCTCGGCCGTGGTGATGATGTCCCGCACCTCGGCCAGCCCGGGCCGGCGCGGATCATCCGACGGCAGCGCCTCCATGCGGCGGACCAGATCGGCCCGCACCGGATCGACCTGCCCGAGGATGTCCTTGGCCTTGGCGTGCTGCGCCTCGACCTGGGCGGCGATGCGCGAGAACTGCTCACGCGGCGCCGGGTCCGCCGGGGCCCCGGCCCCCTCGTCCGAGGACTCGAACGGCCGCACCCGGGCCGGCCGTGGTCCCTCCGGCAACGGCGCCGGCTCGGCCACCGGCGCCGGGGGCGGCGGCGCGGCGGCGACGGACTCACGTTGGGCGGGCTCGCGTTGGGCGGGCTCGCGGTTGGAGTCACGGCTGGAGTCGCCGGTGTCGGGGCCGCCGGCGATGCCGGTCGCCCCGGTGGCGTTCGGACGGCCGGGCCACGGCGGCACGGCCGGTTCGGGCGCAGAGGTCGCAACGGGTGCGGCCTGGGGCGCTGGGTCGGCGGTGGACGAACCCGGCCACGGGGGCACCGCCGGGTCCGGCGCGGTCGCGGCGCCCGGCGCTTCGGGCCACGGCGGAACCGACGGCTGGGGGGCGCTGACCGGCGCCGGCGCCCCCATGGGGCGCGGCAGGGGCGCGCCGGGCGGCGGCAGCTCCAGCGAGCGGGTGCGCGGCAGCAGACCGGCGGCGTAGGCGCGCGCCTGCGCGGGCGGCAGCGCGCCCGGCTGGAAGCTCGCCCCCGCGCCCGGGGTGCGGAGCGGTCCCCCCTGAGCATCCGGCGAGACCGTCGCGGCCCCCGGCGGCGCGCCGAGGGGCGCGGCCGGCGTCGGCGGCGCCGGCGGGGTGGAGATCTCGGGCTGACCCATCGCCGGCGTGATGGCGCGGTAGGCCGGCATCGGGCCGGCGTAGTCCGGATGCACCGTCACCGACGGATCCCCGGGCGGGCGCGCCAGCGGATTGACGGCCGGCGCCCAGTCGGCGGGTCCGCCGCGCCGGAACGGCCCGCTGCCGGCGGGCGGCAGCGCCGCCGGCCCGGTCGCCTGCACCGGCGGCGGCGACGGCAGGGTGCGCCCCAGGGAGTCGGACACGGCATCGCGTTCCGCCGGAGCGGCGGCGAGAGCGGCGGCCGGTGCCGGTGCAGACGGCGGCGGCGGTGCATCCAGCGCCCCCAGCCCCCCGCCGGTCGGCGCGCCCGGCGTTGGATCCGCCGGCGTCGAAGCGGCCGCCGCCCCGCCGATGCGCGGTTGCGGAGGGGGCGCCGGCACGGCCGGCAGAGGCGCGGTTGCCGCGGACGCACGCGCCGGCGGGGCAGTCTGCGCCGGACTCGCCGGAGCCGAACGAGTCGCCGGCACCGCCGGCCTCGGTGTCCAGCCCGGCGCGGCCTGGGGGGGGACCTGATCGGCGACCGGCACGGACGCCGGCGCGGCTGCGGGCGCCGGTGCCGGATCCCGCGCGGGCGGAGGCTCGGCCGGCGTGGCCGCGGCCGGCGCCGGCGCGGGCTCCGCCTCGGGCACAGTGGGCGGGGGCAGCGGCGTCGGGGTCCAGCGCGGCGCGGCGGGCGAGGAGTCCACCGGCGATGCGGGAGACGACTCCAGCGGTCGCGGTTGCGCGACACTGGACGCCGGGGCGGGGACCGGGGCGGACACCCCCGATCCGGGCGCGGCCGTGGCCGATGGGGCCACCGGCTCCGGCGCATCGGCGGGCGGAACCTCGGGGACGGCGGGAGATCTCCTCTCAGCGAGTCCCGCACGCGCAGGCTCCGGTGCAGCCCTGGGCTCAGGCCCCGGCTCGGGTCCCGGCCGCGCCACCACCACGGGCGCCGCCGGACCCACGGGGTCCGGACGCCCGTCGTGCGCCTGGGCAAGCCGCGCCTGGGTAAGCAAGGTGTGACCATGCTTGGTGATGGCGGCCGCCGTCTCCGACTCCGCGCGCAGCCGCGCCACCACCGTGGGGTCCACGGCCTCCAGGCCGGCCGTCAGCTCACGCACGATCATGGCGCGGCGCGCACGGCCGGCCGACAGAGCCATGATGGCCTCGTCGAGCTGCTCGCGGCGGCGCCCCTCGGCCGCCGCCCGTTCCTTGCGGACGACGGCAAGGAGGCCTGTCAGACGCCGCACTTCGGCCTTGGCCTGGTCGTACAGATCCTGCGCCTCGGCCCGCGTGCCGGCCGCCTGGGCGAGCATCGGGGCGGTCGTCGGCGTGGCGGTCGGCGTGGCGGTCGCGGGACGCTGTCGCGCCGGCGGCACCAGCGCCGCCGCCGCCGCATCGACCCGGCCCGCCTGGGCCTCGCCCCGGGCCGTCGCCGCCTGCGAGGTCAGCATGGCGGCCGCCGTCACGCCGGCGATCGGCATGCAGGCCACCATCGCCAGCGCGAGCAGGCGCTCGCGGGACCACGCCCCGCGGCGGCAGCCCCCGCCCCGGCCGCGCGACCGCGCCCCGTCACCCCGCTGTGCCCGCCTTGCCGTCACCCAAGCCTCCCCAGGGCCGTGGCCCGATCGCGTCTCGGGTCGTCGCCGGCCGACCAACCGGCTCGACCGCGAAGCTACGACAGAACCTTCAAAACGCTTTCCACGTTATTGTTTTGCCACATTATTGTCGGTATCACCAGTGACAAAAGGCGGGTCGCGTACCGGCCCTGCCTTGCTTCCGCCCGAAAGGGACGGCACACAGGGCGCCGTCTGCGGCATCCTCACCCGTCCCTCTCTTGCCCGAGCCCCGCCATTATGCCAGTGCATCGCCTCCGTCCCCGTCAAGTCCTGCGTGGCGCATCCGGTTGGAGACCGGCCCGGCAGCCCGGCAACCGGTCGCGCCTGGCATCGTCGCTGGCCGCAACCGCGGCGGCCGCGGCGCTGACGGTGGCCGCGTCGACGGCGCCGCCGATTGGCCCGACTCCGGTGCAGGGGGGGCCCCTCGACGACCGCCCGCGCATCGAGTCGGAGCAGGCGGTGCTGCGCTGGCTGGACAAGTCGACCGCCCGAGTCGACCGCATCACGGTTCCGGTTGAGGGGACCGTGACCCTGGGCGCGCTCGACGTGACAGTGCGCGCCTGCCGCCGCACCGCGCCGGACCAGCCCCCCGAGCACGCGGCCTTTCTGGAGGTGCGCGAGACCCACCCGGGAGAGGCGCCGCGCAAGATCTTCCAGGGCTGGATGTTCGCGTCGAGCCCCTCGCTGTCGGCCCTGGAACACCCGGTCTACGACGTCTGGGTGCTGGAATGCGTGGACGCCGCCCCGGACAGCCCCGCCAGTTCCGACTCCACCGCCGCCGGCTCGCAATAGAACCGGCCCCACGGCTTGGCCAGCGCGTCGTCCAGCCGGGCGTGGTACAGGCCGCGCGGGATCTCCACCGCGCCGAAGCGGCTCAGGTGCTCGGTGATGAACTGGGTGTCCAGCAGCCGGAAACCGCCGGCCCGCAGGCGGGCCACCAAGTGGCACAGCGCCACCTTGGAGGCATCGGTGGCGCGCGAGAACATGCTCTCCCCGAAGAACGCGCCCGCCAGCGCCAGGCCGTAGAGCCCCCCCACCAGCCGGTCGCCCTGCCAGCATTCGACGCTGTGCGCCATGCCCCGGTCGTGAAGCGACAGGAACAGGGTCTCGATCTCGTCATTGATCCAGGTGTCCGGCCGGCCCGGCACCGGTGCCGCACAGCCCTGCACCACCGCGGGAAACGCGGTGTCCACCCGCACCTCGAACGGCCCGCGGCGCAGCGTCTTGCGCAGCGAGCGCGGCACGTGGAACGCCTCCAGCGGCAGCACCCCGCGCATGTCGGGGTCGACCCAATAGACCTTGGGATCGTCACGCCCGCGCGCCATCGGGAACAGTCCGGAGGCATAGGCACGCAGCAGAATGTCGGGGGTGATGTTGAACACGGGGCACGGCGGGGCTGGATATGGGAGCGGCGGAGCGAGGACGACGGCGGCACCGGCCCGGACCGACCGTCGCCCGTGCCACCTGCGCGGCGGATGAAGCGGGCGCGCAAACGCCGTCCTGACCCTCTGGTTTAGAGAGCCGATCGCGATCGGCTCTAGTTTATGGCGCTCAGGCGTTCCTCGCGCAACTTGTCCCGGTAGGCGGTCAGGTAGCTGCGGAACTTCTCCGCCTGCCGGATCTTCCCGCCCACCGAGGCGATGTCGATCACACCCGATTCCGGCGTCGCCGTCACCAGGTCGAACGCATCCTGGAACGGCGTGCCGTCCAGCGTCTCCAGGTAGCGCTGACGCAGCAGCGACACGCCGGTCTCGTCGCCGGCGAGCGTGAGGGCCGTCGCCCAGTCGATCAGCCGGAAGGCGTCCTTCTCGGCCAGCCCCTCGCCGTCCGGCGGCGGCGACGGCACCAGCTCGGCCAGCGCGCGCGCGGCCTCGGCCCAGTTCTGGTCGCGCCAGTGGATCTCGGCGCGCAGCACCCGGGCGTCCTCGCTGGGGTCGTTCTCCAGCAGGGCGATGGCCGCCGCGGCATCGCCGGTGTCGGCCAGGCCACGGGCCCGCAGGTGCCGGCGCTGCCGCTCCAGGCGCTCGGGCAGCGGCGCGAAGCGGGTCTTCTGCAAGGCGTCGAGGGCGTTCTGGGGCTGGCGGTTGAGCAGATAGACCAGCGCCAGGCGGGCGCCCACCTTGGTTCGGTCGAGCCCCTTGAGGCGGTAGCGGATCTGGCGCTCCAGCAGGGCGGCGGCCGGGTCCAGCAGGTCCACTGCCACCAGGCGGTCGGCCAGCCGGCGGATCATCTCGTCGCCCTTGTCGCCGGTCGGGGTCAGCTCGCGGAACTCGTCGAACAGAGCGATCGCCTTCAGCGGCGCCATGTCGTTGGCCGCGCCCTCCAGGAACAGGGTGTCGAAGACCGCGCGCATGGTCTCGGTCAGCTCCTCGGCGCCCGGCCGCTCCTGGAAGTACGACGCCGCCAGCCGCAGGGTGCGCAGCGCATCGCCGTAGCGCTGCTGCTCCAGGTAGAGCGCGCCCAGATCCTTGAGCAGGCTGTATTCGAAGTCGCCGCCGCGCCAGGCGAAGCGCAGGCCCTCCAGCCCCTGAATCAACGCGTCGGTGTCGATCAGGTCCAGGCGGTGTTCCAGGTCCAGGCGGTCCCGGGTGGCCAGGGCCGCGTGCCGGCGGCTGTAGCCCGCCTCGGCCTCCCGCCACGCGGCGATGGCGGCCTCGAACGCCCCGGTGCTGGCCAGCAGCTTGCCTTCCAGGTACTGGATCGCCGCCTCGTCGTGGGTGGTGTTGAACTCGGGATCGCGCGCCGACTCCAGGAACGTGTTGGCCGCCAGGTCGTCGCCGGCCTCGATGGTGGCATCGGCCGCCACCAGCGCCAGCGGAATGCGCACGTCCGGCGGATAGTTCTCCAGCACCGCCCCGGTGGCCTCCAGAACGGCCGCCTGCAAGCCCGCCTGCCCGAGCCGGGACTGGGCGGCGGCGCGCCAGAAGGCGGCCTCGTCCACATCCGCGAGGCTGGGGTGGCTGAGGTCGTCGACCGCCTGGCCGTCGCGGTGCATGAGGAAGCGGGTGGCGCCCCGCAGCGCCCGGAACGCGGCGGTGTTGACCATCTCCGTGTGGTCCGCTGCGATCGCCCGCAGAACCCCCAGGGCCTCCGGCGCATAACCGTTGGCGAAGTAGAACCGTGCCAGCTCCAGACGCGCCTCGCCGCGCTGGCTCTCCGGGGCCATGGCGACGGCATAGCGCAGGTCGTTGAGGACGGCCTGGAAATCGCGGTCGCCCGAGTCGCGCCGCCACCCCGGGATGTCGAACACCGCCTTGAGGGCGCCCTGCCCCAGGGTCGCCAGCGTCTCCAGGCGACCGCTCTCCGGCGACAGGATCAGACCGCCCTCGGCGGTCACCTCGGCGCCGCTGCGGCTGGAGCGCATCTCGATGCGGTCCGAGTGCGGCACCACGACCACACCCTGGGCGGTCACCGGGAGCGTCACCTCCGGGAAGCGGCGTTCGGGATAGACGCCATGGCCGAGCTGAATCAGCGGCAGCACGAAGAACTGGTCGCCGCGCTCCGGATCGCGCACCGGCACCACGCGTCCGCCCTCCACGACGGGCAGCAGCAGGCGCGCGCCCACCGGGGAGTTGACCTGCGGCTGAACCGCCACCGGCCGCTCGGGCCGCAACGGGCGCTGCATCAGGTCGACCACCCACAGCAGGCCGTCGCGCCGCAGCGACGGATTGAACCCCGGCGCGGTGGTCAGGCGGACCAGGGTCGAGTCCGGCCCGACCCGGACCTGCTCGACCGAGCGCACCACACCCGCGCCGGCCCGGCGCAGCAGGTCCAGATCGACCTCCTGGAAGCGGTCGAACACCACCCAGAGATACCCGGCCCGGCGGAACACGGCGGCCGCGGTGGGCTTGTCCCACGAGAATCCAAGGCTGACCACGGCCGGGCGGCCATCACCGGCGCCGGCCTCGTCGGTGTTGCGCACGGCCTCGGCCAGGCGCTCGGCGATCGCGGCCTCGGCACCGGGGCTCAGCGCCGCGCCACGATCCGTCCCCACGCCGGCGCCGGCGTCCGCGTCCGCGCTGGCATCGGCCGGCGCGTCGGGGGTGGGCTCGGCCGGCGGCGCCGCGACCGACGCCGGCACCGGCGCCGCCAACGGTGCATCGGCCGCGTCCTCCACAGGTCCCTCAGCTCCCTCGACGGCCCCGGCATCCGGACGCGCCGCGTCCGCCGCGCCCGTCCGGGGTGCGATCGGTGCCACGGGCGCCGGTTCGGCGGCCGGTTCGGGCTCGTCGGCACCCGCGGCCGTTTCGGCGGGTTGCGGCGGCGTCGCGCCGGGCGGCGGCAGGGTGACGTCCAGCACCACCTTCGGACCCGCCGTGAACGCGCGCGGCGACGCCCCGGGCGGGATGCGCATCGCGAACACGCTCGCGTCGTCCTCGACCGCCGTCGTCAAATCCGTGAAGCCCTCGGGCAGGTCGCCCCGGATGCGGTCGAGCGACAGCGGCACGGCCCGGTCGAAGCGCACCGTGACCCGGTCACCCTCGCTGTCGACCGCATAGTCCACGGACCGGGGCCAGTCGAACACGATGCGCTGGAAGCCGTCATGACTGCCGGTGCGGACGCGGATCGGGCCGGGCGCCGCGGCGGTCGGCGCGGCCGCCGCCGGGGACTCGGCCGGCGCCGGGGCAGGGGTCGGCGCCGGGGGCGGCGCGGCCGGACCGCCGACCAGGTCGATCACCACCCCGCTGCCCAGGGTGAACACCCGCAGCGTGAAGTCGTCCTTCAGTAGCATGGTAACGGTGCGGCGGTCGCCGGAGACCTGCACCGTGTCGACGTAGGCGTCGAGCCGGCCGGGCACCAGCGCCACGTCGGCCGGCACCGGAGCGTCGAACGCCGCCACCAGACTGCCACCCCGGATCTCCACCGTGTAGCGCACCGGCACGTCCCAGCGGAACACCATGCGGCCGTAGCCGTCGTTCGGCGTGGCGATCACGTCGGCGGCCCGGGCGGGGGCCGACCCGGGGCCAAGGCCGGCCACGACCCCGGCGACCAGCAGCACCAGAAGCAGCAGTGCGCGCAGCACAGGGCTGGTCATCCCGCGCCTCCCTCGGGACGGTCCGGCAGGATGACGATATCGACCCGGCGGGCCAGGCGCGCCCGCTCCGACTCCGCCACCTCGGCCAGGGCGCCCTGGCGGGTGTCGGCATGGCCCCACACCTCCAGCGGCGCGGCGTAGCCGGCACCACGCAGGCCGTTGGCCACCGCCGCCGCGCGCGCCAGCGACAGCTCCCAGGTATTGGCGAACGGGCTGTCCGGCCCGGGCGCTTCCGGGCCGGTGTGGCCGGCCACGGCAATACGATTGCGCAGGTTGGCGAGCAGCGCCCCGAGTTCGGCCACCACCGGCCGCGCCGTCGCGGCCACGGCCGCCTGACCGGGATCGAACAGCAGATCGGCGGGCAGCAGAACCACCAGGCGGTCGTCGAGCCACTGCACCAGCGTGCCCGCGAACCGGGGGTCGTCGGCAAAGGTCGTCTCCAGCACCGACGCCAGATAGCCGAGCCCCTGCCCCGGCGGGCGCACCAGTCCCTCGACGCCGACGGCGGGGCCGTCGGAGGCGTCATCCACCACCCGGTGCGGATTGAAGGTCTCGGTCAGCGAGGCCGACAGGCGCTCGAACGCCTCGATCTTGAAGGACGACATGGAGAACATCAGCACGAAGAACGCCAGCATCAGGACCACGAGGTCACTGAAGGTCACCATCCATGCGGTGCTGCTCGACGAGGTGTGGCGTCGCGGGCCGGTCATGGTTCCATCTGCTCCGGGAGCGGCCGCGCGGCCGCGCCCGCGTCCTCTCCAAGCCCCGTCCCGCGGCCCGGCTGACCCGGCCCCGGCGGCCCCTGATCGCGCATGGTAGCACCTTCCCGGCCGGGTTGGGGACCCTGCGCGGGCGCCGCCGGCGCGGGGCTCGCCGGGTCGCGCGGCGGCGGGTCGATCGGAACGGCGTCGGCCGGCGCGCGGCCGAGATCCGGGTCCCAGCGCGTGACGTCGACGACCCGGAAGGTCAGCCGCAGCCACGCCGGATCGCCCGGGGCCAGCCCGACGATCACCGATCCGGGCGCGGCCCCGCGCGCCGCCATCGTGGCGCCGAAGACACCGGCGCGCCGGGTCGCGAGATCGTCGCCGGACACCGGCAGGCGCCCCGGTCCGGGCCCGGTGTCGCCCTCGGGCGCGGTCTGCAGCACCACGGCCATCTCGAACCGCCGTCCGGTCGGCGCCCCGGCCAGGGCGGCCACCACGCTGTCGAGCATGGCCGCGCGCCGGTCCCGCAGCCGGGCGGCGCCGGGTTGGAACACCGCCTCCGTGCGCAGCGCCAGTTCGACGGCGCGGCCCGGGTTGATGCGCTCGACCCGCACCGACGGCACGTCGGCGCGAAACAGGTCGGTGACCAGCGCGATGACCGTCTCGGCGGCGCGGGCCTGGCCGGTCAGGTCGTCCAACGGCAGCGGGCCGGGCCGCGCCTCTTCCGCGTCGCGTGACGCCGAGAAGGTGAGGGTCAGACTGTCCAGCACCGCGCTGGCGCGCTGGCGTTCCAGGCTGGACAGCGCATTGAGCATGATGAAAAACGCCAGCAGCAGAAGGTACAGGGCGAGGAACAGCGCGATCGAGCCGCGCGCCACCGGGGCCACGGCCCAGCCCCCCGGATCGCCGCCGTCGCCCCCTGTCCACGGGCGGCCCGGCGCACCGGGCGCGGACACCCCCGCAGACACCCCAGAGGCGCCTGACGGGCGGCGCGGCGGCATGCCCCCCGCCATGCTAGCGGACGGCACCGGTCGGGACGGACGCGCCGTCGGTCATCGCACACCTCCAGTCGCCGCGTCACGCCGCTTCGGCGCTGCCTCGGAGTCGGCGCCACGGTCCGTTCAGGATGGCATGGAGGCCCTAAACAAATGCTTTCGCCGTGGACCACCGACCCGGCGCGATCGTCCCGGCGCGATCATCCCAGCACGATCATCCCGGCACGATGGCCCCGGACCGGGGGGGCCTGCGGCGACACGGCAGCGGCACGACGGCATGCGCACCCGCGGGCGGCGCCGTGCCGGCGCGGCCTCGCGGACGGTCGGCCCAGCGGGCTCCGGCGACCGCCGCCCCGCTGATGGCGGGGCAACGGACCCCGACCGCGGGATCAGAAGTCGCCGAGGACGCTGGCCATCTTGGACTTCAGGGTCTCGGCGTTGAACGGCTTCACGATGTAGTTCGACACGCCGGCTTCCTTGGCCGCGATCACGTTCTCAGACTTGGACTCCGCCGTCACCATGATGAACGGCGTGCCCTTCAGCTTGGCGTCCGCCCGCACCTCGCGCAGGAGCTGGAGCCCGGTCATCGGCTCCATATTCCAGTCGGAAATGATGAGGCCGTATTCGTTGCCGGACCGCAATTGCTGCAGGGCCTGGCTGCCGTCCATCGCCTCGTCGATATTGTTGAAACCGAGCTGACGCAGCAGGTTCCGGATGATCCGGAGCATGGTCTTGTAGTCATCCACGATGAGGATGCGCATGTTATGATCGACGGCCATCGTTCTCCTCACTCGCGTACGCGGCGTCTCATCCACCCGATCCTGGACGCAGCCCGTCCCGGCTACTTAATGGAAGCGGACGCGCCCGTGCAAGTCCCCTTTTTGTGTCGCGGTTTGGGTGATCGGCGCCGCGGCTGCCGCGGCGCCCCGCCCGGGTGTCAGGGCAAGGCGGCCTCCTGCTCCGGGGCCATCGGATCGCGGCCGGGCAGAGCGCGCCGGCGCGCCAGTTCTGTGGTCACTTCCTTCGCCCGGGTCGGCGTCATCTCGGCCAGAATGGCGGCGGACGAGCGCTCCTTCATGTTCTCGATGACGGTCAGCAGGATCGGCATCTCAAGGTCATTGAAGATGCGCGCGGCGTCCTTCGGCTTCATGGTGGCGTAGATGCTGACGAGCTGGTCGATCTGGGCCTGTTCCTGGGCCGAATGCTGCTCCAGCAGGCCCTGGATGACGCCCTCAAGCTCCTTCAACTCGCCGATCCGGGTCTCGATACGCCGTTCGGCGGCCTGCAGCAGGGCCTCGCGATTGGTCAACTCGCGTTCCACGGCGTCCAGTTCCTCCCGCCGTTCGGCCAGCCGTTGCAGGAGGTTGATCTCGGACTGCGTGAAGCCCGGCGGGGTGACGCCGGCCGCGGCCTCGGCTGCCATGTCGGGAGCACCATTGGCGGGCGGCGGCGGCATGCCGCCGGGCGTGGCCGGACCGATCGGCTCGGCTTCCGGACCCACCCGCTCGGGCGCCGCCGTCACCTGCGGGGTGGGCGCCGGCGTGGCGGACCGGCCGGTCTCGACGGCCAGCGCCTGACTCTGACCGACATGGATGGTCGCCACCCAGCCGTTGAGATCCTCGTACAGCGCGCCGATGCGCACCGACAGCATGAGCACACCGGCGACGATCACCGCCTGAAGCACGCCGAACCGCGGCAGCCCGCGCCGCTGCGCCCGCCGGCTCCCGGCCAATGGCCGCGCGCCGGGGCGCTGGCGGGACCCGGCGGCGGCGCCTGTCGCGCTCCGGCCCTTCGTCCGCCCGGCGGTCCTGCTCCGGCTCGCTGCACTGGCCTGCGCCATCGGGATCCCCTTTGCGTTGGACATGCTCTTGCGTTGGACATGCTCTGCGGTGGGCATGGATCGGACCGCCCGGCACCGGGCCGCCCGCAAGACTGTCGAGCGCCACTACAGCAGAGAGGCGTTAAGAAACCTGAAATGCAGACCCGCCGCGGGGGCGGATCAGCGCACGGATTGAAGGGCGCGCAGGAGTTCGCGCTCGGCGTCGGAGCGTTCGTCCTCGACGAAGAAATCGTCGTCGGTGTCCTCAGTGACGGGCGCCGGCCGCTCGCCGCCCCCGGCGCGGCCGGGCACCGGCGGCGGCGCCGGCACCGACGGCCCCGAGGCCGGCGCCGCGCCCGCGGTCCCGCCCCCCCGTCCACGGCGTTCGCCGGGGCGCGGCGTGGCGCGGACCCCAGAGCCCGCCCCGCGCCCGGCGCGCGTCCCGTCCTCCAGAGTGCCGAGCACGCTCTCGGCCCGGTCCACCATGAAGGCCAGGTCGTCACGCAGCGTCTGGGCCTTCTCGACCCGGTCCTGCAACGCGCGGCCGGCGTCGTCGGCCGCCTTGCGCAGTTTCGGAATCCCCGATTCCGCACGGTGCGTGGCCTCGTTGAAGTTGCCGATCAGGCGCGCCAGTTCGTCGCGGTTGCGGCGCAGGTCGGCGAGCCGCCCGTTGAGGATCCAGGCGAAAACGATGGTCGGCACCAGGAGCGCGACGATGACGATATCGAGAATCAGGCTGAGGGACATGTTCGCCTCTCGTGCGCGGACCCGGGCCATCCGGCTGCCCCGCGATGGATGGGCGTCGGACTCCGGTCCGCCGGCGCGTCCGACCCGGGCGCCGGCGGCATGAACACTTGCGGCCTTGCGGACGCGACGACTGCGGCGCCGCTCACATCGGCTTGGCCTTCTGGGGCGCCTTTTGATCGACGCGGATGGCGATGTTGCTGCCGCGCCGCCCCATGCGGCCGGAGAACATCGGCACATCGCCGCAGCGCAGCATCACCGCCGAGTCCGGCGTGGCATTGAACATGATCTGGGAGCCGACCTCCAGATTGAGGATGTGGCGCAGCGGCAGTTCGACCTCGTCCAGGATGGCCTCCATCTCCACCTCGGTGAACCACATCTCCTCGGCCAGGTGGGTTTCCCAGATGGAGTCACGGCCGAACTTCTCGCCCATGAACATCTGCAACAGCAGCTCGCGCACGGGCTCCAGGGTGGCGTAGGGGATCAGCAGCTCCAGGCGGCCGCCGCGATCTTCCATGTCGATGCGCAGCTTGGCCACGATGGCGGCGTTGGCGGGCCGCGAGATGGTGGCGAAGCGCGGGTTGGTCTCCAGCCGCTCGAAGCGGAAGGTGACCGGCGAGAGCGGATCGAACGCCGCCGACAGGTCAGCGAGGACAACGTGCACCAATCGCTCGACCAGATTGCGTTCTATGGTGGTGTACGGCCGACCCTCGATGCGCATCGCCGCGGTGCCGCGCCGGCCGCCCAACAGCACGTCGACGATCGAATAGATCATCGAGGAATCGATGGTGAGCAGGCCAGAGTTGTCCCACTCTTCGGCCTTGAACACCGACAGCATCGCGGGCAGCGGAATAGAGTTCAGGTAGTCACCGAACCGCAGCGACAGGATATTGTCCAGCGAGACCTCGACATTGTCCGAGGTGAAGTTGCGCAAGGACGTGGACATCATCCGAACCAGCCGGTCGAACACCACCTCCAGCATCGGCAGGCGTTCATAGGACACCAGGGCGCTGTTCAGGATCGCCTGGATGCCCGACTTGTCGGCGCTGACCTCCTCGCTTTCGTCGAAGCCCAGCAGGCTGTCGATCTCGTCCTGATTGAGGACGCGGGTGCTTTCTCGGCCGGTCCCGCCGCCCCCGGCCTCACCCTCCTTGTCATCCTCCTCATCGCCGAGCATGGCTTCCCATTCGGCGGCCATGGCGTCGGACGTGCCGCCACCGTCATCGCCCGCGCCGGACTCGGCGGCCTCACCGCCCTCTTCCTCCTCCACCATGGCGGCCCATTCGGCCATCATGGCTTCCTCGTCTTCCTTGCTGACCTCGCGGCCGGGTTCGTCGGACGGCGTCATGGGGGCGGTGTCCTCGATCGTCGCTCGTGTGCGGTCGGACGACGGCGGCGCGGCCACGCGGGGCCGGGCTGCCCGGTCACTGGACCAGCATCTCCTTGAACAGAACGGCGTTCACGCGCGCCGGCCGGACCGCGTTGCCGACCCGGCGCAACAGCTCCTCGCGCACGCGGTAGATCCCGGCGGCCCCCTGAAGGTCCTCCACCCGCAGTTCACGCAGGAAGACCTGGAAGTTGTCGATGACGCGCGGCATGACCTCCTCGACGCGGGCAACGTCGGCCTGGCTGGCCAGTTCCAGACTCACCCTGACCTTCAGGTAATGCTGCTGGCGCCCGCCGGTGTTCAGGTCAACCACCATCTCCGGCAGGTCGTAGAACACGGTCTGGCCGAGCGCCCCGGCCGCGCCGTCGTGGCCGTTGCCGCCCCCCCCGTGGCCGTCGTCGGCGCTCTCAGCCTTGTCGCCGCCGGCCACCATCTCCATCACCGGATCGAGCACACCGGTGAAGAACGCCCCGGCCGCCCCGCCGATGACCAGCAGCAGCGGCAGGATGATGATGAGCAGCTTGCGCTTGCCGCCGGAGGACTTGCCTTCCTCTTCGAAACCATCGTCGCCGTCGGCGTCGTAGTCGTCTTCTTCCAGGTCGTCGGCCATCGCTCTTCGCATCCGCTCGCGGGCGCAGCCCCAGGGTCGGCGTCGCGACGGTCCTCCGTCCCGAGCCCACCGGGTCGGCGCCCCCGCTGCCTCGACAGACCGGAGGACGCCCGACGCGGCGCGTCCGCGTCCCGATACGCCCCCTCCGGCTCCGCAGAGGCTAGGGCGGCACTCCTTAAGATTTCGTTCAGCGGGTCGCGCCCCCGGCAAGAACTGCCCGGCAACGGACACCGGGGCGGCAGACGCACCGGGGGCCGGCACCGCCCGTGCCGCCGCGATCCACCGCTACGCTCTTGCGGGCATCGCTGGCACGCGTCCTGCATGACCCGTGGCGCGTCGGGCCCCGTGCGGGCCGCGCCGGCATTCCAAGAGGACCGTCGAGGCCATGCAGACACCCTCCTACATCGCCCTGTCCCGCCAGACCGCCCTGTGGCGCCAGATGGACGTGGTGGCGACCAACGTCGCCAACATGAACACGCCGGGCTACAAGGCCGAGGGCATGATGTTCTCCGAGTACCTGGCCCGCTCCCGCGGCAGCGAGGGCGCCGGCTCGGACAGGCTGTCTTACACCATCGACTTCGGCACCGTCCGCGACCTTGCGCGCGGGCCGATGGAGGCGACCGGCAATCCGCTGGACCTGGCCCTCAACGGCGAAGGCTATTTCGAGGTGGAGACCGACTTCGGCCGCTTCTACACCCGCAACGGCCGCCTGATGCTGGACCAGGACGGGATGATCGTGACCTCGTCCGGCCATCCGGTGATGAGCACCGACGACACCCCGTTCTTCATCGCCCCCAACGAGACCACCGTCACCGTCGCCCGCGACGGCACCGTCTCCACCGAGAACGGCGCCATCGGGCAACTGCGCGTGGTCTCGTTCGAGGACGAACAGGCGCTGCTGCGGGTTCAGGCCGGGATGTACGACGCCGGCGAGCAGGAGGCCCAGGACGTCGCCCGGGTGACCGTGGAACAGGGCATGCTGGAGGGCTCGAATGTGGAGCCCACGGCCCAGATCACGCACATGATCCAGGTGCACCGGGCCTACGAGTCGGTGCAGCGCATGATCGAGGCGGAATCGGAGCGCCAGAAGCAGGCGATCAAGACCTTCACCGGGTCGTCGGGCGCCTAGAGCCGATCGCGATCGGCCCGAGACCGGGACACAGCGAAGCAGGGGGTGGCACCCGGCCACGGCCGCCCCGGACAGTGAATGAGGCCGAGACCAAGGCCGAACGGCTCCCCGCCCCGCGCGGGACGGGTCGCAAAGCGGAACAGACGGGCGGAGGAGATCATGCGGTCGCTCAACATCGGTGCCACCGGCATGCTGGCGCAGCAGCAGAACGTGGAAGTCATTTCCAACAACATCGCCAACATGAACACGACGGCCTACACGCGCCGCCGCACCGAGTTCCAGGACCTGCTCTACCAGACCCTGCGCCGCGCCGGCTCCACCTCGTCCGACACCGGCGACATCGTGCCGGCGGGCGTGCAGGTCGGCCTCGGCGTCAAGACCGCCGCCGTCTATCGCATCACCGAGCAGGGCAGCATGCTCAACACCAACAACAGCCTGGACCTGGCCATCGAGGGCAAGGGCTACTTCCAGGTCGATCTGCCCTCCGGCGAGACCGGCTACACGCGCGACGGCTCGTTCCAGCTCAGCCCCGACGGCGAGGTGGTCACCCACGACGGCTACAAGGTCCAGGGCATCCAGGCGATCCCGAACGAAGCCGTCAGCATCACCATCAACAAGTCGGGCGAGGTGCTCTACAAGCTGGACGGCCAGAACGCGCTCCAGAACGCCGGCCAGATTCAGCTCGGCATCTTCCCCAACGAGGCCGGCCTCAACCCGGAAGGCGACAACATCTACACCGAGACCGAGGCCTCCGGCGCGCCCGCCGCCAACAACCCGGGCCAGCCCGGCTACGGCACCGTGCTCCAGGGCTTCCTGGAGACCTCGAACGTCAACGTGGTGGCGGAGATCACCGAACTGGTGAGCGCCCAGCGCGCCTACGAGATGAACTCCAAGACCATCACGACCTCCGACGAGATGATGTCCACCGTCTCGCGCATGAAGTAACCACCCCCGAACCAGCCGGACCGGTCTCCGTCCGGAGGGAGTCGCCATGATCCGCATCGCCCGCCCCCTCGCCGCCACCGTCGCCCTGCTCCTCGCCCTGGGCGGGGCCGCCGGGGCGCGCGCCAACGAGGTCGTGCTGAGCGCCCCGGCCCCGCCGGCCGGGACCGCGGACGGTGTGGCGGCACCCGCGCCGGCCGAACCCGATATCACGGCGCTGGCCGAAGCGCTGGTCGAGGCCGCCAACCGGCGGGAGTCCGCGGCCGCCGCACTCGCGGCACTGCCCACGGCCCCCGCGGCGATGACCCGGGACGGCCGCGCCCGCGCCACGTTGCGCCCCGAAACCACCATCGAGCGGCCGTTCATCCATCTGGGCGACGTCTTCGGGGATCTGCCCGAGTCGATGGCCTCGGTGCCGGTCGGCCACGCCCCGGACCCCGGCGGCCGTCTGGTGCTGGATGCCCGCTATCTGGCGGAGCTGGCCACCGAGTACGGTGTCGACTGGATGCCGGCCAGCCGCTTCGTGCAGGCGGTGGTTCACCGGCGCGGCTACGACATCGGCCGCGCCCATGTCCTGGAGGCCGTGCGCGCCCGTCTGTTGGAGGCCGGCATGCCCGCCGACGCCGAGGTCGACGTCAGCGTGCTGAACGTGCACGCCACCGTGGGCACCGCGGACGAGGCCCGCGTCACGGTGCGCGACCTGTACTTCGACGACCGGACCGGCCGCTTCAACGCGCTGGTCGACGTGCCGGCCGAAGGGCCGAACAGCCGGCCGGTGCGCCTGACCGGGTCCACCCATGTCTCGATCGAGGTGCCCGTGCTGGTGCGGCCGCTGCGTCGCGGCATGGTCGTGCGCGCCGAGGACGTGCGCTGGGACACCATGCGCGAGGGCAACCTGCGGCCCGACATCCTGCTCGACCCGGACGACCTGATCGGCAAGGCGGCGCGCAACGGCATCCAGGCCGGGCAGCCGGTGCGCGCCAACCAGGTGACCCCGCCCGAGGTGGTCGAGCGCAACGGACTGGTCACCATGGTGCTGGAGACGCCGTTCATGACGGTCACCGCCCGCGGCCGCGCGCTGGAGGCCGGCGCGGTGGGAGACACGGTGCGGGTCGCCAATGTGGCCTCCGACAAGGAGGTGCTGGCCGAGGTCACCGGCCGCAATGCGGTGCGGGTGCGGGCCGGCACAATGAGCGCGACCGTGAACTGAGGCCCGCGCCGCGGCCCCTAACCGGCTGGTAACCCCCGCCGTGCCATACCAGGATCCGACTGGATCGCACCGGGACGCCTCCGCCCCCGGACCGTCCCGATCCCGCCACCGGCGGAATCCCCCAGGGAGAAGACCGATGACCGCTCCGACCCGTTCCGCCCCCGCCATCCCGCCCGCCGGCGCCGGCCGCGGCTGGGTCCGGGCCATCGCCCTGGTGGCCGCCGCGGGCCTGCTCGGCGGCGCGCTGGGCGGCTGTAACACCCTGAAACGGCTCTCCGAGGTCGGCGACCCGCCGTCGATGACGTCGGTCGAAAACCCGACGCTGCAACGGGACTACAAGCCCGTCAGCATGCCGATGCCGACACCGGAGGTCGCCCAGCCCAACCCCAACAGCCTGTGGCGCCCGGGTGCGCGGGCCTTCTTCAAGGACCAGCGCGCCAGCGAGGTCGGCGATATCCTGACGGTCGTGGTCGACATCGAGAACGAGCGCGCCAATCTGGCCAGCTCGCTGAATCGCGGCCGCGAGACCGGCGAGGGGGCGGGCCTGGACAACTTCTTCGGCTACGAGGCCGGGCTCAGCACCATCTTCCCGAACGAGATCAGCCCGTCCAATCTGGTCAACTTCGGCTCCACCAGCGAGCATCAGGGCACCGGCGCCATTCAGCGCACCGAGACCGTCAATATCCGCCTCGCCGCCGTGGTGCTTCAGGTGCTGCCCAACGGCAACCTGGTGATCGCCGGCCGCCAGGAGGTGCGGGTCAACGGCGAGCTGCGCGAGTTGACCGTGACCGGCGTGATCCGGCCGCAGGATGTGCGCTCGGACAACACCATCGAATGGGACAAGATTGCCGAGGCACGGATTTCCTACGGCGGGCGGGGATCGGTGACGGATCTGACCGAGCCGCGCTACGGTCAGCAGATCTACGATATCCTGTTCCCCTTCTGACCGCGATCGCGGCGCGTGGCGGACACGACGGCCGGCCGGAGCTTCCCCCGGCCGGCCGTTCGTGTGCCAGTGTCAGAGCGCCCCGGTCAGGATGCCGACGCCGGCCAACGCCGTCAGCGCCCCACCGGCCCGCACCGCCTTCAGGCCATGGGCCTCGCTCAGCCGGCCCAGGCCGAGGCCCGCCAGGATTCCAGCCGCATGCAGCAGGGCGGTGGCACCCATGAAGCCCAGGCCATAGGTCAGACCGGACATCGCCACCGGCATTTCGGTGCCGTGGGCGTGGCCGTGGAAGATGGCGAACAGACCCACGACCGCCGCCGCGACGGCCACGGGCAGGCTGCGCCCGAACGCCACCAGGGCGCCGACCACCACCACCGACAGGGCGATGCCGAGTTCAACGTAGGGCACGGCGATGCCGGCCACGCCGGCGGCCCCGCCCACGGCCATCATCGCGACGAAGGCCGCCGGCACCAGCCAGAGGGAGCGCCCGCCGAGCACGGCGGCGAACAGGCCGACGGCCACCATGGCCAGCACATGGTCGAGACCACCGATGGGATGCATGAAGCCGTGGCTCAGGCCGGCGGCGGCTCCGACTCCGGTGTGGGCGGCGGCGGGGCCGGCCAGCACCAGCCCGGCCAGCACGAGGGGAAGACGTCGCATGGTCACTCCTGTGGTGTGGGTCTCTTGGTATGGGTTTCTTGACGATGGGTCTTTCCGGGGATGCCCCGAAGCCGGGGATCGGCGGTGGCGGCACGCGCGCGGGATGCGGACCCGCCGGATGCGTAAGAAGAATATCCGGTTCCTCCTACGCATCAAGCCCGCCGGTCCCGGACCGCGCCCGGATGATCGCGCGGGGGCGGGCGCCGGGACGCGACACCATCCGGATCGAAATGGTCAGCAGACAACAAAGGACTGACAGGATTCCGTCTCGCGACAGGCAAGACTGTGGCCGATTTCAGGAGGCGTGACAGAGAATAGGTAGTGCGCTACCCTAAACAGGCTATGGCGTAACCTGGCCCGATCCCAAAGACAACCCTGATCCCAAAGACAACAAAGTCAAACTTTCCTCAACCACCAGGGTATCGCTGTCGCATCATCCGTTGCAAGACGTGGGCGCAACCTTACCTTCGCGTCCGAAATCAAGACGGGGGACCTCCACGCCATGACCGATGAGTCCGGCTTCACGGCCATTGAAGAGGAGGCCAGCGCGCTCGCGCAGGTCGCCCTTGCCCTCTCCAACGCCCGGGCCGGCAACGACCTGCCCGCCCTGTCGGCCGCCCTGGACACCAACCTGCGCCTGTGGATCGGGATCCGGACCCTGGCCTCGCGCGAGGACAGCGTCCTGCCCCCAGAGGTCCGCGACAACCTGATCCGCCTGTCCCGATATGTCTCCGACAAGTCCGCGGGGCCGCGCGACAGCCTCAGCGACGAGGACCTCGACGCCATGATCAACGCCAACCTGCAGATCTCCGAGGGGCTCCTGGAGAGCCAGGCGCGCGGCACAGCCTGACGCCGTCGGGCGGCGGGCGGGCGCGCCGACCCCCGGACAATCCGGCCGCCCGCCCGTTTCCACGCTTCGGAAAACGATTCCACGAACCATTGAACCGGCCGGCGCGCGGCGGTACATGGCAGGGCACTGTCGTGTCGCCATCGCGCGGGCTACACTCCCGGGCGACGCCGCCGCGACCCCACACGAGCCTCACACAAGAGCCTTACACAAGACCCCGCTCACGGGGCGCGGCACAGGACAGGCCCCAGGGAGGAGCGCCCATGCGCATGCCGGAGCCGGATGCCGGGATCATCGCCCGGCGCGCCACCATCGCCCGTGACCTCCAGGCCCTGGTTCCGGGCGAGGGCGTGATCGTCGACGAGGACGCCTTGCGCGCCTACGAGTGCGACGGCCTGTCGGCCTACCGCCAGCCGCCGATGATCGTCGTCCTGCCCTCCACGACCGAGCAGGTCTCCAGGGTCCTGCGCTACTGCCACGAGGCCGGCGTCAAGATCGTGCCACGGGGCGCCGGCACCTCGCTGTCGGGGGGCGCGCTGCCACTCGCCGACGCCGTCACCCTGGGGCTGGGCAAGTTCAACCGCATCCTCGACATCGACTATGAGAACCGCTGCGTGGTCGCCCAGCCCGGCGTCACCAACCTGGGCATCACGACCGCGGTGCAGGGCGAGGGCTTCTACTACGCGCCCGACCCGTCCAGCCAGATCGCCTGTTCCATCGGCGGCAACGTTGCCGAGAACGCGGGCGGGGTGCACTGCCTCAAGTATGGCCTGACCACCAACAACCTGTTGGGCCTGGAGATGGTCCTGATGACCGGTGAGGTCATCCGCCTGGGCGGCAAGCACCTGGACGCCGGCGGCTACGACCTGTTGGGGGTGGCGACCGGCTCCGAGGGCCTGCTGGGCGTTATCACCGAGGTCACGGTGCGCATTCTGCGCGCGCCCGAGACCGCACGCGCCGTGTTGATGGGCTTCCCCGACAGCGACTCGGCCGCCGCCACGGTCGCCGCCATCATCGCCGCCGGCATCATCCCCGCCGGCCTGGAGATGATGGACAGGCCGGCCATCCACGCCGCCGAGGACTTCGTCCACGCCGACTACCCGCTCGACGTCGAGGCGCTGCTGATCTGCGAGCTGGACGGCCCCGAGGCCGAGGTCACCCACCTGATCGAGCGGGTCGAGGGTCTGGCCCGCAACAACGGCGTCCAGACCCTGCGGGTGTCCGAGAGCGACCAGGAGCGCGCCCTGTTCTGGGCCGGGCGCAAGGCCGCGTTCCCGGCGGTGGGCCGCATCTCGCCCGACTACTACTGCATGGACGGCACCATCCCGCGCCATGCCCTGCCCACGGTGCTGAAGCGCATGGCGGAGATGGCCACCCACTACGGCCTGCGCGTCGCCAACGTGTTCCATGCCGGCGACGGCAACCTGCATCCGCTGATCCTGTTCGACGCCAACGTGCCCGACGAACTGGAGCGCGCCGAGGCCTTCGGCGCCGACATCCTGCGCCTGTGCGTCGAGGTCGGCGGGGTGCTGACCGGCGAGCACGGCGTCGGCGTGGAGAAACGCGACCTGATGGGCACGATGTTCACCGAGACCGACCTGATGCAGCAGCAGCGCCTGAAGTGCGCCTTCGACCCCGGCCAGTTGCTGAACCCGGGCAAGGTCTTCCCCACCCTGCACCGCTGCGCCGAGCTGGGCCGCATGCACATCTCCGGCGGCAAGATGCCGTTCCCAGACATCCCCCGGTTCTGAGCGGCGCCGTGTGCCCGGCGCCGCGTCACCGCCGACCGCGCGTCACCGAGCCGTAGCCGTAGGTTGGGGTGACGCCTGCAGGGCGGAACCCCAACAGCCCGGTGGGAGTCTCGCGCCCTCGCGTTGGGGTTCGCTGCGCTCACCCCAACCTACGTTTGACGGCGCGTCGCGCCCCCGACAGACATCACCTCTCCCATGAGCCCCCCATGACCCAGACCTACCGCCCCGAGAGCCCCGAGCAGGTCGCCGCCCTGGTGGCCTGGGCCGTGGCTGAAAAGACCCCGCTGGACCTGCGCGGGCACGGCACCAAATCCGACATCGGCCGCCCGGCCAACACCAGCCACGTCCTGGACCTGAGCGCCATCGCCGGGCTCGTGGACTACACCCCCAACGAACTGGTGCTGACCGCCCGCGCCGGCACGCCGCTGTCGGAGATCCAGGCCGCCCTCGACGACGCCGGCCAGATGCTGGCGTTCGAGCCGCCGGACTGGCGCGGCCTGCTGGGCCAGCCGGACGGCCCCGACGCCCCCTCGGGCACGCTGGGCGGGCTGGTAGCCTGCAACCTCGCCGGCCCGCGCCGGCTCAGCGCCGGGGCGGCGCGCGACCACGTGCTCGGCGTCCAGGGGGTCTCGGGTCGGGGCGAGGCGTTCAAGTCCGGCGGCCGGGTGGTCAAGAACGTCACCGGCTTCGACTTCTCCAAGCTGCTGACCGGCTCGTTCGGCACCCTGGCGGCGCTGACCGAGCTGTCGCTCAAGGTCATGCCGCGCCCGGAAGAGACCCGCACCGTGCTGATCCACGGCGTCGGCGAGCAGGCCGCCATGGAGGTGATGTCGCTCGGCCTGCGCTCCCCACACGAGGTCTCGGGCGCCTGCCACCTGCCGGCCGAGGCCGCCGCCCGGGCAGGCCTGGGCGATGCCACGCGCAGCGTGACCGCCTTGCGGGTCGAGGGGCCGGGACCGTCGGTGGACTGGCGCTGCACCGCATTGCGCAACGAACTGGCCGGCTGGGGGCCGACCGACGCCCTCGACGACGCCGCCAGCCGCCCGTTCTGGGCCGCCGTGCGCGACGCCCGCCCGCTCGCGGCCCCGCCCGAGGCGCAGGTCTGGCGGCTGTCCGTGCCGCCCATGAGCGGTGCCCGCGTGGTGCAGGCGGTGCAGCAGGCCGCGCCCGGCGCGGTGCTGGCGCAGTGCTACGACTGGGGCGGCGGGCTGGTGTGGCTGGCGCTGGCGCCGGCCCCGGACGCCCATGCCCCGGCGGTGCGCGCGGCCATCGACCACCACGGCGGCGGCCACGCCAGCCTGATTCGCGCCGACCGCGCCGTGCGCGCCCACGTGGCGGTGCTGCAACCGCTGCCGCCGGCCCTGGAGGCGCTGTCGCGGCGCGTCAAGGAGAGCTTCGACCCCAGCGGAGTCCTGTCGCCGGGGCGCATGGCGGAGGGACGGTAACCCATGCAGACCAACTTCGCGCCCGAGCGCCTCGCCGCCGACCGACTGGTGCGCGAGGCCAATGACATCCTGCGCACCTGTGTCCACTGCGGGTTCTGTACCGCCACCTGCCCCACCTACGTCCTGCTGGGCGACGAACTGGACAGCCCGCGCGGCCGCATCTACCTGCTCAAGGACATGCTGGAGAACGACAAACCGGCCAGCGATACGGTGGTCAAGCACATCGACCGCTGCCTGACCTGCCTGTCGTGCATCAGCACCTGCCCGTCCGGCGTGGACTACATGCATCTGGTCGACCACGGCCGGGCGCACATCGAGCGCACCTATCGCCGCCCGTTGCAGGACCGCCTCTTGCGCCGTCTGCTGGCGACGGTGGTCCCGTACACCGGGCGCTTCCGCTGGGCCATGCTGGGGGGCTGGCTGGCGCGCCCGCTGGCCGGGCTGGCGCCGGGCCGGTTCCGGGCGCTGGCGCGGATGGCGCGCAAGCGGCCGGCGCTGCGCTCCGAGATCGACGGCGCCCGGGTCATCTCGGCCGAAGGCCCGGTGCGCATGCGGGTCGCGGTCATGCGCAACTGCGTGCAGCCGGCGCTCAACCCGGAGATCGACTCGGCCACCTTGCGCCTCTTGCGCCGCCACGGCTGCGAGATCGTGATCGCCGAGGGCCAGGGCTGCTGCGGCGCCGTCGTGCACCACATGGGCCAGGAGGAGCCCGCCAAGGCGTTCGCCCGCGCCAACGTGCGAGCCTGGACCGCCGCCGGGGTCGACCGTGTGGTCGTCAATGTCTCCGGCTGCGGGACCACGGTGAAGGACTACGGCCACATGCTGGCCGACGACCCCGACATCGCCGACGACGCCCGGGCGATCAGCGCCAAGGCCGTGGACGTCACCGAGCTGCTGGCCGAGCTGGGCCTCAAGGATCCGGTGAAGGAACCGGGCCTGACCGTGGCCTATCACGCCGCCTGCTCGCTGCAACACGGCCAGCAGGTCAAGACCCACCCCAAGGCCCTGCTGGAGGCCGCCGGATTCCACGTCAAGACGCCGATGGAGCCGCACCTGTGCTGTGGCTCGGCCGGCACCTACTCGATCACCCAGCCCGACCTGTCGCACCAGCTCCGCGCGCGCAAGACCGAGAACCTGCATGCGCTGAAGGCGGACGTGATCGCGACCGGCAACATCGGCTGCATGACCCACCTGGAGCCCGGGCTGGACGTGCCCATTGTGCACACCGTGCAACTCCTGGACTG
Organism: Roseospira goensis; assembly: GCF_014197795.1. Lineage (GTDB taxonomy): Bacteria > Pseudomonadota > Alphaproteobacteria > Rhodospirillales > Rhodospirillaceae > Rhodospira > Rhodospira goensis. The sequence continues at coordinate 28,590 of NZ_JACIGI010000026.1, forward strand.
GGCCACCGGCGGACCGAAGCCGCCGACGCTCTGACATCCGCTGCCCGGTCTCGCGCCCACGCTCCGGCGTGGGCGCCTTTCGGGGTCGCCCGGTCCCACGCGGGAGCGTGGGACCGAGATGGGAGAGAGTCTTGCGCCCACGCTCCGGCGTGGGCGCCTTTCGGAGTCGCGCGGTCCCACGCGGGAGCGTGGGACCGAGATGGGAGAGAGTCTCGCGCCCACGCTCCGGCGTGGGCGCCTTTCGGAGTCGCGCGGTCCCACGCGGGAGCGTGGGACCGAGATGCGAGAGAGTCTCGCGCCCACGCTCCGGCGTGGGCGCCTTTCGGGGTCGCGCGGTCCCACGCGGGAGCGTGGGACCGAGATGGGAGAGAGTCTTGCGCCCACGCTCCCGCGTGGGCGCCTTGCGGGGTCGCGCGGTCCCACGCGGGAGCGTGGGACCGAGATGGGAGAGAGTCTTGCGCCCACGCTCCCGCGTGGGCGCCGGCGTCGAGTGGCTCGTTGGGTCAGTGTCGCGACGCCTGCGGCCTTGACGCCGGCGCGATCCTGGGCACCCTGGGGCCATGCGCCAGCACCACGTCCTCCTGCCGGTCGAGACCCGCGGCACCGGCTTCGTCGAGATCACCCGCGACGTCGCCCGCGTGGTGCGCGACAGCGGCATCGCCACCGGCCTGCTCACCCTGCTGATCCGGCACACCTCGGCCGGCCTGACGATCACCGAGAACGCCGATCCGGACGTGCTGGCCGATCTGACCGACCGCCTGGCCGTGCTGGCGCCGCGCGACCCGTCGCTGTACCGCCACGGTATGGAAGGCGCGGACGACATGCCGGCCCACATTCGCACGCTGCTGACCAACGTGCAGCTCTCCATCCCGGTGCTGGACGGCCGCCCCGCGCTCGGCACCTGGCAGGGGGTGTTCGTGGTTGAGCACCGGGCGCGCGGCAGCCGCAGGCAGGTAGTGGCCCATGTCCTCGGCGACTGACCCGGAGAGCCCGGACCCGATCGCCGCCGCCATCCTGGACCATGTGGCGGCGCGCGGGCCGGGCAAGACCCTGTGCCCGTCCGAGGTCGCCAAGGCCCTGGCCGGCGGTCCCGACGGCGGCCCCACCGGGGACTGGCGCCCGTTGATGAAACCGGTGCGCGCCACCGCGATCGCCCTGGCCCGGGCCGGCCGCATCGGGATCTACCGCAAGGGCAAGCCGGTCGCCGACCCGGGCGCGGTCAAGGGGGTGATCCGGCTCGGGACGGCGCCGGAATAAGGGTCATCACCCGCCGGAAGGGAACGCAGCCATGTCCGACACCTTCGGTCCGATGCCCCGCCGTCGCCTGCTGACCGCCGCCGGCGCCGGCCTCGCCCTGGCCGCCCTGCCGGGGGTGCGCTCCGCCCGCGCCGCAGCCCCCGACCCGCAGGACTGGGACACCGTCCTGAACGCGGCGCGCGGTCAGACGGTCTACTGGACCGCCTGGGGCGGGGACGACAAGATCAACCGCCACATCGACTGGATCGGCAAGCAGGTGCGGGATCGCTTCGGCGTCACCCTGCGTCACGTCAAGGTGGCCGACATCGCCGATGTCATCGCCCGCCTGCTGGCCGAGAAGGCCGCCGGCCGTACCGAAGGCGGCCAGGTCGATCTGATGTGGATCAACGGCGAGAACTTCCTGACCGCCAAGGACGCCGGGCTGCTGTACGGCCCCTTCGCCACCGCCCTGCCCAACTGGCGGTACGTGGACGTGGCGGGCAAGCCCACCGTCACCGTCGACTTCACCGTGCCCACGGACGGCCTGGAAAGCCCCTGGGGCATGAGCCAGTTCACCCTCGCCTACGACTCGGCGCGCATGCCGGAGCCACCGCGCAGCCTGCGCGCGCTGGGCGACTGGGCGCGGGCCCACCCCGGGCGGATCACCTATCCGGCGCCGCCGGACTTCCTCGGTTCCACCTTCCTCAAGCAGGCGCTGCATGACCTGACCGCCGATCCGGCGGTGCTGGCGCGGCCCGTCGAGACCGCCGCGTTCAGCGCCGCCACCGCGCCGGTGTGGGCGTGGCTGGCGGCGGTGCGGCCGTCCCTGTGGCGCGAGGGCCGCGAGTACCCACGCAGCGGCCCCGATCAGCGCCGCCTGCTGGCCGACGGCGAGGTGGATATCTACTTCAGCTTCCACCCCTCCGATGCCTCCTCGGCCATCGCGCAGGGACTGGTACCGCCCAGCGTGCGGACGGTCATGTTCGAGGGCGGCATGATCGGCAACACCCACTTCGTCGCCATCCCTGCGACCGCGACCGCCAAGGCCGGGGCGCTGGTGGTGGCGGACTTCCTGCTCTCGCCCGACGCCCAGGTGGAGAAACAGCACCCGGACGTGTGGGGCGACGACACCGTGCTGGCGATGGACGCGCTGTCGTCTGCGGATCGGGCGCGCTTCGACGCGCTACCGCTGGGGCCGGCGACGCTACCGCTCGATGCGCGCGCGCCCGCCCTTCCGGAGCCGCATCCATCCTGGATGACGGCCCTGGAGGCCGAGTGGCAGCGCATCCACACCGGCGGGTGACCGGTCCACCCGCCGCCGGGTCGGCGTCAGGCCGCCGCCCAGGCGCGGCCGAAGGCCGGGGAGCGCGGCCGCGGGTCCAGCAGATCCCAGAGACCTGTCAGGATGTGGGCCAGACGCTCCCGCAGCCACGTCAGGCCGGCGTCGATCTGCCACAGCGGCAGCGTGACGACGGCGTTCCACACGGCGCCCAGCGCCTGGATCCAGTCCTCAGTCATGGCGTCCCTCCCTACGCATGAAGCCGGCATAACCCGACGACGGTAGGGGACATTCGGACGCGACGCAACAAAGGCGCGGACCCCGGGATCCACGCCGGACCCCGATCGCAGGCCACGGTCGACGCCGCACCATCGTCACTCGTCGGACCGGGGGAAGCGGACCACCGACCCATCGGGCAGCACCATCTCCCGGGCATAGATCTCGGGCGGGCCGTCGTCATCCACGATGCCGCGCACGGTCACCCGGTCGCCGGCGCGGGCCGGCACAATGTTCGGCCCGACATAGACCTCGATCCGTCCGGAGTCGTCGGCCAGCCGGAACTCGTCCTCGTCCGTGACCCGCTCCACCGTGCCCTGGACCGTGACCACGGTTCCGGGCTGGAGGGCGCCGATGGGGGTCACCGTCTCCGCCTGGACCGCCCCGGCCGTGACCGTCAGAGCCGCCACGATGGCCCAAGGGCGTGCCAGGGTCGGAAGCATGCGGCGCGTCATCCGCCCGTCTCCCGTCAGTCGATGGCAGCGAGCAGGAGACCCAGCGCCAGCACGCCGGCCAGCACCAGGACGTAGCGCGGCAGACGCAACGTCACCTCTTCCTTCAACCACTCCATCGGCCGCTGCCCCTTGTCGGAGCCGGGAAGCTTGATGTCGGTCATAACCTGCCTCCTTAAGGTTGGGGAAGTCGCGCATCGGGACGGTCCGGCCGCCGCGACGACCGTCGTTCACCGTCCCCGACGCCACACCGGACAGACCGCCGCACGGCGCGGTCGGACGTCCGACCTCACGCGCGCGACCCTCACCCTGGTCCAACGCGCGTTCAACTTGAGGTTCCGTCCCCGGGATATGGTGTGCGCCGCACCCGGATGACAAGCCCCCCTCTGCGGAGTCGTGCCCGGCCACCCGGCGATGTCCCCGGGCGCTCGCCTCAGGCGCCATCCCAACCGCCGGACCCGGCGTCCGCGTCTTCGTCCTCCGGCGTTTCCCGGTCCTCCAGCGTGCCGGGGTCGGCGGCGCGGGCACCGTAGGCGGCCAGGGCGGGGCGGGCATCCAGCAGGCCGGCGGCGCGCATCTCCTCGATTCCGGGCAGGTCCTTCAGGCTGTCCAGCCCGAAGTGGTCCAGGAACGCGTCCGTGGTGCCCCAGGTGAGCGGCCGGCCCGGGCTCTGGCGCCGGCCGCGCGGGCGGATCCAGCCCGCCTCCAGCAGCACGTCGAGCGTGCCCTTGGACACCGTGACGCCGCGAATCTCCTCGATCTCGGCGCGGGTGACCGGCTGGTGATAGGCGACGATGGCCAGCGTCTCGACCGCGGCCCGCGACAGCCGCCGGTGGTCGACCGCATCCAGGGTCATCACCTCGGCCAGGTCGGGCGCGGTGCGGAACGCCCACCCCGCGCCCCGCTTGACGAGCTGCACCCCGCGCCGGGCGTACTGCGCCGCCAGCATCGCCAGCAGCGCCGGCACGTCGGCGCCCGCCGGCAGCCGCGCGGCCAGGGCCGCCTCGGTCATCGGTTCGGCGGCGGCGAACAGGACCGCCTCGACCATGCGCAGGCGTTGGAAGGTCTCGCCGTCCGCCGCCACAGCCGAATCATCGGTGCTCTCGTCCGTTCTCTCGTCCGTCCTCTCATTCGTCATGGCCGGCCTCGCGGCGTCGCAGGTACAGCCGCCCGAACGGGCCGTCGTCCTGACGCAGGTCCGCCCGGCCCTGGCGCGCCAGCTCCAGCCCGGCCACGAAGGTGGCCCCCAGCGCCGAGCGCCGCTGCAACGGCGCGGCCAGATCCTCGGGCAGGAATTGCACCAGCGCGGTCCAGTCGACGGCCCGGCCCAGCAGCGACTCCAGCCGGGCCAGCGCCTGCTCGACCGACATCAGGTCGAACGGCTCCACCGTCAGTGGGGTGGGTCGGGCGCGCCGGTGCAGGCCGGCATAGGCCGCCAGCAGGTCGTGCAGGGACAGGTCGAAGACGGTCTGTCGGCGGACCGCCACCGCCTCCGGCGCCCCGCGCGCGAAGCTGTCCCGGCCCAGGCGCGGACGCGCGAACAGGGCCGCACCAGCGGTCCGCATCGCCTCCAGGCGCTGCAACTGGAACTGGAGGGCGGCGGCCATCTCGGCCCCGCTGGGCTCGTCGTCGCCCGCCGGTGCCGGCAGCAGCAGGCGCGACTTCAGGAACGCCAGCCACGCCGCCATGACCAGATAGTCGGCCGCCAGGTCCAGGTGGCGCTCCCGCGCGGCGCGCACGAAGGCCAGGTACTGTTCGGCCAGGTGGAGGATGGACAGGCGCGCCAGATCCACCTTCTGGTCGCGCGCCAGGGTCAACAGCACGTCGATGGGACCGTCGAACCCGTCGAGGCGCAGCACCAGGGTGGCCGGGTCGAGGGCCTCGCCGCCCGCGTCCTGCGTCTGATCCGTCGCCGCGCCGTTCGACTCCGCCATGGTGCCCCCTCGCCGGTGGCCCGGTGTGATCCCAGCCGACGAAATGAACAGGCTCCGTCGGCGTCCGGACCGGTCAGCGCCCGATCACAGGCCCGCTCATAGGCCCGATTACAGGCCCGATTACAGGCCCGATTACAGGAACGTGATGGTGCCGATCACCTGTCCCAGTGCCTGCACGATCGGCCACAGCACCGCGCCGAAGGGATCGAAGCCCACCCCCACCTCGGCAAGGCCGAACGGCAGCACGAACAACACCAGCACCAGAACCAGGATCCCGAACCGCTCCATCCGCGCCAGCGGCATCGCCAGGGCACGCGGCAGCAAGCCCACGGCCACCCGGCCGCCGTCCAGCGGCGGCAGCGGGATCATGTTCAGCACCGCCAGGAACAGGTTCAGGATCACCATGTTGTTGAGCGTCTGCGCGGTCCACTCCGTCATCGCGACCGGGGTCAGCGGCACCAGATGGAACAGCAGCGCGGCCACCGTCGCCATCAGGATGTTGGACGCCGGCCCGGCCGCCGCCACCAGGACCATATCCCGGCGCGGGTTGCGCAGGCGGCCGAAGTGAACCGGCACCGGCTTGGCCCAGCCGAACAGGAACGGCGCCCCGCTGACGAACAGCAGCCCCGGCAGCGCCACCGTCCCGATGGGATCGACGTGGCGGATCGGGTTGGCGGTCACCCGGCCCAGCCGATGGGCGGTGTCGTCGCCCAGCTTCCAGGCGACCCAGCCGTGCGCGGCCTCGTGCAGGGTGATGGCCAGCAGCACCGGGATCACCCAGGTGGTGGCGGTGACGATAAGGTCGGCGGTCATGCCTCGATCAGATCCTTCAGGCGGGCGCGCGCGGCGTCGGGGTCGAACGGCGCGGGCGGATGCAGGGCGGCGCGCGCCCGGGCCAGACGGGCCTGGCCGGCCGCGTCCAGGGGCCGGCAGCCGGCCACGACGGCGCGCATCTCGGACAGCTTGCCGTTGCAGTGCAGAACCACGTCGCAGCCGGCGTCGAGCGCGCGCCGCGCCCGCTCGGCATAGGCGCCGTTCAGCGCCTTCATCGACAGATCGTCGGTCAGCAACAGGCCATCGAACCCCATATGGGTCCGGATGATGTCTCGCACCACAACGGACGACAGGGTCGCCGGCACGGTCGGGTCGATGGCGCTGTAGACCACATGGGCGGTCATGCCCAGGGCGGCGTCGGCCAGCGCCCGGAAGGGCGCGAAGTCCACCGCGTCCAGGCGGTCGCGCCCGGTGTCCACGACCGGCAGGCGCACGTGGGAATCGGCGCGCGCGCGGCCGTGCCCGGGCAGATGCTTGATGACCGGCAGCACCCCGCCGGCCAGCAAGGCGTCCGCGCACACCCGGCCCAGGTCGGCCACCACCGCCGGGTCGGACCCATAGGCGCGGTCGCCGATGATGTCATGCCCCTCCGGGTCGGCGACGTCGAGCAGCGGCATGCAATCGACGTCGATCCCCAACGCGGCCAGCTCATGCGCGATCAGGCGGGCGTTCAGCCACACGGCCTCGCGCCCGGCCGCCGGGTCCCGGTCGTAGACCGGCACGAACACACCCTGGGGCGGGGCCGCGCGCCAGTGTGGCGGTCCCAGGCGGCGCACGCGGCCGCCCTCCTGGTCGATGAGCACGCAGGCGTCGGGCCGCCCGGCCACGGCGCGCATCTCGGCCACCAGGTCGGCGACCTGGGCCGGACTCTTGATGTTGCGGCGGAACAGGATGAAGCCCAGCGGACGCGCGTCCGCGAACAGGGCCCGTTCGTCCCGGGTCAGGCGCGGGCCGGAACACCCCAGGATGGCCGCCAGCGGCGCCTCACTCGCGGACAACCAGACACTCCACGTCGCGTTGCTTCAGGGACCGGCACAGCCCTTCGGCCGTGGCGATGTCGTCGAACGGCCCGGCCCGCAGGCGGTAGAACTGGCCGCGCTCGCCCAGGTCAGCGAACACGACCACGTGCGGGACCGTGCCGAGCAGATCGGGGTGGGCGTCGGCCAGCCGGCGCCATTGCTCCTCCGCCGGTGCCCGCTCGCGGAAGGCCGCGAGCTGCACCTGCGGCCCCTGCTCCGCCGCGGCGGTCACGTTCTCGGCCGTCGGGGTCGGGGGTGGCGCGGGTGTCGGGGCGGGCGACGGCGCGGCAGCGGTCTCAGGGGCAGTCTCGGGGGCGGTCTCGGCAGCGGTCTCGGGCATAGCCTCGGGGGACGCCTCGGGGGCCGGGGCCGGGGCCGGGGCCGCCGCGTCCCCTTCCGCCGGGCCGGTCCCCGGCACGGGAGCCGCCTCCGGGATCGCCGGTACGGGCGGCGGCCCCTCCGCCCCTGGAGCGGCCTCTGGGCCGGCCTCCGCGACCGCAGCGGGCGCGCCGAGGGCGGTCTCGGGCGGCGCGACCGGCTCGGGCTCCGGCTCCGGCGTCGGCGGCGCCACCGGCCGCGCCGGGCCGGGCAGGAGCTGCTCCACCGCCGGCGCATCCTCGACCCGCGCGGTCTCGCCCAGGCGCTCGTAGACCAGCTTGTCGGTGTCCTCGACCTGAAGGCCGCCCGGATCCGCCGGCTTGGTCTTGTAGGGCTCGGGATCGGCGGCCACGACCGGCAGCGCGGCGCGGGGTGGCGGCGGCAACGGCTGCTCGCCGACGGTGGCCATCAGGTCGCCGGTGCTGGTCGAGGTCGGCGGCACCGGCGCCAGGATCAGCCACGCCGCCCAGCCCACGACGGCCAGCCCCACCAGCACCGCCAGCGTCAGCCAGACCGCGCGCAGGCTGCCGCCGCCCCGCCGACGCGGTTCCGGGACCAGCGCGTCGTCGTCATCCAGGTCGATTTCCATGTCCTGTTGATCGGCCGCGGACATCGGGGGCGGGGCCTCGTCGTCGGGCGTTATGCGGAACAGCGCCTCGTCCAGGGCGATCGGTTCCTCCCGCCCGTCCTGTCGCGCCTTCTTCAGTCCGGGCATCAACGAAGTTCCCTGACCGGCTCCACGCCTATGATCTGCAATCCGGAGGCTATCACCGTCGCCACACCCTGGACAAGCGCGAGCCGGGCCAGCGACCGCGCCGGGTCATCGGGCACCAGGAACCGCAGTTCCGCGTCGTCCTTACCCTTGGTCCACAGACCGTGGAAGGCCGCGGCCACCTCGCCCAGAAAATACGGCACGCGGTGCGGCTCGTGGGCCTCGGCGGCGCCCTCGACCAGACGCGGCCAGCTCGCCAGCAGGCGCACCAGGTCCCGCTCCTCCGGCGCCTCAAGGACCTCGACGGCCGCGTCCGCCAGCCCGGCCGGGCTGAGGTCGCGGCCGGGGAACAGGGTCTCGGCGTGGCGCAGCACCGAACAGGCGCGGGCGTGCGCGTACTGAACGTACCACACCGGGTTGTCGCGGCTCTGCTCCGTGACCTTGGCGAAATCGAACTCCAACGCGGCGTCGTTCTTGCGCGTCAGCATGATGAAGCGCACCACGTCCTTGCCGACGCGGTTCACGACGTCGCGCAGCGTGACGAAGGTGCCGGCGCGCTTGGACATTTTCACCGGCTCGCCGCGATCCAGCAGGGAGACGAGCTGGCACAGCTTGACGTCCAGGTGGGCGTGACCGTCGCTGACCGCGCGGACCACCGCCTGCAACCGCTTGACATAGCCGCCGTGGTCGGCGCCGAACACGTTGATGAGATCGGAAAAGCCGCGCTCCACCTTGTCGCGGTGATAGGCGATATCGCCGGCAAAGTAGGTCCAGGAGCCGTCCGACTTGCGCACCGGGCGGTCGACGTCGTCGCCGAAGCGGGTGGCGCGGAACAGGGTCTGCGGTCGCGGCTCCCAGTCCTCCGGCGTCTTGCCCTTGGGCGGCTCCAGCACCCCGGTATAGATCAGGTCCTGCGCCTCCAGGAACGCCAGGGTGGCATCCACGCGGCCGGCCTGGACCAGCCCGCGCTCGCTGGTGAACACATCGAAGGCGACCCCGAGTGCCGCGAGGTCATCCTTGATGGCGTCCAGCATCATGGCGACGGCGCGCTCGCGCACCGGCGCCAGCCACGTCGCCTCCGGCTCATCGACGTAGGCATCCCCGAACTCCGCGGCCAGCCTCTCGCCGACGGGCACCAGGTAGTCGCCGCCGTACTCCAGCTCCTTGCGCGCCAGCATGGCGGCAATGTCGGCCTCGCCGAGGCGGCCCAGCGCCTGGAGGTAGCGCGCGTGGGCGGCCCGCGCCAGCGCGTCCACCTGGGCGCCGGCATCGTTGATGTAGTACTCGCGCGCGACCCGGAAGCCCGCCTTCTCCAGCAGCGCCGCCAGCGCGTCGCCCACCACGGCGCCGCGCGCGTGGCCCACGTGCATGGGGCCGGTCGGGTTGGCCGAGACGAACTCCACGTTCACCCGTCGCCTGTCGCCGATCCGGCTGTCACCGTAGGCGGGGCCGGCCCGCAGGCAGTCCCGCAGGCACGTCAGCCACACCGCCGGCAGCAGGCGCAGATTGATGAAGCCCGGGCCGGCGACCGACGCCTCCGTCACGCCGGCGGCCCGCTCCAGACGCGCCGCCAGCGCCGCCGCCAGATCGCGCGGCTTCTGACCGGCCGGCTTCGCCAGCACCATGGCGGCGTTGGTCGCCATGTCGCCGTGGCTCGGATCGCGTGGCGGCTCCACGGTCACACGGCCGGTGTCCAGACCGGCGGGCAACAGGCCCTCGGCGGTCAGGGCGTCGAGTTCGGCCAGAACGATGTCCTTGTAGGCGGCGAAGATGTTCATCACGGGGGCTCTGGTTCTTGGACGGGGGACCGCGCCCGGGCGCGTCACGGCTTGACGACGGGGTCGAACAGCCGGGCGTGCTCGTCGAGCGCGAAGCGATCGGTCATGCCGGCGATATAGTCCGCGATCACCCGCGCCAGGCGGGCGCGGTCGCCGCTGGCCTGCTCGGCGCGTTGGCTCCAGGACCGCGGCAGCAGGATCGGCTCGGCCAACAGCAGATCGAACAGGTTCCGCACCACCCGCCGGGCCTTGCTGGTCATGCGGTTGACGCGCGGGTGACGGTACATGTTGGGGAACAGGAAGTCCTTGAACCCCTGGTCATGGGCGCGCATCTCGGCCGAGAAGGCCACCAGCGGCCGGCCCAGCGCGCGGACCGCCGCGACCGAGTCCGGGCGGTCCTCGCTCCAGCGCCGGGCCGTCTCCGCGCACAGGTCGGTGACCATGGCGTTGATCAGGCGGCGCACGGACTCGTGGATCAGCCGGCTGCGCTCCAGCCCGGGATGGGCCTGCGCGACCGCCCGGAACACCGGCCCGACCAGGGGCACCTCGCGCAGGTCGTCCTCGTCGAACAGGCCGGCGCGCAGGCCGTCGTCGATGTCGTGGGCGTTGTAGGCGATGTCGTCGGACAGCGCGGCCACCTGGGCTTCCGGTCCGGCGAAGGTGTGCAGGTCCAGGTCGTGGACGGCGGCGTACTCCTGGATCGCCAGCGGCAGCGGCTCGGCCTGATGCGGCCCGGTGAGCGGTCCGTTGTGCTTGACCAGCCCCTCCAGGGTCTCCCAGGTCAGGTTGAGACCGTCGAACGCGGCGTAGCGGTGCTCCAGCTTGGTGACGATGCGCAGACTCTGCGCGTTGTGATCGAAGCCCTCGTAGTCCCGCATGCACGCCTTGAGGGCGGTCTCGCCGGCATGGCCGAAGCAGGTATGCCCCAGGTCGTGGGCCAGCGCCAGCGCCTCCGCCAAGTCCTCGTTCAGGCCCAGCACGCGGGCGACCGAACGCGCGATCTGAGCCACCTCCAGGCTGTGGGTCAGCCGGGTACGGTAGTTCTCGCCTTCGTGATAGACGAAGACCTGGGTCTTGTACTGGAGCCGGCGGAACGCGCCCGAGTGAATAATGCGGTCGCGGTCGCGCTGGAACGCGGTCCGGGTGGCCGACTCCGCCTCCGGCACCAGCCGCCCGCGCGACCGGGCCGGGTCGCTGGCGCAGGCGGCCAGGACTCCCTGCGGCGACGGGCGGGACGGCGACGGACCGGGGGCGGCGGAGGGCTGCATCATGATGGCGCGCACCCTACCCGCCGCCCGGGCCGGTGGCAACGGCGCGGCCCCATCGGCCCCTCCCCATCGGCCCCTCCTGGGGACGTCGGTCCTAGGGGGGCGGTCCTGGCGGGTCAGGCCGCCTGCAGACGCTCGTACTTGGCCTGGAGTTCGGCCTGGCTCTCGTCGTGGGCCGGATCCTTGACGATGCACTCGACCGGGCACACGGCGACGCACTGGGGCTCATCGTAGTGACCGACGCATTCGGTGCAGCGGGCCGGGTCGATCTCGTAGATGATATCGCCTGCGGAGATGGCCTCGTTCGGGCACTCGGCGGGGCAGGCGTCGCAGTTGATGCAGACGTCCGTGATCTTAAGGGCCATGGATCGGGTGTCCCAGTTATGCGGTCGTTGACGGTGTGCGGTCTTTGACGAACGGCGCGGACCGGACACGCTACGGCCGCCGCCTTTGTCACGGTGCCAAAACGATGCGCCGGCCGCAACCACTGCCGGAGACGGGGCGGATCGCGCCGGCGGCCCGCGCCCGTCGGAAAGAAGCAACCCGGTAATGTGAAAATACGCCGAGCGCATTGATTCGCATCAATGCCATGATAGGGTCCGAGTGCGTTGAACTTCGGGGTCCGGCGCCGGCGCCCACCCGGTCCGTGCGTCGGGACCCCATCCCCCCCTTCCCCGGGGGCCGAGCGGCGCGCCGGGTGCGCCGGTCCGACCCCGTGCCTCGAAAGGCTGGAACAACGGTCATGACGCTTTCCTCGGTTTCCATCGCCCTGACCGGCAGCGGCGGTGCCGGCGTGATGACGGCGGGTCAGATCCTGCTCGACGCAGCCGCCAAGGCCGGCTTCTACGGCCTCATGGGGCGCACCCTCGGGCCGCAGATCCGCGGCGGCGAGTCCGCCGCCCTGCTGCGCCTGGCGACCGGCCCGGTCGATGGTCCCGACGACGGCTACGACATCCTGCTCGCGTTCGACTGGGGCAACATCGAGCGCTTCCAGGATGAACTGCCGCTGAACACCGGCGGGCTGATCATCGCCGACCCGCACCAGGGCGCCGTCCCCGACATCATGCTGACCGGCGACGACATCCGGACCGCGATGGTGCCGTTCCACGACCTGGCCAAGCCGATCGCCGGCGGGCGCGTTAACATGGTGGGCCTGGGCCTGATCGCCGCCCTGATCGGCCTCGACCCCGCCTTCCTGCTCGACCGCGTCGCCCGCCAACTCGCCGGCAAGGGCGAGGCCGCGCTGGAGGCCAGCCGGGCCGCCCTGGCGGCGGGCGCCGCGGCGGCCGCCGACATCGCCGGCGTCTCCCCCCTGGCGGCCCCGGCGCCGCGCACGGGCGACCGCTGGTCGATCACCGGCAACGATGCCGCCGGGCTGGGCGCCATCCAGGGCGGGGTTCGCTTCTGCGCGGCGTATCCGATCACGCCGGCGACCGACATCCTGGAGTGGCTGGCGCCCAATCTGCCGAAGGTCGGTGGCACACTGGTGCAGTGCGAGGACGAACTGGCGTCGATCAACATGATCATCGGCAGCAGCTTCGGCGGCACGCCCTCGCTGACCGCCACCTCCGGCCCCGGCCTGGCCCTGATGACCGAGAGCCTCGGCCTGGCGGTGGCCTCCGAGACGCCGGTGGTGGTCGTCAACGTGCAGCGCGGCGGCCCCTCGACCGGCATCCCCACCAAGTCCGAGCAGGCCGACCTCAACATCGCGGTCAACGGCCTGCACGGCGACGCCCCGCACGTCGTCACCGCGCCGCTGTCGATCGGCGACTGCCTGTTCACGACCCAGTGGAGCGTCCATCTCGCCGAGGCCATGCAGACCGCGGTCATCGTGCTGTCGGACCAGACCCTGGGACAGTCCCGCGCCATCATCGACCCGCCCGCCGACCTGGCGTTCGTCGGCAAGCGCCGCGTGCCGGAGCGCATCGAGGCCCCGTACGAACGCTATGCCGTGACCGCCGACGGCGTCTCGCCGATGGCGTTGCCCGGCCAGGAGGGCGGCGCCTACACCGGCGACGGGCTGGAGCATGATCCCGTCGGCCATCCCTCCACGCAGACGGCGCATCACCAGGCCCAGCTCGACAAGCGCCGACGCAAGGTCGAGGGCTTCGACTACGGCGACCACTGGGCCGAGGTGGACGGCGACCCGGACGCCGACATCGCCATCGTCACCTGGGGCTCCACCGCCGCGCCGGCCCGCGAGGCCATGGCGCGCGCCCGCGCCCTGGGTTTCAAGGTCCGTCTGGTCGCCGTGCGCCTGATCCACCCGGTGCCCGTGGACCGGCTGCGCTACGCCCTGTCCGGGGTGTCGCGGGTGCTGGTGGTGGAGCAGAACCACGACGGGCAGTACTGGCGCCACCTGCGCGCCCACATGGACCTGCCGGGGACCGTCGCGGCCCTGCACCGCCCCGGCCCGGTCGGCCTGCGTCCGCGCGAGATCCTGGCGCGGCTCCAGAGTCAGTGAGCGAGTCCGGTCCCCCATGCCCCCCAGGAGCCACCAAGGAGCGCGAACCATGGACGCGGTCGTTGCCAAACCGCAGTCGTTCAAGTCCGACCTGAAACCCGTGTGGTGCCCCGGCTGTGGGGACTTCGCGGTGCTGTCCGCCATCACCCGCACCCTGACGGAACTGGGCCTGCCACCACGCGAGGTCGCCCTGATCTCCGGCATCGGCTGCTCGTCGCGGCTGCCGGCCTATACCTCTGTCTACGGCTTCCACGGCGTGCACGGCCGCGCGCTGCCGCTGGCCAGCGGCCTGAAGCTGGCGCGCCCCGATCTGACCGTGCTGTCGGTCGGCGGCGATGGCGACGGCTTCTCCATCGGGGGCAACCACTTCGTCCACGCCTGCCGACGCAACGTGGATCTGACCTACATCGTCATGGACAACAGCGTCTACGGCATGACCAAGGGCCAGGCTTCGCCCACCACGGAGGCGGACTGGACCGGCTCCAAGCTGACGCCGGAGGGGCCCGGTCTGGCGCCGTTCCGGCCGCTGGAGATGGCCCTGTCGTCGGGCGCCAGCTTCATCGCGCGCGCCTTCTCCGGCGACCCGCTGGAGCTGACCCGCCAGCTCTGCGCCGCCATCGAGCACCGCGGCTTTTCCTTCGTGCACGTGCTCAGCCCGTGCGTCACCTACCGGCCGGAACAGAAGGGCTGGCGGGCGCGGGTGCACGGCAGTTTCGAGGCCCCGACCGCCGACCGCCGCGAGGCGTTCCTCCGGCTGCTGGACGACGACGGGTTCGCCACCGGCATCCTGTACCAGGGCCGGGAGACGCCGTTCCAGCCCACCGCCCAGGCCACCGCGCCGGTCGCGGCGCTGGGCGCCCAGTTCGCGGTCTGACGGAGGCCCCGCCCCTCATGCGCATGGACACGGTCTCGCCCATGGACACGCTCGAAGACTTCATCGCCCACGCCATCGCCCTGGAGGAGGACTCGGCCATCCGCTTCGACGACATGGCCGACGCGCTCGACGTGCACCAGAACCACGAGGTCACGGTCCTGTTCCGCAAGATGGCGCACTTCTCGCGCCTGCACCTGGCGGAGGCGCAGAAACTGGCGGAGGGCCTCACCCTGCCCCGCTTCAAGCCGTGGGAGTACAAGTGGCCGCAGGCGGAACCGCCCGAGACGCCGGAGCTGGACGCGACGCACTACCTCATGACCCCGCATCACGCCCTGGTGATGGCGCTGGAGAGCGAAAAGCGCGGCCACGCGTACTACGCAGGTCTGGCGCAGAGCCACGCCAACGCCCGCATCCGGGAGTTGGCGCAGGAGTTCGCCGAGGAGGAAGCCGAGCATGTGGCCCTGCTGGAGGCCATGATGGCGAAATACCCGGCGCCGCCGGCCGACTGGGACGAGGACATGGACCCGCCGGTGTCGGTGGATTAGGAGACTGCCCGTGACCGACCTGCCGACCACCATGCGCGGCGTCTGGCTCACCGGCCATGGCGACCTTGAGCGGCTGGAGACACGCGACGACATCCCCGTGCCCCGGCCCGGTCCGCGCGACGTCCTGATCCGGGTCGCCGCGGCCGGTGTCAACAACACCGACATCAACACCCGGATTGGCTGGTACTCCAAGAATGACGGTGACGCGGCCGACGCCAGTTGGGCCGGCACGCCCCTGCGGTTTCCCCGCATCCAGGGCATCGACGTGTGCGGGCGCATCGTGGCTGTGGGCGCGGAGGTCCCATCCGAGCGGCTGGGCGCGCGCGTGCTGGTCGAGCCCTGCCTGCGTGAGGCCGATGGACAGGCGCTCCAGTCCCCCTGGTACCTGGGGTCGGAATGCGACGGCGGGTTCGCGGAATACACCGTGGTCGCATCCCGGCACGCTCATGCCGTCGACAGCCCTCTGAGCGACGTCGAGCTGGCCTCCTTCCCCTGCTCCTACTCGACGGCCGAAGGCATGCTCACCCGTGCCGGCATCGTGGCAGGCGCGCGGGTGCTGGTGACCGGTGCCTCCGGCGGTGTCGGCTCGGCCGCCGTGCAGCTCCTGAAGGCCCGCGGGGCCTCGGTCATCGCCGTGACCAGCGCCGGCAAGGTGGCGGCGCTGCGCGACCTGGGCGCCGACGAGACCCTGCTGCGCGACGACGACGTGGTCGCGGCACTCGGCCGTGACAGCGTCGACGCCGTCGTGGATCTGGTGGGTGGGCCGACGTGGCCGGCCCTGCTCGACGTCCTGCGCCCGGGTGGACGCTACGCCGTCTCGGGGGCGATCGCCGGACCGATGGTGGACCTGGACCTGCGCACGCTCTATCTCAAGGACCTGACGCTGTATGGCTGCACGGCGCTGGACCCGGAGGTCTTCCCGGCCCTCATCGGTCACATCGAAACGGGACGCATCCGGCCGATGGTTGCCGCGACGTTTCCGCTCGACCGCATCCGGGACGCCCAGACCGCCTTCCTGTCCAAGGCGCATGTGGGAAAGATCGTCCTGACCGTGGATGCCTGACCGGCTCCGACGGCATCGGGACGCCCGCCACGCGCCCGCCCTCATGCCCCCGCCCGGAGGTCCTTTCCCCATGACCGATTCCGCCCCACAGTCGCTCGACGGCCCCACCCTCGCACCGGCCGCCGGCGGTCCGCCGCGCCGGCTGGTGGTCCTGCTGCACGGCTACGGCGCCGACGGCAGCGACCTGATCGCGCTGGCGCCGCATCTGGCGCCGGTGCTGCCGGATGCCGCGTTCTTCGCCCCGCATGCGCCGGAGCCCTGCGAGGTCATGCCGGTCGGGCGCCAGTGGTTCAGCTTCACGGCCTATGACCCGGACCTGTGGCGGCGCGACGCGGCCAACCTGACCGCCGCCCTGGATGTCATGGCGGCGGGCGCGCGGGGCGCGGCGCCGGTGCTGAACGCGTACCTGGACGGCCTGCTGGCGACCCATGACCTCGGTCCCGAGAGCCTGGCGCTGGTCGGCTTCTCCCAAGGCACCATGATGGCCCTGGACGTGGCCCTGCGCCGCTCCGCCCCGGTCGCCGCCGTGATCGGGTTCTCGGGCGCGCTGACCGGCGCGGCGAGCCTGGCGGCGGAGATCACGGCCCGCCCGCCCGTCACCCTGGTGCACGGCGAGGACGACCCGGTCGTGCCCTTCCCCGCCCTGGGCCATGCCGAAGCGGCCCTGCGCGCCGCCAACGTGCCCGTCACGGCCCATGCCCGCCCCGGCCTGGGCCATGGCGTCGACCCCGAGGGGCTGGAGATCGCGGCGGCCGCCCTGCGCGCCGCCTGGCCCGGCGCCGACGCCTGAGCGCGGATCGCACCAGTATCACCACCGATGAACCGTTTCGCCTTTCACGTTGTTTCCGGCCGGAGTAGGGTAAGCGTCGGCGGCAATGAAGTGTCGTTGCGTCTCGCGTCCGGCCCTTCGGACGCTGGGAGGGGTCCGGGGGGGACCGCGCACAGAACGCGGAGCGGTCGGAATGAATATCTTAGCGCGCCTTGTCCTGGCGCTTGGGGGCGTGTCCCTGATCGCCGCCGTGGCGGTGGCTGTCGTGTTCACGCTGTTCATGGAGCGGCTGACGGATCAGGCCGCGGAACAGCAACTTGCATCCCTGTTCAGCCGGCTCGACACCAGCCTGGCGGCGGAGGGGGAGCGGGCGCTCTCGCTGGCCACGGTGGTGGCCGAGAACCCGACCGCCAGCGCCGCCTTCGACGCGGGTGACCGGGAGGCGCTCCTGGCCATGTATCGGCCGGCGTTCGAGCGCATGCGCGACGACTTCGGGGTTCGGCAGTTCCAGTTTCACACCCCGCCGGCGACCTCGTTCGTCCGCATCCACAAGCCGGAGAAGTTCGGCGACGACCTGTCGGGCTTCCGCAAGACGGTGGTGGCGGCCAACCAGGAGCGCACCCCGATCCGCGGCCTGGAGCGCGGCGTGGCCGGCCTGGGCATGCGCGGCGTCTCGCCGGTGTTTCACGACGGCGCCCACGTCGGCAGCGTCGAGTTCGGGCTGTCGTTCGGCCAGCCCTTCTTCGAGAGCTTTGCGGCCGCCACCGGCGCCCGCGTCGGCCTCTACCTGCAGACCGACGGCGGGACGTTCGAGCCCTTCGCGAGCACCGACGCCAACGGCCGCCGCTACCTCACCGATACCGACCTGGCGGCGGCCCTCGACGGCACGCCTGTCACCGAGGAGATCACCGACGGCGACATCACGCTCGCCCTGATGGCCCGACCGGTCCAGGACTACCGCGGCCGCAACATCGGGGTCGCCACCATCGCGCTGGACGCCACGCCGTTTCACGAGCGCATGGCCGATGCCCGCTGGCTGGCGGTGATCGCCACGGTCGCCGCCCTGCTGGGCGCCTTGGTCATCGGCACGCTGATCGCGCGCGGGATCGCCGGCCCGGTGCAACTCGTCACCGATGCCCTGGTCCGGTTGTCGAAGCGCGACTACACGGTCGCGTTGCCGGACGCCAAGGGACGCGGCGAACTGCCGCGCATGATCCGTGCCCTCAAGGACTTCCGCGAGAAGGCACAGGAGGTGGACGCGGCGCAGCGCAGTCACGCGGCCCGCGTTGCGGATCTGGAGCGGCAGGCCCATGACGTTGCGTCGCAGGCCCGCCTGAACCTGCGCGGCACGGTATCGGCGGCGATCCAATCCAACGAGGCGATGATCACGCTCGCGCACATGATGTACGAGGTGAAGACGGCGAACACCCAGACCCAGACCGTCGCCTCGGCCGTCGAACAGATGGAAGCGTCGACCCGCGAGATTTCCGGCACCTCGGAGCAGGCCGCCCACGATGCCGAAAGCGCCCGCACCGCGGCCGGCGAAGGGGTCACCGGTGCCGGCAAGGCGGTGGAGTCCATGGAAGACATCTATACCGCGGTGCGCGGCGCGGCCGACCGCGTCGACACCCTGGCGGAAGCGTCGGCGCAGATCGGCGAGATCGTGCAGCAGATCGAGGACATCGCCGACCAGACCAACCTTCTGGCGCTGAACGCCACGATCGAGGCGGCCCGCGCCGGCGACGCCGGCAAGGGCTTCGCGGTGGTGGCCAACGAGGTCAAGAGCCTCGCCAGTCAGACGGCCCGCGCCACCGAGGATATCCGGGGCCGCATCGCCACCCTGCGCGACGAAATCGCCACCATCGTCGAGGCCATGGACACCGGCGCCCGCGCGGTCGAGGACGGCCGCGGCGTGATCAGCGGCCTCGGCGGACAGCTCGAAGGCATCGCCGGCGGGATCTCCGGCGTCACCGAGAAGATGCAGGCCATCGCACATCTTCTCGGACAACAGACGCAATCGGCGCGGGACATTGCGAGCGGCACGGCGGCGATCGCGGATGTCTCTGGCCGCAACACCGAGGAGGTCCAGCAGGCTATCGATTCCATGGATGACGCCACCGGCGTGCTCAACGAGCAGGTCAACCGCTTCGCCAGCCTGGCCGGCTCCCTCGTCATGGTCGAGGTCGCCAAGAACGACCACGTGCTGTTCAAGAAGCGGATCGTTGATACGGTGATCGGTCGCGACACCTGGAAGGCGGAGGAGATCCCCGACCACACCGCCTGTCGCCTGGGGACGTGGTACAAGGAGGTCACCATCCCGGAGCTGCGGAACCATCCCGCCTATCGTGATCTGGACGCGCCGCACGCGGAGGTGCACCGGCACGGCCGCGAGGCGGTTCGCAAGGCCGCCGCCGGCGACATGGACGGGGCGCTGCAATCGCTCGACGCCCTGAACACGGCCAGCCACGCGGTGGTCAACCGCCTGAACGATCTCTCGGCCGTGGTCGAGGGGATGGAGGATCGCCGCCTGAAGGAAGAGGCGCAGGCCCTCTAAGCCCCATGACACGGACCGCCATGACCGCATCCGGACCCGAGGCGCTCGGTCCCTGTCCGCTGTGCGGCCGGCCGATGATCGCCGGCCCCAGCGTGGAGCGCCACCACTGGACCCCCCGGACCTTCGGGGGACGCGAGAGCGCCGCGATGCATCAGGTATGCCATCGCATGGTGCACCGCCTGTTCGACGAGGCCACCCTGGCGCGTGAGCGCAACACCGCCGAGGCGCTGCGCGCCCATCCCGACATGGCCCGCTTCCTGACCTGGGTGCGGCGCCAGCCGCCGGAGTACATGGACTGGGCCGAGCGTCCCGGCCGGCACGGCCGCAAGGGCGCCGCGCGGCGGCGGCGATGACCGGCGCCGGGACGGACTGGCCCCTCCGCCGCCCTCGTCTGCGCTGGACCGCCGACGGCACGCCGGAAAGCCTCGACTTCGGCGACGTGTTCGCGGCCCGCGCCGGGGCCGTCGCAGAGGTGTGCCATGTCGTCCTGGACGGCCTGGGCGCCCCGGACGTGTGGCGCCGCCCAGGCCCCTTCGTCATCGGCGAGACGGGATTCGGGACCGGCCTGAACCTGCTGGTCTGTTGGGACCTGTGGCGGCGCACCGCGCCGCCGGGCGCGCGGCTGCACTGGGTCTCGGTGGAGGCGTTCCCGCTGAGCGCTTGCGAGGCCGCCCGGGCGCTGGCCCGCCTGCCCGCGCTGGCCGACCTGGCAGCGCGGCTGGTGCGGGCCTGGCCGCCGGCCCTGCCCGGCCTTCATGCGCGGGCGCTCGACGACCGGGTGACCCTCACCCTGGCGCTGGGAGACGTGCGGGACGCCCTGCCCGCCCTGACCGGGCCGGTCGACGCCTGGGTGCTGGACGGCTTCGCGCCAGCGCGCAATCCGGCCATGTGGGATGCGGCCGTGCTGGCCGAGGTGGCGCGCCTCAGCCGCCCCGGCGCCCGCCTCGCCACCTACACCGCCGCCGGCGCGGTGCGGCGCGGGCTGTCCGACGCCGGCTTCAGAGTCGCGCGCGCCCCGGGGTTCGGCGGCAAGCGCGATTGTCTGCGGGCGGTGTTCGAGGCAGGATCGTCCAGCGTCCCCGCCACGCCACACCCCAACGGCCCCCGGATCGCGGTGATCGGGGCCGGCATCGCCGGCTGTGCGGTGGCGGCGGCGCTGCGCCGGCGCGGCGCCGGCGACGTGGTGGTGGTCGATGCCCGGGGCCATCCGCGCGACAGCCTGCCCCCCGCCCTGCTCGGTCTGCTGGAGCCGCGCCTTGAGAAGGCGGACTCCCCCGCCGGCCGCCTGCATGCCGCCGCCGCGTCGCAGGCGATCGCGCTTTACGACGCCCTCGCCGCCGCCGGCCTCAACCCATGGCGCGGCCCGCGCGGGGTGCTCGCGGCCGACCGGGGCCGGCGCGATGACGCCTGGCGCCGCGCCGTCGTGGATCGCCTGAGTTGGCCGCCGGAGCGTCTGGCGCTGCTGGACGCCGCGACGGCCGCCCGGACGGTCGGCACCGCCCCACCGGGCGCAACCGCGCTGTGGCACCCCCGGGGCGGCGCACTGGCGCCGCCGGCGTTGCTGCCGGCGCTGCTGGGCGACACGGCCGTGATGACCGCCGCCGTGGCCGCCGTCACGCCCCGCGACGATGGCGGCTGGCGCGTGTGCGACGCGACCGGCGCGGCGCTTCTGGACGCCGACGCCGTGGTGCTGGCGACCGCCTCGGACACCGCCAGGCTGTGGCCCGCCGCCGCGCTGCCATTGCGGCCGACGCGCGGACAGGTCAGCCTCCTGCGGGCCGCCGGGCCGGACGCCGCGCCCCGCGTCGCCGTCTCCAGCGGGGCCTACGCCACCCCCGCGATACCGGACGGCGCCGGCGGCTGGATCCGCATCCTCGGCGCCACCCAGGAGCCCTGGCGGCCCGGCGATCCCGACCCCTACGCGCCCCGGGCGGGCGACGACGCCCGCATCCGCGCCAACCTGGCCGCCGTCTGGCCGGCCCTGGCCGACGCGCTGGCGAGCGAACCGACGGTCGCGGCCCTGGCCGGCCTGCGCGCCACCACGCCCGACCACCTGCCCCTGGCCGGCCCGCTGTTCGACGCCGCCACCGTCGCGGCCAACCAGGGCGATGCCTTGCGCCGGACCGGGCGCGCGCCCGCCCCCCCGCCGGCGGTGACGGGCCTGTTCACCGTCTGCGGGCTGGGCTCGCACGGCCTGACCATGGCCCCCCTGGTGGCCGAGATGGTCGCCGCCCAGATCACGGGCACGCCGTGGCCCGTCACGGCGGACCTGGGCGCCGCGCTGTGTCCGGCCCGCTTTGCGGTGCGGGCGCTCATCCGGGGCCGTCCGGTCGGCGCCTGACAAAGCCCATGCGGGGATTGCGGGTCGATGTGCCAGGGCTATCGCATTTGGCCGATGATGGTTCTGGCGAAGTCGTTGGTCCAACCACAGCGCTTGCGTTTGCGACGGATGGAGATGCCGGGCCGGG
>NZ_JACIGI010000027.1 GCF_014197795.1 Roseospira goensis
CCCTCAAGACCAGACGCAAACGCGCCGCATGGGACACAAACTACCTCGCCCAAATCCTGAACATGAAAATCCCGTAACCTGGATTCGGAGCCCTGGGACACTCCGTGCAGTGGTTGATCTACGCCAGCGTTTCCTCTAATCCTTCGTGAGGCCGGACGCAGGGCTACACGGGACGATGGTCACCACGAGACTGCATGGAGACACGGTACTCCTCCGGGCCCTGGTGGACGCGGTTCCGCTGCCGTGCGCGGTCACGGCCCTGCATGACGGCACCGTTCTGGCCTTCAACCCACAGATGGCGGAGCTGCTCGGGATCACCGGCACCGACCTGACGAACGTGGCCTGGGCGGCGCCCTTCTATGCCGAACCGAACCGCCGCCGGGAGTTGATGGCCCGCGTCCGCGCCGATGGACTGGTGCGCGACATCGAGTTCGCGGCCCTGCGGGTCGACGGCACGCCGGTGCCCTGTCTGGCCTCGTTCCACCGCGTCGAGTGGCAGGGGGCGGCGGTCGTTGTCGTCTGTCTGATCGACATCGCCGACCGCAAGGCCGCCGAACTGGCATTGCGGGCCAGCGAGGAGAAGTTCCGCGAGATCGCCGAGAACACCAGCGACGTCATCTGGCACCTCGACCTCGACCTGACCATCACCTATGTCGGCGGCGGTGTCCGCCTCCTGACCTGGCTGTGTCGGGGGGACCTCTTGGGCCGGTCGGCCGGCGAGTTCTTCATGCCCGAGCACGCCGCCATGCTGCGGGCCGCGCGCGAGCATCGGCTCGGCCAGGAACGGGCCGGCATCACAACCACCGTCGCCCGCTACGAGGCGGAACTGCTCAATCACGCCGGCGAGACCCTGTGGGTCGAACTGCACGTGTACCCACACCGGGACGGCACCGGCGCGCTGGTGGGCTACTTCGGCGTCATGCGGGACATCTCGCAGCGCAAGCGCGCGGAAAGCGCCCTGCGTCAGAGTGAGCACCTGTTCCGCCAGCTCTTCGACGCCGATCCGGTCGCCAAGCTGCTGGTCGACCCCGAGACCGGCGTGATCGTGAACGCCAACGCCAGCGCGGCCCGGTTCCACGGCCACCCGCCCGCCGCCCTGAACGGCCATTCGCTGCGCGATCTGGTCGAGCCCATGTGCCACGACCCCGCCTGCCCGCTCACCACCCTCCACCGCACGGCGGAATGCGGGGGCGGCCCGGTCGAGATGACCCACATCCTGGCGGACGGCACGCGCCGCCTGGTGGCCGCCCACGTCGGATTGGTGGATGTGCCGGGTCCCGGCGGCACCCCGCGCACCCACTTCCACCTGAGCCTCTTCGACGTCACCGACCGCCAGCGCTACGCGGCGGAACTGGAACAGCGCAACACCGCCCTGCGGGACTTCACCACCGCCGTCTCCCACGACCTGCAGGAACCACTGCGGCTGGTCACCAGCTATCTGGGCCTCCTGGAGCGGCGGCTGGACGGACGCCTGGACACGGACGAACGCGAGTTCATCCGCTACGCGGTCGGCGGGGGCGCCCGCATGCGGGCGATGATCCAGGGGCTGCTCACCTATGCCCGCCTCGACACCCGCGCCCGCGCGGCCGAGCCGGTCGCGCTCGACGCGGTGGTGGCCACGGTACAGGACACGCTACGGGCCGCCCTGACCGAAGCCGGCGCCACCCTCAGCGTCCCGGCGCCGCTGCCCCGGGTGCTCGGCGACCGCGAGCAGTTGGTCAGCCTGGTGCAGAACCTGATCGCCAATGCCATCCGCTACCGCCATCCGGACCGACCCTGCCACATCACCGTCGTCTGGCGGCACGGGGGAGGGCACGCCGAGGTCGGCATCGGGGATACCGGGATCGGGATCGACCCGAAGCACCACGACCGTATCTTCGGCGTGTTCCAGAGGCTGCGTCAGATCGACGACGAAACCGGAACCGGCATGGGCCTGGCGATCTGCCGGCGGATTGTCGCCCGGCACGGCGGCGACATCTGGGTCGACTCCGAGCCCCGGCAGGGTGCCACCTTCTGGTTCACGCTGCGGCTTGCCGACCCGCGCGGCGACAGCGGCACCGCCTGACCCGCGCCGGAGTCGGGTCGGGTCCCCGCCTTGACCGTCCCCCGGGGCAGGGCTAGCTTGCCGGCGCCCCTCCCTGTCCCCCATCCGTTCCAGCGAGAGCCCCATGACCCAAGCCGCGTCCGTCCGGCCGCCCAGCTTCCAATCCCTGATCCTGCGCCTGCAATCGTTCTGGGCGGAGCAGGGCTGCGTCCTCCTGCAGCCGTACGACATGGAGGTCGGCGCCGGGACCTTCCACCCCGCCACGACGCTGCGCGCCCTTGGCCCGGAACCCTGGAACGCGGCCTATGTCCAGCCGTCGCGTCGTCCCACGGACGGTCGCTATGGCGAGAACCCGAACCGGCTTCAGCACTACTATCAGTTTCAGGTTATCATGAAGCCGTCGCCCGCCAACGCCCAGGACCTGTACTTGGACAGTCTGCGCGCCCTCGGCATCGACCCCTTGCGCCACGACATCCGCTTCGTCGAGGACGACTGGGAGAGCCCGACCCTGGGGGCCTGGGGTCTGGGCTGGGAAGTGTGGTGCGACGGCATGGAGGTGACCCAGTTCACCTACTTCCAGCAGGTGGGCGGCTTCGACTGTGACCCGGTGTCGTTCGAGTTGACCTACGGTCTGGAACGTCTGGCGATGTACGTGCAGAACGTCGAGAACGTTTACGACCTGGATTACAACGGTGCCGGCGTCTCTTACGGGGACGTGTTCCTGCAGGCCGAACGCGAGTTCTCGGCCCACAACTTCGAGTATGCCGATACCGAGGCCCTGTTCCGCCACTTCGCCGACGCCGAAGCGGAATGCGGCCGCCTGCTGGACGCCGGTCTGGCCCTGCCCGCCTATGACCAGTGTCTGAAGGCCTCGCACCGGTTCAACCTTCTGGACGCCCGCGGCGTCATCTCGGTGACCGAACGCGCCGCCTATATCGGCCGCGTCCGCGCCCTCGCCAAGGGCTGCGCCGCCGGCTGGCTGGCCAGCCGCGGCCATGGCTCCGCCGGCCCCACCACCAACCGGGCGGAGGGCTGAGCCATGGCGGAACTTCTGGTCGAACTGCTGTCAGAGGAAATCCCGGCCCGCATGCAGAAGCGCGCCGCCGACGATCTGTCCCGCCTGGTCACCGACGGCCTGACGAAGGCCGGGCTGGATCATCAGGCGGTGCAGGCGTACGCAACGCCGCGCCGCCTCGCGCTGGTGGTGGACGGGCTGCCGCTGTCGCAGCCGGACACCCGCGAGGAACGCAAGGGCCCGAAAGCCGACGCCCCCGAAAAGGCGATCCAGGGGTTCCTGGGTTCGGTCGGCCTGACTCGTGATCAGGTCGAGACGCGCGACACCCCCAAGGGGCCGGTGCTGTTCGCCGTCATTGAGCACAAGGGCCGGCCCACCGCCGAGGTGCTGCCGCGCCTGCTTTACGACGCCATCGTCGCCCTGCCCTGGCCCAAGTCCATGCGCTGGGCCGCCCAGGCCCTGACCTGGGTGCGGCCGCTGCATGGGATCGTCGCCGTCTTCGACGGCCGGCCGCTGCGCGGCGGCGTCGGGCTCGGTGCCACGCCGGGCACCCAGCCGGACGGCCAAGGCCCGGCGGTGCCGGTCGGCTTCGTCCCGGATCCCGAGGCGGCGCCGGCGGGCGCAGCCGTTCTGCCATACGGCGCCGTCACCCGCGGTCACCGCTTCCTGGGCCCCGAGGCCATCGACGTGACCGGGTTCGCGGACTACCGCGACAGCCTCCGCGAGCGCTTCGTGATCCTGGATGCCGCCGAGCGCGCCCACCGCATCCACGAGGGCGCCCAGGCGCTGGCGGCGGCCGAGGGGCTTCGGCTGCGGCCGGACCCGGGCCTTCTCGACGAGGTGGCCGGGCTGGTGGAATGGCCGGAGGTGCTGATCGGACGCATCGATCAGCCCTTCATGGACGTCCCGCCCGAGGTCCTGACCACGGCCATGCGCGGCCACCAGAAGTACTTCAGCCTGGAGCGCCCGGACGGCCGGCTGGCGCCGCGGTTCTGTGTCGTCGCCAACATCGCGAGCGACGACGGCGGCGCCCGAATCGTGGCCGGGAACGAGCGCGTTCTGCGGGCCCGCCTGTCCGACGCGCGCTTCTTCTGGGATCAGGACCGCAAGACGCCGCTGGCGGACCGCGTGGCCCGGCTGCGCGAGCGCGTGTTCCATGCGCGGCTCGGCACCGATCACGACAAGACGGAGCGCATGCGTCACCTGGCGGGCCACCTCGCCGCCTTCGTCCCCGGGGCCGATGCGGCCGCCTGCGACCGCGCCGCCTTGCTATGCAAGGCCGACCTGACCAGCGGCATGGTCGGCGAGTTCCCCGAGTTGCAGGGGGTGATGGGCCGCTACTACGCGCGCCACGACGGCGAGCCTGAGGCCGTCGCCGAGGCGGTGGCCGAGCATTATGCCCCGCTCGGTCCGTCGGACCGTTGTCCGACCGTCCCCGCTTCGGTGGTCGTTGCGCTGGCGGACAAGATTGACACGCTGGTCGGTTTCTGGATGATCGACGAGAAACCGACCGGCTCCCGCGACCCGTTCGCCTTGCGCCGCGCGGCGTTGGGGGTCATCCGTCTGGTGGTCGAAAACGGTCTGCGCCTGCCCCTGGCGAGGGTTTTCGAGGCGGCCCGCACCGCCTATGTAACCCAACGGTTGGTGGCGGCGCCCGGTGCGGCGGCGGCGCCGGCCGGCGCCGAGGGTGCTGCTGAGGGTACGGCTGATGGTACGGATGCCGTGCTCGGCGACCTCCTGGGCTTTTTCGCAGACCGGCTCAAGGTCCACCTCCGCGACCGCGGCGTGCGCCATGATCTTGTCTCGGCCGTGTTCGCGCTAGGTGGGGAAGACGATCTGGTCCGTCTGCTCGCACGGGTGGACGCTCTGGCGAAATTCGTGGAAAGTGACGACGGAGCCAACCTCCTGACCGCCTACCGGCGCGCTGCCAACATCGTCCGCATCGAGGAACGTAAGGACAAGGTCCGCTATCACACGCAGCAGGTCGCCCCGGATCTGTTGCGGAGCGAGGAGGAGACGAGCCTTCATACGGCCTTGTCCGAGGCGACCGCCGCGACCGCCCAGGCCGTCCAGGCCGAGCGGTTCGAGGCGGCCATGGCGGCGCTCGCCGCCCTGCGTGCCCCCGTTGACGCATTCTTTGAAACCGTGACCGTGAACGCCGACGATCCGTCTCTACGACGCAACCGCCTGCGACTGCTGTCGCGCATCGAGCTGGCCATGGCCACCGTGGCCGACTTCTCCAAGATCGAAGGGTGAGGGAACATGTCGAAGTGGGTTTACTTCTTCGGGGACGGCCAGGCCGAGGGTCGCGCCGATATGAAAAACCTGCTGGGTGGCAAGGGTGCCAACCTGGCCGAGATGAGTTCGCTGGGCATTCCCGTGCCCGCAGGCTTCACCATCACCACCGAGGTCTGCACTTACTACTACGAGAACGGTGAGACGTACCCAGACGATCTCAGGCAGCAGGTTGCCGACGCCCTGGGCAATATTGAACGCATCATGGGCGCCAAGTTCGGCGATCCGGAAAACCCGCTGCTGGTGTCGGTGCGCTCGGGCGCCCGCACGTCGATGCCGGGCATGATGGACACGGTCCTCAACCTGGGCCTGAACGACACGACCGTGCACGGTCTGGTCAAGCTCTCCGGCGACGCCCGCTTCGCCTACGACAGCTATCGCCGTTTCGTGACCATGTATTCCGACGTGGTGCTCGGCGTCGACCACTACCACTTCGAGGAGCTGCTGGAAGCCCTCAAGGAAGACAAGGGCTACACCCTCGACACCGACCTGACCGCCGACGACTGGAAGCACCTGGTCGGCGCCTACAAGGCAAAGGTCCTGGAGCAGCTCGGCTCGCCCTTCCCCGAGGATCCGGTGGAGCAGATGTGGGGCTCCATCGGCGCGGTGTTCGGAAGTTGGATGAACCAGCGCGCCAAGACCTACCGGCGCCTGCATCACATCCCCGGGCACTGGGGCACGGCGGTGAACGTGCAGGCCATGGTCTTCGGCAACATGGGCACCAGTTCGGCCACCGGCGTGTGCTTCTCCCGCGACCCGTCCACGGGCGAAAACGCCTTCTACGGCGAGTACCTGGTCAATGCCCAGGGCGAGGACGTGGTGGCCGGCATCCGTACGCCGCAGAACATCTCCATCGCCGGCAAGGAGAAGAACAAGTCCGACCTGCCGGCCATGGAAGAGACCATGCCGGTCATCTACAAAGAGCTGGTCGAGATCCGGAACCGGCTTGAGCAGCACTACAAGGATATGCAGGACATGGAGTTCACCATCCAGAGAGACAAGCTCTGGATGCTCCAGACCCGCAACGGCAAGCGCACCGCCGCCGCCGCGCTCAAGATCGCCGTCGACATGTGCAATGAAGGGCTGATCGACAAGGAAACCGCGATCCTGCGCGTGGCCCCGGAGCACCTGGACCAGCTCCTGCATCCGATGCTGGACCCCGATGCGCCGCGCCACCTGCTGGCGCACGGCCTGCCGGCCTCGCCCGGCGCCGCCTCCGGCCAGGTGGTGTTCACCGCCGACGACGCCGAGGCGTGGGCACAGAAGGGCCACAAGGTGGTGCTGGTGCGCGTCGAGACGTCGCCCGAGGACATCGGGGGCATGCACGTCTCCCAGGGCATCCTGACCACGCGCGGCGGCATGACCAGTCACGCCGCCGTGGTGGCCCGCGGCATGGGCGTGCCCTGTGTCGCCGGCGCCGGCGACATCCGGGTGGACTACCGCTCCAAGACCATGACGGTCGGCGACACGGTGGTGAAGGAAGGCGAGGTCATCACCCTGGACGGTGCCAAGGGCGAGGTGTTCCTGGGCGAGGTGCCCACCCTGCAACCGGAGCTGTCGGGCGACTTCGCCGACCTGATGGAATGGGCCGACAAGGTGCGGCGCATGAAGGTGCGCGCCAACGCCGAGACGGCCGAGGACTGTGCCACCGCCCGCAAGTTCGGCGCCGAGGGCGTCGGCCTGTGCCGCACCGAGCACATGTTCTTCGACCCGCAGCGCATCATCCACATCCGCCAGATGATCCTGGCCGAGGACGAGAGCGGGCGGCGCGCCGCGCTGGAGTACCTGCTGCCCTACCAGCGTCAGGACTTCGTCGAGGTGTTCAAGATCATGCGCGGGTTGCCGGTGACGGTGCGCCTGCTGGATCCGCCGCTGCACGAGTTCCTGCCGCATTCGGACGGCGAGATCGCCGCCGTGGCCGAGGCGGCCGGCGTCGACGTGGACAAGGTCCGCAACCGGGTGAGCATGCTCAAGGAGAGCAACCCGATGCTGGGGCATCGTGGCTGCCGTCTGGGCATCACCTACCCCGAGGTCTACGAGATGCAGGCCCGTGCCATCTTCGAGGCGGCCCTGGAGGTCTCGGAGACCGCCGGCGACACCGTGTTCCCCGAGGTCATGATTCCGCTGGTGGGCTCGGTGAAGGAACTGGAGCCCATGCGCGCCCTGGTCGACCGGGTGGCGCAGGAGACCTTCGCCGCCAAGGGCCGCGAGATCGGCTATCACGCCGGCACCATGATCGAACTGCCGCGCGCCTGTGTGCAGGCCGGCGTCATCGCCGAGCAGGCCGAGTTCTTCAGCTTCGGTACCAACGACCTGACCCAGACCACGCTGGGCATGTCGCGCGACGACTCGGGGCCGTTCCTTGAGGTGTACGCACAGAAGGGCATCTACCCGCGCGATCCGTTCCAGAGCATCGACGTGGACGGCGTCGGCGAACTGGTGCGGATGGCCTGCGAGCGCGGCCGGGCCACCCGCCCCGACATCAAGCTCGGCATCTGCGGCGAGCACGGCGGCGATCCCAACTCCATCCACTTCTGCGAGACCGTCAATCTCGACTACGTCTCCTGCTCGCCCTATCGCGTGCCCATCGCCCGCCTGGCCGCGGCACAGTCCGTGCTGTTGAAGGGTCAGGGCGCCGAGGTCGACCGCTGACGGCGGGCCGCCCCCGCCATCCCGATGAACCGAAGGGCCCCGGCGGCACCGCCGCCGGGGCCTTTCGCGTGCATCAACCCGCCTTTCTGGGATAGGCTGCCGCTGTTCAACCCACCGTCCCGCGCAGGCAGCCATGACCGATTCCGTCCCCGCCGCCCCCCTGGACCGCCCCGATCGGACCAACCCTGATCTGCGCGTCGACGGGGCCCGGCTGTGGGCCAGCCTGACCGACATGGCCCGCATCGGCGCCACCGCCCGCGGCGGCAGTTGCCGCCTGGCCCTCTCCGACGAGGACCGCCAGGGCCGCGACCTGTTCGTGGGGTGGTGCCGTGCGGCCGGGTGCTCCGTAACCGTCGACGGTCTCGGCAACATCTTCGCCCGCCGCCCGGGGCGCGAGAACCATCGTCCGCCGGTGCTGATCGGCAGCCACCTCGACACCCAGCCCACCGGCGGCCGCTTCGACGGCGTCTTCGGCGTGCTCGCCGGCCTGGAGGTGATCCGCACCCTCAACGACCTCGACCTGACCACCGACCGCCCACTTGAGGTGGCGGTGTGGACCAACGAGGAGGGCGCCCGCTTCGCCCCCTCCATGTTGGGCTCCGGGGTGTTCGCCGGGGTCCACGAGGCGGACTGGGCCCTGGCCCGCACCGACGCGGACGGCGTCAGCGTGGCCGAGGCCCTGCGACAGACGGGATATGCCGGCGACGCCCCGGTGGGCG
The DNA here is from genome assembly GCF_014197795.1 of Roseospira goensis. GTDB lineage: Bacteria > Pseudomonadota > Alphaproteobacteria > Rhodospirillales > Rhodospirillaceae > Rhodospira > Rhodospira goensis. Next base: position 8,726 of record NZ_JACIGI010000027.1, read on the forward strand.
GCCGGCCCCTGCATGCCGTCTTCGAAGCCCACATCGAACAGGGACCGATCCTGGAGGCGGAGGGACTCGTCATCGGCGCCGTCACCGGTGCCCAGGCGCAACGCTGGTACGACGTCACGCTGACCGGCGTCGAAAGCCACGCCGGCACCACCCCGATGGAGCGGCGCCGCGACGCCCTGCTGGGCGCGGCCCGGCTGATTGACCTGGCGGAACGCACGGCCCGCGCCCACGGTCCGGACGGCCGCATCACCGTGGGCGTGGTCGCGGTTCACCCCGGCACCCGTAACGTCGTGCCGGGCCGGGTGTTCCTGACCCTCGACGTGCGCCACCCCGACGACGCCGAGATCGACGCCATCGAGCGCGCCCTGCGCGACGGCCTGAAGGGGATCTGTGCCGGGATCGGCCTCAAGGGCGCGATGACGCCGCTGTCCGCCGATGCGGCGGTCACATTCGATCCGGCCCTGGTGGACTCGGTGCGCCGCGCGGCCGCCGGCGCGGGCTACCGGGCGCGCGACATGGTGTCGGGAGCCGGCCACGACGCCTGCCACCTGGCCACCTTCGCGCCCACCGCGATGATCTTCGTCCCCTGCGTCGATGGACTCAGCCACAATGAAGCCGAGGACGCCCGGCCCGAATGGCTGGAGGCCGGCGCCACCGTGCTGTTGCGCGCGGTGCTCGACGCGGCGCGGCTCTGAACGACGCGCGTCCGGGCGCGTCAGGTCGGGTCAGGGGCGGGCCACGGCCCCCTCGATCGCGGCGGCGTCGGGCCGCCCCGCGAGCCGGCCCAGGTCGGCCACCACGCGGTCGGCCTGCGCCTTCGGCAGCAGGGACCGGGTGACCTGTTCCGCCAGGTCCATGCGGCCGGCGAGAGCATAGAGCAAGGCCAGGTTCTGGCGCATCTGCACGGTGGCGTCCGTGTGCTCGGCGGTCTTGCGTTGCAGCGTGATCGCCTCCCCAAGATCGCCCGTCAGGGCCAGCGACAGCGCCAGGTTGTTGGCGCTGCGCAGGTCCTCGGGATCGCCCGCCATGGCCGCGCGATAGGCGGCCTGAGCCTCTCGGTGGCGCCCGTCGCGATCGGCCAGGATGCCCAGCAGGGCCTGGACGCGGGGATCGTTCGGCACCTCGGTCTCCAGCGTGACCATCTGGCTGCGCGCATCCTGGATCGCCCCCGCGGCCAGCAGGGCGCGGGCCAGTTCCAGGCGCACGGCCAGGGTCTCGGCGAGGCGGTCCTCGGCGATCGCGCGGCGCAACGTGCGGACGGCCTCCTGCGGCTGCCCGGAGTATCTCAGATTCCGGGCAAGGCCGAGAACATAGCTCTCGGTGTCGGGCGCCGCCTTGACGAGACGGCCGTACTGCTCGGCCGCCTGACCGTAGCGGTGCCGGGACTCGCTGGTGCGGGCCATCCGCTCGAGAGTGTCCAACAACACCGGATCCTGTGGGCCGGCCGCCGCCGGAGCCGCCGCGCCCCGCTCCGCCGTCGCGTCACGGGAGGCGCAGCCGCCCAACGCCAGGGCGGCGGCCACGATCACCACCCCGGCCGCGGCCGGAGCACGGGCCCGGCTGTGGCGCCGCGCCGCCCGGGTCGCGCCGACCTCACACATGGGCCAACGCCTTCAGCCGGTTGGGGTCGCGGATCAGAAGGGCGCGATGCTGACGGACCACCACGCCCTCGCGCGCCAACCACCCGATGGCGGCCGCCACCGTCTCCCGCTTGGTGCCGGCCCAGAAGGCGATGTCGGCATGAGAGGGCAGCGGCTCGATGATCCATTCCGCCGGCCGGCGCGCGTTGACCTCGGCCAGCCGCGCGAGCTGGGCATAGACGCGCTGCTTCGCGGTCAGGGTCGAGAGGTTGTACATGCGGCGGTTGGAGGCACGCAGATAGCCGGCCACGCGCCGGAGCAGCGCGAGGGCCAGATCCCCGTGGTCGCGCACCAAGGCCACGAACGCCTCGCCGTCCAGGATGGCGACCAGGCTCGGTTCCAGGGCGACGGCGCGGGCCGACCGCATGCGGCCGTCGATGGCCGACAGCTCACCGAAGGTGTCGCCGGCCCCCAGCTCGGTGAGCGTCATCGGTACGCCCTCGTCCACGAGCGCCTCGAACGCCAGATTGCCGGCCTTGATGCTTTCGGTCTCGGCGTCCACGTCGGAGGTGGCGGACCCGGTCCCGGTGCTGCCGCCCGGGCCGGTGCCGTTCGACGGCTGACCGCCCGACTCCGCCTCGGCCTCCGGATCCTGGGGACCCCGGAACACCAGGATGCGCAGCTTGCCGCGCACGATGAAGTAGACGTCGCGACTCGGGTCGTCCTGATCGAACACCACGTCGTCTGTGGCAAGCTGACGCCAGCGGCAGGCGTCCTCCACCTGCTTGAGCACCGGCGGCGGCAGATTGCCCAGCAGGATGTTGCCGCCGAGCGAGGCCTCTTCCCCGGACTCCGGTCGCGAGGGCCGATCGAGGATCCGGCTCGCGCGCGGCGGGGCCGTGGCCACCCGATCCGGTCCGGCTCCGTCTGTGCCCATTCCGTTTTCCCTCCTGGACATGGTGGGCGTCGTTCCCCGTGGCGGAGCCGGCGCCGGAGGTGTCACCGGCACGGGCGGGCGGGACCCCGTCCCGCTCGGCATCCTACCGCGCGTTCCCCTGGGGAGAACAGGGCCTGCCCTCGGCACGGGTCCGCGTCCTGAACCGGCGAACCGGTGCCGCCCTGCGGGACCTGCGCGGGAGGAACACTGGCCTCCCCCAGGGACTCGCCACATCACGACAAGACGACACCGGCCCCGCATCTTGCCGTTTCCTGAACACAGGACCGGAGGACCAGGACATCGGCGCGCGCGAGTCTTCCGGACCCGCTGTTGTCCGACCGTACAGGCGTCGCGGTCGGCCATCAACCATCGCCGTCGCCGAGATCCGCATGCGTGGCCCCGCCCGATCCGCCGACACCGCCCGGCTGCTTTTCCGCTGGATCGAACCGGCTGCGGCGGGCGAAAGTATGCGAAGGACACCCTCGTCCCGGCCGCGGGTCCGCGCGGCCACGCCGGAGACGGGCTGCACGACGCCGGACGAAACCGGACCGGCCAGAGCGGGAGGGCACGCCGTGAAGAAACACGCGCCGGGAGCCGTCGATCCCAACCATGCGCCGCACCGGCGCAGCGCCAAGCGACGGCGCGTCTTCAAGGGGGGCTGGCTGGTCTTGGCCGACGGTACCTCGTCGATCCGGTGCTTCGTGAAGGACATTTCCGCGACCGGGGCGCGCATCGAGACCAACGATCCGCCGGAGGCCGAAGCGACGCGCCTGAAGCTGACGCTGTCGGATGGCGAGACGCTGGATGCCGAGATCGTGCGCCGCGCGGGGCTGGAGCTGGGAATCCGGTTCCTGGCCGAGCAGCGCCCCACGCTGGCGCCGCCGCCGGAGCCGATCGAGCAACTCGTGGAGCAGATGGAGGCCATGGCGATCGAGGACGTGCTGGCCCGCATCGACGCCCTCGGCCTGAGCGAGGATCCGGCGCTGCGCGACGCCAGCGAGGCCCTCGCCGAGGCCTATGCGGGGCTTTACGCCCTGGTGAGCGCCAAGGTGGGACCGTGGTAGCGGCCCCCCGTCCCGGCCCCGGCCTACTGGCTGACGCGCAGCCGGGACAGTTCGATGGCGATGGCGCGGAACGACGCCTTCAGGTCTTCCTGGGACGGGCTGTCGAACCACTTGGCCGGATCCGAGGCGCAGTCCCGGTACAGGTCCTTGGTCGCCTGGTTGATGCTGGACGAGAACGTCACGGTGTAGACGATGATGCCCTGCGCCTTGATGTCCTCGCAGGCCAGCGCCATGCGGGCATCGATGATGTCGTTGGCCGTGCTCTTGCTGTTGGTGCCGATCAGGGGATTGGAGGACGAGAGCCAGCCGATACCCGAGTAGTCTGAGTTGACCGACGGGTCCGGCTCATTGGGCGGCCATTTGTCCTTGTCCAGTCGATAGAACTGGTTCTCGCCATCGGTCATCATGACGATGGCCTTTTCCCAGCGCGGCTCGTCCCAGGCCTTGCCCTCGGTGAACGGGGCCTCGGGCGACAGCGCCCGCCGGCCCCAGGCCAGACCCAGGTCCGCCATGGTGCCGCCGCGGTGCCAGGCATCCAGCCCCCGGATGACGTCGACCAGATCCCCCTTCCTGTTGGTCAGCGGGATGATGGGCGACGGGCACCCCAGGTTCGGCCCCGTGCCGCTGTTCTGATAGGTGGTTGGGTTGTAGCGCACTGTCCCGGGCATGTCATCGGGGTCATAATCGTTCGCCGGACCGGACTCGTAGACGAACGGGGTCCAGCCGGTGGCGCTGTCGTCGCCCAGCAGGTCGGCCCCGGTGCGCTCCATCACGCAGCCCTTCCAGCCCTGCCCGGTGCCGTCGGCGGTCCACTCGAACGGCACGTAGTGGGGATCCCCGGGCTCCGGCCACCAGCTCGGGTCCGGCGGGTTGGTGGACCCACCCAGCGCCTCCGGCCCCGGATTGACCGACGCCGCATAGGGGACGATGGAAATGTACAGGTACGGATGCTCGGTCTCGTGGCCGAACAGAATGTCCACCATGTCCTCGGCGGCGATCCGCAGCGCGCCGATGTTGTTGCCGCCACGCATGGAGCCCGTGTTGTCGAGCACCATCGCCAACTCCAGGCCCTTGATCGACCGGATCACCTCGGCATCGGCCGAGACCGTGATCCGATCCCACTGGAACAGCTTCAGGAAATGGGTGTCGAAGCTGGCCTTGGCCGCCACGGTCACAATGTCGTTGGTCACGGTGACGGAAACATCGTGGACCCAGCCCATCACGCCAGCGGGGTAATTCGCGGCGATGAAGTCCCCGGCCCGCTCGGTGACGTCGACCGCGTCTTCGACAGTCGAGCCGACGGCGAGCGCCGCCGAATCCACGGCATGGCCGAGCCGGTTCTTGATGTAGTAGGCGATGCCGAAGTCGATGGCACCGCCCAGGGCCAGAAGCAGCGGAACCATCATGAGCGCGACCAGGAGGGCGGCGGCGCCGCGCCTATCGCGACGCAACTGCGCCAAACACCGACCAATGCTCACGCCAGTCATGACAGCTCTCCCACTCGACGTGACGGGATCCGGAGCCTGACCAGCATAGACCCCGGCATCGCCGAGCGGTGTGACGACCCCCACAGTTCGAGTGCGAATATTGGAAAGCTCGCCTACGCGAGGCCTCCGACCGCATCAACGACCAGACTAGACCCGGCCATGCGCGAAAGGAACCGCCACGAATACGCCGAGAGCGATCCGCCCCGCGCCACCCGGCGCGACGACAGGTCCCCGCGGTCGGTCCGATCAGCGGCTGATGCGCAGTTTCGACAATTCGATCGCGATGGCGCGGAAGTTGGCCTTCAGGTCCTCCGCCGAGGGGCTGTCGAACCACTTGGTGGGATCCGTGGCGCAGTCCCGGAACAGGGCCTTGGTGCCGCTGTCGAGAGGATTCGAGGGCGTGGCGAAGGTCACCGTGTAGACCAGGATGCCGTCCGCCTTGATGTCCTCGCAGACGTCCGCGAAGCGCCGGTCGACAACCCGCCTGGCCCAATAGGTGCTGCTGGTGCCGATGCGGGAGTTGCTGGACGACCGCACCCCGATGCCGGAATACACGCCGTTGAACTGGTTCATGCCGTCCGTCATGATGACGATGGCCTTTTCCCAGTCCTCGGTGTTCCAGGGCTTGCCCTCGGTGAACGGCGCTTCGGGCGACAGCACACGCCGGCCCCAGGCCATGCCGACGTCGGACATGGTACCCCCGTACCAATACTGCATGTCGCGGATGTAGGGCACCAGATCCGCCTTGGTGTCGGTCAGCGGCACGATGGGCGACGGACAGCCCCGGTTCGGCCCATAAGTCTTGTCGGAGCCATAGCCCCAGACCACGGGATTGTACCGAACCGTGTTCGGCATGTCGTACCACTCGTAATCATTGTTATAGTCAGTGTAACTATCGTCGGGCGGTGACGCATAGGGGATGAACCCGCCCGGATTGTCATCGCCCATCAGGTCGCTGCCGAAGCGCTCCTCGACGCAGCCCTTCCAGCCCAAACCGTCGGTCGAATAGGGCTTGTACTCGAACGGAACGTACGCGTAGGGCCACCATGGGCGCCAGTACCCGGGCGGCGTCGGCTCCGGCCACCAGCTCGGCGGTGTCGGGCTGGTCGATCCGCCGAACGCCTCCGGCCCCGGGTTCACGGCCGTCACGTAGGGCACGATGGACACCCGCAGGTACGGATGAACGGTCTCGTCGCCGAACAGGATGTTGACCATGTCCTCGGCAGCCGTCCGCATGCTGCCCATCTTGCCGTGATACATCATCGACCCGGTGACGTCCAGGACCAGCGCCACCTCCAGGCCGCGGATGTTGCGGACCACGACCGCGTCGGCACCCACTGTGATCTGGGGCCAGTGGAACAGGCGCAGGAAGAACGTATCGAAGGTCGCCTGGGCCGAGACGGTGATCGTGTCCTTCACCTCGTTGACCTGGATGTCGTGCACCCACCCGATGGCGTCATCCGGGTAATTGGCGCGCACGAAGTCGGTCGCCCGGTCCGTAATGTCCACGTTGTCGTCGATGGTGGAGCCGATGGCCAGGGCCGCCGAGTCCACGGCGTGCCCCAGTCGCGCCCTCAGGTAGTAGGCGATGCCGAAGTCGACCGCGCCCCCGATCGCCAGGAGCAGGGGAAGCAGCATCAACGCGACCATGAGCGCGGCGGCACCACGCCTATCGTCACGCAATCGAACCAGCAGGGAGATCATGGCTTGGCGTGTCTTGTTCAGTGTTCGACGGACCCGTTCAGTGCAATCCGCCGGGCAACGCGCGGGCGGGCAAAGGCTTCCTCGGCCAGGTTCTTACTCTCGAAGATGAAGTCGAAAGGACTACTGTACGTGTAAGTCATGAGCACGACAACGACGCTTTCATTGGGCGACCCCAGGCCATTGCCCACGGCAGGATTGATGGCCGCGCCGCCCGCCGACTTGTCCTGCCACAGGATCCGTGTGTTGCCGCTCTGGTCGAACCCGACGCTGGCGATGGTGATCTGCAGCGTGTTGGAGTCCGTCGGCAGGGGATTCAGGATGATGTCCGCCGCCGCCCGAATGTCGGCCAGGGACTCGTCGTCGTGGGTCGCCTCCTGCGCCACCAGATCGGCGACCGTCTGGGTGGCGCTGACGGCCTTGCGGGTGGCCTCGATGAACATGGTGAGTTCGATCATCCCGAGAAACATGGTGATGAGAACCGGGATGACGAACGCCGTCTCGATCGCGACCGATCCTTTGCGGCACCTCAGGAGCCTGCGGATCACCATGGCTCCCCCTTCACCACCGCCGCATAGGCGATCAGGCGGCTGTCGTAGCCATCATCATTGAAGAAGGCCCCGATGAGCGGTGTCGCGAAATGATAGCGCGCGTAGACCCGCGCGACGGTGATGTCGCCGGCATCACCCGGGGCGAAACTCGGAGACTGCGGCAGACCGTCGCCGCCCAGTGTCGGCGGCGTCAGGTTGACCGAGCCGTAGTCCCCATAGTTGCGCACGTCGAAGACCAGATCGGCGCAGTCGAACATGAGCAGCCCGTCACCGCAGACCGCGTCCTCGAAGGTCTGGCGCGGATTGCCGGAGTTGAAGACCTGACCGGTGCGCAGTTGGCGGGCGCCCTCCTCCAGGGCGCCGTGCAGCGTCACGCTATGCAGCAGCATGATGCCGATCTCCAGGACCGCCGCCAGCATCAAGACCAGCGGCAGGGCGACGAGTCCAAACTCGATCGCCACCGCCCCGCGGCGCGCGCGCCACAGACGGGAGACCAAATGATCCCTGCGGCGCTTTGTCGTCACGACAGGGCCTCCCAGGCGACAAGGCCGGCACACGTCCTGTGACCGGCGGACAATGATGCCGCGTCCCATGTCGCCCTGTCAGTGACAAACATCACCCGACTGCCCCTCGACTTGCCGCCCCTGACCACGACTTGACCTTGACGAACCCAATCGTTGCCGTCCTCTCGGAAAACCCCGAGACGTGCGCCGACGACGCGACCTATTGCAGTTCGGCCACCCGGATGGCGGCCGGCCCCAGGATCACGACCATGAGCACCGGCAGGAAGAACACGATCATCGGCACCGTCAGCTTGGCCGGCAGCGCCGCCGCCTTGCGCTCGGCCTTGGACAGACGCTCGGCCCGGTTTTCCTGCGACAGGACCTTCAGGGCCTGACTGACCGACGTGCCGTATTTTTCCGCCTGCAACAGGGTGACCGTCAGGGACTTCGCGGCCGGCAGGCCGGTGCGATCGGCGAAGTTGGTGTACGCGCGTCGCCGGTCGCCCAGGAACGCCAGCTCGGCCGTGGTGAGGCCGAACTCTTCGGACAGGACGGGCGAGACATCCTCGATCTCGTTGGTGACACGCTGGAACGCCGCCTCGATGGACAGCCCGGCCTCCGAACTGATGACCAGAAGGTCGAGCGCATCCGGAAACACCAGCTCCATTTCCTTGCGCCGCTTCTGGATGATGTTCACGAGCAGCAGGTGCGGCAGATAAAACCCGACCACGGGGGCCGCCGCGAGAACCAGGACCTTCTGGAAGAAGATCAACTGATCCTCCAGGACCACCGTCACATACAGGAAGGTGGCCACAAGAAAGCCGATCAGCAGCAGCACGCGCAGACCGACATAGACCTTGGGCGCGTAGGGCTGGCGGTAGCCGGCCTGGACCAGCTTCAGCTTGATCCCCTTGGGCGCGATCAGCCGTTCGAGCTTGAGGGCATCGACGACGGCCTGCAGCAGGCTGACGCTCTTCTTGGGGCGCCAGCGGGCGCGCCGCTGCTGCTCGATCTCGGTACGCTGTTGCCGGCTGTACTCCTCGCGCGCCCGCGAGATGCTGCGCAGACGCGCGGCGCGATGGTCGCGTTGCAGGAACGGCAGGGCCATCGCCAGCACGGTCGCGAACGCGCCGATGAACGCCAGGGCGCTGATGATCATCTCGACCCGGAAGCCCAGGAAGGTCGCTTCCATGACGGCGCATCCCTACATCTTGAAGTTGATCATCTTCGCCATGATGGCCACGCCCGTGGCCATCCAGAGCAGACCGCCCACCATGATGATGTGTCCGGCCGCGGTCTCGAACAGCGGGACCAGATAGGTCGGACTGGTCAGCGAGATCAGCGCGACGACGATGAACGGCAGCGAGCCGATGATCCAGGCCGACGCCTTGGCCTCGGACGACAGCGCCTTGACCTTCAACCGCATCTGCTTGCGCTCGCGGATGACGGTCGACAGGTTCGCCAGGGTCTCCGCAAGGTTGCCGCCGGTCTGCTGCTGGATCTGCAGGACGATGGCGAAAAACTTGTACTCCGGCGTCGGCATGCGTTCGAGACCGCGCGCCATGATCTCCGACAGCGGCAGGCCGACGCGCTGACCCTCCACCATCATGCGGAACTCGGCGCCGACCGGATCGGGCACCTCGCGTCCGACGATGCCGATGCACTCGCTGACCGGAAGGCCGGACTGGACGCCGCGCACCAGCACATCAATGGCGTTGGGGAACTCGGTGGTGAACCGCTTCTGGCGCCGGCGGGCCATGAAGCCCAGCACCAGCCGCGGCAGTCCGAACGCCACGGTGATCCCCGCCAGCAGGCCGATCAGCGGGTTGAAGCCGGCCACGATCACGAACACGGCAGCGGCGGCGCCGATCACCACCGTCACCAGCAGGTAGAGCCGGTAATCCATGCGCAGGCCGGCGCGCAGCAGGGTCTGGCGGACGCGGTTGCTCCGCCGGGTGCGGTTCTCCTTGTCCTTCTCCAGCTCGCGCAGCTTCTCCTGGATGCGCTTCTGCCGGGTCTGCGTCTCGCCGCTGCCCCCGGACACGCTGCCGCCGGGGCGCAGACCGCGCACAGCGCGACCGGACCCACCGGCCCCGGCCGGAGCCAGGCCAAGCCCGTCCATCCGCCGGCGCAGCCGCCGGCGCGGCTCGGTCACCGCATAGGCCACGCCGCCGGCGATTGCCAGTACCATGACGAACAGGGCGAGCGCGATGCCGGCCACCAGCATCGTCTCGGGGCTGAGCGGTCCGTTAATCACTGGCCTTCTCCAACGCGCGCGCGAGCTTGTCCTCCAGCCCGAAGTAGCGCGCCCGGTCCCAGAACCCGGGCCGGATCCCCGTCGCGCGGTGGCGTCCGATGATCTTGCCGTCCTGGGTCTCGTCGAGGTAGTCGAACACCAGCAGGTCCTGAAGGGTGACGACGTCGCCCTCCATGCCCATCACCTCGGTGACCTGGACGATCTTGCGCGAGCCGTCGCGCAGCCGCGCCGCCTGGATGATGAGGGTGATGGCCGACGAGATCTGCTCGCGCGTGGCCTTGGGCGGCAGGCTGAACCCGCCCATGGCCACCATGTTCTCCAGGCGCGAGATCGCCTCGCGCGGGTTGTTGGCGTGGACCGTGCCCATCGAGCCGTCGTGGCCCGTGTTCATCGCCTGCAACAGGTCGAACGCCTCGGGACCGCGCACCTCGCCGACGATGATGCGCTCGGGCCGCATGCGCAGGCAGTTGCGCACCAAGTCGCGCATGGTGATCTCGCCGACCCCCTCCAGGTTGGGCGGCCGGGTTTCCAGACGGACCACATGGGGGTTCTTGAGCTGCAATTCCGCCGCGTCCTCGCAGGTGATGACGCGTTCGGCCGGCTCGATGTAGTTGGTCAGGCAGTTCAGCAGGGTCGTCTTACCGGAGCCGGTACCGCCGGAGATCAGGATGTTGCAGCGCGAGGCCGAGGCGACCTCCAGGATGGCCGCGCCTTCGCGACTGATGGAGCCGAACTGCACCAGCTCTTCGAAGGTGAGCTTGTCCTTCTTGAACTTGCGGATCGTGAGCGTCGGCCCGTCGAGCGCCAGCGGGGCCACGATGACGTTGACACGGGAGCCGTCGGCCAGGCGCGCGTCACAGATCGGGCTGGCCTCGTCGACGCGGCGGCCGACGGCCGAGACGATGCGCTGGCAGACGTTCATGAGCTGCGCGTTGTCGCGGAACTTGACGTTGGTCCGCTCCACCCGGCCATTGGCCTCGATGTAGACCTTGTCATAGCCGTTGACCATGATGTCCGCGATGTCGTCGCGGGCCAGCAGAGGTTCCAGCGGGCCGAGACCCAGGATGTCGTTGCAGATATCCGCAATAATCTGCTTCTGTTCCTGGGCGTTCACCAGGACGTCCTGCATCGAGATGATCTCGTTGATGACGTCCGAGATCTCCTCGCGCACGGCGTCCGGCGACAGCGTGCTGAGCTGCCCGAGGTCGATGGCCTCGATAAGGCTGTTGAAGACGGAAACCTTGATTTCCTCAAGCCGGTTCTCGCGGGCACGCAGGCGCTCCAGCCCCGCCTCGTCGACGATGACCGCAGGTTCGGGCGGCGGGGCGGTCGCCGCCGGCGCCGCCTCGGCCCGCTCGGCGCCGTCGCCACGTGGCGACGGACGCGCGCCGCGACTCCCCCCCGGCCCCGTCGGCACCGGCCGGGGCTGTGACGTGCTTTCGCCCTTGCCGCCCGTGTCTATGCGGCGTCCGAACATGGTTGACTCCTCATGCAGGCCCGGGCCGATCAGCCGAACGCGCCGGCGCTCCGGACCCGCACCCTGTGCCGGGCGCCTGCCCTGCGCCCCGCCTGGCCCTGCGGCTGCCGCGACGGGCGCGGCGCCGCGTCACGCCGCAGCAGACGATGATACCAAAGCACTCCGGCCGCACGAAAGGTGCCCGTGCTTGGCCTGGACGCTGCCCCGACGTCCCCGAGTCGCGTCACTACGCTTTCTTGCGCGACGCCTTCTTCTGCGGCGCCAACCATCCTCTCAACAAGCTCTTGCGGGCTTTTCTCGCCGCCCGCGTTCCGGGCTTCATGTCGAGTTCAAGGCTGTCGACCAGCGTGTCCATGGCGCGCAGGTAGGCCTTGCTGCCGCCCTTCTTGACCACCGGCTCGCCGGTGTTCAGCGCCTGTCCGAACACCACCGGCTCGAACGGCACGCTGGCGACCGGAGCCTGGCCGACCACCTCCTCGAAATCCTTGCCGCCGAGTTCGGCCTTCGGGGCCATGCCGACCTTGTTGAGCACCAGGCGCGTGGGCAGGTCGGACCGTCGTTTCTCGGTCAGAAAGGTCACCATTTTCTGAACGTCGCGCAGATTGCTCAGGTCCGGGTAGGCAACCAGCACCACCGCGGAGGCGTCGAGCAGCACATCGCGCACCCACATGGACCACTGCCGCGGCAGGTCCAGGACCACCACGTCATGCTGGCGGCGCAGCAGGCCGAGCAGCCCCTCAAGAACGTCCCCGGGCGGCCGGAACGATACGTCGAGCTGCGCCGTCGATCCCAGCAGCACCAGATGTTCGTCGTAGCGTTGCAGGTAGCGGTCGAGGATCATGGTGTCGAGGTTCTCGGCCTGGCTCAGCACATCCGCCGCCGACTGGCGCGGATTGAGGTTCAGGTTGACCGCCGCCGTCCCGGCCGAGATGTCCAGGTCGACCAGCGCCACCTCGCCGGAGATGTCGCGCCCGATCTTGTAAGCGAGATTGCAGGCCAGCGCACTCGACCCCACGCCGCCGCGCACCCCCAGCACGGCCACGAGCGGCGCCAGGTTGTGTTCGCCGGTGTCGGTCGTGGTGCGCAGGACGGTGTCGATCAGGTCCTCGGGCGCGGGCGGCGAGACCAGATAGTCGGCCACGCCCAGGCTCAGAAGCTGGCGGTACAGCGCGATGCTGTCGTCCAGACCGAGCACCACGACCTTGGTGTCGGGCGTGACGTAATCCGCCACGGTGTCCAGTTCGGCCAGCAGGCCCTCGCCATGCTTGTCGCTTTCCAGGATCAGCAGACCCGGGCTGTCCATGCGAACCAGGGCCGCCGGCGCCTCGGCCAGTCCGCCGGGATGGATGCTGACCTGCGACCGCCGCAGCCGCACGTCCTCGGCCAGGGCTTCCACCGCCGCCCGTGTCCGGTCGTTCAGGACGAACGCTTCGACCGTGGTCCGCATGTCACCCCAATCCTCGCCAACACCCTCATGCCGTCTTGTCCACGCATCCGGTCACCGTCGCCCGGGCCGGCGCGCCCTTTTCGCCGACCGCGTCACTCGGCAATGCCGGTCACCGACCCGCTCTCCTCTTCGGGCGTCTCCGTTGCCGTCGTCTCGCCCAGCCGGTACTTCTCGATCACCAGACCCTGACGGGCTGTGTCGGCCGGACCCGGCGGGCGGCCCTGGATCAGGTCGCCCGGATCCGACAGCATCAGCCCGATGTTCCGGTTGTAGGCGCAGGCGAAATTGCTGTGGTAGCGGTTGGACGGATTGAACCCGGTCGTCCCCGACCAGTCGCCGCAGGTCGGCACCTTGGCGACATAGGCCTCGAACGACAGCGTCACCATGCCGCCCTCGGGCGCATCCCTGGTGAACAGGGGCGGCTCCACGACCGTCTGGACACCGCGGTCCTCCAGCCACGACCGCAGCAGGGTGAGCGCGCGCGCATCCGCGTCCGACGTGACGGACGCCGGGCTCAGACGCATGGCCGTGCGCCCGCGCCGCAGATAGTCCTCGACGAACCCCGGCTGCATCAACACCGTGCCGCCGGCGCCGTCGGGCGTCACCTCCGGCAACGGCACCGCCGTCTTGAAAGTACGGCGCTCCGCCGAGAGTTGATACTGGGTGTCGTGATCGGGCGCGCCGTCGGTATGGCAACCGCTCAGCACGGCGACACCCCCCAGCGCGAGCAGCACCGCACGGATCCGGCGCGGGATCCGGCGGCGGACGGACGCGGTACGGGGGGCCGACCCCTGGACCCGGTAGGCGCTGCCCATGACGCTCCTCACTCCATGATGTAGCCGAAGGGGGCGCCCACCATGACCGGCGGCCCGCCGCCCCCGCTGTAGCGATCATGCAGCCGCCCCAGCAGGTAGATGTCGAGGTCGTCGGCCGGCCGGAAGCCGTCCGTGGGCAAGACGAACTCGGGACCGAACTGGCGCGGCCGCACCTTGAAGGCCTCCACCGTGACCACCAGCTCGCTGCGCTCGTTCTGGAAATCCTGGCTGCGGAACAGGGCGCCCAGCACCGGCAGGTCCATCAGGCCGGGGATGCCCTGGATGGCGTTGCGGTCCTCGGTCTGCAACAGGCCGGCGATCATCAGGCTGCCGCCCGACGGCAGCATCACCGTGCTCTCGGCGCGCCGCGTGCTCAGGCCCGGAATCACCAGGCCGTCGAGCAGCAGCGAGTTTTCCTCCGACAGACGGCTGACCTCGGTGTTGATGCGCAAGCTGATCTGGTTGTCCGACAGGACCACGGGCGTGAACGACAGCTTCACGCCGAAGTCCTTGAACTCGATAATGATGCGGCCGTCGTCGTCGCGCCCCACCGGCACCGGGAACTCGCCGCCGACCAGGAAGTTGGCCGTCTCGCCCGAGATGGCGGTCAGCGCCGGTTCGGCCAGCAGGCGGACGAGGCCCTTGTCCTCCAGGGTCGAGAAGGTGATGTCGTCGATACCCAGTTCATTGATGAGCAGGGCGCCGGTCGGTGCGGTGATCGCGAGGCCGGCGCCGATGGTGCCGGCGCGCTCGATCGTGGTGCCGGTGATGTTGTTGAAGAACGGCACGGTGCGGAACAGCGCATCACCGCCGCGACCGACGTCAAAGTTGGTGTCGGTCGCCAGGAACTTGCGCGCCGTTCGGTTCATCTCGGAGACGCGCACCCGCAGGAGCACCTGCTGGTCTCCGGCGATATTCAGCGAGTTCACCACGGCCCCGTCACTGCCGACGAACTGCCCGGCGACCCGTTCGGCGTTGGCCGCCTCGACGGCGGAGCGCACCTGACCGGTCAGCACCACCCCGCCCTGGGTGGGCGTGATCTTGAGCCGGCTCTCCGGCAGCACCGCCGCCAGCGCCTCGCGCAGGCCGTCCATGTCGGCCTTGACGGTCATCTCGTACATCTCGATGACGCGGCCGTCCTCGTCGCGCAGGAAGACATTGGTGGCGCCGGCGGTCTTGCCCACCAGGAACACCCGTGTTGGCTCGGCCAGCACGTCGCTCACGATCTCCGGATCACCGACGACAATGGTGGCGACGGGGCGGTCCAGTTCAAGCTGAACGGCGCGCCCCACGGTGGCGATGATGCGATTGCCCTGGCGGAAGACGCCGCGCGACACCGTCTCGCGCGGCGGCTCGCGGCCGGGGGTCACCGCCGGCTCGACCACCGGACGGGCGCGGATCACCGCCCGCTCGGGCGGCGCGGTCGCCGCCTCCGCCGCGTCTTCCCGCGGCGCGCGATCCGGCCCGGCCTCCAGGGGACCCTCGTCGCCGACCGATCCCGGGGTTCCCACCGGGCGCGCCGACGCCGGCGGAAGGGGCATCGTGTTGGGACCCAGGCCGGCCGCGCCCCGGTCATCCGACGGCAGCAGCGGCCCCGGAGTCGCCTGCGCTGACGGCTCGGCCAGGGCCGCCGCCGACGGTGCCCGCCGCGCCGAGGACGCCGGCGGCGGCAGCGGATCGAAGCTGACGGCCCCACCAGGACCGGCACCGGAGGTCGCCGTGCCCGGTCCGGACGCCGCGGGCGCGGGCGCGGGCGCGGAACGCGCCGGGGTCGAGGTCGGAGCCGGAGCCGGAGCCGGGGCGGCCTGGCGCGCCATGCCGGGCGGCAGCGGCTCCAGTGTGCCCATCCAGGTCCCGCGCCCCGCCTCCTGGGCCCGCACCGCGCCGCCGCCCAGGCTCGACGGCCCAGGTGCCAGCAGCCCAGGCGCCAGAAGGCCAAGCCCCACCGCCACACCGAGCGCGACGGCGGCGCGCCGGGCGGTGGGTCGGACCTGTCCTCCGCGGGTGGGCCTCACGACTGACCATCCTCCAGCAGGGTCTCAACGCAAGCCAAAAAAACTCGCCAGCTCCGTATGTTGCACCAAGTTTCTTCGTTTGTACATGAGAAACGGGAGTCAAATCACTCTTCGATGGGAATCTCGTCCATCATCTCGGGCGTGATGCCGATGGGCGGACCGACATCATCCGGGCTCGCCGGTGCCCCGGGCGGACCCGACCGGCCGACCGGCGCCGCCCCCGACGGGGAGACGGTCCCGGACTCGCCCGCCGAGACCGTCACGCCCTGATCCAGCCCCTCGTAGACCGTCGGCTCCCCAGCCCCGCCGCGATAGACGGTCACGGTCCAGGCGGGCCCCTCCTCCACCGGCTCGGGGGGCGGCGGCTCGACCACCGGCGGCGCCATCACGGGTTCCGGTTCCTGGGCCTGCTCCCGGGCCAACTCGCGCAACTCGCGCTGCCGCTCCGCCTCGGCGGCGGCCCGCAGCAGCATGTCCAGTCCACCGCTGACGCTGCGGTCGGTGACAAGCTGGCGCTCGCGCTCGCGGGCCGGTCCGCCCAGTCCCAGCAGGGACGCCAGCCCCACCGGTCCCTGGCGATCGCTCAGCGCCCGCAGGGTCAGCGTCAGGCTGCCCATCTGGCGGGCGAGGTTGACGATCTCAGCCTCGGCGGCCGAGACCTCCACGGTCACGGTATCCACGAGCTGGGCCTCGTCGTCCTCACCCCGGATCTCCTGGTCCACCGCCAGCACGCGCAGGGACTCCAGGATGGTCTCCGAAACGTAGCGGGCGACCGGCGCGTTCACGCCGGGTCCGGAGGCACCGCGCGGCATGGCGGCCTGAAGGTCGTGCGTCAGAACGATGTCCACGCGGTCGCCGGGCAGGATGAAGCCGGCGGCCCCGCTGGCCTCGTTCACCGGGATGGAGATCGCGCGCATGCCGGGCTCCAGCGCGCCCGCCATGAAGCTGGCGTTGGCGCGGTCGAACACGGTGCGGTCGGTGATCGGCTCGCCGGCGGCGATGAAGCGGCGGGTGATCTTGCCGCTCATCTCCTCCTCGAAGCGGGTGCGCTGATTGAAAATCTGGCGCTCGGTCAGGCCCTCGGTCTCGCCGATCACCTTGTAGACCGACAGGATGTCCTCCTCCGGCCAGGGCTGCCACCGGAACATCGACCCGCGCAGGGGAACCCCGGCCTCGATGTCCTCGTCGGCCACCAGCACGCGCTGGCCCGTGAACACCGGCAACACCGGCTCCTCTTCGGTGGTCTGCTGGCGCTGCTGGGCCAGGTAACTGTTGACGAGGTAAGCCGCGCCCCCCGCCGCGGCCACGGCGATGGCGATGACCAGCAACAGAACCGCACGCATGATCCGAGGCTCCTTCCCCTCCAGGGCGGGGCGCGTCGCGACGGCTTCGCGGGCCGGGGCCGGACCGGATCGGTCAGCCGGGCGCCGGACCGATCGGCAGCCCCAGCGCCCCGGTCAGCCACGCCGCCAGGGTGCCGAGCGCAATCGCGAGTCCATAGGGCACAGTGTGCCAGCTTTCTTGATCATTGGTAAAGCAAGCCGCTACAAACGTCTGTTTTTCAAAAATTTTCACGGGTGTTATCCGAAGAGCCAAGAGGGCCAGCGACAGTAGGCCACCGGCGACCACAATGATAACAAGTATCTCCGGAAGGGCGCCCGGCCTGATCCACAGCCCGACCGCGGTCAGCAGCTTCACGTCCCCGCCGCCCAGCATGCCGACGGCGAACAGGACCGTGCCCGCGACGAACACGGCCAGCGCGCCGGCCGCCATCCAGCCGACATCGGCGAGGCTTGCGGCCCCAAGGCCGACGGCAAGTGCCGCAACGGGCACGAACAGAGCCGCCACCGCGACCGAGAAGCCGTTCGCGATGTGGCGGCTGGCGACATCCTGAAGCGCGGCGGCGGCCGTCAGCAGCACCACGGCGGCCCCGGCCCAGGTCATGAGGATAGACATGACGTCCCGTCGTGATACCGATGGGCCATGACCCGGACGCAGCCGTTTACAGGCCGGCATGCCACCCGAACCGGGGAGGTGGGAGCGATCATGGCCCCACGCCGCCCCCGAAACACAACGACCCGCCCGGGGCGGGCGGGTCGTGTTCGCAAGACTTCAAGAGCACGCTCAGACACCGATCGAAAGACCCCTGCCACGATAGGGGTGAGCGACGGCTCTTCTGACGTCTACAAGCTGGACAAACCCTCTTAGGAGGGCGTCTGGCTGGCGAGGTTCGACGCGATGCCCTCGAACAGATCACTGATGTTGTTGCCCAGCACGCTCGCGCCGGCAATGATAGCGAGAGCGATCAGCGCCGCCAGCAGGCCGTATTCGATCGCCGTCGCGCCCTTTTCGTCGCGGCCGAGGGCCGTCAGGACATGCTTGATGATGGTGAACATGGGTTCTCCTCCTTGCTCGGCGCCGCGCGGGCGCGTCCAGGTACCGATCGCACAGACTGCTGTGTCCGAAGCTTCCGTCACCACGCGAGGCCTGTCTCCAACGGCCTCATGCGGAGTATGATACGCGAGGCATGCAGTGTCCACTGTGACAGCCGTTACATCTCCGGCCACGTTCCGACCACTTTCCGGCCCGTGAGACTTGGTGTTCGTCGCTGGCCGCCTGAGACACGACTGTATCGGATACTGCCGATCACGCCCGCTCGCGACGCCTCTATATCACCTGTCCAGGGGCTGTACTCCGTTTTGGGTATACCGTACCCCACGCCACTTAACATCACGTTACTGGACTCGAGTCGCACAACGGCCTATCATTGTCTGCATGTGTTGCCAATTCGCAACGGACGACGCGCCTTTCGGGTAGGCGACTCGGGCGCGGCGACCCCGGCCACCCGCCCGAGGCCCTGATGTCGACGATCTCAACAGGCCCGTCCCCACGGCGTCGGGGATTGCGTGTTCTTCCGACAGCGCCACCGTGCCCCTCAGAGCCGCTCCGCCAGGACCATGGTCCAGGGCACCGGGCGGCGCACCTCCAGCACGCGCGCCTGACGCGCCACCAGGCGTTCGAAGCTCGCACTGGACCAGTGCTGGACGTGGCCCGGCGTGTTGCCGAACGCCGGAAGATACTTCAGCCGCGCCATGTTGAGGACCCGCCACAGCGGCTCGCGCGGCACGCTGAGGAGAAGATAACGGTTGCTGAACGCGACCAGCCGCTTGAGCGCCGCCTCCGGGTCCGGCACGTGCTCCAGCACCTCGCAGCAGACCACCAGGTCCGCGCGCAGGTCGGCCAGCTCTGACCCGCGGCCTTTGGCCCCGTCTTCGGTCAGGTCGGCCTGGACCACCCGCACCGCACCCGTCCCGTCCGCGCGCGCCGCGAGGCGGTCGCGCGCCTGCCCGACACAGCCGGCGTCCACATCGAACGCCGTCAGCGCCGCCACACGGCCCAGCAGCCGCGCGGACAGGTGCCCCTCGCCGCAGCCCGCCTCGATCACCGTGCTCGGCGCCACGCGCGCCACCAGAGTATCGAAGTCACGCAGGAAGCCGGCCATCAGGGCCCGTACGATGGGATTGCGCGAGCCGTACTTGTCGTAGACGTTGCCGCCGATGTGGCCCGGCGCCGCCTCGCGCACCACGGGCGCCGTCTCAGGGGTCCGCGCCATCGCCCTGCCCTTCGTGTCCCACCCTATCCGCCGTACCATCGACCCCGCCGCCGCGCGCGCCCAGGCGCGCCCGCAATTGGGCGGTCCGGATCTCGGCTAGCAGGACCCGGTTGGCCGCGATCAGGTCCGACAGCACGCCGGCGGCGAAGATGACGACCGACGAGACCATCAGGATCGCGACCAGGATCAAAGACTGGATATTGCCGCTGCCCTGGCCGATGGCGAAGAAGTACAGGAAGCGCAGGCCCAGCACCAGGCCCGGCACCGCCACCAGAAGACCAAGCAGGGCGAAGAAGCGCAGCGGCTTGTACAGCACGAAAATGCGGAAGATCGTGACCATCGAGCGCAACACGTACCCGCGCATGGACCGGAACAGCCGCGACGGCCGCGTCGACGGGTTTGTCCGCACCGGCACCGCGGCAACCGGCAGGCCCATGCGGCCGGCCTGGATCAGCGTTTCCAGCGTGTAGGTATAAGTGTTGAACACGTAGAGCCGGAGCGCCGCCTCCCGGCTGATGGCGCGGAAGCCGCTGGGCGCGTCCGGAACGCGCGTGCCGCTCGCCAGGCGCACGACCCAGCTTCCCAGGCGCTGCAACAGCTTCTTGGCCAGCGGGAACTCGGCCGTCTCCATGATCGGCCGCGTTCCCACCACCATCATCGCCCGTCCCGCCACGATCGGCGCGACCAGATCCGGGATGCAGGCGGCGTCATACTGGTTGTCGGCGTCGGTGTTGACGATGACGTCCGCGCCCCGCTCCAGCGCCACCAGAAGGCCGGTCATGAAGGCGGTCGCCAGGCCCCGGTTCACCGGCAGCCGCACAACGTGATCGACCCCATGCGCGCGGGCGACCGCGCTGGTGTCGTCGGTGCTGCCGTCGTCGGTCACCATCCATTCGACGCGATCGAAGCCCGGCACCGACCGCGGCAGGTCGGCCAGGGTGCGCGGCAGGGTCGCGGCCTCGTTGAAGCACGGAATGTGGATGATGAGCGTCGCCACGGCCTCACCCCGGGTCATTCACGACGCGATAGACGTGCAGGGCGTCGCCCAGCCGCGCCGGCAGCTCCAGCGGTCGCAGCCAGTCCGGCCGCTCGCCCGCCAGCAGCCGGGACCGGAAATCGGTCGCCGAATCGGCATCGGTGAAGAAGCCATCCATGCCCGGGGTGTCGCAGACCACCAGCAGATCGACCCCGGCCCCGGTCGCGATCCCGCGCGCCGTCGCGGCGTCATCGGCGGTCATGACCTCCCAGGTGGTCGTGAACCCGGGCTGGAGGCGGTGATTGGGCATGGCGTAGACGCGATGCGGCGTGCGGTACATCAGCTCCGAGCCCATGTCGGCCACCGCCATGATGTTGAGGCGCGGCGGCGCCGGCATCGTGGCCGCGATCCAGTCGGCCACCCCGGTGAAGGCGCAGACCTCCTTCAGGTTGGGACCAGGCTCCGCCGCGTCGGCCGCCGCCAGACGCTGCACGCCGAAGGGGGCGAACATGACCAGGATGGTGGCCGCCACCCGCGCGGGAACGCGGATCGGCAAGGCCAAGGCGCCGAGCGCCTCGAACACGCCGGCCACCAGAACCCCGTACCCCGGCGCCAGAAAGGCCAGCACCAGCGGCATCCAGGCCGCATTGGGCGGCCAGGTCAGACCCATGTAGACCGCCGCGAGGGCGATCAGCGTTCCCCAGACCCAGCGCGCCGGTCCCGGCCCCCGCACCAGCAGCAGCGCCAGGCCGACAAGGCCCAGCGCCGCGGCACCGAAGTAGGCCCCCTTCTCGGCCATTGCGGTCAGGGCCCGGCCCCAGCTCGCCAGGTCCGCGGCCGACAGGAGCGGCTGATACTCGTCGATACGGACCAGGCGAACCCGTTCGTAGAGGGGGTCGATCGGAATGCCCTGGTCCGGTCCCAGCACCTGCGGGAACAGCGCTAGCAGCGCGGCAAGTCCGACAACCGCCAGCGGCGCCGCGACGGCCGCCCGCCCCACACGGCCCGCGGTCCACCCGGGCCGGCGGCGTTCGACCGCCCCGAGGGCCATCCAGAACGCCAGCACCGCGACGAACACGCTCAAATGCCAGAGCGAGAGGCGGTCGAACTCCACGGCCGTCACGGCATCGAGCGGCGGCCGCTCGATCACCAGAGCCCCGATGGTGCCCGCCACAGCCGCCGCTGCTACCCAGACGTTGCGGCGCCCCCAGTCATCGCCCGACACCAGCCACCGCACCCCCAGCACCACCGGGATCGCAAGCGCCAGCAGCACCCCGCTGATGTTGACCCAGATGGCCAGCGGCAGGCCCAACCCGACGGCAACGGCCCCGCGCCGCCAACGGGCCTCCGTCATCAGACGGACCAGCCCCCACAGGATCAAGACGAAGGCGAGGATGAGCGGCGGGTAATGATCGGGCCGGCCGGGCACGAACACACCGATGATCGGGGCGATGAACAGCAGCGCCAGCGCGGCGAAGGTGGTCTGGACCGCCCCCAGCAAGGGCCGCAGCGCAAACGCCAGTCCCCCGACGGCCACCACGCACAGGACGGGCGCGACGATGAAGCCACCCCAGTGCAGCGCGGCCGGCGCGTCCATGACCGGCATGAACGGCAGCGCGCACAGAATGATCAGCACGTCCAGCGGTCGGGTCCAGTGCGACACCAGGCCGTCGGGCAGGATGCGGTCATAGCGGGCCTCGAACCACGCCCCTCCCTGCCACAGGTCGACGACCCGCACCATGCGCGCGTAGGTGTCGGTCCCGAAAAAGCCCGGCAGGGCACTGCCGTCGACGACGGCGGCATTGACCGTGACCGCACCAACGATCACGGCGGAGAGTGCCACCGCCACCCAACAGGCCGTGGCATCCCGGGCATCCTGCGTCATCCCTGATCCTCGCCCGTCCCGCTCCGGCACGGCCGATCCCGCACCGATCACCAGTTGGAAACCTCGTTCGAGGCCGCTTCGAACACACCGGTCAGATTGTTCCCAAAAGCGACCAGCCCAACCAGCATGCCGATCCCGATCAGGGCCGCAAGCAGACCGTATTCGACAACCGTGGCCCCCAGCGTATCGCGCCGGATCGACCGCAGGACAGCGAACGCACGTTTCATGGCGATCCCCTTCGCTTGTCGTCCGCGGGTCTCCCCCACGGCGGTCCGCCCGCCACCCGCGCCGACTCCCCGTCCCCGAAGCATGCCATACCGGATGCGCGAACGCCGCTACTGACGGGGATAGCGCCAGCGTCCGATCACCTGCTCCACATAGCCGCGATCCCCCGCCTCGCTGTCCCAACTGTCCGAGAACGCGGCCGCCCCGGCGCGCGGTCGCTTCTCGGGCGGCAGCAGGTCCAGCTTCACCCGCATCGGCATCGGCGCCCCCGCGCCGACCGCGATCACCTCGGCCATGCCCAGGGCCGGCAGCGTCCCGGCCAGGTCGCCGGCGTCGTCCGGCAGGGCGCCGCGCACGTAGGACAGATCGCGCTCGTTGGACAGCCGCAGCGCCATCACGGTGTTGCACTGGGACAGGATCTCCGGATCCAGCTCGGACGGCCGCTGCGAGATCAGGCCGAGACCAAGACCGTACTTGCGCCCCTCCTTGGCGATGCGTCCGAGGGCCCGGCGCGTCGAGCGGAACACGGATCCGGCCGTTGCCGGTGCGTAGCGGTGCGCCTCCTCGCACACCAGCAGCACCGGCACGCTGGGATCACCACCCCGGGCCGCGAACAACTGAAAATCGAAGACCATGCGGCAGAACAGCGAGACCACAACCTCGACCACCTCGCTCGGAACCCCGGACAGGTCGACCAGGGTCAGCGGGCAGCCGTCGGTCGGCAGGCGCAGCAGGGTCGCGATCACGTCGACCATCGAGATCCGCATCAGCGTCCCGGAGAACATGAACGCGAAGCGCGGATCCCCCATCAGGGTGTCCAGGCGGTTCATGAGCCGCAGGTAGGGCCGCACATCCTCCGACCGGTTGAGGTTACCGACCTCGTCGTCGAGCGCCTTGCGCAGATCGCTGAGCCGGTAGGGAATGGGGGTGTCGACCGTCACCTCCTCCGGCGCCCGGCTGCCCACGGGCGACTTGCGCTTGGCCGCCATCAGGGCGTCCATCAGCAGCATCACCTCGGCCGGCGAGTCATCTAGCCGGGCGCCCAGGAACACGCTCGCCAGTTCCTCCCCGGTCATCAGCCAGTACGGCAGGCTCATGCCGGCCGGATCGACAACGTGGCACAGGCCGGCGAACGCCTCGCGGTATTCGTCGTGCGGATCCAGCACCACCACGTGGCCGTGCGGAAAGCCCTCCAGGATTTTGTGCAGAACCAGGGCGACGGTACAGGACTTGCCGGACCCGGTGGTGCCCAGGATAGCGAAGTGCCGGCCCAGCATGGCGTCGACCTGAAGGTGGGCGCGCACCTCGGGGGCGCCGTAGATCTGTCCGACCGGGACCGTGGCCTCGCTCGGCGGCGCGAACACGGCGGCCAGATCCGCGGTGCTGGCCATGGCGACCGGATCGCCGATCCTCGGATAGCGCGTCACGCCCCGCCGCACCGCCCCCAGGCTGCCGTCCTCCCGGCGCTCGGCCTCGCCGATGGCGGCGATGTCCACCGCCACGGGGCCGGCGGCCGGCGCGCCCCCGGCGCCGTCGACCGCATGCACCGACCCCACCACGCCGATCACGGCGCCGTCCACGGTGTCGATGCGCACCATGCGCCCCGGGCGACACTCGCGGATGCCGCCGTCCGGCACGCCATAGGCCGTCACGCGCGACCCGTGAACCTTCATCAACTGCCCGATGGTCTCGGCCATGCTTGCGCCCGTTTCCTACGGTCCGGCACGCCGCCCGGCCCGGCATCCCGACCGGGCGGACGACGGGCGGGACTCTCCCGCCGCGGCAGTATACCGGAACCGTGCGGGGCCGACAGCCTTTCCAGTCCGGAGCGGACCGCCGAGACCACCGATGCGGTCAGCGACCGGTGGTCGGCTGCGCCGGGGTCTCGTCCAGGCGCCGCCGCAACTCGTCGATCATGTAGGTCAGCAGCGCCCGCCGCAGGACGTTCTGCTGTGTGGTGGCGCACACCTTGGCGAACTGGCGCAGCAACTCGTGTTCGCGAGCGGGCAGCCGGACGCTGACGTGCCGGCGGCGCGACGCCGCCTCGCCCGCCCCCACCTCGTCCTCGCCCACCGTCCCCGGCGGCCGCTCCGGCCCGAACAGATACACCTCAAGGTCACCGGGTTCCTCGGCCGGGGCCGCCGCCAGGGTCTGGCGCAAGCCATCGGCGCGTCCGGACAGCCGCACCCAGGGTGGCACCGGCCCCGGGCCGAAGCGGCCGCGCGCCGCCGGCACCGCCGCCGCGCCGCGCCGTGTCGCGGCCGGTTCGGGGCGGGCCGCCGACGACCGTCCGCCGCCCTCGGCCGCCTCGCGCCGGCGGGACAGCGCCTCGCGCAGGTGATGCCACGGGCGCGTCGGCCCGTCCGCGACCGGCTCGACCGGCTGCCCGCTCCCGCCCTGCCCTGGGGCCGGCTCCGGCCGCGGCGTCTGGGTCGTCGCCACCACGTGAGGACGCGGGAACGGCATCACCCGCCGGTCCGGCGCGGGCCCGTGGGCGGCCGGGGCGTCCCCGCCCTCCGGTTCCGCCTCGGGCGCCGCGCTCGCCCCCAGGGTCCGCGCCAGATCCTCGAACCGGCTGCGGCCGGAGGACGGAATCGCGGCCTGCACGGCCGGCGCCGCCTCGCCCTTGCGGGAGAACAGCGCATCCAGTCCGAACACCGCGCTCATGACGAGGCCTCCACGATCCCGCGCCGCCCGAAGGCATGGCGCGTCCCGCCGCCGACGCGACCCTGGGCCGGGCTGGGCCGCACCCCACGCGCCGGATAGGTCGGCGCCGGGGTTCGTGCGGCCAGGGTCCGGGCGTCCCGGCTGGCGGACGCCGCGACGGTCCCGGGCTCCGCGATCCGGTCGTCCGTCTCAGACGGTTCGTCGGTGGCCTCGCGCACCACCGCAGGCGCGGCGACCGCCGGCACGATCGACGCCGCCGGGATCCCGGTCTGCTGCGCCAGCACCGCAGCGCGCGGCGGCGGCTGATAGGACTCGCGCACGAAGTCGGAGAACGCCGCACCGTGGCGCGGTCCGGCCGGTTCGGCCTGGCGGGCGGCCCGATCCAGCCGATCCTGAAGATAGTCCCACAACGCGAGCATTTCGGCCGCCGAGGGACCGTCCGCGTTGACCTCCATGACGGTGCGGCCGTCGCTCATGCTGGCCGCGTAGTCGACCCGGTTCTGCACCGTGACGGGGGCGACCGTGCCGTGCTGGCTGAGGGCCACCGCGGCGTCGGCGGTGATGCGCGCGCGGGCGGTGGCGGCATTGACGACGAACACGAACGGGCGCGCCAGGCCCTCGACCAGATCCACCGTGGCACCGGCGGCGCGCAGGTCGTGGGGACTCGGCCGCACCGGCACCACCACCAGGTCGGCGTTCTCGACCACGCTGCGGATGGCGATGGTGATGGCCGGCGGCGTGTCGATGACCACCAGCCGGATGCCGCGCCGCTCCAGCTCGGCCAGCGTCTCCGGCAGCTCGGTGAGCGACGAACGCACGAACAGCGGCGTCTCGGCGCGGCGCGCGTTCCACCACTGCGCCAGGCTGCCCTGGGGGTCGGTATCGAGCATCGCCACCGGCCCCAGGCCGAGGGTATCGGCCCGCACGGCCATGTGACCGGCCAGCGTGGTCTTGCCGGAGCCGCCCTTCTGCGACGCGAATACGATGACCTGCATGGCGCGACGTCCTTTCCTGGCACCGCCGAGGACACGTCGCGGCCCGCCGCGTCGCGCCCGCCGGCCGACGACGACCCGCCGCACGGGTCCACGAGTCAGGCTAGGGCGGCGCCATGCCGGCGGCAGTGACTCCAGTCACAGCGACGCCGCCGGCCCGGCGCCAGCGGACCGCCGACCGGATCAGCGTCCGTCGGCCGCGTCGAAGCCGGCGCTCTCGGTGCTGCCGCGCGCCCCCAGACGGACCAGGCCGTCGGGGCCGTCGCCCGCCTCGCGGTGCCAGCGGGACCGCAGCCGGTCCAGCGCCTCCGGCAGCGGCGGCACACCGAACCGGCCGTCTCCCGCCGCCGCGAGCAGGTCGAGACGGCCCAGTTTCCCCAGGGCGTCGTCGATGTCGAAGTCGACCCGGACACCACAGGTCCCGGACAGCCACGCTTCGACCGCCGCCTTGAGGCCCGCGGCGTCCAGCGGCCGCTCGGCGCGCGCCAGATGAACGTAGGCCAGCAGCGCCTCCTTGAACTCCTGGTCCTCGGCGGTACCCAGGAGATAATCGAACACAGCCGCATTGTTGCAGACGTTGCGGTAATAAAGATTGTCGGTCAGCACCATCTGGTACTTCAGCACCTGACGCTCGAACTTGATCCACTGCCGCATCAGAAAGCCGCCCAGCCCGGCCAGCGCGCTCATCGCCGCCAGCGCCTTGGCCAAGTCCTGTTGCTCGACCGAGCCGGCCGCGGTGAAGCCGAGCCAGGCGGCGGCCACCACCATCAGCACCGACAGGGCCGGCAGGATGTTCATCAGCACCGGTACGCCCCCGGCCACCGCCGGTACGCCGAGCAACAGCTTGTCGCGCAGCCGCATGACGGCGCGGGCCCCGGGGTAGAGCATGTTGAGGTCGGCCTCGGCCACGTCCGTGAACAGCTTGAGCACGACCCGCCCTTCGAACACGCGGGTGAGCGGCCGCCCGCCGGGCGTCAGGCTCTCCGGCAGCGGCAGACGCCGGCGCGGCTCGGCGATGGAGTCGTGAAACCGGATCAGGACCACGACGTGGCGCAGCCGGATCGCCGGCACGACCCGGCGGATCAGGCCGAAGAGGTGGCTGCGTTCGGTGCTGGCGCGGCGCCGGCCGCGGGCGAAAAAGGCGACATCGGCGTAGTGATGCCGGGGCACGCGCACCTCGGCGTCGACCTCGGCGACCGCGCGTTCCGCCCGGGTCAGGCGTTCGGGATCCACGCGAACGAAGTTGGCCTGGGCGAGGAGCCGGGACAGCCGGTCCTTGAGCCGCGCGTAGGTCGCCGGCCGGTCCTCGCTCCAGTCCAGCGCCGCGGGCGGCAGGTCGGGATTGAAGGGATGGTAGTCGTCGCGCAGGCCGGCCAAGACCTCGCGGCCCTCAATCCGGAACAGCAGCCCGAGCAGCCGGCCCAGGGCGTCGAAGGTGGCGCGGGTCTCCGGCCCGGCCCCGGACCAGAGCGCACCCAACCGCTCCACCAGCGCGCCCTGGGGGACCGGGATGAAGGTATCGGCGACGGTGTCGTCGACCGCGTCGACCGCGTCGGGCGCGACCGATGCCGTCTCGGCCCGGGCGGCGCCGACCGCCGTCCGGGCCTGTGTCTGCGGGGCTGCTATCGGCGCACCCAAGCGCGGGTCCCCCGAGCGGCGGACGTCAGGTCTCGACGTCGTCGATATCGTACTGCCCGGTCAGACGACGCCGGATGTGCGACCAGGACAGGCCGACGGCCATGATGGTGGCGACCGCGAACAGGCCGATCCAGATCAGGATCTCACCGGTCAACCAATCCGTGCCGGCATAGGTGACCACGGCCCAGGCCAACACCGCGAACAGGACGACGATGAGGCCGATGCCGACGGGGCCGATCGAGCGCATGGTGGCGCGAAGGTAGATGATGAACCCGATCAGCAGGACCACCGCCAGCAGGGCCTTCAGCGGCAGGTCCTGGTCGAGCGGCGTGGTCTGGATCCAGCCCACCAGCGACCAGTCGGTGGGGTTGAACGTCGCCAGCACCAGGACCACGGCCACCAGCCAGCGGACCAGGAACCCGACGAACGTGAAACTGCTTGCTGCCATGTCCCCCTCTCCATGTTGCGGGACGGGCGACCCGGGACCGCGGTCCAGCCGCGTTCCCGGTATCGCGCGGCCCTCCCGGCGCGTCGGCCCCGACCCGGGGACCCGCGCGCGGTCGTGCGGCTATTCGGTGATGCGCTCGCGCGCCTCTTCCACCGCCTGCAGGGCCTTTTCCATGCCCTGTTCGGAGACCTCGGCCAGTTCATCCAGCATGGACTGGAACCAGCCGGCCGACGGCTGCAACGCCTCCAGCGGCGCCGAGCGGACGGTCTGGATCATCTCCTCCTGGTCGAGGCGCGCGTCGCTACCCTCGGGGAGCTGGTCCGGACGGCCGGTGATGTAGGCCAGCGGCGTGCAGGCGGTGACGATCTTCTCGACGCCGCGCCAGTTCAGCAGGCCCGCGCTGGTGACCTTCACCTCCAGCGGCACGTAGGCCCGCTCGCCATCCGCGAAACGCTGGCGCAGGATGGCGCGGTCGACCACCGGCACGAACGCCATCTTGGCGTCGTTCAGGCGCTCGAAGCGCGGGTTCGAGGGATCCGGGAACTGGACGAAGAACGCGACGTCGGCCTCGCCGTTGATGACGGCGTCGATGGCCTCGTCGGTGCTGCCCATGTAGTTGACCTTGTTGGCCTGGGCCAGGCCCTCCTCGAAGGTCTGGAGCAGCTTGAAGGTCTGCGCCGATCCGCTGGCCTCCGGACCGAGCGCGAAGCGCAGACGGCGGGCATAGCCGGTCACCGCACCCCAGTTGTCGAGGCGCTCGGCGTTGGCCTCGTCCGTGACCGCATAGAGGCACTCGTTGGTGACGTCGTTGCGGATGATCGCGACCTTCTCGGCGATGGCCGGGTTCTGGGCCGACTTGTAGGCCAGAACGTCGGTCTGCGTCATGCCGATGGCGCGCGGGTTGTTCAGCACCTGTTCGATGTTCTCGCCGCTTCCGGCGCTGGTCTTGAGTTCGTAGTCAAAGAACTCGGTCTTCAGCGTCTCGAGCAACAGCGGACCGAAGGAGCCGAAGTAGCTGCCCGACTCGCCGCCGGTGTAGATGGGGTTGGCCGCCAGGGACGGACCGGAGATCACGGCGGCCGCCATGGCGGCGCCGGCAACCCAGGATTTCGTCAGGATGGTCATGATTCCCCCACTGTTGTGTCTGGCCGCGTGTGTGTCGTCGCGTGTGTGTCTGAGGGTGTCTGGCCGGATCTGATGTGTCGGTCGTCCTCCGCGGTGCGTGTGCGGCTCCGGCTCCCGCTCCTGGGCCGCCCTCTGGTGGGCGCGCCCGGCCATCGGCCGCCTCCGGTATGATCCGCCCGAAAAAAGACCACTCCGTGGCGGGCGCGGGCCGGCGCCGTCGCCCCCCCGTCGCCCCCCTCTGTGCTCTCGTCACGCCGGGCGGCGCGGCGGCCTCCCACCGCGGCGACCGCCGAAACGGTACTCCACCCGCGCCCGGCAAGGCAACGCGAGGCGCATGACCGGGGCGCTCAGTCCGGACCGGGACGGCCGCGATCGCCATGGCCGCCGGCCGGTTGGGTCGGGCCACCATACCACAGACGCGCCCCGCCGCCGGCGCCCGGCCCGGCGAGGCCGTCGATCCGCCCAAGAACCGGATCGAGCACCGCGAGCACGCGCAGCAGGGCTCGCACCTCGGGCCCCGACAGGGCCCCCGCGCCGGACGTCAGCCCGGGCAGGTCGCCGCTCTCCAGCAGGCGCATCAGGCGGCGCACCGGGTCCAGCGGCGCCGGGTACGGCGCCACCACCACCGGCTCGTCGGCCGGCAGGGCCGCGGCCTCGCGCGCCACCTGGAGCGCCTCGCGCAACCCGCCCAGCCGATCCACCAGCCCGACGTCGAGCGCATCCGCGCCGGTGAAGACGCGCCCGCCGGCCACCCGGTCCAGTTGCGCCGCCGTCAACCCGCGGGCCTCGCCGACACGCGCGGTGAAGTCCGCGTAGATGGCATCCAACCGCCGGTCGAGGGCGCGGCGCGCCGCCAGGGAGAACGGCTCGGTGAAGCTCCACATGCCGGCATTGCGCCCCTCCGACAGCCGCGCCCAGGTCAGCTCCAGATCCGCCGACAGGTCGCGGATGACCGGCTTGCCCGCCACCACCCCGATGGAGGCCGTGACCGTGCCCGGCGAGGCCAGGATCTGGTCGGCCTGCACGGCAATGAAGTAGCCGCCCGACGCGGCCGTGTTGCCCATCGAGGCGATCACCGGCGTGCCGCGCGCCTGCGCCCGGGCGACCGCGCGGCGCACGGTGTCGGCCGCGACGTAGTCGCCGCCGGGGGTGTCGAGCCGCAGGACGATGGCGGCGACGCGTTCGTCGTCCACCGCCGCGCGGATGGCGTCCGCCACGTCCTCGGCCCGCAGTTGCGAGGCCAACCCGAAGTCCGCCGTATCCTCGCCGCCGCCGGGGACCACCATGCCGACGCCGTGCACCAGGGCGATGCGGCGCGCGTCCTCGGGCCGGCTGTCGTCGCGCCGGGCCATGTAGTCCCCGACCGCAAGGCGGGGCACCGCACCCAGCGTTTCGCGCACCGCGTCGCGGAACTCGTCCAGATAGCCGGCGCGGTCGACCAGCCCGGCCGCCACCGCCTCCTCCACCAGCAGCGGCGCCCGGTCGATGACGCGCCGCAGGTCCTCGAGCGGCACGCCCCGGGCGGCGGACACACCGGCCTGCATCTGATCGAACCAGGAGGCCACCAGGCGGCCCATGTTCTCCTCGATCTCGGGCGGGATCGACGCGTCGGTCAGGCTGGCGAAAGCACCCTTGTAGTCCTCGCGGGCCGACGCTTCGAAGGCGATGCCCCAGCGCTCCAGGGTCGCGGCCAGAAACGGCAGGTCCACCGACAGGCCGATCAGCCCGAGTTCGCCGGACGGCTGCATCCAGATCTCATCGAACGCCGAGGCCAGGTAATACGCCATCGTGCCGGAGCCACCGGCGGCCGGCATGGCGTCGGCGTACAGGTAGGTCGGCTTGCCGTTGGCGTGGAAGGCATGGACGGCGTCGCGCACCTCCTGGGCCTGCGCCAGCCCCATCTCCGGCATGCGCACGCGCGCCACCAGACCAGTGACGCGGTCGTCGGTGGCGGCCCGCTGCAAGCCCTCCAGCAGCGTTCCCAGCGACAGCTCCCGGCCGCCGCCGCCCGGCAGCCAGCCGGTGTCCGGTCCTTCCTTGATGGCCTGGTCCAGGTCCACGGTCAGGACCATTTCGGCGGGCAGGCTCTCCGTCTGGGGGCGGAACTGGGTCACGAGCACCACGCCGGCGGCGACCACGATCACCACGACGACGCCGACGATGGCGAACAGCCAGAGGACCAGCTTGCCCAGGAAACGAAACATGCCGCGGCGGCTCCCTTGACGAGGCCCGGCCGGCGACGCCGCTGGCGCGCCGCCGGCCGCACCGACTCAGCGGTTCATGGCGTGGTATTCGGCGTTGGGGATCATCTCGGTGCCGTGCGCCATGCGGTTGGTGTAGTTGAAGAATGCGGCGACATCACAAATGTCGAAGATGTCGTCGTCGCTGAACCCGACGTCCCGCAGGCGCTGGCGCGCGGCCTCGTCGATCTCCAGCGGGGCCAGGGTCAGCGTCCACGCGAAATCCAGCATCGCACGCTGGCGCGGCGGCAAGTCGGCCACACGATAGTTCATGACCAGCATCTCGCCAAGCTGCGGGTCGTCCGACAGCGCCCGCACCGCCTGACCGTGGGCGACCAGACAATAATAGCAGTGGTTGGCACAGCTCACCACGACCGCGATCATCTCGCGTTCGAGCTTGGACAGCCCCGACTCGCCCAGCATCAGCGTGTTGTAGAACCGGCCGAAGGCCCGCAGCTTGTCCGGATTGCCGGTGTAGGCCCGCAGCACGTTCGGCACCAGCCCGAGCTTTTCGGTGCAGGTCTCGAAGTAGCCCTGCAGGTCGGGCGCGTCGGTGCAACGGTCGGGAATGTCGAGGCGGGTGACGTGATCGGGCTGGGGCATCGGGTCCTCCGGGTGTGACGGGGTGACGCCGGACGGCCGGACCGCAGGTGTCAATGCGATCCGTCAATCAGCCGCCCGTGGCGCCGGCAGTTTACCCGAAGTGGCGATCCATCCAAGCCCCGCCCGTCACCCGTGCGACGGCTCCATCTGCAGGACGATGCGTCCGTCCTCGGTGAGCGCAAAGCCGTCAACCCAGGTGATTTCCCAGGGATGGCCGTCCGGATCGGCGAAGTAGGCCGTGACGCCGCCCCACGGCATGGTGCGGGGCGGCTTCAGAACGGTGGCGCCGGCGGCAACGGCGGCGTCGAGGCGGACCGGAACCTCCTCCGGCGTGGCCACGTTGAACGCCAGGGTGACGCCGCCGGGGCGGGCGTCGGTCAGGCCGGTGTCCTCCGCCAGGGCGGTGCGGCCGTACAGGCTCAGAACCACACCGCCGCCGTCGAGGAAGGCGACTCCTTCCTCGTTCGTGGGCGCCGTGCGAAGGCCGAGCGCCTCGTAGAAGGCGCACGACCGCGCCACATCGGCGACGGCCAGGGTGATGAGACTGATGGCGACCATGGGGACTCCTCCGATGCGACGGTGTCGGGGGACGCCGCCGGGACTGGCGTCCGACGCACGGGGGCATCGCCCCGCGCCCCACCGCTCGTATCGGATCCCCCCTCAGTCCGCCACCACGTTCTTGACCCGGACCACCTCGTTGGCGATGGCCTCGCGCACGCTGGACAGCGCGTGCTCCAGTTCCTCGATGCGCTCGCGCATGAAGCGCATCTCCTCCACCTCGGCCTTGGTCGGCGGCGCCGTCGCCCCCGACGCGGCCAGGGCGGTCGCCACGTAGCGCGCCCGCAGGTTGGCGACCCGCCGCGCCAGGTCCAGCACCTCCACCGGGTCGACATCGCCGACGTACTTGGTGATGGCGTGCTTGGTCTGCTCCTCCAGCACGTGGGCGAGGTGACGGTTGAACTGTTTGGTCGTGAGGCGGCCCTCGGGCAGCGGATCCATCTCGGGCATGGCGTCCTCGCGGGGGCGGGCCGAGCCGGAGCGGCGGGCCTCGCGCAGCTTGCTGAGATCGGCGAACGGGGTCACGGACATGGCTTGGGCTCTCCGCACGGCGAGAGGGGTTGGCAGTCCGCGAAGCAACCAACGTGCCAGCGGCCCGGCCCGGGACTCGGCCCCTGCGCCCCGGGCGGCCGCGGCCGCATCGGCAAGTCCTGCCGGGCCGGCGCACGCCACCCGGGCAGCCCCTGCCGCACCGCCCTCCGGCGTCCTCAGCGCGGATCGCGACACACCGACATCCCGCCCCAAGCCCAGTTTGTCGCAATCGGCTGCATCATACCGGGAGCCAACGCGGGATAAACACCGAAAACGTTTGAGTGCGGGGGGCGGCTGCGGCACGATGGCCCCATGTGCTCCCTCCAGACCGTGCCCGCCATGGCCCTCAGCGACACCGACCGGCGCGACTGGCTGCGCCTCATCCGCAGCGAGAACGTCGGGCCGATCACCTTCCACCGGCTGCTGCGACAGTATGGCAGCGCGGCGGCGGCGCTGGAGGCCCTGCCCGCGCTGGCCCGGCGCGGCGGCCGCACCCGGCCGCTGCGGGTCTGCTCCCGCGCGGCGGCGGAGCGCGAACTGGCGGCCCTGGCGCGCGCCGGCGTCCAGGTGCTGGCGCACGGCGACTCCGGCTATCCGCGCGCCCTGGCCCCGCTGGAAGACAGCCCGCCGCTGCTGTTCGCGGTCGGATCCGCGTCCCTGCTGGAGCGCCGCGCCGTGGCCATCGTGGGCGCCCGCAACGCCTCGCTGAACGGCCGCAAGCTGGCCCACCGGCTGGCGCAGGACCTGGCGCGGGCCGACCTGCTGGTGGTGTCCGGTCTGGCCCGGGGAATCGACACCGCGGCCCACCAAGGGGCGCTCGCCGGCGGCACGGCCGCGGTGCTGGCGGGCGGGGTGGACGTGGTCTATCCGCCGGAGAACCAGAGCCTGTACGACGCGCTTGTCGACCGCGGCGTGGTGCTGTCCGAGATGCCGCTGGGCGAGGCGCCGCAGGCGCGCCACTTTCCGCGCCGCAACCGCATCATCTCCGGCATCGCCCTGGGCGTGGTGGTGGTGGAGGCGGCGGCGCGCTCGGGCTCGCTCATCACCGCGCGCCTCGCCGCCGAGCAGGGCCGCGAGGTGTTCGCGGTCCCCGGCTCGCCGCTGGATCCCCGGGCCGCCGGTCCGAACCGGCTGCTGCGCGAGGGGGCCACGCTGACGGAGACCGCCGACGACGTGCTGCGCGGCCTGGCCGACCTGCTGCGCGCGCCGCTGGCCGAGCCGGAGGCGGCCCAATTCCGCGTCGGCGCGGCGCAACCGGTGTCCGACGCCGAGGCCGACGCCGCCCGCGCGGTGGTTCTCGTCGCGCTCGGTCCCGCCCCGGTCACGGTTGACGAACTCATCCGCGGCTGCCAATTGTCCGTATCCGTCGTTGCGACCGTGCTGTTGGAGCTGGAACTGGCGGGGCGTCTGGAACGCCTGCCAGGGGGTAGGGTCGCGCTGTTGACGGGACCCTGATCCGCCCGCCTGGCCCCGGCGGCGGAATCGCATCCGCACAGGACGAAAGGCGTTCGCGGCTCATGCGCGTTGTCGTTGTCGAATCCCCGGCCAAGGCCAAGACCATCAACAAGTACCTCGGCGAGGACTTCAAGGTCCTGGCGTCGTTCGGCCATGTCCGCGACCTGCCCGCCAAGGACGGCTCGGTGGACCCGGATCACGGCTTCGCCATGAAGTGGGAGGTCGACCCCAAGTCGGAGAAGCACCTGCGCGAGATCACCGAGGCGGTGCGCAAGGCCGATACGCTCTACCTCGCCACCGACCCCGACCGCGAGGGCGAGGCCATCTCGTGGCATGTCCGCGACGTGCTGGACCAGCGCAAGGCACTGGGCGACAAGCCGGTGCACCGCATCACCTTCAACGCCATCACCAAGGGCGCGGTCGAGGCCGCCATGGCGGCGCCGCGCGACCTGCACCGCGAGTTGATCGAAGCCTATCTGGCGCGCCGTGCGCTGGACTACCTGGTCGGTTTCACGCTCTCCCCGGTGCTGTGGCGCAAGCTGCCGGGCAGCCGCTCCGCCGGCCGGGTGCAGTCGGTGGCGCTGCGCCTGGTCTGCGACCGCGAAGCCGAGATCGAGCGGTTCCGGCCGCGCGAGTACTGGACCATCGAGGCCCTGATGGCCACGACCGGTCCCGACGGCGGCCAGACGTTCACCGCCCGGCTGACCCACCTGCACGGCCAGAAGCTGGACAAGTTCGGGCTGCCCGACGAAGCCGCCGCGCGCGCCGCCGAGGCCGCCATCAAGGGCACCACCTTCTCGGTCGGCAAGGTCGAGCGCAAGACCACCCGGCGCAATCCGGCCCCCCCTTTCACCACCTCGACGCTGCAACAGGAAGCCTCGCGCAAGCTGTACTTCTCGGCCTCGCGCACCATGAGTGTGGCCCAGCGGCTGTACGAGGGCGTGGCCCTGGGCGGCGAGACCGTCGGCCTGATCACCTACATGCGGACCGACGGCGTGCAGATGGCGCCCGAGGCGATCGAGGGCACGCGCTCGGCCATCGCGCGCGACTACGGCACCCGCTACCTGCCCGACAGCCCGCGCGTCTACAAGACCAAGGCCAAGAACGCTCAGGAGGCGCACGAGGCCATCCGCCCCACCGACCCCGGGCGCACACCCGCCATGGTGGCGCCCTATGTCACCAAAGAGCAGCTCGCCCTGTACGAGCTGATCTGGAAGCGCACCGTCGCCAGCCAGATGGCCAGCGCCGAGCTGGACCAGGTTGCCGTGGACCTGACCGCCGCGGACGGCAGCGCGGTGCTGCGTGCCACCGGCTCGGTCATCACCTTCGACGGCTTCCTAAAGGTTTACTTCGAGGACCGCGACGATGCCGGCGAGGGTGGCGGCGACGAAGACAGCAACCGCCTGCTGCCGCCGCTGCGCCAGGGCGACGCCGTGGACCGGCGCGAGGTCAAGGCCGAGCAGCACTTCACCCAGCCGCCGCCGCGCTACACCGAGGCCAGCCTGGTCAAGAAGATGGAGGAGCTGGGCATCGGCCGGCCCTCCACCTACGCCAGCATCCTGTCCGTGCTCCAGAACCGAGACTACGTGCGCCTGGAGAACCGCCGCTTCGTGCCCGAGGACCGCGGCCGCATCGTCACCGCCTTCCTGGAGAACTTCTTCGCGCGGTACGTGGAGTATTCCTTCACCGCCGACCTGGAGAACAAGCTGGACGAGATTTCGGCGGGCGCGCTCGGCTACCGTGAGGTGCTGCAAGACTTCTGGACCGACTTCAAGGCCGCGGTCGACCAGATCCAGGGCCTGCGCGTCGCCCACGTCCTCGATGCCCTCGACGCCGAGTTGGGGCCGCACCTGTTCCCGCCGCGCGAGGACGACACCGATCCGCGCGTCTGCCCCAAATGCGGCAGCGGCCGTCTCGGCCTGCGGCTGGGCAAGTTCGGCGCCTTCATCGGGTGCTCGAACTACAACGCGGACCCGCCGTGCCGTTATACCCGCCAGCTCGTGGCCTCCGCCGACGACGACGGCGGCGCCGATGATCTGGCGGCCGGACCGCGCGAGTTGGGCGTGGACCCCGAGAGCGGCAAGATGGTCACCCTGCGCAAGGGGCCATACGGGCTCTATGTCCAACTCGGGGAGCAGGAGCGCATCGGCGAGACCAAGACGGGCAAGCCCAAGATGGGACCGAAGCCGCCGCGCGCGTCGCTGCCGCAGGGTCTGGACGCCGACCGCGTCGACCTCCAGGTGGCCCTCGGGCTGCTGTCGCTGCCACGCGAGATCGGCACCCACCCGGACGATCACGGCGTGATCCAGGCCGGTCTCGGTCGCTTCGGGCCGTACCTGAAGCATGGCGATATCTACAAATCGCTGCCCAAGGACGAGGATCCGCTCCTGGTCCTGACCATCGGCCTGAACCGGGCCGTCGACCTGCTGGCCCAGCAGGGCGGCGGACGCACCCGCATGGCCGCCCGCTCGCTCGGCGCCCATCCCGAGGATGGCAAACCTGTGATGCTCAAGGACGGCCGCTTCGGCCCCTACGTCGAGCACGGCAAGGCGCGGGCCTCCCTGCTCAAGGCCGACCGCGAGAACATCGAGGGCCTGACCCTGGACCGTGCGCTCGACCTGATTCGCGCCAAGGCGGAGAAGGACGCCGCCAAGGCCGGAGGTAGCGCCGGCGCTGGCGCGAGCACCGCCCCCAAGGGGACGGCCCCCAAAGGCACGACCAAGAAGGCGGCCGCCAGCAAGGCCCGGACGACCAAGACAGACTCCAAGACAGGATCCAAGACGGCATCCAAGACGGCCGGCCGGGGCACGGCGAGCGGCGGCGGGACGGCCACCTCGCGCAAATCCAGCGGACGCAAGACGGCGTCGGCCGGCTCCTGAGATCCGACAAGACCGACCGGCGCCTTCAGGCTTCATCCGACGGGCCGGGGCCGCCACCTCGAGCGTGTCAACGGTGGCCGTGCCCCATACGGGGAAAACCGTTGGGGCTTTACAACGAAACCCCAGAGTCCATCGGACCAGTTGACGACCGGGGCTGCCATGTCCCAAGATCGGATTTACGCCTTTCGTAGGAGAGGACGTTCTTTCGGGTATCGCCTATGACCATCGGCGCAATTGCCTGAAGGGCACCGACGCCGTCATGAAGTCTGACAACACGGCATCGGAACGACCCGCAAAGGCGGGCGTTAGGGAGGGACGGCACGCGCACCGCGACGCTCGGGGGACTGTGGCATGGCTGGCATGATTCGTAAGCACGGAGACGACACGGCGGTGGTGCACCTGTGCGGTGCGCTGACCCATGCCGTGTTCGACAGGTTCGCCGCCCTCCTCGACCACCTGGATCGCTCCGACGCACGCTGTTTCGTGGTCGACATGAGCGAGGTCGACTTCATCGACTCCAGTGGCATCGGCATGCTGCTGATGGCCCAGGAACTGGCCGAACACCGGGAGTGTGCCTATCGTCTGCGGGGCGTGACCCCGGTGGCGCGGGCCATCCTGGAGCAGGCGCGGGTGAACGAGCTGTTCGTCCTCGAACCGGCGCCCGGAGGGGCCACGCCGGGCGGATCCGACTCGGCCGCCGCCTGACCCGCGCGGCAGCGGTCAGCGGGCCCGGCCACGCGTGGCCGGCTGATGCCGAAACGCCACACTCCATTGAACCATGGCCTCCGCCGTTTGGACTTCATGGACGGTGGTCGCCATCATATCGTAACAGAACGGTCTTCATCTGCGGCGCACCCGGCGGGGCGCCCCATCACCCGGATCGTTGGAACCATGGCGCTGCTCCCGGAGCCGGACGCACCCCGCCTGCACCGCCTATCGTACACCCATGCTGGGGGGACAAGAGCGCCATGGATGCTTACGGGGACACCATGAGCCAGCGCGACACGGAGGCCACCGCGCCCGACAGCCGTCCGACGGCCGCCGTCGATGCGGCACAGGCGGCGGTCGCGGCCGAGCGAAGGGCCGTGCGGGCACGGCTGAACGGGATGCCGTGCCTGGTCACCATCGCACCCGAGAACACGCTCACCGGCACCCTGGCCGTGCCGCCGTTCGCCGGCGAACGCGCACCGCTGCCGGCCAAGGGCCAGCGGGCCACCCTGGAGTTGGTGGACGAGACCGGCGAGTCGCCGGTCGCGGCCCCGCAGGCCGAGGTCGACGGCGCCGCGGCGGTGGAGCCCATCGAACTGACCGTCTCGGCGGCCAACCGACGGTCCGGCCGGTTCGCGGCGCGCTTCCTTGCCCTGACGGAGGAGCAGTCCCGCCTCCTGGCCCGCCTGCTGTCGGGACCCGTCCCGCAAGCCGGCTAGCAGGCTGCGGAAAAAGCGGTGTGGTTTCCCCCTTTCCCCATCGACAGCGGCGAAAATCGGTGCTGTCGGTGAGGTTAGGACCGCCGTTT
>NZ_JACIGI010000028.1 GCF_014197795.1 Roseospira goensis
CCTGGCGCATGATGGTGTTGGTCACCGGATGCACCCGGATCTGGGCGCTGTCCGGCACCTGCTTGATGCACACGACCATGCGCGGACCGGGGGGGTGCGGACCGGTGCTCATGCCATCGTCTCCTCATGACGGTGATGGGGTCAGCCCCTGGCGACGGGACGGGCGCCCCGGGTCCGGGGTCACGCCGCAGCCGATCGGCCCCGGGGCGGGCGGAAGCCGACGGATACACACATGCACTATGGGGATGCTCCAAGGCAAGCACCGAGTTGAAATTGGGGTTATAGCCGCTATGCGGGTGAAAAATGCAATGTTCGACCCAAGGGCCGCGCGGTGGGTTCTGGACGGCACGGCGCGGGGTACGGTAGAGAGAGACAAGGGGGGGCGACCGTCCGCGGTGCGTCCCCGATCCCGTGGCGGGTTTCGGGTCCGGTCTGCGGCCTGCGACGGCGATCCTGTGACGATGATCCTGCGACGCTCAGGCGACGCTCATGCAAGGAGAGGCGCGATGCTGGACAGCATGTCCGTGAAGGTGGAGGACAAGCTCTACCAGAACCGCTACAAGGTGGACGAGGGGCGACCCCACGTGTGCATCGCACCCCATACCGTGCCGGAAGAGGTGCTTCTGACGCTGGTCAAGGTGTGTCCGGCCGGCTGTTACCAGCGGGCCGACGACGGCACCGTCGAGGTCATTCCCGACGGCTGCATGGAGTGCGGCACCTGCCGCGTGCTGACCGAGGGGACCGGCCTGCTGGACTGGAACTATCCGCGCGGCGGCTACGGCATCCAGTTCAAGTTCGGCTGATCCGCGCCGGCGCTGCGCGGCGCCGGCGGGCACGGTCGCCTCTCGCCTCGGAGACTCCGGCGCGTCAGGGGGCGACCGTGATCCAGCCGCGCAGGTCGCGTTCGACGATCTCGGCGATCCCGGCCTGGACCCAGTCCACGCCGGCGACGAGGTCGTCCGGGCTGTGGCCCGTGGTCTCCATGGTGTTGCCACAGGCCACGTACTCGATGCCGTACTTCAACTGACTGGCGATGCGCGCGGCGATCGGGCTGTCGCGATAGAGCATGTCCATGCCCTGGCCGTAGGCGATGACGGCGATCTCCACGTTGTCCATGCCGTAGAACTTCTGCAGGTTGATGGCGTTCCACAGGATGCTGTTGGCCTCGCCTGCGTCTGCGGTGGTGAGCTGGAGGATGATCTGGCGCGGCGTGTCGAAGCCGGGCTGCGGGTCCGACAGGGTGGTCGTCGTCTCGCCGGCGCGGGCGGGGAGGGCGGCCGCGGCCGCGCCAAGGATCAGGGCGGCCGCCAGGGTCAGGAGGCGGCGCAACCGCCGGGCAGGGAAGGGGACCGTCATCGGGGCGTCGTCCTTTTCCGCTCGTTCGTTGCGGGGGTGTCGTCAGCGGGGCGTGTCTTGAGGGACCGCTCTTGAGGGACCGCTCTTGGGGGGCCGCTCTTGGGAGGAACGCCGGGGCCGGCGGCCGGTCGGCGCGCGGTTTTGCGCGCGACCGCGCCCCGGCACGCGCGCGGCGTGTCGGGGCTGGCCACCGATGCGCGCCTACCGCCCCATGGCGATCTCGACCGCGTCGGCGATGTCTTCGGTGTACAGGTCGCGGAAGTAGTGCGTGGCGCCCTGCACGACCTTGATCATCACGTTCTCGCCCTCGACCCCGTCGAGGTTGGCCAGCAGCCCGGGCACGACGTCGTCCGCGGTCCCGACCACGACCACGGTCGGCACCGCGATGTCCGACAGCAGGGTGGGCGTGTTGCGGCGGGCGTCGTCCGCGTAATAGTCCAGTACCGTTCCGGCCGCCACCTGGGCGTCATCGCAGTACAGGAAGCGGTCCAGGGACAGGAGGGCGTCCGGCTCCAGGGCGCGCGCCTCCGCCAAGACGTCCGCCAGCGGGGTGCCGGTGACCGCCTCGTACTGCGCCGCGAAAGCGTCGGCGTCCCACAGCGCGGGCGCCACCAGCACCACGCCGCGGACGGCGCGGTCGTCGCTCTCGGCCGCGTACCAGGCGGTCTGGTTGCCGCCGCGCGAATGGCCCAGCAGGGTGATGGCGTTGACCCCCTCTCCCTTGAGCCAGTCCACCCAGGCGCCGATCTCGGCCATGGCGTCGGTGTGCCTGTGGCGATGCGGCTGCGTGCAGTCGAAGCTGCCGTGGCGGTTGTCGACCCCCAGGCTGAGGGTGATGGCCAGCGAGTTGATGTTGCGCTCGGCCAGGACGCTCTGGATGGCCTGGATGGTCTCCATCTTGTTGTGCGCCAGGGTGCCGTGGGTGATGAGCACGGTCGGCCCGATCGGGTCGCTCTCGGGCGGCACCACGTGCTCGGCCACCAGGGTCAGGCCGTCGTGGGTGAGGGTCACCTCCTCGGCCAGGGCCGGCGGGGCGATGAGGGCGGCTGCGGCGATCCCCGCCGCCAGGGTTGCCGCGAGGCCCGTGCGGGCGGGGCGGGGCGGGGCGGAGGCGCGCGTCGGGGCGCGCCGTCGCAGGATGGTCATGACGGATCTCCTCCCTGTGGTTTGGTTGCCGGTGGTTGGTTGCCGGTGGTTGGTTGATTAAGGCGCATCGGTGGCGCGGCGCCCGCGCCGGCCGACACCGAGCCGGGTCCTCGCGGCGAGCGCGTGACCGGTGCGTGCTTTAGGGTTTTATCATATCCGATCCGGGTCATGATGCCACAGACGATCGTCCCACCGATCCCTGGACGCGGCCGGTGGTGAGGACGGCCGGCCGCATTATGGCTTGCACCCCCCGGGCACTTTGTTAGAGTTATCTAATATTTCGCGTCCGGGCCGCCCGCGCGGCCGGACGTGGACCAGCAAAAAAAGAACTGCAATCAACGTGATACGGGGAGGACCGCATGGACGGGACCAAGGGGGCGTCGGTCGACGACGCCCGCAACACCACGGGCGCGCGCCCGTCCTCACACGCAAGACGCCAGTTTCTCAGGACCGGGGCGGGTCTGGCCGGGGCAGCCGCGGCCGGCGCCGTGCTGGGACGGTCGGGGCCGGCCGCGGCGGTCGAGGCGGATCCCGCCAATCTGCCGCCCAACGTGCCGTGGTGGAGCAAGTATCTGGGCGACGGTGTCGAGGCCGCGCCCTACGGCCTGCCGTCGGAGTACGAGTCCCATGTGGTGCGGCGCAACGTGCGTTGGCTGACCGCGACCACCGAATCGTCGGTCAACTTCACGCCGATCCAGGACCTGCACGGCTTCGTCACGCCGAACGGCTTGTGTTTCGAGCGCCACCACGCCGGGGTCGCCGAGGTCAACCCGGTGGACTTCCGCCTGATGATCAACGGCCTGGTTGATACGCCGATGGTCTTCAGCATGGAGGACATCCTGCGCTTCCCGGCGGTGAGCCGGTTCCACTTCCTGGAGTGCGCCGCCAACAGCGGCATGGAGTGGCGCGGCGCCCAGCTCAACGGTGTGCAGTACACCCACGGGATGATCCATTGCGTGCAGTACACCGGCGTGCCGCTGCGCGTGATCCTGGACCAGGTGGGGGTGAAGCCGAACGGCACATGGCTGATGGCCGAGGGTGGCGACGCCTCCGGCATGAACCGCTCGATCCCGCTGGAGAAGGCGCTGGACGACGCCATCCTGGCCTACGCCATGAACGGCGAGATGCTGCGCCCCGCCAACGGCTATCCGCTGCGCTTGGTGCTGCCCGGCTGGGAAGGCAACATGTGGGTCAAGTGGATCCGCCGCATCGAGGTCGGCGACCAGCCCTGGTTCGCGCGTGAGGAGACCTCGAAGTACACCGACCTGCTGGCCAACGGCAAGGCGCGCTACTTCACCTGGGAGATGGACGCCAAGTCGGTCATCACCGGCCCCTGTCCGGAGAAGCCGGTGCTGCACAAGGGCATCAATCAGATCAAGGGCCTGGCCTGGTCCGGCCGCGGCACGGTGAAGGAGGTGCACGTCAGCACCGACGGCGGCCGCAACTGGATGCAGGCCCGGCTGCCCGACCCGGTGCTGCCCAAGTGCCTGACCTGCTTCAACGCCGAGTTCGAGTGGACCGGCGACGAGGTGCTGTTGCAGAGCCGGGTGGTGGACGATACCGGCTACGTGCAGCCCACCATGAATGCGTTGCAGCAGGTGCGCGGCGTTAACTCGATCTACCACAACAACGCCATCCAGACCTGGCTGGTGAACAAGACCGGGGAGGTGGAGAATGTCCGTCTTGGATAAGTCCTGGGATAAGTCCTGGGATAAGTCCTGGGATAACTCCTGGGATCATCCCTGGGCTCGCACCGTCGCGCGCACCGTCGTGGCCGGCGCGCTGGCGCTGGCCGTCGCCGCCCCGGCCGCCGCGCCCGTCGCCGCCTTCGAGCTGGACCCCGGCAAGACCTATGATCTGGGCCGCCCGGCCACGCCCGAGGAGGTCGATGGCTGGGACATCGACGTCCATCCGGACGGCGCCGGGGCCGTGCCGGGGCAGGGCACCGCCGCCGAGGGCGAGGCCCTGTTCATGACCCACTGCGCGTCGTGCCACGGCGAGTTCGGCGAGGGGGTCGACCGCTACCCCGTGCTGTTCGGGGGCGAGGGCACCCTGGACAGCCACGACCCGGTGAAGACCCCGGGCAGCTACTGGCCCTACGCCTCGACGCTGTGGGACTACATCTACCGCGCCATGCCGTTCGGGCAGGCCCAGACGCTGACCGCCGATCAGGCCTACGCGCTGACCGCCTACCTGCTCTACATCAACTTCGTCATCGACGACGACGAGATGGTGCTGAGCCACGAGACCATCGGCGATATCGAGATGCCGAACCGTGACGGCTTCATCCCCGACGACCGGCCGGACGCCCAGCCGGCGACGCTCTGCATGACCGACTGCGACGTGGCGACCAAGGTCGTCGGCCGGGCCCGGATCATCGACGTGACCCCGGACGATGACAGCGACGCCCCGGGGATCAGCATCGACTAGGGGGGCCGGCGCCCCTACAGCACCGCGCCCGCCAGGCCAGCGCCGCCGAGCACCACCAGCCACGGCGGCGCCGTCCAGATGTGCAACGCCAGGAAGGCGGCCAGCCCCAGGGCAACGTGGATCGGCGCGTCCACGGCGCTGACGAACACCGGATCGTAGAACGCCGCCAGCAGCAGCCCGACCACGGCGGCGTTGACTCCGGTCAGGGCCGCCCGCGCCGCCGGCGCCTGCCGCAGCGCGCCCCAGAACGGCAACGCGCCGAACAGCAGCAGGGCGGCGGGGACGAAGATCGCCACCGTCGCCAGCGCCGC
Organism: Roseospira goensis; assembly: GCF_014197795.1. Classification (GTDB taxonomy): domain Bacteria; phylum Pseudomonadota; class Alphaproteobacteria; order Rhodospirillales; family Rhodospirillaceae; genus Rhodospira; species Rhodospira goensis. Next base: position 5,244 of record NZ_JACIGI010000028.1, read on the forward strand.
CAGCGCGAGGCTCGCCAGCACGGTGCCGCCGGCCGCCGCCCCCAGGAACGACGAGAGCGTGAACAGCGGCCCCGGGACCGCCTGCGCCAGGCCATAGCCGGCCAGGAACGCCTCGCGGTCCACCAACCCGGTCGGCACCACCTCGGCCTGTAGCAGCGGCAGCACCACGTGTCCGCCGCCGAACACCAGCGACCCGGCGCGCACCATGCCGTCGACCAGGCGGACCGCCGGCTCGGCGGTCGCCGCCGCCAGCAGCGGCAGCGCGACCAGCAGCACCGCCAGCCCCGCGAGGCAGCTCGCGCCCGCCCGTCGGCTCAGGCCGACGTGGAGGTGGTCGGCGTCCGTCGCCGGCTCGCCGCGGAACAGCATCCAGCCCACCAGTGCGCCGACGGCGATCGGTACGAGTTGCCCCACCACAAGCGGCAACCCGGTCAGCGGCCACACCAGGACCAGGGCCGCCGCCGCCAGCGCCAGCGTGGCGCGCGGCCGGTCGGGGGCCAGGGTGCGCGCCATGCCCCACACCGCCTGCGCCACCACGGCGGCGGCGACGATCTTCAGGCCGCGCAGCCAGCCGCTGTCCCCGCCCGGGTCGAGCGCGGCCACCCCCAGCGCGGCCAGCGCCAGCGCCAGCGCCGACGGCAGCGTGAACCCAGCCCAGGCGGCGAGGGCGCCCAGCGGGCCGGCCCGGTGCATGCCCAGGCCCAACCCCACCTGACTGCTCGCCGGGCCGGGCAGGAACTGGCACAGGGCCACCAGGTCGGCGTAGGCGGCGTCCGTCAGCCACCGACGGCGCTCCACCAGTTCGGCGCGGAAGTAGCCCAGATGGGCCACCGGGCCGCCGAAGCTGGTCAGGCCGAGGCGCAGGAAGACCAGGAACACGACCCAGGGCGAGGCCGCGCCGGGCGCCGAGGCGGGTGGTTGAGTGGCGGGGTCGGGCATCGGGGGCGGTCCTCCTGGCGCGGGTCCGTCTCGGCGGTGCCGCGCAGCGTTCCGCAGCAACCGGCAGAGGGCAAGGGAGGACGCGGTTTTTCTTGACAAATGTCATGGATCCGTCATGCGCGCGAGGCCCCCGCGCGACGCGACTCGGCGGGGAACGGCCCTTGCTCCCGCGTCGGAATCACGTTACCAAAACACCCAACTTCCCGACCCTCGCGCCTTGCGCGAATCCCTGCCCTCGCACACATCTTCGTATGTGGCGCAGCGGTACGGGGTCCCATATCGGTCTAGTGGATGAGAGGACGGTCATGGCACGCAAAAAGATCGCACTGGTCGGCGCCGGCAACATCGGCGGCACCCTCGCGCACCTCATCGGCCTGAAGGAACTGGGCGATGTGGTGCTGTTCGACATCGCCGAAGGCGTGCCGCAGGGCAAGGCCCTGGACATCGCCGAGTCCACGCCCGTCGAGGGCTGCGACGCGGCCTACGGCGGCGCCAATGACTACAGCGTGATCGCCGGCGCCGACGTGGTGATCGTCACCGCCGGCGTGCCCCGCAAGCCGGGCATGTCGCGCGACGACCTGATCGGCACCAACGCCAAGGTGATGGCGGCGGTGGGCGAGGGCATCAAGACCCACTGCCCGGATGCCTTCGTCATCTGCATCACCAACCCGCTGGATGCCATGGTGTGGGTCCTGCGCGAGCTGTCGGGTCTGCCGCACGAGAAGGTGGTCGGCATGGCCGGCGTGCTCGACAGCGCGCGCTTCCGCTACTTCCTGGCCGACGAGTTCAAGGTCTCGGTCGAGGACGTCACCGCGTTCGTCCTGGGTGGCCACGGCGACACCATGGTGCCGCTGACGCGCTACTCCACGGTGGCCGGCATCCCGCTGCCGGATCTGGTCAAGATGGGCTGGACCACGCAGGAGCGCCTGGACCAGATCGTGCAGCGCACCCGCGACGGCGGCGCCGAGATCGTCGGCCTGCTGAAAACCGGCTCGGCGTTCTACGCGCCGGCGGCGGCGGCCGTGCAGATGGCCGAGGCCTACCTGAAGGACAAGAAGCGCGTGCTGCCCTGTGCGGCCTGGTGCGACGGCGTGTTCGGGCTCGACGGCCTGTATGTGGGCGTGCCGGTGGTGCTGGGCGCCGGCGGCGTCGAGAAGATCGTGGATATCGACATGAACGCCGAAGAGAAGGCGATGTTCGACAAGTCGGTGGAGTCCGTGCGCGGTCTCGTCGCCGCCTCGCGCGAGCTGATGCCCCAGTAGGCGGCGCGGTCCCGGTCGTGGCCGGCGGGGCGCGGGTCCTCCGCCGGCACCGGGAGTCGGCACAAGACCCAGGCAGAACGGGGAATCCACCCAATGAACATTCATGAGTATCAGGCCAAGCAGGTGCTGGCGAAGTACGGCGTGCCGGTGCTGAAGGGCGGCGTCGCCTACACGCCGGAGGAGGCCGAACAGGTCGCGCGCGGGCTCGACGGCCCGGTCTACGTCGTCAAGAGCCAGATCCACGCCGGCGGCCGCGGCAAGGGGCGCTTCAAGGAGTCCGAGGCGGGCGAGGCCGGCGGTGTGCGCGTGGTGAAGTCGGTCGACGCGGTGCGCGAGAACGCCTCCCAGATGCTCGGCAACACCCTGGTCACGCACCAGTCCGGTCCGGACGGCAAGCAGGTCAAGCGCGTCTACATCGAGTCCGGCTGCGACATCCGGCGCGAGCTGTACCTGTCCATGCTGATCGACCGCGCCACCAGCCGGGTCACCATCATGGCCTCCACCGAGGGCGGCGTGGAGATCGAGACGGTGGCCGAGGAGACGCCGGATAAGATCATCCTGCAGTCGATCGACCCGGCCACCGGCATCCAGGCGTTCCACTGCCGCAAGGTCGCCTTCGGCCTGGGGCTCACGGGCGGCCAGGTGAAGAGCGCCACCCGGATGCTGATGGCCCTGTACAAGGCGTTCACCGACACCGACGCCTCCATGCTGGAGATCAACCCGCTGGTCGTCACCGGCGACGGCGAGGTGATCCCGCTGGACTGCAAGATGAATTTCGACTCCAACGCGCTCTATCGCCATCCGGAGATTTCGGAGCTGCGCGACGAGGACGAGGAGGATCCGGCCGAGCTGGAGGCGACCAAGCACGACCTCAACTACATCAAGCTCGACGGGTCCATCGGCTGCATGGTGAACGGGGCCGGCCTCGCCATGGCCACCATGGACATCATCAAGCTGTATGGCGCCGAGCCGGCCAACTTCCTGGACGTGGGCGGCGGCGCCACCAAGGAGCGGGTCACCACGGCCTTCAAGATCATCCTGTCCGACCCCAACGTCGAGGGCATCCTGATCAACATCTTCGGCGGCATCATGCGCTGCGACGTCATCGCCGAGGGCGTGATCGCCGCCGCCAAGGAGGTCAGCCTCAACGTGCCCCTGGTGGTGCGCCTGGAGGGCACCAACGTCGAGCTGGGCAAGAAGATCATGGCGGAGTCGGGGCTGCCGATCATCGCCGCCGACAACCTTGCCGACGCCGCCGAGAAGGTGGTCAAGGCCGTGAAGGAGGCGCAGTAATGGCGGTTCTCGTCGACAGCAACACCAAGGTCATCTGCCAGGGCTTCACCGGCAGCCAGGGCACCTTCCATTCCGAACAGGCGGTGGCCTACGGCACCAAGATGGTCGGTGGCGTGACGCCGGGCAAGGGCGGCACCACCCACCTCGACCTGCCGGTGTTCGACACCGTCGCCGAGGCCCGCGAGAAGACCGGCTGCAACGCCTCCGTGATCTACGTCCCGCCGCCGTTCGCCGCCGACGCCATCCTGGAGGCGGTCGACGCCGAGATCGAGCTGGTGGTCTGCATCACCGAGGGTATTCCGGTGATGGACATGGTGCGGGTCAAGCGCGCCCTGGGGCATTCGAAGACGCGCCTGATCGGTCCCAACTGCCCGGGCGTCATCACCCCCGACCAGTGCAAGATCGGCATCATGCCGGGCCACATCCACACCCCGGGCAAGATCGGTGTGGTCTCGCGCTCCGGCACCCTGACCTATGAGGCGGTGGCGCAGACCACGGCCGCGGGTCTGGGCCAGACCACCTGCATCGGCATCGGTGGCGACCCGGTCAACGGCACCAACTTCATCGACTGCCTGGAGATGTTCCTGGCCGACGACGACACCCAGGGCATCGTCATGATCGGCGAGATCGGCGGCTCGGCCGAGGAAGAGGCGGCCGAGTTCCTGGCCAAGTCGAAGGTCAAGAAGCCGACCGTGGGCTTCATCGCCGGCCGCACCGCCCCGCCCGGCAAGCGCATGGGCCACGCCGGCGCCATCATCAGCGGCGGCAAGGGTACGGCCGACGCCAAGATCGAGGCCATGCGCGCCGCCGGCATCCACGTTGCCGACAGCCCGGCCGCGCTGGGCGACACCATGCTGACCGCCATGAAGGGCTGACCCCCGGCGGCCGGGTCGGCCGCCGCCGCCTGTCATGGGTCGGAACGGTGACAAGGGGATGGCACGACTCGGCCCGGGTGCCTGCAGCCGATTGCGAGAAACCGGACTCGCGGCGCGATTTCGGTTTCTCGCGATAATCGGCTGTGATTCATATATTTTGCGCGGATTCACGCGATCACTCGGAACCACGACGTGGTTCCGAGTGATCGCGAACCGCGCTAATGTACATGGTCTGACCAGGATGACCCGGGCGGCGGCACGCCCGGGTCGTCGTCCAGCGGCGGTTCGGTTGCCGGGGGCTGGACCCCACACGCCGCCCCGGTTCGCCGGGACACCGTGATCCGGATCGTCGCGCCGCCGCTCCGCCAAGCCCGGGACGGAGCCCGAACCAGGAGGAGACGCGGCAGCAAGGCCGCGTTCGACCGCGTCACGATGGATACCGTACACGACCCCCGCTTCTCCGCCTCCTTCCTCACCGGCGCCAACGCCACCTACATCGCGGAACTGTACGAGCGTTACCTGGAGGCGCCCGAGCGCGTCGAGCCGGGCTGGCGCGCCTTCTTCGACGAGCTGCGCGACGGGGCCGACGACATCCGCGCCGAGCTGCGCGGACCGTCCTGGAACCGCAACGGCCGCCACGTCATCGGCACACCCGACCCCGAGGCGGTCGCCCTCAAGGAAAAGGAGAAGGCCAAGGGCAAGGCCCGGGAGTCGGGCGCAGCCGCCGCCGCGGCCGGCTTGTCGGAAGAGGAGGCGCGCTCGCGGACCCTGGATTCCATCCGCGTCCTGATGATGATCCGCGCCTATCGCGTGCGCGGCCATCTGGAGGCCGATCTGGATCCGCTCGGTCTGACCGAGCCGGAGCCGCATCCGGAGCTGGATTACCACTCCTACGGCTTCAGCGACGCCGACCTGGACCGCGAGATCTTCATCGACAACGTGCTGGGGCTGGAGTCGGCCACCCTGCGTAAGATCATCGAGGTGGTGCGCGAGACCTACTGCGGCCACATCGGTGTCGAGTTCATGCACATCCAGTACCCGGACCAGAAGGCGTGGATCCAGCGCCGGGTGGAGAGCGAACTCAACCGGACCGCGTTCACCGACATCGGCCGCAAGGCCATCATGCAGCGCATCATCGAGGCCGAGAGCTTCGAGCAGTTCCTGCACCGCAAGTATGTCGGCACCAAACGGTTCGGCCTGGAAGGGGCCGAGAGCGTGATCCCGGCGATCGAGCAGATTCTGAAGCGCGGCAGTCAGCTCGGCCTGGAGCACGTGGTCGTCGGCATGGCCCATCGGGGCCGCCTGAACGTGCTGACCCACATCCTGCATAAGCCGCTGGAGGCCATCTTCAGCGAATTCGAGGGCAATCCCGCCAATCCGGAGGACGTGCAGGGCTCCGGCGACGTGAAGTACCACCTGGGCACGTCCGCCGACCGCCAGTTCGACGGCCGCACGGTCCACGTCTCGCTCAACGCCAACCCGTCGCACCTGGAGGCCGTCGACCCGGTGGTGCTGGGCAAGGTGCGCGCCCGCCAGACCCAGAGCGGCGACATCAAGCGCGACCGTGTGCTGGGCCTGCTGCTCCACGGCGACGCCGCCATGGCCGCCCAGGGCGTGGTGGCGGAGTGCTTCGCGCTGGCGCACCTGAACGGCTATCGCACCGGCGGCACGATCCACATCGTCGTCAACAACCAGATCGGCTTTACGACCAACCCGCAGTATGCCCGCTCGGGGCAGTACTGCACGGACATCGCCAAGATGATCCAGGCGCCGATTCTGCACGTCAACGGCGACAACCCCGAGGCCGTCGTGCACGCCGCCCGGGTCGCCATCGAGTTCCGCCAGACGTTCAACACCGACGTCGTTCTGGACATCGTGTGCTATCGCCGCCACGGCCACAACGAGAGCGACGAACCGGCCTTCACCCAGCCGCGGATGTACAAGCGCATTGCCGAGCACGCCACCGTGCGCGAGGTCTATACCAAGCACATCGTGGCCTCCGGCCTGCTGTCGCAGGAGGAGGTCGACGGCATGCACGCCCGCTACCTCGACCGTATGGAGACGGCCTTCCAGGGCGGCGACTCCTATCGTCCGAACCGGGCCGACTGGCTGCTCGGCACCTGGGAGGGGCTGGAGGCCGCCTTCGGCGAGGAGGAGTACAAGCAGTACGCCACCGGGGCCAAGGACCATGCGCTGCGCGAGGTCTTCCAGGCCATTTCGACCCCGCCCGACGGGTTCGACCTGAACTCCAAGATCGCCCGCCAGCTCAAGGCCAAGGCGAAGATGCTGGAGACCGGCCAGGGCATCGACTGGGCCACCGCCGAGGCGCTGGCCTTCGGCACCCTGCTGCTGGAGGGCCACCGTGTGCGCCTGTCCGGGCAGGACAGCGGGCGCGGCACCTTCTCGCACCGCCACGCCGTGCTGGTGGACCAGACCAACGAGAAGCGCTACCGCCCCCTCAACCACATCCGCCAGGGCCAGGCGTCGTTCGAGGTCGTCGACAGCCCGCTGTCGGAATACGCCGTGCTGGGCTTCGAGTACGGGTATTCGGCGCAGGACCCGATGGCCCTGGTGCTGTGGGAGGCGCAGTTCGGCGACTTCGCCAACGGCGCTCAGGTCATCTTCGACCAGTTCATCAGCGCCGCCGAGTACAAGTGGCTGCGCATGTCGGGGCTGGTGCTGCTGCTGCCGCACGGGTTCGAGGGGCAGGGGCCGGAGCACTCGTCGGCCCGCCTGGAGCGGTACTTGCAACTGTGCGCCGAGGACAACATGCAGGTCTGCAACATGACCACCCCGGCGAACTACTTCCACGCCCTGCGGCGTCAGATCCGGCGCAACTTCCGCAAGCCGCTGGTCGTCATGTCGCCCAAATCACTGCTGCGCCACAAGCTGTGCGTCAGCCCGCTGGAGGCGTTCGGCGATCAGGGCCGCTTCTACCGCGTGATCCCGGAGACCGACGACCTGGTGCCGGATGCGCAGGTGCGCCGGGTCGTGCTGTGCTCGGGCAAGGTCTACTATGACCTGCTGCAGGCGCGCCGCGACCAGGAGATCGGCGACGTCGCCATCGTGCGCGTCGAGCAGCTCTATCCCTGGCCCAAGGACAGCGTGCAGAACCAGCTCAAGCGCTATCCCAACGCCGATGTGGTCTGGTGTCAGGAGGAGCCGGCCAACATGGGCGCCTGGACGTTCGTGGACCGGCGGCTGCAGTACGCCCTGGAGGAGTTGCACCACAAGGCGCACCGGGCGCACTATGCGGGGCGCAAGGCGGCGGCCTCGCCGGCCACCGGTGTGGCCCGGGTCCACCACCACGAGCAACAGACCCTGGTCGAGCAGGCGCTGACATGGCCGACCGATGCAATCCCGCAGCCCTTCCGCCGCGCCACCGGCCTGGCCTCCGTGACCTGACGGCGCGTGGGGGCGGCGGCGCCGACCGCCACCCCCGCGCCCGCCTGTCCGCCCCGCCCGCTCCGGACCGGAGACCCCGCAGGATCCCTCGATGTTCGACGCGCAACGTCTGCTAGACCAGTTCCTGGGCACCGGCCGGGCCGGTGCTCCGTCCTCGCCCCCCGCCCCGCAGGCCGGCCATCCTCCCCCGGCCGCGCCGCCCCAGGCGGGCGCGCCGCCACCGGGCTCCGGCCTGCCGCCCTGGGCGGGGGTGGCCGGCGGCGCCCTGGCCGGCGGCCTCGCCGGGGTCCTGCTGGGCTCCAAGAAGGGGCGCAAGGTGGCCGGCAAGGTCGCCACCTACGGCGGCCTGGCGGCGATCGGCGGGCTGGCCTACAAGGCCTACCGCGACTGGCAGGCCAACCGCCCGCCCGACACGGGGGCTACCCCGACCCAGGCCCCGCATCCCCCTGGACCGTCGCAGGCCCCCGGACCGTCGCCCGATCCGGACGCCCCCGGCTGGACCCCGCCGCCCGCCGACAGCCCGTTTCTGCCAGCACCCGAGCGCGCCGACGCCGCCCAGGACCTGGGGCGGGTGCTGTTGCAGGCGATGATCATGGCGACCAAGGCCGACGGTCACATCGACGCGGACGAATACCGCCGCATCTTCGAACACCTGAACACCCTCGATCTGGAGCCGGACGCCAAGGCCTTCGTGATGGACGAGTTGAACCGGCCGATGGATGTGCGCGCCCTCACCGCCGCCGTGACCGGGCCGGAGGTGGCGGCCGAGATCTACGCCGCCTCGCTGCTCGCCATCGACCCGGACGGCCCTGCGGAACGCGGCTACCTGGCCATGCTGGCGGCCCAGTTGCGGCTGGATCCGGCCCTGGTCGAGCACCTGCACGCCTCCGTGGCGGCCTCCACCGCCTGACCGCGGGGGGCCGCCCCACCCGAGACTGCCGCCGGGTTGCGGTGCGCCTGCTCCCGCCGCGCCGACCCGATCTGGAAAGGATGGAAGGAACACCGATGGCCACCGACATCACCGTGCCCGCCCTGGGCGAATCCGTCAGCGAGGCCACCGTGGCCAAGTGGCTGAAGAAGGCCGGGGATGCGGTCGCGGCCGACGAGCCTCTGGTCGAACTGGAAACCGACAAGGTGACGGTCGAGGTCAACGCGCCGGCCGCCGGGGCGCTGTCCGAGATCGTGGCCGAAGAGGGGGCCGAGGTGGAGGTGGGCGCCCTTCTCGGGCGCCTGGAGGCGGGCGCCGAGGGCCAGGCCGCGGCCCCGTCCGGGGCGGGCGAGTCGGAGGAGGCGAAAGCCGCGCCAAAACCCGAAGCCGAGCCCGAAGCGAAACCCGCGCCGGCCGAGTCCAAGGCCGACGCCGAGTCCAAGCCCGCCCCGGCCGCCCCCGCCGGCGGGACCGCGAACCTGGAGCATCCGCTGTCGCCGGCGGTGCGCAAGCTGGTCGAAGAGCGCAGCCTGGATCCGGCCAGGATTCCGGCCAGCGGCAAGGATGGCCGCCTGACCAAGGAGGACGTGCTGGCCTACCTGGAGCGGGCGAGCCCCGCCCCGCAGACGGTCAAGCCGTCGGCGGCCGCGCCGGCCGCCGCCAAGGGGCCGCGCGCCGACGAGCCGCGCGAGGAGCGGGTGCCGATGAGCCGGCTGCGCCGGCGCATCGCCGAGCGCCTGAAGGAGGCCCAGAACACCGCCGCCATGCTCACCACCTTCAACGAGGTGGACATGACGGCCATCCTGGCGGTGCGCGAGCGCTACAAGGAGGCGTTCGAGAAGAAACACGGCGTGCGGCTGGGCTTCATGTCGTTCTTCGTCAAGGCCGCCGTGGTGGCGCTGCGCGAATTTCCGGCGGTCAACGCCGAGATCGACGGCACCGACATCGTCTACAAGAACCACTACGACATCGGCGTGGCCGTGGGCGGCCCCCAGGGCCTGGTGGTGCCGGTGGTGCGCGACTGCGACGCCAAGTCCTTTGCCGGGATCGAGGCCGAGATCAACGCCTTCGGCAAGAAGGCGCGCGACGGCACCCTGACCCTGGAGGAGATGACGGGCGGCACCTTCACCATCTCCAACGGCGGGGTCTACGGCTCGCTCATGTCGACGCCGATCCTCAACCCGCCGCAGTCCGCCATCCTGGGCATGCACAAGACCCAGCAGCGGCCGATGGTGATGCCCGACGGCAGCATTCAGGCGCGGCCGATGATGTACCTGGCGCTCAGCTACGACCATCGCATCATCGACGGCAAGGAGGCCGTCAGCAGCCTGGTGCGGATGAAGGAATGCCTGGAGGATCCGCAGCGGATCCTCCTCGACATGTAATCGGCTCCCGGCGCGGGGCGTCCCTTCGGTGGACGCCCCGTTTTCCTGTCGGTCGGACCGGGAGGCCGGGACCACACGCACGGACCGCGACGATGCTCGACGGGGACCGCGCGCCGATGGCGACGCCGGCCCTCGAGTCGCGGCAACAAGACCCCTAAGGGAAGGACCTGTCAGATGAGCGACAAACCCTATGATCTGGTCGTGATCGGGGCCGGGCCGGGCGGCTACGTCTGCGCCATCCGCGCCGCCCAGCTCGGCATGAAGGTGGCCTGCGTGGACATGCGCAAGACCCTTGGCGGCACCTGCCTGAACATCGGCTGCATCCCGTCCAAGGCGCTGCTGCACTCGTCGCACCTGTTCGCCCAGGCCAGGCACGAGGCCGCCGACCACGGCATCAAGATCACGGGGACCGTTCGTCCGGACCTGCCGGCCATGATGGCGCGCAAGGACAAGGTGGTGCAGGCCAACGTCGACGGCATCGCCTACCTGTTCAAGAAGCACAAGATCGACTGGATCAGCGGCATGGGCCGCATCGACGCCCCCAACGAGGTCGGGGTGGCGCTGCACGATGGCGGCGACATGACCCTGATCGCCGACCACATCGTGCTGGCGACCGGCTCGGAGCCGGCGCCGCTGCCCGGCGTCGACATCGACGGGCGCATGATCGTCGACTCCGCCGGGGCGCTGGCGCTGCCCAAGGTGCCCAAGCGCCTGACGGTGATCGGCGCCGGCGTCATCGGGCTGGAGCTGGGCTCGGTGTGGAGCCGGCTGGGCGCGCAGGTCACGGTGATCGAATACCTGGATCATATCCTGCCGCACATGGACGCCGAGGTGCGCAAGCAGTCCCAGCGCATCCTCAAGAAGCAGGGCCTGGAGTTCCGGCTGTCGACCAAGGTCACGGCCGCCAAGAAGACCACCAAGGGCGTCAACCTGACGGTCCAGCCCGCCGCCGGCGGCGACAGCGAGCATGTTGTCTCGGACGTCGTGCTGGTGGCCATCGGCCGGGTGCCGCACAGCCTGGGGCTGGGCCTGGACAAGAACGGCATCGAGCGCACCGAACGCGGCTTCATCAAGGTCAACGAGCGCTACGAAACCACCGCCAAGGGCATCTATGCCATCGGCGACGTCATCGGCGGCCAGATGCTGGCGCACAAGGCCGAGGAAGAGGGCGTCGCCGTGGCCGAGATGCTGGCCGGCCAGGCCGGGCACGTGAACTACGATGCCATCCCGTCGGTGGTCTACACCTGGCCCGAGATCGCCGCCGTCGGCAAGACCGAGGAGCAGCTCAAGGCCAACGGTGTCGACTACAAGAGCGGCAGCTTCCCCTTCACCGCCAACGGGCGGGCGCGCGCCAACGACGACGTCGACGGTTTCGTCAAGATCCTGGCGGATGCGCGCTCGGACCGGGTGCTCGGCTGCCACATCGTGGGGGCGTCGGCCGGCGATCTGATCCAGGAGATCGTGGTCGGTATGGAGTTCGGCGCCAGCGCCGAGGACATCTTCCGCGCCAGCCATGCCCACCCGCAGCTTGGCGAAGCCATCAAGGAGGCCGCGCTGGCGGTGCACGGCCGGCCGCTGCACCTGTAGGCACGCGAACCCGCTCCCGGTCCCACGCGCGGGCGTGGGCGCAAGCAGAGAGTCCACAGGCGCCCACGCGGGAGCGTGGGCGCGAGGACAGACTCCAGAGGTGCTCACGTGGTGGGCGGCGGCCCGTGTTCGTGTCCCGTCGCGGGACTACTTCAAGAAATACCCGTCGACGATGGCCTGGATTTCACCGCTGGCCTTCATCTCCGTCAGGAGGGTGTCGACCTTGTCGGCGAAATCGTCCTTGAACGGGAAGGCGTCGGCGTCCGCAGCGTAGCCGATGTGGGCCGTGTTCTCGCTGACGGTCAACACTTCCACGATGCGGGCGCGCTCGTCGGCGGACGCCTCCATGGCGACCAGACCGGACTCGATGGACAGCGCGGCATTCACATAGCAGTCGATGCGGCCGGCCAGCAGCTTGCGGAGGTTGGTGATCGCATCGGGAGCCTCGTCCAGGGTGATGTCACCGGCTTCGACGGCGGCGAAGAAGGCGTCGCCGGGGGTGCGGAACCCGCTGTTGTTGCCGATGCGGAAGCCGTGGAAGTCGTCCGGCCAGGCGGTCCGTCCGGCGGTATCCTGCGCACGGTCGCAGACGAGGACGACGCGTTCGACCCAGATCGGCTCGCTGTAGCGGTCGATGTACGGTCGATCGGCGCCCGAACTGGCATAAGGGGGGTAGACGCCCAGCGCCTCGCCGGTCTCCACGGTGCGCAGCGCCCGGCTCCAGGGCACGGCACGGGTCTTCACCGTATAGCCCTCCAGCCGGTCGAAGACGGCGGCGAGGATCGCCGGATAGACACCCGCCAGGGTGCCGTCGGTGACATGGGAGAACGGCGGGTAGGCATCATCGGCCACCAGCGGCACGGTCTCCTGCGCCAGCGCGGGGCTGGCCAGGAACAGCGCCGCGGTCGTCGCGGTCCCGCATAAGACTCTGCCAAGCATGTTCGGACTCCTTCCGCGGTGGGATCGGGCATGACGCCTGCAACACACTCAAAGGCGGCAGCGGCGAGGTGTGTCCAGTCGCCAATCCCATGCATTTTAGTCCGCGAAAGGAATGGAATCCATAACAATGAAATGATTCTTGTGTCTGTCTTGGTTCATTTATTCTAGTTTGGCGCGTTTTTATTGAATGAGTATCCTCGCGCGGATCGCGATCAACGTATGATACCGGCCGACGGAGGCACGGACCTCTCCGTCGGTCGGCCGGCGCGACTCTGGCATCGCTCTGCGATGCCCGCTTGACCAGAGGAGGGGCCGGCGCGGCGATGCCGCGTCGGGCCTGGATCCTGACGAGTCAGGATCCAGGCCGGCCAGTATACGGAATCCAGAGGCGCCCACGCGGGAGCGTGGGCGCGAGGAGAGAGTCCGCAGGCGCCCACGCGGGAGCGTGGGCGCGAGGAGAGAGTCCGCAGGCGCCCACGCGGCCGCGAGGAGTGGGTCCTTCTCCCTCGGTCCCACGCTCCCGCGTGGGACCCCGCGTCGCACAGGGTCGCGCGAGGCGGACGGGCGCCTACCGCCGGGCGGCGTTGGCGCCCACCAGCCCGATGGCCTGGGCGTACAGGGCCGGATCCTGGATCAGCCGGCGCGCCACCACCTCATCGAGGCCGTGCGGCTCGTGGTGCTCGGCCGGGCACAGGGCGCGCAGCCGGCGCCGGCGTTCGGTATCCTCGAACGCCGTGTGGCGCCAGGATGACAGGCGTTGGGCGATCGGTGTCGCGTGGCTGCGCAGGTCCTGGAGCACCCCCTCCACCACGGCCGGCTCGGTGCGCGTCGCCCGGCCCGAGGTGCAGGCCACCGGCGGCACGCCGAGCCCATGCAGCACATAGCCCGACGGGCTGTGGAAGCGCGACCAGGTTAGGGTGATCTCGCCGCCGTTGGGGAGCTGGACCACGGTCTGCACCGTGCCCTTGCCGTAGCTGGTGGTGCCGATCACCACCGCGCGGCCGCCGTCCTGGAGCGCGGCCGCGACGATCTCGGCGGCGGAGGCCGAGTCGCCGTCCATCAGCACCACGATGGGCAGGCCGTTGGCGATGTCACCGTCGGTGGCGCTGTAGAACTGGCGCGCCTCCGGGTGACGGCCACGGGTGGAGACGATGGTGCCCTGTTCGAGGAACAGGTCGGCCACCGTCACCGACTGGTCGAGCAGGCCGCCCGGGTTGCCGCGCATGTCGATGATGAGGCCGCGCGCGCCGTTGGCCCGGGCCTGGCGCACGACCCCGGCCACGGTGTCGGAGGTGGCCTGGTTGAAGCTGGTCAGGCGCAGGATGCCGATGCCGTCCTCCATGGACAACGCAACGGTGGGCATCACGATCAGGCCCCGGGTCAGCGAGACGTCGACCCGTGATCCGCGCTGGACTGTCAACCGCACCGTCGAGCCGACTGGACCCCGCAGGCGTTCCCGCACGATGCGGGTGTTGGGCCGGGTGAACGGCTGGCCGTCGACCGCCAGGATGCGGTCGCCCGGGTGCAGGCCGGCCCGGTCGGCCGGTCCGCCGGCGACCACCTCGCGCACCATCACCGCGCCGGCGTCGTCGATTTCGAACAGGATCCCGATGCCGCCGAAGCCGTTGCGGCTGCCGCGGTTCAGGCGCGCCTCCTCGGCGCCGGCGTAGCGCGAGAACGGATCCAGGCTGGCCAGCGCGGCGTCGAAGACGGCGTCGTAGACCTCTTCCGAGTCGGCGTCGGCCAGCGGCGCGGAGACGGCCCGGGCGGCCTGAATGGCGCCCGTGCTGAGGTGGGCCCAGTCGCTGCCACGGTCGTCGGCCGGGCGCGGGAACACCGCGACGCGGCGGTCGCGGTGGCGCAGCTCGATCCCGCCGGCGACGGCGCGGGCGTCCAAAGCCGGGTCGATGCGCCCCAGCCCACGCAGACCCGCCACCACGAAGGTGGTCATGTCCACCGGTTCGATGTAGCGGCTGGAGACCGCGACGTAGCCATGGGTGAACATGCGGTGGGCGGCGTCGCGCGTGAACGGATCGGGGGTCGCGCTCACCGTCCCGGCGACGGGGCCGGCGGGTGGCGCGGCGGGCGGCGGCCCAGACGTCGGCGCACAGGCGACCACCAGCAGCCCGAGCAACCCGAAGAGCCAAGAGCGTGTGCGCAGAACGCGGATCATCGGCATGAAGACTTTTGCCCTACACGACCACGAAAGGCCCGACCTGTGGCGAAACGATGGCGTGTTGCGGCCCGCCCGCGCCATCGGGGTCCCGACGCAACTCTAGGCCAAACGCGGCCGAAACGCACGCCCCGTACCGGCCCCGTTCAGCGCCGGCGGGCGCCACTGCGCACGCCGGGGCCGCGGTGGGCCTGCGGTCCCGATCGCGGGCCGGCCTTGCGGGGGCGGCCACGGGCACGGTGCGGCGATCGGCCCGTTTCGGCGTCGTCCGCGTCCTCCAGGACCTCGAACAGAAGGCCGCCGGCGATGGGATCGGCCTCGCGCAGACGCACGGTGATCGGCTGGCCGAGGCGGTAGACGCGGCCGTGTTCGCGTCCCTCCAGGCAGCGCGCCTCCTCGTTGTGCCAGTAGAAGTCGGCGGGCAGGGTGCTGATAGGGACCAGGCCGTCGGCGCCGGTCTCGTCCAGGGTGACGAACAGGCCGGCGCGGGTGACCCCGTTGACCCGCCCGGCGAAGACGGCGCCGACCCGGCTGGCCAGGAACGACACCGTGAAGCGGTTGACGGCGTCGCGCTCGGCGGCGGCGGCGCGCCGCTCGGTGCTGGAGATGTGGCCGGCGATCTCGCTGAACTGCTCGGTCTGGTCGTCGGCGAGCGCGCCGTCGCCCAGGTGCAGACCACGGATCAGCGCCCGATGCACCATCAGGTCGGCATAGCGCCGGATGGGCGAGGTGAAATGGGCGTAGCGCCGCAGCCCGAGCCCGAAATGGCCGATGTTCTCGGGGTTGTACTCGGCCTGGGCCTGGGCGCGCAGCACCACCTCGTTGACCAGATGTTCGTGCTCGGTGTCGCGGGCGCGCTCCAGCACCCGGTTGAACAGGTGCGGGGTCAGCACCTGACCGGCCGACAGCTTGATGCCCAGCGTGCCCAGGAAGTCGCGCAGGGCGGACAGCTTCTCCTGGGACGGCTCGTCGTGGATGCGGTACATGCAGGGCTGCGACAGGCGCTCCAGTTCCTCCGCCGCGCACACGTTGGCGGCCACCATCAGTTCCTCGATCAGGCGGTGGCTGTCGTAGCGGGGGCGTGGCTGGATGCCGGTCACGCTGCAGTCCGCCGCAACCATAACGCGCCGCTCGGGCAGGTCCAGGTCCAGGCTGCCGCGCGTGCGGCGGGCGTCGAACAGGGCGTGGAAGAGGCCGTACAGGGGCCGCAAGAGCGGCTCGACCAGCGGCCCGGTGGTGTCGTCGGGGCTGCCGTCCACGGCCATCTGCACCTGGGTATAGGTCAGCCGCGCCGCCGAGCGCATCAGCCCGCGCAGGAAGCGATGGCGCGTCTTCCGGCCGGCGGCGTCGAACCACATTTCGACCGCCAGGCAGCCCCGGTCCTCGGCCGGCCGCAGCGAGCACCAGCCGTTGGACAGGGCCTCCGGCAGCATCGGCACCACCCGGTCGGGAAAGTAGACCGAGTTACCGCGCCGCAGGGCCTCGTCATCCAGGGCGTCACCGGGGCGGACGTACCAGGCCACATCGGCGATGGCGACCATGGCGTGCCAGCCGCCGGGGTTGGCGGGGTCGGGGTCCGGTTCGGCCCACACGGCGTCGTCGAAATCGCGGGCGTCCTCGCCGTCGATCGTGACGAGGGGCACCGCGCGGAGGTCCTCGCGGCCGGCGAGCGGGGCCGGACCGGCCGCCTTCGCTTGGTCCTCGGCTTCCGGCGGCCATTCGGTGGGGATGCCGTGGCTGTGGATGCAGATCAGGCTCACCGCGCGCGGGTTGGCGGTATCGCCCAGGCGGTCCAGGACCCTGGCCTGCTTGAGGCCGTAGGTGCGGCCGGGCACGATCTCGGCCTCGACCAGTTCGCCAGCCCCGGCGCCGCCCAGGTCGCCGGTGCGCACCACGTAGTCGTTGCGGTCGCGCTTGTTGGTCGGGCGCAGGCGCCAGCCCTCCGGCCCCTCGGCCAGCACGCCGAGCAGGCGGGTGGGCGCGGAGGCCAGGCGCTTGATCGGCTTGGCCGTGTAGGCGGCCTCGCCGTCGCGGGCGAGGCGCGCCAGGACGCGGTCGCCGACGCCGATGGCGGCGGCATGGCGGCCCTTCATGGGCAGCACCAGCACGCGTGGCGGCGGTCCCAGCTCCTCGGTGTCCCAGGCGTCCGGGCGGGCCAGCAACTCGCCGTCCGCGTCGGTGGCGTGCACCGTCAGCACGGTGACCTCGGGCAGCGTGCCCGGCGGCGCGAAGCGGCGTTTGCGGCCCCGCTGCACCAGCCCCTCGGCCTCCAGCTCCTTAAGCATCTGGCGCAACTGGGGGCGCTGCTCGGCGTCGAGCTGGAAGGCGCGCGCGATCTCCCGCTTGCCCACGTGGTCGGGGTTGTCGCGGATGTAGTCCAGGATCTGGGCGCGCGTCGGGAACGGCGCCGGTTTGCGGGTCTTGGCGGTCAAAGGGGCTGTCGAGTCTCGTTGTGTGCGGGGTGGGGGCGGCCGGATCCATCAGCGTCAAGGCCGCATGGCGTTGGCAAGAGGATGGGCACCGCCCGGGCGGCGGTCAAGCGCGTGCGGGCGGACGGGTCGGGGCCGTGAGTCGACGTGCCTCGCGTGCCGGGATACCATCGCCTGAGGAACGAGGCGACCATGGCACTGACCCGTGACCTCAAGGACATCCTTCGGGGGCGTGTTGAGCGCGACGAGGCCTTCCGGGCCGCCCTGTTCGAAGAGGCCCTGACGGCGCTCCTCGATGGGGATGTTGCCACCGGCAAGGTTCTTCTTCGCGACTACGTCGACGCCACCGTCGGTGTCGATTGGCTTGCCGCATCGCTGCAGCATGATCGTGCAACTCTGATCCGGGCATTGAGCACGGAAAGCAATGCGCCGGCCGATGTCGTATTCGCCATCGTGGCCGCCCTGAAGGCGGAGGCCGGCGTCGATGTGACGATCGCACCCGCCCACCGCGAGGCCGGCTGACACATCACCTTGACCCGTCCCCGCCGCCGCCCAACATCGGGCATGCGGCGCGCCCGATGGCGCCGCGGATCCAGCAGGTGGAGGCGATCATGGCCGGTGGCATTCTTTCGCGTGCCCTGGGCGGCGGCGCGGACAAGACCGACTACCCGGTGAAGAAGACCGACGCGGAGTGGAAGGCCGAACTCGCGCCCGAGCAATTCCGCGTGCTGCGCCAGCACGGCACCGAGCCGCCGTTTTCCCACCCGCTCAACGACGAAAAACGCACCGGGACCTTCCGATGCGCGGGCTGCGGCGCGCCGCTGTTCGACGCTGCCACCAAGTTCGACAGCGGCACCGGCTGGCCCAGCTTCTTCGCGCCGCTGGAGGGCGCGGTGGGCACCACCACGGACTACAAGCTGGTCTATCCCCGCACCGAGGTGCACTGCGCCCAGTGTGGCGGCCATCTGGGCCACGTGTTCGACGACGGTCCGCAGCCAACCGGGCAGCGCTACTGCATGAACGGCGTGTCCCTGGCCTTCGCGCCGTCGGAGTAGGAGGGGCCGGATCGGCCCTCTTCCGCCCAACGCCCGTTTCCGGTAGGGGATGCGCGCAACCGCGTATGTCAAACCGGAACAGGGACAGACCCCCCCATGCAGATCAAAGGTCACGCCGCCGTCGTCACGGGCGGCGCCTCCGGGCTCGGTCAGGCCACGGCCCGCGTGCTCGCCGAGGCCGGCGCCGCCGTCACCGTCCTGGACGTCAATGCCGACGGGGCCCGCGCCACCGCCGCTGCGTTCGGCGGGCTCGGCCTGGGCTGCGACGTCACCAGCGCCGAGTCCGTGGCCGAGGCCCTGGCCCAGGCCACCGCGGCGCACGGTCCGGCGCGCATCTGCGTCAACTGCGCCGGCATCGTCGCCGGCGGCCGGGTGGTCGGCAAGGAGGGACCGCACGACCTGGCCACCTTCTCGCGCGTGATCGCCATCAACCTGATCGGCACCTTCAACGTCATGAGCCAGGCCGCCGCCGCCATGGTCGACCTGGAGCCGGAGGCCGAGCACGAACGCGGCGTGATCGTCAACACCGGCTCCATCGCCGCCACCGAGGGACAGGTGGGGCAGGCGGCCTATGCGGCGTCCAAGGGTGGCGTGGCGTCGCTGACGCTGCCGGCGGCGCGCGACCTCGCGCGATCCGGCGTGCGGGTGATGTGCATCGCGCCGGGGCTGTTTCAGACGCCCATGTTCGACACCCTGCCGCAGGACATCTACGACGCGCTCATCAAGAAGACCCTACATCCGCATCGCCTGGGACGGCCGGAGGAGTTCGGTCGCCTGGTGCGGGCGCTGGTCGAGAACCCGATGATGAACGGCAGCGTCGTGCGCCTGGACGGCGCCCTGCGCCTGGAGCCGAGGTAGCCGGCCCGGCCCAGGGTCAGCCCAGCGCCCGGGCGTCGTGGCCCGGGGGCGGGGCGGCCTCCGGCGATTGCACCGCCAGTTCGGCCGCGAGGGTGGGGATCACGGCCTCCGGCGAGTCGATCACGGTGAACAGGCGGCGGTTGTCGGCGTGGGCGAAGCCTTCGGCGATGATGCGCTCGACGAGCGACAGCAGCGGGTCCCAGTAGCCACCCACGTTGAGCAGCGCGATCGGCTTGTCGTGGAGCCGGAGCTGGCGCCAGGTCAGGATCTCGAAGGTCTCGTCCAGGGTGCCGAGGCCGCCGGGCAGGACGCAGAAGGCGTCGGCGCGCTCGAACATGCCCAGCTTGCGGGTGTGCATGTCGGGCACGACGTGCAGCTCAGGCAGGGTCTCGTCGGCCACCTCGATGCGCTCCAGGTGCTCCGGGATGAAACCCGCGACATGGCCGCCGGCCGCCGCCGTGGCCCGCGCCAGTTCGCCCATCAGGCCGACACGGCCACCGCCGAACACCAGGGTCTTGCCGGCCTGACCGATCGCCGTCCCGAGGCGGCGGGCGGTGTCGACCATGTCGGGGTTGGCACCCGGACGGGCGCCGCAGAACACACAGAGGGATGTCAACTCGATCATGGGGATGGGGTCCATGCGATGGCAGGGGACGGAATACGGTCACGGGGACGCCGCGGCGCTCCCTCCCTGGCAGCCGCGACGGGCCGTTGTACTGCATGAGACGGCCCCGTGGGAAGCCGCGTGGCGGCCCCAGAGGCCCGGCGGTCGGTATGGGATTTGGATAAAATTCGACCCTTTGTGACTCGGATCACACGTGGCCCGGGCGGGCCGTCGTACTCTGATGCGGCCGGGGGAAGCATGATCCCGTCCGGGTTCGCCTGACGAAGACGTGGTCAGGGTTCCGCCGGTAATTTGTATCCTCTTACCCTCAAGACCAGACTGCGGCGGGGTGCGATCCTCGCCGCCCTTTTTTTGCTGACGTCATGACGGGGTCGATCGGGCGCGGCGGGGCGACCCGGGCGATCCGGGATCAGACCAGGGCGGCGCGCCCCGCTGGTTGGGGGCGCACCGTCTCCATCGGCATCGGACAGGCCCGCGTGTCAGTCCTTGCCCGCCTCGGCCGCCGCGATGGCGGTGCGGATGACGTCGTAGGCTTCCTCCGGGTCGCCCCACCCGATGATCTTGGTCCACTTGCCCTCTTCGAGGTCCTTGTAGTGGGTGAAGAAGTGTTCGATCCGGTGCAGTTCGGTCGGGCGCACGTCCTTATAATGGTTCACATTGTCATGGTAGGGGTGAAGCTTGGTGTGCGGCACGCCCAGGATCTTCTCGTCCATGCCGGACTCGTCCTGCATCTTGAGCACGCCGATGGGCCGCACCCGCATCACGGCGCCAACGGCGATGGCCAGCCGCCCGATCACCATCACGTCGACTGGGTCGCCGTCATCCGACAGGGTGTGCGGAATGAAGCCGTAGTTGACCGGGTATTGCATCGCGGTGTGCAGGATCCGGTCCACATACATGGCGCCCGAATCCTTGTCGACCTCGTACTTGACCGGCTCGCCGCGCAGCGGAATCTCGATGATGACATTGACATCCTCGGGCGGGTTCTTGCCGATCGGAATCTTTTTCAGGTCCATCGTCTCTCTCGCATCCTTGTCCTGGACTGGAGCGGCCCGCCCCGAGTCGGGACGCTGTGGTCAGCGCCCGCCGCGCGGTGTCACCGCTTTGCGTGTTTGTGATTGGGTCGGGTCTGCGTCCTCGTTCGAGACCCCAGGTCCACGCCGTTCCGGGGCGTGCCGGGACTCGGCGCTGATGGGGAGTCGCCCTGAGCAGGCAACGGGACGCGACCATAGCGGCTTTCGCGTTGCCGCAAAACCCTGGCGCGGGCCAACTTCCCGGCCCGCGCGGCGATCGCCGGGCCCGCCCTGTCACCAGGGCGATGGGGCCTGGAGCAGCGGCGGGAGAAGATTCGCCGCAAAGCCCTTGCCGCGTTGTCCCTAGTTCAATATTGTTCACTGACAGGAAACACGCGGGGGTCACGCACCGGTCCGGATCTCCATAAGACCGTTGTGTGAAATCGACGTCTGGCGGCACACTGGCGCCCTCCTCGCCGGGCCACGACCCGCAGGCCGTCCCCGCCGACGCCCAACAGGATACACGCATGACCCGCTACTCCGCCCTGTCCCTGATCCGCCAAGGGTTCGCCGGTCACACCGGCTGGTCGCGGGCCTGGCGCGACGCCGCGCCCCAGGATCACTACGACGTCGTCATCGTCGGGGGCGGCGGGCACGGCTTGGCGACGGCCTACTACCTGGCCCGCAATCATGGCCTGACCCGGGTGGCGGTGTTGGAGAAGGGGTGGCTCGGCGGCGGCAACGTGGGCCGGAATACCACCATCGTGCGCTCCAACTACCTGCTGGACGCCAACGCTGCCTTCTACGAACACGGCCTGAAGCTGTGGGAGGGGCTGTCGCGCGACCTGAACTTCAATGTGATGTTGAGCCCGCGCGGGGTCCTCAACCTGGCCCATACCGACGCCCAGATGGAGTCCTTCGCCCGGCGCGGCAACGCCATGCGGCTCAACGGGATCGACGCCGACCTGGTCGACCTGCCCTCGATCCGGCGGCTGGCGCCGCTGCTGGACACCTCCGCCGAAGCCCGGTTTCCGGTTGTCGGCGGTCTGATCCAGCGCCGCGCCGGCACCGCCCGCCACGATGCCGTCGCCTGGGGCTACGCTCGCGCCGCCGATGCGCTCGGCGTGGACCTGATCCAGGGTTGCGAGGTCACCGCCATCGAGCGCGACGGCACCGGCGCCGTAACCGGGGTCGAGACCACGCGCGGGCGCATCGGCTGCGAGAAGGTCGGGCTCTGCGTCGCCGGTCACACCACCCAGCTTGCCGACATGGTCGACCTGCGTCTGCCGATCGAAAGCCACGTCCTGCAGGCCATGGTCACCGAACCGGTCAAGCCCTGCCTGGATACCGTGGTCACCTCGGGCGCGGCGCACTGCTACATCAGCCAGACCGACAAAGGCGAGCTGGTGTTCGGCGGCGACCTGGACGGCTACCCCAGCTACGCCCAGCGCGGCGAGACGGCGCTGATCGAGCACGTCTGCGCCGCCGCCGTGGCGCTGTTCCCGGCCTTCTCCCGGCTGCGACTGATGCGCACGTGGGGCGGTATCATGGACATGACCATGGACGGCAGCCCGATCATCGACAAGACGCCGGTCCCCGGCCTCTACCTGAACGGCGGTTGGTGCTACGGCGGGTTCAAGGCCACGCCGGCCTCCGGCTGGTGCTTCGCCCATACCATCGCCCACGACCACCCGCATCCGCTGGTCGAACCGTTCGCGCTCGACCGCTTCGCGCGGGGCGCCACCCTGGACGAGAAGGGGGTGGGGCCGACGCCCGTCCTGCACTGATCCACGCCGCTTTCCGCCTGCCGAGGACCCTGTCGCCATGATGCTCATCCCCTGTCCCTGGTGCGGCCCCCGTCCGCGTGTGGAGTTCAGCTACGGTGGCCCGGCCGACCGCGCCCGACCGGCCGACGACGCCCCGCTGGAGGACTGGACCCGCTACGTCTATGAGCGCGACAACCCGAAGGGCGCGGCGCGGGAGCTGTGGCGCCATGGCGCGGGCTGCCGGCAATGGTTCGTGCTGGAGCGTGACACCGTCACGCACGCGGTGGCGGCAAGCCATCCGCTGCCGGGGGCGGAGGTGGCGCCATGAGCGCGACCGCGTCCCCCAAACCGGCCCGCCAGCCCGAACGCCTGGAGCATGGTGGCCTGATCGACCGCGGCCGGGCGCTGACCTTCCGGTTCGACGGCCGCGCCCTGACCGGGCACCCGGGCGACACGCTGGCGTCGGCGCTGTTGGCCAACGGGGTGCGGCTGGTCGCCCGCTCGTTCAAGTATCACAGGCCGCGCGGCATCGTCGGCGACGGGCCGGAGGAGCCGTCGGCGCTGGTGGCGGTGGGGGCGGGGGCGCGCCACGAGCCCAACACGCGGGCCACCGTGGTGGATCTGGTCGACGGCCTGGAGGCGCGCTCACAGAACCGCTGGCCGCTGCTGCGCTGGGACGCCGGCGCGCTGACCGGGCTCGTCGGCGCCTTCGCCCCGGTGGGGTTCTACTACAAGACCTTCATGACCCCGGCGCGGCTGTGGCCCCTGCAAGAGGCGGTGTTGCGCCGCCTGGCCGGCATGGGCAGCAGTCCGACCGCCGCGGACCCGGATGCCTATGCGCACCGCGGCGCCCACTGTGATCTTCTGGTGGTGGGGGCCGGGCCGGCCGGCCTGATGGCGGCGTGGGCGGCGGCGCGGGCCGGCGCCCGGGTGATCCTGGCCGACGAACGCGCCGCCCTGGGCGGCTGTCTGCTGCGCGAGCGGGTCACGCTGGACGGGGCGCCCGGCCATGCCTGGGTCGCCGCCGTCCTGGACGCCCTGCGCGCCCTGGGGGACCGCGTCACCCTGCTGCCGCGCACCACGGTGACCGGGCAGCACGACCACGGCTTCTGGCAGGCGGTGGAGCGGGTCGCCGACCACGATCCCGCGCCCGCGCCGGATCGCGTGCGTCAGCGCCTGTGGCAGATCCGCGCCCGCCAGACCGTGCTGGCGACCGGGGCCATCGAGCGCCCGCTGGTGTTCGCCGGCAACGACCGTCCCGGCGTGATGCTGGCCAGCGCCGCGCGCGCCTACGTCAACCAGTATGCCGTCGCCCCCGGGCGCCGCGCGGTGCTGTTCGCCAGTCACGACGAGGGCTACCGCACCGCGCTCGACCTGCACGCCGCCGGGATTCAGGTGCCGGCGGTGGTCGATCCGCGCGCCGGGGTGCGCGGCCCGCTGCCGGACCGGGTGCGCGCCCTGGGCATTCCCGTCCGCGACGGCCATGTCATCGCCGACACCCAGGGTACCGCCCGGCGTGGCCTGAACGGGGTGACGGTCAACCGGCTCGTGGACGGCGGCCCGGACATGGTGCCGGTGGGCGACTGGATCGACGCCGACCTGCTGGCGGTCGCCGGGGGCTGGAGCCCGACCCTGCACCTGCATGCCCAGGCCGGGGCGAAACCGGTGTGGGATGCGGAGCGGCTGGCCTTCCTGCCCGATCCCGAGCGCGGCAAGGAGTGGATGTGCGGCGGTTGCGCCGGGGTGCTGCGCCTTGATGACGCCCTTGCGGATGGTCTGGCGGCCGGGCAGGGGGCCGCCGAGGCCCTGGGCCTGCGGCCGGGCGCGGCGCCCCCGCTGCCCACGGTCGGCGCCGACGATCCCGCCATGGCCGGGTCGGGCCAGCCCCAGACGGCCCTGTGGGCGGTGCCCAAGCCGGCGGTCGCCAACGGCAAGCGGTTCGTCGACATCCAGGACGACGTGACCGTCGAGGACATCGCCCTGGCCCACCGCGAGGGCTATGCCAGCGTCGAGCACCTGAAGCGCTACACCACCCTTGGCATGGGCACCGATCAGGGCAAGACCAGCAACGTCGCCGGTCTCGCCCTGCTGGCGGAGGCGCGCGGCGAGCCCATCCCGGCGGTGGGCACCACCACCTTCCGCGCCCCCTACACCCCGGTGACGCTGGGCGCGTTGGCGGGACGTCACGTAGGGGCGCACATCGCGCCGGTGCGCCGCTCGCCGATGCACGCGGCCCAGGCCGAGATGGGCGCGGTGTTCCAGCCCACCGGGCTGTGGCTGCGCCCGCGCCATTTCCCGCGCGACGGTGAGACCCTGGCCGAGGCGGTGCGCCGCGAGGTGATCGCGACCCGCTCCGGGGTCGGCCTGTGCGATGTGTCGTTCCTGGGCAAGATCGACGTCCAGGGGCCGGACGCGGCCGAATTTCTCAACCGCGTCTATATCAACGGCTGGAAGGGCCTGGCGGTCGGCAAGGCGCGCTATGGCCTGATGCTGCGTGAGGACGGCCTGGCGATGGACGACGGCACCACCGCCCGCCTGGCCGACGACCACTTCGCCATGACCACCACCACGGCCAACGCAGTCGCGGTCATGACGCACCTGGAATACGGCCTCCAGGTGCTGTGGCCCGAGCTTGATGTGCGCGTGGTCTCGACCACCGATGAATGGGCCGCCGTCGCCCTGGCCGGACCGAAGAGCCGCCGGGTGCTGGAGGAGGCGACGGATCTGGACGTCTCCAACGACGCCCTGCCGTTCATGGGGGTGACCGAAGGCACGGTCTGCGGGCTGCCGGCGCGGCTGTTCCGCATCAGCTTCTCGGGCGAACTCGCCTACGAGATCAACGTCCCGGCCGGCTATGGCGACGCCCTGTGGCGCCGCCTGGTCATGGTGGGCAAGCCGTTCGGGCTCACCCCCTACGGCGCCGAGGCGCTGGGGGTGATGCGGATCGAGAAGGGCCACGTCGCCGGGCCGGAGCTGGACGGGCGCACCACGCCCCATGACCTGGGGCTGGGCCGCATGGTCTCCACCAAGAAGAGCTTCATCGGCCGGCGGTTGCTGGAACGGGCCGCGCTGACGGACCCGGAGCGGCCGGCGCTGGTCGGGCTGGTGCCGGAGGACGGCGCGACCGTCCTGGCCGGCGGCAGCCAGATCGTGGCGGTCGCGGACCGCGACACCCCGCCGCCGGTGCCGATGATCGGCCACGTCTCCTCCGGCTGTGCCGGGCCGGGGGTGGGCCATCCGGTGGCGCTCGGCTTCCTCAAGGGCGGCTTGGCGCGCTGGGAGGGCCAGACCGTGCTGGTCAGCCACCCGCTCAAGGGCACCGCGACGCCGGCCCGGGTGGTGGCGCCCCATGTCTATGATCCGGAAGGGAGGCGCCAGCATGCCTGAGACCGCTGATCCCGCCGCCGTGTTCGACCGTCCGGCGCCGTGTTCGCCGCTGGCCGAGCATTGGGGTCCGGGGCGCCACGGCGCCAGCGACGGGCCGCCGGGTGTGACGGCGACCGAGCGCCGCGACCGTGCCCTGTGGCATGTCGACGCCGGCCGCGCCGCCGCGCCCGCCACCCTGGCCGGTCTGACCCTGCCGCGGATGCCGAACACCGGGACGGCGCCCGAGGGACCGGACGGGCCGGCCGCGCTGTGGCTGGGGCCCGGGCGGTGGCTGCTGGTGCTGCCGCCGCGCGCGCCGCGGCCCGCGGCCGCCGGCCTGAGCGTGGTGGACCTGTCGCACGGCCGCTGCGTGCTGCGGCTGGTCGGGCCGGCGGTGCGGACCGTGCTGGCCGGCGGGTGTCTGCTCGACCTGTCGGTGGACGGGCTGCCGGCCGGGCGCTGCGCCCAGACCCTGCTGTTCGCCGTGCCGGTGCTGCTGCATGCGGGGACGGCGGAGACGGTCGATATCCATGTCCCGCGCAGCTATGCGGTCGCGCTGTGGGAGACCCTGTCCACCGAGGCCCTGGTCCATGGCCTGGAGGTCTGCCCGTGATGAGCCAGCCCGGCGCCCAGGCCCTCACCGTGCGCTTCGCCCGCCCCGAGGACGAGGCCGGCTGGCGCCTTCTGTGGTCCGGCTACTGCAAGTTCTACTCGGTGGACATCCCGGAGGCGGTCACCGCCGAGACCTGGCGCCGCTGTTTGGACCCGAAGGTTCCGGCGCTGCGCTGCCTGGTGGCCGACAGCCAGGGCCCGGAAGGGTGGGGGCTGGTCGGCTTCGCGACCCTGCTGGAACACCTGGGCACCTGGTCGATCGAGCCGGTGGGCTATCTGGAAGACCTCTATGTCGCCGAGGCCCAGCGCAAACGCGGGGCCGGGACGGCGCTGATGAGCGCCTGTGCCGCCATTGGCCGCCAGGCCGGCTGGCGCAAGCTGTACTGGCGCACGCAGGCCGGCAATGTGACCGCGCGGGCGCTGTACGACCGTCTGGGAACGCGCACCGACTGGGTGGTCTACGACTGGCCGCTGGACCCGACAGGCGCGCCATCGCGTTCTTGACAGCGGCCGGCATCCGGGTATGGTGCACGGCTCGATTTCACTCCTTTCTGCAACGGGATCCGCGCCATGGCGAAGCCGGCAACCATCCAGGTCAAGCTCGAGAGCACGGCGGGCACGGGCTACTTCTACGTGGCCAAGAAGAACCCGCGCAAGACGACCGAGAAGCTTGAGTTCCGCAAGTACGATCCGAAGGCGCGCAAGCACGTGGTCTTCAAGGAAACCAAGCTGCGCTGACGGGACCGATCGGTCCCCTCGGCCTTCCGACGGCGGTCGCCACGATCGGCGCCCGCGCCCCCGAAACCGCCGGCCCGCGCTGGCGGTTTTCGTTTGGGTGCCCCGCGCCGGCCCGGTCGGGCCCGGCCCGGGTTCCGGTCAGTTCAGGAACTTGGAGACGGTCTGGAGGAAGTTGGCGACCGAGATCGGCTTGGCGATATAGCCCTCGCAGCCGCCTTCGCGGATCTTCTCCTCGTCGCCCTTCATGGCGAAGGCGGTGACGGCCACGACCGGAATGCCCTTCAGGTCGGCATCTTCCTTGAGCATCTTGGTGATCTCCAGGCCCGAGATCTCGGGCAACTGGATGTCCATCAGGATCAGGTCGGGTTTGTGATCACGCGCCATCCCGATGACCTCGCGCCCGTCGCTGGTCTGAACCGTCGTGTAGCCGTGCGCCTGTAGAAGGTCGTTGAACAGCTTCATGTTCAACTCGTTGTCTTCCACGATCAGGATGGTTTTCGACATGGCTTGCCTGCCTGGTTCTGGCTGGGCCCGGCCTGCTCCGGGAGAGGCGGCGAACGCCTGCGGGGTGGCCCGTTCTGTGCGGCGCCGCCGGAGTCCGGTGCGGACTCTGGCACCTGTGTCCTCTCCCGCTTGTACTCGGGATTCCTTAAGATTCCAACAGGGCGCGTCCCGTTTCGGGGCGTGCCGGATCGGTCACGCCGGCCGCGATGCCCGCCAACCGGCCACGGCCAGCAGGCCCCACCCGACCATGAAGCTCGTGCCGCCGAGCGGGGCCACCATGCCCAACGGCCAGCCCAGGAGGGCGATACCGTACAGGGCGCCGCAGAACAGCACGATGCCCAGGGTGAAGAACAGGCCGGCCCGGCCGGCCCAGCGCGCGGCCGGCGCGCCGGCACCGGCGATCAGCCCCAGAAGGCCGCACAGCACCAGCGCCAGCGCATGGGTGGCCTGGTAGCGGGCGGCCGTCTCCACCAGGTCCACCGCCCGCGCGGCACCGCGCGCCTCCAGGATGTGGGCCGCGAACGCCCCCAGGGCGACGGCCAGCAGGCCGAACAGGGCGCCAACAACGATCCACAGGGCGGGGCGGGACACGGCGGGTCTCCTTCAGGGTAGGGGGGCGGGACGATCAGTCGTAGGGGTCGGCGGCGTCGCGCAGGCCGTCGCCCAGGAAGTTGAACGCCAGCACGGCGATCATCACCGCCGCCATCGGCGTCATCAGCCAGGGATACAGCACCACCGCCTCGATGTTCTGGGCCTCGGTCAGCATCACGCCCCAGCTCGTCACGGGTGGGCGCAGGCCCAGGCCCAGGAACGACAGCGCGGTCTCGCCCAGGATCATGCCCGGGATCGACAGGGTGACCGAGGCGATCAGGTGGCTGGCGAAGTTGGGCAGCAGGTGGCGCCCGATCACCCGCGCCGGCCGGGCGCCCATCAGGGTGGCGGCGGTGACGTACTCCTCCTCGCGCAGCGCCAGCAGCTTGGAGCGCACCGCCCGCGCCAGCCCCGGCCAGTCGATCAGGCCGAGGATCAGCGTGATGCAGAAGAAGACGACGATCGGGCTCCAGGTCACCGGCACGGCTGCGGACAGCGCCATCCACAAGGGGAGTTCGGGCAGCGAGCGCAGGATCTCGATCATGCGCTGCACCACGGTGTCGACCCAGCCGCCGAAGTAGCCGGCCAGTCCGCCCAGCGTGATGCCGATCACGAAGCTGACCGCGATGCCCAGCAGGCCTACGGTCATGGAGATGCGGGTCCCGTAGAGCAGGCGCGAGAACATGTCCTGGCCCAGCCGGTCGGTGCCGAGCAGGAACAGGGTGCCCCCCTCCGGCGCGCACATCAGGCGGAAATCCCCGGGGATCAGGCCCCAGAAGCGGTAGTCGGAGCCCGCGCAGAAGAACCGGATGGGCTGCGGCCGCGTCGTGTCCGGCGTGTAGGTCCGCTGTAGCCGGGTCATGTCCAGTTCGTAGACCAGCGGGTAGACGAACGGCCCGACGAACCGGCCCTCGTGGAACAGGTGCACCGGCTGCGGCGGGGCGTAGATGTGATCGGTGTCGCGGTCGCCCAGGGCGTAGGGCGCCAGGATCTCGGCGAAGACGACGATCAGGTAGAGCGCGATCAGCACCAGGCCGCTGGCCACCGCCAGCCTGTGGCGACGCAGCTTCCACCACACCAGCCGCCAGTAGCCGGCCTCCAGCTCCTTGCGGCGGGCTTCGGGCATCACCTCGTCGGCCGTGGGGTCGAACGGTGCGTCGCTGACGAAATGCGCGTCCATGCGTTCGGGGTCGAGGCGGTCGGTCGCGGGGGGCGGTGTCCGGGTCATTTCGCCAGCCCCCCACCCAGTCGGATGCGCGGGTCGAGCACCGCCAAGAGAACGTCCGAGACGAACTGCCCCACGACCGTCAGGAGCGCCAGGAACATCAGCATGGCCCCCGCGACGTAGTAGTCCTGCGTTTCCAGCGACCGCAGCAGCAGCGGGCCGGTGGTCGGCAGGCTCATGATGGCGGAGACGATCACGGAGCCCGAGACCAGTTGCGGCAGCAGGTTGCCGATGTCGGCGACGAACGGGTTCAACGCCATGCGCAGCGGATACTTGACCAGCAGCCGGGTGGGCGGCACCCCCTTGGCCCGCGCGGTGGTGACGTAGGGTCGGTTCAACTCGTCCAGCAGGTTGGCGCGCAGGCGCCGGATCATGGCGGCGGTTCCGGCGGTGCCGATCACCACCACCGGCACCCACAGGTGCTCCAGCACCGACAGCGCCTTGGCGACGCTCCACGGCGCCTCCAGGTACGCGGGGTCCATCAGGCCGCCGATCGAGGTGCCGAACCATCGGTTGGCGAGGTAGAGCAGGATCAGCGCCAGCAGGAAGTTGGGCGTCGCCAGGCCCAGGAAGCCGATGAAGGTCAGGCTGTAGTCGCCGACGGAATAGCGATGGGTGGCGGTGTACAGGCCGATGGGGAACGCCACCAGGTAGACGAACAGGACGGTGGCGAAATTGACCACCAGCGTCAGGATGAACACATCGCCGATCAGGGTCGAGACGGGCACGCTGTGCTCGAAGGAATACCCGAGATCCCCTTGCAGCAGGCCACCGACCCAGACCAGGTACTGCTCGACCAGTGGCTTGTCCAGGCCGTATTCCTCGCGCATGTAGTCGATGCGCTCCTGCGGCACCATCTCGCCCTGAGCGCGCAGCTCCGCGATATAGGTCGTCAGGTAGTCGCCCGGCGGTAACTGGATGATGACGAACACCAGCACGCTGGTCACCGCCAGCGTCAGCAGCATCAGACCCAGGCGTCGGATCAGGTAGGGTCCCACGGTTGTCCTCCCCCCTACACCCCGGCTATCCCGCGCCGTCGGCCGGCGCGGCCGCCTCGTCCGAGACGGTCTCGGGCGCGGCCAGGAACACCGTGTCCAGGCCGTGGATGCCGAACTGTGCCCCCGGGTCCCAGTTGTACAACGCCGTCTCCGGAAGATTGCGCAGCCGTGTCGCCCGCACCACGGGTTGCTTGCCGCCCGAGACCACGCCGATCGTGAACTGGTTCTCCACGTGCAACGTCAGGATCTCGGTCCAGATCTCCGCTTGTTCTGCGCGGCTGGTGGACCGCATCCAGGCGCCGTACAGGTCCAGCAGGCGTTGCGCCGCCGCCATGTCGACGGGTGCGCCGGCCTCGCCCCGGGTCTCGTGGTACTGGCCCCACTTGGCCCATTGCCACATGTCCTGGGCCACCGGCACCAGCTCGGTGGGCGGCATCTCCGGCGTGGCCAGGCCGTTGTTCAGGCCCGGCGCCGCCACCATGATGCTGGAGCCCGCATAGACCCGCCGCTTCAACACCTCGCGCGAGAATGACCGGATGTACATTCGGACTCCGATCGCCCTCCAGTAGTCCTGGATCAGGCGCAGGGTGTCCAGGCGTGGGCGGCTCTCACCGTCGTCCTCCACGATCAGTTCCATCGGCCGGCCGTCCGGCAGCAGGCGGGTGCCGCGGTGGTCGCGCGCGGTGTAGCCCAGGCCGTCCAGCAGGGCGTTGGCGCGGTCCGGATCGAAGGTGGCGTAGCGCGTGGTGAGATAGGGCGACGACAGCGGGCTCTCCGGCAGCATGGTGTTGTTGCTCTCGCGCCCGAGACCGAAGAACACCACCTGGTTGACCTCGTGTCGGTTGATCGCCAGCGACAGGGCGCGGCGGAAATCGGCCTGGCGCAGCACGCCGCGCCACGTTGGATCGCTGCATGTCAGGTTGGGGAACAGCGCCACGCTGGAGCCCTGGCCCTCGCGCCACAGGCTGACGTGGATCGGGGCGTGCCCCTCGGCGGACTTCAGGATGGTGTAGTTGTCGAAGCTGAGGTAGCGGGACTGAAGGTCGGTCTCGCCGGCGCTGGCCTTGGCGGGCACCAGCTTGCCGTCGGTGATGTCGATGACGATGTCGTCGACATAGGGCAACTGCTGGCCCGTGGGGTCGACGCGGTGGAAATAGGGGTTGCGGCGGAACACATAGCGCTGCGCCGGCGGTTCGGTGGTGTTGACCCAGGGGTCGAGGCTCGGCCGTTCCGGGTTGGTGTTCCGGTACCAGCGGTCCTTGATGTAGTGCAGGGCGCGCCAGTCGCGGGCGTCGTTCTCCTGCACCCGCCGGTCCAGGGTCTCGGGGTCGGTGTAGCGGGCGTGGAACCGGCGCAGGTAGTGCGCCGGCCGGTACAGTTCCAGCGGCCGGGCCCCGGCCAGCGCCGGCAGCAGCAGCGGGTTGGGCTGGTCCCAGGTGTAGCGGATGGTCAGCGGGTCGATCACCTCGACGGTGGGCGGGGCGCCGTGCGGCATCAACTCCGGCGGCGGCCCGCTGGGGGAGATGACCGGGTCGTTGGCCATGTCCTCCCACCAGTACCGGAAGTCCTCGGTGGTGAAGGGGTGGCCGTCGGACCATCGGTGGCCGGGGCGCAGGTGCAGGGTGAAGATGCGGCCGTCCTCGACCGTGATGTCGCGCAGGATGTCGGGCCGCAGGGTGAAGTCCGGGGTGTAGCCGACGAGCCGCGCGTAGCCGTAGACGGTGATCAGGCGGATGTCCTTCTCGCGCCCCATCAGGGTGCGCAGGCGCCCGCCGGGCTGGCCCACCCGCTTGCCCTGGGCCGCCAGATCCACCACCCGCGGCGCCTCCGGCAGGCGCACGGCCATCGGGGGCAGGGTGCCGGCGGCGACCGCGTCGGCCAGCACCGGCGGCTCGACCGGCTGGGCGCGGGCGGTGGCTGGGGCCATCACCATCACCGCCAGCATCGTCGCCAGCATCGTCGCCAGAGCCAGAACCGCCACCAGGACACGGGCACGGACCGGAGCGCGATAGCCGGCGTCTGTCGAGTCCCTCATGCGCTGTCTCCCACCGCCACCAGATGGCCGCCGCCAAGGTCGTCCCAGCGGGTGGCGCCGTCCGGCCCCGGCCGGTAGGGCGCCGGCCAGGCGTCGGGGTCCGACGCCCGCGTCGCGCCCAGGTCCTCCGGCCGCACCCGCAGGTGGGGGTCCGGTTCCGGCACCGCGCTCAGCAACGCCTGCGTATAGGGATGGCGCGCCTCCGTCACGAGGCGCTCGGCCGGGGCTGCCTCCACCAGCCGGCCGGCACACATGACGACGATGGTGTCGGCCACGTGCCGCACCACCGCGAGGTTGTGGGAGACGAACAGCATCGTAAGGCCGAGCGCGCCCCGCAGGTCGGCCAGCAGGTTCAGGATCTGGGCCTGCACCGAGACGTCGAGCGCCGAGACCGGTTCGTCGCACAGCAGCAGGCGCGGGTTGAGAGCGAGCGCGCGGGCGATGCACAGGCGCTGGCGCTGGCCGCCGGAGAAGCTGTGCGGGTAGCGGCCCATCATGCGCGCGTCCAGGCCCACCAGCCGCAGCAGCTCGGCGGCCATGTCGACGCGCTCGCGCGGCGCGCCGACGTCGTGGATGAGCAGCGGCTCGGTCAGGATCTCGCGCACCGTCATGCGCGGGTTCAGGCTGCTGAAGGGATCCTGGAAGATGTACTGGGCCTCGCGCCGATAGCGCGTCAGGCGGCGCCGGTCCATGGCGGTGACGTCGGCGGGGCCGTCCCCGGCGTCGAACAGCACCCGGCCGGCCGAGGGCCGCAGGACCCCGGTCACGAGCCGCATCAGCGTCGTCTTGCCGCAGCCGCTTTCGCCGACCAGCCCGAGGCAGGTGCCGGCGCGGAGCTCCAGGTTGACTCCGCGCACCGCGTGCACGTCGCCGCCCTGGCGCCGGAACAGGCCGCCGTGGCGCAGGGGATAGCGTTTCTCCACGTCCGCCAGGCGCAGCATGATGTGGTCGTCGGCCTGGGCCTCCGCCGGCGCGGTGCCGCGCCGGCGCTTGGCCGCGTACAGCCGCTCGGTGTTCACCACTATCTCGCGCAGGGGCGTCAGGCGGGTCCGCGTCTCGCCGCGCAGGCGCGGGACCGCGCCCATCAGTGCCTTGAGGTAGGGATGCCCGGGGGCCTGGAACAGCGGGTCCACCGGCCCCGCCTCCAGCACCCGGCCGCGGTGCAGCACCACCATGTGCTCGGCCATGTGCGCGACCACCCCCAGGTCGTGGGTGATGAGCAGCACCGACATGGACAGCTCCCGGCGCAGCGTGTCCAGCAGTGCCAGGATCTCGGCCTGCGTGGTGACGTCGAGCGCCGTGGTCGGCTCGTCGGCGATCAGCACGTCCGGCTCGCCGGCCAGGGCCATGGCGATCATGGCCCGCTGTCGCAACCCGCCCGACAGCTCGAAGGGATACATCGTCACCGCCCGGCGCGGCTCCGGGAAGCGGGCCTGGGCCAGGATGTCCGCCACCGCGGCGTCGGCCTGGCGCCGGGACAGCCCCTTGTGCAGGCACAGCACCTCGCCCACCTGATCGCCGATGGTGTGCAGCGGCGACAGCGCGGTCATCGGCTCCTGAAAGATGGTCGCCACCCGGTCGCCGCGCAGGTCCAGCATGGCCTTGCCGTCGCGTTTCAGGGCGGTGATCTCGACCGGCGGTTCGCCGCGCCGGCCGGCGGCCAGTGTCACGGTGCCGCCGGCGACCGTGGCGGTGTGCGGCAGGATGCCCTGGATGCACTGGGCGATGGTGGACTTGCCGGAGCCCGATTCGCCCACCAGCGCGAGGCAGCCGCCGCGCCGCAGGGTGAAGCCGACCCCGTCCACCGCCCGCAGGGAGCCGGTGGCCAGGCGAAAGTCGATGGTCAGGTCCCGCACCCGCAGCAGGGCATCGTCCGGCGCGGCGCCCGGGCCGGCGGGGGGCGCTGGCGCCGGGCGGGGACGGGCGGTGTCGGCCGGGGTCACGATGGCGTCCCCTCCGCGATCAGGTGGCGCGCCGCCGCCCAGCGCACGGCCGGCGGCTGCAGGTGCGCCAGGAGGTCGTCCAGGAAGCGCCAGAGGTCATCGCCGTGGACGCGGTGATGGGTCAGCAGGCCGACCGGTTCGTCCGGCTCCTGGGCCGTGCCGTCGTCGTCCCGGCCCAGGCGGCGCGCGCGCAGCGCCGCCACCAGCCGGCGCACGGCCTTGTCGGCGCCGATGAACGCGGCCTCGGGCCGCCAGCGCAGCAGATCCACGTGGGTGTTGACCACCGCCACCGGCGGGTCGGCCGCCCCGTTGCGCCACGCCGCGCGCGGGCCGTGCACCGACAGCGCCGACAGCCCGGCGGCGGGCAGGGCGTCCGCCAGGTCCTGTCCCACCTTGTTGAAGGGCGCCACCAGCAGCGGCAGCGGCACCACGTCCCCGAACACGTCGGTCACCCGCTGCCAGCCCTCGGCGGCGTCCGCCACCCGCCGGTCGAGCGGGCGCGAGGCCGGAAACTCGCTGGCGCCGCCGTCGTCCGGGCCGGCGTGGTTGGCGTGGGTCAGGCCGTGCGGCGCCACCGATAGGGTCGGCCGCGCCGCCACGTACGGGGCCAGCGCCGGCTCGACCTCGGCCGGGATCACCGCCAGCGTCACCGGGGCGCCATGGGCGACCGACAGGCCGGACAGGCGGTCCAGCGCGTCGGTCACCGTCACGGCGTCGTCGTCACGCCACCACAGGACCGGCCTGCGGCCGGCGTCCGTCCAGGCGGCCAGTTCATCGTCGAGCAAGGTCCAGGGCGGGGCGGTCATGCGCGGGATCCCGGGCGGTTGGAACGGCTCCAGGGTCTAGCCTAGCAGAGCTTCCCGTGTGCGGGCGATGCCGTCGAGAGCGATTCCCGTGACATCGGTGCGGCGCGGCAGTGTCGCCAGGGCGTCGTCGACGGCGCCCGCCAGCCGGGCGGGCGACAGGTCCGCCGGGTCCAGGGCGCGGGCCAGCCCCAGGCGGTCCAGGACGGCGGCGCGGTCGCGCTGCTCGGATTCGTCGCCGTCGCCCCACGGCACCAGCACCGCCGGGCAGCGCGCGGCCAGGGTCTCGACCACGGTGTTGTAACCGGCCTGGGACACCGACAGGCGCGCCCGCGCGAGCAGGGCGCGGAAATCGGGCCGCACCCAGTCCACCGTCACCCCCGGGGCGGCCACGGCCCGCACCGCGTCGACGGCGCCGGCGCCCAGATTGCGGCCCACCAGCACGCGCCACGGTGGGGCCGCGCCGATGCGGCACAGCGGGCGGGCCTGGGCCGCGGCGTCCATCAGCGCTCGGCCCATGGCGCCGCCGCCGGCGGAGACCAGCACCTCGTCCAGGCCGGCGTCATCCGGCGGGGGGGCGGTGCCGGTGCGGTCCTCGACCACGAACCCGGTGTGGACGACGGGCGGCCGCAACGCATCGGCCAGGGGAAAGGTGGCGGAGAACGGCAACACGCGCGGGTCGCCGTGCACCAGGATCAGGTCGAACAGGCGGTTGGCGGCCTCCAGCATGCGCCGGGCCTTGGACGGGTCGCGCTTGCGCACCAGGATGTCGCGCACCGAGCAGGCCACCCGCGCCTCCGGCCGCCGCGCGCGGACCTGCCCGATCAGGGCGTCGATTTCGGGACCGAAGGGACGGCGCCCGAAGGGGTACATCTCCACCACCAGCACGGCCGGGCGGAGATCCTCCACCAGCGCCCGCAGGCGGTCGCGCCGGGCCCGCCACAGCGCGTCGGTGACGGGCGCGCCGGTCTCGTCCACCAGGCCCGAGAACGCCAGATCCGCTGCGGCCAGCGGGGGGAGTTGCGCCACCCGCACCGGCCGCTCGGGATCGGGGGCCAGCAGGTGTGGGGCCGGGCGCCCGCCGGTCACCAGCACCACCGGCCGGCCCGACTCGGCCAGCCCGCGCGCCAGGGCGGCGGCGCGGTTCAGGTGACCGACCCCCAGGACATGCTGGACGTAGACCAGGATCGGGCCGTCCGGGGGCGGGGGCAGGGGGGCGCTCATGGCAACAGCGGCTCCAAGGTGGCGCGCAGGGTCGCGGCGGCGCGGTCCAGGCCGTGCTCGGCGCGGGCCTTGCGGCGGGCGCGGGCGCCCTGGTCGGCGCGTGCGGCGTCGTCGCCGAGCAGCGCGGCGGCCGCCGCCGCCAGCGCCGCGGGGTCGTGCGGCGGGACCAGCCGGCCGCCGTCGCCGTCGCGCACCACGTCCGCGACGCCGCCGCTGTCGCAGGCCACCACCGGCAGGCCGTGGGCCTGGGCCTCGATATAGGCCATCCCGTAGCCCTCGCGCAGGCCGGGCCAGACGAACAGGTCGCCGGCGCCGTACAGGGTCCGCAGCGCCTCGGGGTCCAGCGCCCCCAGCCACGTTACGGGCAGGCCGGCGAAGGCGGCCGCGACGTCGGCCCGCGCGGGACCGTCGCCGGCCACCAGCAGCGACCAGGCGGGCGCCCCGTCCAGCCGCCGCACGGCGTCGGCCAGCAGGCGATAGGAGGCCAGCTTGTCGCCCGGGCGCATCATGGCGACGGTCACCAGCCAGCGCCGCGCCGGGTCGAGCCCGTGGGCGGCCGCCAGGGCCGCGCGGGCGGCGGCGCGGTCGACCGGTGCCGGGTCGGTCAGGGCCGGGTCGGCCAGGAACGGTGCCAGCCGCACCAGCCGGTCACCGACCACCGGCGCCAGCCCGTGCGCCCCCCGGGCGGTCATGGCGACCACCGCCGCCGCCTGCGCCAGCGCCGCCTCCGCCGCCGCGAATCCGCGCGCCCAGGGGCCGTGCTGCTGCTTGAGGGCGCGGCTGGCCTCGGCCACGACGTAGGGGATCCCCAGCCGCGCACTGACCGCCGGCCCGAGCCAATCCGGCGCCTTGTGGTACAGGTGATAGGTGAACCACAGGCGCGGCCGCTCCTCCGAGGGGCGGACCGCCCAGTGCCGCGCCAGCCGGTCCGCCAGCCACAGGCCGGCGCGCGCCAGCCGCGCCTGTCGCCCGGCATCGCCGCGCCCCTCCCAGGCCCGGAAGCGGCATGCCAAGGCCGGCGCGAACCCGGCGCGGTCCAGCGCCGCGACGAACCCGCGCGCGATCTGGCGGTCCCCCGACGGCACCGGATGATCGGGCGCCTTCATGGGCGCATAGACCGCGATGCGGGGACGACGATCGGAGGCCGTCACGCCGCCGGCTCCCGGAACAGCGCCGCCAGCCGGTCCAGCCCGGTGCGGTGGTCGAACGCGGCCCGCACCCGATCGTGTCCGGCCGCGCCCAGGCGGGCGCGCGC
Source organism: Roseospira goensis (assembly GCF_014197795.1). Taxonomy (GTDB): domain Bacteria; phylum Pseudomonadota; class Alphaproteobacteria; order Rhodospirillales; family Rhodospirillaceae; genus Rhodospira; species Rhodospira goensis. Next base: position 43,070 of record NZ_JACIGI010000028.1, read on the forward strand.
GGTCGGGTCGGCGATCAGGCGGGCCAGGGCGGCGGTCAGCGCGGGCACATCCGCCGGCTCCACCAGCACGCCGGTCTCGCCGTCCACGATCAACTCGGGGATGCCCGACAGCCGGGTGGACAGGCAGGCCAGACCCTGACTCTGCGCCTCCATCAGCACATTGGGCAGGCCGTCGCGGTCGCCGTCGGCGTCGATGCGACAGGGCAGCACGAACAGGTCGGCCATGCGGTAGGCCGCCAGAACCTCGCCCTGGTCGCGGGCGCCGCGCCAGTCCACGCGGTCGGCCAGGCCCAGGTCGGCGGCCAGGGCTTTCAGCGTCCGGGTCTCCTTGCCGCCGCCGATATGGGTGAGGTGCCAGTGCACCCCGCCCGGCAGGGCCGCCAGCGCCCGCAGCAGCAGGTCGAAGCCCTTCTTGGGCACCGCCCGCCCGACCGCCAGCAGCCGGACCGGCGCGGATGGGTCGGTGCCGTCGCGGTCGCTCGTGGGCAACGGAGCGGGTGAGGGGAACCGGTCGAGGTCGAGGCCGTGGTACAGCAGCGTGACCTTGCCCGGCGCCAGGCCGTCCAGGTGGGCGGCGCCGCTGGCGGTGCAGGTCGCGACCCAGCGGGCGTCGGCCAGTTTCTCTGCCTTCTCCCAGTCGGGGATGGTCCAGATGTCGCGGGCGTGGGCGGAGATCGACAGCGGCAACCGCAGCAGCCGGGCCGCGTACCGCCCGACCGACCCGGGGGTGTGCAGGAAGTGGACATAGACCCAGTCCACGTCCGGAGCCATCTCCGCCGCCAGAACCAGGGCCTGACCCCAGCGGCGCACGCGGTTGCGGGTCGGATCGCGGCGCAGGTCGCGCAGCCATGTCCGCCACACCGCACCATACCCGGGCCGACGCCGCACCCGCCACCAGGCGCGCAGCACCCGCCCCGGCTCCTGGTGCAGGTACTCCGGCAGATAGGTCACCGGCGCGGCGATTTCCTGGTGCACGGGATGCGTGGTCGGATCATAGGGCCGACGCAGGGAATAGAGGCGCAGGGTCAGGCCGCGCCGCTCCAGGCCCAGGAACTCCTGGGCGACGAAGGTTTCGGACAGGCGGGGATAGCCCTTCAGGACCACCGCCAGGGTGCGCGTCAGGGGAGTCGCCACGGGACTCTACGGGCCTCCCCGTCCCACCACGGCCGGGCTCGCCGCCAGCGCTTCCGAAACCGGCTGATCCGCGACCGGGGTCGTCAGGTCGGCGGCGGCCATGTCGCCGTCCGGCTCGCCGGCGACCCGGCGACACAGGATGTCCAGGCCATCCAGCCAGCCGTCGGGCAGCACGGCCGACGGCGGGCGCCGCCAGGCCAGGCCGCGCAGCGCGCGCGCCATGGTCTCCGGGCCGCGGTCGTCCTCCGGGACCCGCAGATCGGCCAGACCCAGGGCGGCGGCGCGTTCGGCGCGCACGCGCTGCTCCTCGCGCGGTTCGGTGCGCGGGACCATCAGCGCCGGCTTGTCGAACGACAGCACCTCGCAGAAGGTGTTGTAGCCGCCCATGCAGACCACGGCGCGGGCGCCGGCAATCAGGTATTCGGGCGCGGCCTCAAACTCCAGCGTGACACCGCGTCCGAGGGCCTGCACGCGGGCGCCGAAGCCCTCGCGGTCCTCGGCGGCCATGAAGGGGCCAAGCAGGAACACCGGCGCCAACGGGATGGCGGGATCGGCCTCGTAGGCGGACAGCACCCAGTCGATCAGGTCGGCGCCGTCGCCGCCGCCGCCCGGCGTGATGAGCACATAGGGCTCGGCGGTCGGCGGCTCGCTCGGCCCCACCCGCTCGGACGGCGCATGGGTGCGCTGGAAGCCCGTGAACACAAGCTTCTCCCGCACCGCGGCCGGTACGTCCAGGCCCTCCAGCGGGTCGTGGAAACCGTCCGGTCCGTAGATCCAGATCTCGTCGTACAGGCTCTCCAGCGCCGGCATCACCCGCTTGCGTGCCCATTCGGCGCGCAGCCGCTCCGGACTGTCCATGACCTCGCGCAGGCCCAGGATCAGGCGGGTGCCGCGCCGTTTGAGCCGGCGCAGGGCGCGCTCGACCTCGCCGCCCAGGCCCAGCGGCTCCTTGTCGACGATGAACACGTCCGGGGCGAAGGCCATGGCGGTGTGCTGGATGATGGAGGCCCGCAGCTCCAGCGTCTGTTCGATGTCGATCAGCAGGTTGAGGGGGGTGTAGTTGCCGTTGCGCAGCTTGACCACCCCGGGCACGCGCACGAAATCGACGCGGGCCCGGAAGTCGAAGCTGCCGATGATCGGCGAGCCGGAGATGATGAGCGCGGTCAGGTCCTTGCGGGCGCCGACCAGGGCATGGGCGATGCGGCGGCAGCGCCGCAGGTGCCCCAGGCCGAAACTGTCGTGGCTGTAGATCAGGACCCGCATGGGCACCTCTTCGCGCGCCCGCTTCCCCCTCCCACGCCGCGCGGCGCGCCGCAGGCCCAGGCACGGCACACCGTAGGCGAAAGCCGCCGGCCCATCAACCGCGGTGGGCCTCGCCGTCAGGGCAATCGGGTAAACGTGGGGGGTGACAGCGCGGCGAAAGTCTGAATCTATCCGTGTCCACCTACTTGGTGGAGGGTCCGATGACGGACGTGGATGGAGCGATCACGGAGAGCGTTGTTTTTCTTGAGCATTTCCGGGATCTGCCGGATCCTCGGCAGGCGGGGAAGGTGACCTACCCGCTGAACGAAGTGCTGCTTCTGAGCCTTATGGCGGTTTTGGCTGGGGCGGAAGGGTTCACGGATATCGCTCGCTTCGGCAAAAAGAAGCTGGATTTCCTGCGGAGGTTTCTCCCGTTTCGGGACGGAACACCATCGCATGACCACCTTGGCGACATCTTCGCCACCCTCGACACTGACCGCTTCCAGCGGTGCTTTGTGGATTGGGTTGCGGCTTTGGCGGACGCGCCACCTGAGGTAATCGCCATCGACGGCAAGACCGGGCGGCGCAGCCACGCCCGGTCCAAGGGCAAGGCGGCGGTCCATATGGTCTCC
>NZ_JACIGI010000029.1 GCF_014197795.1 Roseospira goensis
CGGGGCCTCCCTGGCAGTCTGTGTCGTGTCGCAACTACCAGTGTGTCAGACCGTCCCGTTGTCCGCCCCTCCCCGATTTTCCGTCATGAACCAAATAATCGGCCGCGACTCATCCACTGACCGCGATCGTCGCTAGCGCCGCCGCGCCCGCCACCAGCGGCCCAGGAGATGGTCCAGCGAGAGCGGCCCCGGCCCGCGCAGAATCAGCAACAGCAAGGCGGTGGCCCACAGGGCGTGCTCCGGCCAGTTGCCGGGGTAGACGAAGACCTGGATCACGGCCGTCATGACCAGCAGGCCCAGGGCCGACAGGCGCGTGAACAGACCCAGGACCAGCAGCACCGGGAACACATGCTCGGCGGTGGTGGCGAGCTGGGCGGCCAGGTCGGGGGGTAGCAGCGGCACCGCGTACTCGTCCTGGAACAGGAAGTAGGTGGTGTCGGTGATCTCCCAGCCGGACACCTTGGTCTGGCCCGAGCGCCAGAACACGCCGGCCAGACCGAGGCGGGCCAGGAGGCCGATGGTCCAGGCGGGCACCCGGTCGGCGCCGCGCGTTGTGGCGCACCAGACCGCGGCCAGGGGATGCGACGGGACGGCGCGACCGTCGGCGCTGCCGGCGGGGGAGGCGGGCGCAGGGGGCTGGGGGCTGGTCATGGCGACGGCGGCTCCGGTGGCGGGGTGGCACGGCTCATGAGCGGGTCGCAGGGCGTGGATCCGTCGGCGGTCTGCGGCACCGCCACCTCGGTCAGCAGCCCCAGCGACACCAGGCGGGCCAGGGCGGCGGTCAGATCGAAGCCGTCCGCGGCCCCATCCGGTGTGGACCTGGCGCTGTGGGCTGCGGCGTGGGCCGCGGCCTGCGCGGCCGTCGCCAGCGTCTGGCCCATCTCCAGGGCGAACAGCAGCGACAGGGTGCCCCGGTCCGCCCGCGCCATCAGCACCTGCCCGCGCGGGCGACAGATCAGCACCGTGGCGCCGCCCTCGTCGAGCGAGACGGTCTCGCCCTCGGGCCAGTCCGGCTGGTGCATCGCCCAGATGCGATCCACCGGCCAGGGCGAGACCACGCATCGGAACGACGGGTGCACGGCGCAGCGGGCCATCGGGACCAAGGCGGGCGGCACCGCGCCAAGGGTGGCCGGGGCGACCGGCGCGGCGTCCGCCGCCTGGAGCGCTCCCAGCCGGGCCCACTCCAGCCGCGCCACGTCGGGCAGATAGGGCAGCGACCGCGCCGGCTCATGGCCGGCCAGGAAGTCGGGCAGGCCGTCCCCATAGGCCGACACCACGGGCGAGTTCGGCGGGGTCTGGCGGATGTAGGCCCGCGCGGTCTGCGCGAAGAACGCCTCGCCCACCAGCGCGCGCACCACCGGGAAATTGGCGCCCAGGGCCTCCGTCAGTGTCAGGTGCGTGGTGTTGCGATGGATCTGCACGCGCTGCGCCGGGTCGAGCCCATGGCCCGCGACAAGACCGGCGAGGGGGGTGTCGTCCTCCCCGCGCACCGCACCGGCGAGGGTGCGCTGGATGTCGGCCAGCGACGGCATCACACCGGGTCCGGACGCGCCGCCAGGACCTGCGTCATGACGGTGGCGACGCGGCCGGCCTCCGCTGCCAGGTCCGGCCACGGGGGAATGTCGGTGTCGCGCTCGACCAGCGTCGGGCGGGGTCCGGTCCGGCGCAGCGTCTCGGCGTACAGGGCGAGGACCGCGTCGCCGACCGCGCTGCCGTGGTCGTCGATGCGGATTTCGACGCCGTCGACGACGCGCACGGCGTGACCGGCGAGGTGGATCTCGCCGACCGCCTCCAGCGGCAGCGCCGCCACATAGGCGCTCGGGTCGAAGCCCAGGTTGCGGGCGCTGACGACGACATTGTTCAGATCCAGCAGCAGGCCGCAGCCGGTGCGCCGCACCAGGGCGGACAGGAACGCCGGCTCGTCCATGTCCTGGATGCGAAAGGCGAAGTAACGCGACGGGTTCTCGACCAGGATTGGACGGCCGAGCGCCGCCTGGGTCTGGTCCACGTGGCGCGCGACGATGTCGAGCGCCTCGGTGGTGCAGGGCACCGGCAGCAGGTCGTTCAGGAAGGCGCCGGGCACGCCGCACCAGGCCAGGTGCTCCGACACGAGGGCGGGCTCATACCGCGCGACAACGCCGGCCAGCCGGGCCAGGTGGGCGGTGTCGAGGTCGTGGGCGCCGCCCAGCGACAGGCCGACTCCGTGCACCGACAGCGGGTGTTCGCGGCGCACCGCCTCCAGCGCCCGGTGCAGGGGGCCGCCGTCCTGCATGTAGTTCTCGGCGTGCACCTCGACCCACCGAACCGGTCCGGGGTCGTCCAGCAGCGCGGCGATGTGGCTCGGCTTGAGTCCGACGCCCACGGCGGTCCGGGGGAGGACGGCCTCGGGGTACGACGGGGTGGGCGAGGCTATGGGCATGGCGGGCTCCGGTCGCGATGCGGCGCCCCAGGCGTGGAAAGGGGGCGGCAAGGGGGGCGTGAAGAGGGGGGGCGGACCACGCGACAGCGGCCCGCCCCGCCCGGCCTTGCCCTGGGGCGCGGGGTCACGATGCGAGGAGGAGACGGATCGCGGCGCGATTTCGGTTTGTCGCGATAATCGGCTGCGATCCAGACATTGATCGCGATCCGCGCTACGAGCTCTTGGGTTCCAGGCTGCCGCCGACGAGCTTGTCGCAGGTGCCCTCGGGCACGGCCACGAAGGCGTCGCCCTGCCCGTCCACCTTCGAGGAGCCGGCACAGGACGACGAGGCGGTCTGGCAATCGTTGTGGCCGGCCTTGGCCACGCCGTAGCACTTCTCCATCTCGGCGGCGCTGACGGCGGTCGGCGCGGCCAGGGCGACGGCGGCGGTCATGGCGGCGGCGACGAGGGCGAACTTGTCGGTGGACGTCATGGTCGGTCTCTCCTGGGTGCGACGGGGAGGCGATCCGGGCGGGATACGCCCCGCGTCGTGGGGCCTTGGCGGCGGTGCGGCGGGTCCGGTCGCGGCCGCCACCGATCACGCCTTCACCCTGCGCGACGCCGGCGCGAGACGGAAATGCCGATGCGCCATCCTTTCCATAGCCGGAAGGCATGGCCTGAGGGCATGGCTGCCATGCTTCTTGCAGATCGCCGGGCGACCGGTGCGGGCGGGGACAGCGACCGACGTGTGACCGCCGACACAGGCGTGCATCCTGCGCTTGTGCAGCGTTGTCCCGACCCGCACAGTACCCGCAGGATCGGTGTCGTGACGGCAAAGGGGGGCGGGCAGGGCGGCGGCGCCGTCGTGCTGGAAGAGCCTGGGAGCAATGGGCAAGGCGTCGGGGCAGGATGCAGAGGGCAGACGGGCCGACCCGGACGGGGGGCGCTGGCGCGGCGGCTTCCGCCTCGGCAGTCGCGCCCTGGCGGTCTGCCTGGTCCTGGCTCTCCTGATGGTGATTTCGGCCCTCTGGCTGCATGTCCTGGATCGGGACGCCCAGCGCCGGCGGGCGGCGATCGACTCGTGGCTGGCGCTGGAAGGCCAGATCGTCGACACGGCCGCGCGCGCGACGCAGGCGTGGCTCGACGAACGCATCAACGAGGACGGGATCAGCGTCCAGCAGGCGGAGCGCGAGGCGCTGCGCCTGTTCATCGACCCGATCCAGCTCGGGGCCGATGGCGATGCCTGGATCTATAACCGGAACTACGTCGTGTTCGACGAAAGCCTGGATTTCCCCCGCAGCTACTTCGGCAAGGAGATCGCCGAGGTCTTCGCGCTTCAGGCCCGATACGGGGCGGCCCACTACGAAGAGCTGGTCGCGGCGGTCCAGAACGCCGGCAGCGGCACCACCTGGTATATCTGGCTGCCCGAGAAGGGGCGCGAGTACGCCGCCTATACCTCGGTGCGGGTGCATGACGAAGCCTGGACCATCGGCCTGTCGACGCCGCAGGCGCAGATCCTGGAGGTCTTTCGGGTTCCGCAGACCTTCCGACACGAGGTCCTGGGCGCCATCATCATCAGCCTGCTGCTGATCGGGCTGGCAACGGCCCTCTGGTTCAGCCATCGGGCCGACGCGCACCGCCTGGCGGTGCTGCGCGACAGCCACGCGCAGCTTGAACGGGCGGTGGCCGAGCGCACCCGGCGACTGGAATCCATGAACCAGGACCTGAGCCGATCCAACCAGGACCTGGAGCAGTTCGCCTATGCCGCCTCCCATGACCTTCAGGCGCCGTTGCGGACCATCTCCGGTTTTCTCGGGCTGTTGCAGACCCGCTACGGGCCCCGCCTCGACGACGAGGCCCGCGAGTTCATCACCTATTCCATCGACGGGGCCAAGCGACTCAGCCGCCAGATCCACGCGCTGTTGGAGTACTCCCGGCTGACGACCGCGGAACGCAGCGTCACGGCCGTCTCGCTGACGCGGATCGTGACCGGGGCCGTCGCCAACCTGCGCGGTCCGATCGAGGAGACCGGGGCCCGCGTGCAGGTGCCCGACGACCTGCCGATGGTCGCCGTCGATCCGGCCCAGGCGACGGTCCTGTTCCAGAACCTGATCGGCAATGCCATCAAGTACCGGCACCCCGCGCGGGAGCCCGACGTGTGGATTGAGGTTGTCCAGGTCGGCGTTCGCTGGCGGATCAGCGTCGTCGACAACGGAATCGGAATCGCGCCGGAGTACCAGGGCCGGATCTTCGGGGTGTTCCAGCGCCTGCACGGGCCGGCCGACTACGAAGGGACGGGCATCGGCCTCGCCCTGTGCAAGCGCATCGTCGAGCGGCACGGCGGCACCCTGACCGTGACCTCTGACGGCCGCAGCGGCGCCGCCTTCACGTTCAGCCTGGCCATGCCGGACGGGATGGAAACCGACGCCGAGGGCGCCGCCGGCACCGATGCCGCCCCGGCCGCGGAGTCGTGAGCACCGGCCCCTCCGTCAGAGGGGCCGCCCGGCCGGGCGGACGACCGGTCGCGATGGCCGGTCCCGGCTCAGCGGGCGATGTCGACCACCAGGCGCCCGCGCACCTGCCCCTCCATCAGGCGCGCCGCCGCCGGGATCGCCTCGCTGAGGCCGATCTCGTCCGTCATGGCCGTCAGGTGGTTCGGATCGAGGTCGCGCGCCAGCAGCTCGTAGGCCGCCAGCCGCTCCGGCTTGGGCATGTAGACACTCTCGATGCCGCACAGCTTGACGCCGCGCAGGATGAACGGCGCCACCGAGGTGGGCAGGTCCATGCCGCCGGCCAGGCCGCAGGCGGCGACGGTGCCGAAGTACTTCACCTGGGAGAGCACGTTGGCCAGGGTGTGGCTGCCCACGGCGTCCACGGCGCCGGCCCAGCGTTCCTTGGCCAACGGCTTGGCCGGGCCGGCGTACTCGGCGCGGTCCATGACGGCGGCCGCCCCCAGGCTCTTGAGATAGCCCTCCTCCTGGGTGCGGCCGGTCAGCGCCACCACCTCGAAGCCGCGCTTCGCCAGCAGGGCGATGGCGACGCCGCCGAGGCCGCCGCTGGCGCCGGTCACCAGGACCGGCCCCTTGTCCGGTGTGACCCCCTGGCGGTCCAACTCCAGCACCGCCAGCGCGGCGGTGTAGCCCGCCGTGCCGATCGCCATGGCCTGCGCCGGCGTGAAGGCGGCCGGCAGCGGCACCAGCCAGTCGCCGGGTACCCGCGCCACCGCGCCCAGCCCGCCCCAGCGGGTTTCGCCGATGCCCCAGCCGTTCAGGACCACGGCGTCCCCGGCCTTGAAGTCGGGATGCGCGCTCTCGGTGACCGTGCCGGCGAAGTCGATGCCCGGGATCATCGGCCAGGATCGCACCACCGGTCCCTTGCCGGTGATCGCCAGCCCGTCCTTGTAGTTCAGCGTCGAGTGACTGACCGCGACCGTGACGTCGCCTTCGGGCAGGTCGGCCTCGTCGACCTCGGTGACGGCGGCCTGGGTCGCCTTGTCCTCGGTCCGGGTCAGCAGAATGGCCTTGAACATCGCGCAACCTCCCTCCTTGTGTGGTGCCGGGCACGGTCCCGACGGTGCGCACCGGCCCTCTATTTGTCAAACAAATACGGGAATGCCGATTGACGGTCCGTGTGGCCGGCTGGCCAGATGGGGTGGGACCCGGGAGAGGATATCGCCATGGCGCTCGACTATCAGCCCTTGAACCGCGATGGCCTTGCCCGCCAGATCGCGGACTCGCTGCGAACGGCGATCCTGACCGGCGACCTGTCGGTGGACGAGCGGCTGCCGACCGAGACCGACCTGGCGGCGCGCTACGGCGTCTCGCGCCCGACCATCCGCGAGGCCCTCAAGCGGCTGGCGGCGCAGAACCTGATCCGGTCCCGGCGCGGCCCCGCCGGCGGGACGTTCGTCAACCGAATCGGCCTGACCGAGGCCCGCGACAGCCTGCGCATGATGGTCACGCTGATGGTCGGCATGGATGCGGTGACGCTCGCCGACGTGGCCGAGGCGCGCGACGTGCTGGAGCGGGTCTGCGCCCGCCTGGCGGCTACCCGGCGCGGTCCGGCCGACCTGGAGGCGTTGCGGGCGGCCCTGGCCGAGCAGCGCGATCCGGCCCTGTCCGACGAGGACTTCTGTGCCGCCGACGTGCGGTTTCACCGGGCCGTGGTGGAAGCCACGGGCAATGCCATGCTCGGCGTGCAGATGGTCGGGGTGGTCGAGGCGTTGCAGCCGGTCCTCAACATGATCATCCATCGCGTCCGGGCGCGGCCACGGATCGTCGCGCATCACGCGGCGATTCTGGCGGCCATCGAGGCCGGCGACGCGGACGCGGCCGAAGCCGCCATGGGGGCGCTCATGGCCTATGTCGGCGAGCGGGCGGGCGAGGCCCAGATGCGACGACGGCCGGGCCGAGAGCCGGATCGGTGAAGCCTTGGGTTGGCACGCGGCCCCCACTGCATGGACCGCTCCGCAGGGTGGCCCGCAGGGTGGCATGGCCGGTCGGCGGTCTGCCGTGCAGTACGAGACGAAGGGGGCGGTGGCAGCGGTCGGGGCCGCGCACCGCCGCCGGGGTCAGGCCGGGTCGCGCCACAGCGTCTCCGCGGCCGGCGGCTCCCCGTCCAGCAGCTCGCGGTAGACCGCCAGGGTCTGGCGGATCATGGCCTCCTTGGAGAACGCACGCCGGGTCTGCATCATGCCGCGCCAGGCCATGGCGTCGTAGGTGGCCTCGTCCAGGTCCAGGGCCAGGGCGAGGTGATCGGCCAGGCTGACGGCGTTCCCGGGTTCGAACAGCCAGCCCGACACCCCGCTCTCCACGATTTCCGGCGCCGCCCCGTGGCGTGGCGCCAGCACGATGCGGCCCAGCGCCTGCGCCTCCGCCGGCACCCGGCCGAAGGCTTCGGGCTCCAGCGAGGCCGAGACCACCACGGTGGCGAGCCGGTAGGCCGCCGGCATGTCGTCGCACTGCTCCAGGATGTGGACCTGTCCGCCCAGGCCGTGACGGGCGATCAGCTCCTCCAGCGTCCGCCGGTAGCCGGCGCGGCCCTGATCCGAGCCCACCAGCAGGCAGCGCACGCCGGGCCGGTTCAGTCGCGCCATGGCTTCGATCAGCAGGGTCTGGCCCTTCCACCGGGTCAGGCGGCCCGGCATCAGCACCACCGGGGCGTCGTCGGGAAGACGCCACTGGGTCGCCAGTCGGGCGATGCGGTGCTCGCTGACCGCCTCGGGCGCGAACCGGCGCAGGTCGACGCCGCGCGGGATGACGCGCAGGCGCTCGGGCGGGGTGTGGTAGTGCTGGCGGATGTGGCGGGCGATGAAGCGGGAGATGGCGATCACCCGGTCGCCCTGGGTCATGACGCGGTTGTAGGGCGTCTTGATCCCGAACGGCCCGCGCGTGTAGGTGCCGTGAAAGGTGGTGACGAGCGGGATGCCGGCGGCGCGCGCCGCCCACAGCGCGCTCCAGGCCGGCGCCCGGCTGCGGGCATGGACCAGCGAGACACCGCGGCTGTCGATCAGGCGGGCGAGACGGCCGGCGTTGCGGCGCAGGGCCAGCGGGCGCTTGGTGGCCAGCGGCACTGAGACATGCGCGGCGCCGCAGCGGTCCAGGTCGCGCTCCAGCCGCCCGCCGGACGACGCCACCAGGGCGCCCCAGCCGGCGGCCGTCAGGCCCTCGGCGATGTCCACGGTGCCGCGCTCGACGCCGCCCGTCTCCAGGGCCGGCACGACCTGAAGGACGACCGGCGCGCCGGTGCGCGCGGCCGCGGTTTGGCCCGCCGTCCCCTCGGTGTTACCGTGCGCCGCCACGCCACCCTCGCACCCGCCCCCCGGTCCCGCCCCCCGGTCCCGCCCCCCGGTCCCGCTATCGGAAAGGAGCGTCCATGTCTCAGGAATCCCCGTCCGCCGCCGCTGCCGCCGCCGCGCCGCGCCGCCTGACCCGGCCGGACGGCGCCACCATCGCCTATCACTCCGTGTCCGGCAAGGGGCCGGGCGTCGTGTTCATCCATGGCTTCATGTCGGACATGACCGGCGGCAAGGCCACCTTCCTGGAGGCCTGGGCGCGCCGCACCGGCCGCGCCTTCGTGCGCTTCGACCAGCGCGGCCACGGGCAGTCCGACGGTCGCTTCGAGGACGGCACCATCGGGGCCTGGGCCGACGATGTCGTGCAGGTGCTCGACCACCTCACCGAGGGGCCACAGGTTCTGGTGGGCAGTTCGATGGGCGGGTGGCTCATGCTGCTGGCGGCGTTGGCCCGGCCGGACCGGGTGGCGGCCCTGGTCGGCATCGCCGCGGCGCCGGACTTCACCGAGGACCTGATGTGGTCGGTGTTCGACGACGCGGCGCGCGAGACCCTGGCGCGGGACGGCGTGCTGCAGGTGCCTTCGGACTACGGCGATGCGCCCTACCCGATCACCAAGCGCCTGATCGACGAGGGCCGCGACCACCTGCTGCTGGGCGGACCGATCCCGATCCGCTGCCCGGTGCGGCTGATCCAGGGCATGAAGGACGACTCGGTGCCGTGGGAGACCGGCCGGCGCCTGATGGACCGGCTGGAGAGCCCGGACGTGGACCTGACTCTGGTCAAGGAGGGCGACCACCGCCTGTCCGAGCCGCACGATCTGGCCCGCCTGGAGCGGGTGCTGGACGGGGCGCTGCACGGGGTGCCGTGACGGCCGCACCGTTGCCTTCCCGCGGCACGCTGCCGCATCATGCCGGCCGGCCGGTGCGAACGGACCGCCTCACGACCACCAAGGCCGGGAGGACACGACACCTTTGACTGTCGCCACATGGTTGTGGCGCAGCGTCCGGTTGCGGCCGGACGCGCCGGCGCTGCTGAACACCCTTGAGGAGGATCCGTCGCCGTGAGCGAACGTTATCTGGAAGGCAAGACCGCGTTGGTCACCGGGTCGGTGCAGGGCATCGGGCTGGCCATCGCCGAGGCTTTGGGCGCGGCCGGCGCCCGCGTGGCGGTCCACGGTCTGGCCGATTCGGCCACCGCCGAGGCCGCCATGGACGCGGTGACGGCGGCCGGGGCGCCCGAAGTGTGCTTCTTCGATCACGACCTGCGCGCGGCGGCCGGCATCGACGCCCTGATGGACGGGGTGGCGCGCTGGGGCGGTGCCGACGTCCTGGTCAACAACGCCGGCATCCAGAAGACCGCGCCGCTGGCCGAGGTGCCGCCCGAGACCTGGTCCGCGATTCTCGACGTCAACCTGTCGGCGGCGTTCCATACCCTGCGTCGCGCGCTGCCGACGATGGCCGAGCGCGGCTATGGTCGAGTGGTCAACGTCGCGTCGGTGCACGGCCTGGTCGCCTCGAAGCACAAGGCGCCCTATGTCTCGGCCAAGTTCGGGCTGGTGGGCCTGAGCAAGGTGGCGGCGCTGGAGTACGCGGACGCCGGGGATCGCGCCCGCGGCGGGGTCACCGTGAACTGCATCGCCCCGGGCTGGACCGAGACCGCGATCATCGAGCCGCAGATTCAGGCGCGGGCGGCCGAACTGGGCGGTGACAGAGCAGCCGGAATACGCAGTCTGTTGAGTGAAAAGCAACCTTCGCTTCGCACCTCTGACCCGAAAGAGATCGGCGCGGTTACGACTTGGTTGTGTCATCCCGTCGCCCATAACATCACTGGGGTCGTTCTCCCCGTGGACGGCGGCTGGACCGCGCAGTAGGGTGCTGCCTTTCCAGGGGCCGTGGAACGACACGGCCCACCACTGACGCCGGGGCACGGGGAGCAAGACATGGCCCGGGGGCCGGACCGGCTCAATGCTGCGGGGCGGCGGCCGCCGCCCGCCCTGACGGACCCGCGTGCGGTCGATGGGGCACTGCGTGCGGCCGTGACTCAGCTCGATGCGGTGCTGGCGGAGCAGGACCGCGCCGCGACGCGCATCCTGGGGCTGGCCGAACTGCTGTTGGAACGCGCGCCGGACGACGCCATGCGGCTGCGCATCGAGGCCATCATCGAGTCCTGCGCCTTCCAGGACATCAGCGGCCAGCGCGTGCGCAAGGTGCGGGCGCTTCTGGCCCGGCTGACCACCTTGGCGCCCGGCACGCTGCGGGTCAGCGAAACGCCCATCGAGAGCCCGGCCGCCGCGCCCGCGGGCGTGGACCCGGCGGCCGAGGGCGGGCCGGGCCTCACGCAGGAAGAGGTCGACCGCCTGCTTGGGAAGTGAGCCGCCGCGCGGTCCCTCAGCGTGCCATCAGCGCCGCGAGATGGGGGGCCAGGTCGTGCGGCGGCAGCATCGACAGGTCCTTGTCCACCTCGGCGATGACCAAGCCCCGCAGCGGGTCGCTGAGTTCATCGCGCAGGTCGCCCAGCATCTGCGGCGGGGCGACGATCACCAGCCGATCGAAGGCCGCCGTGGTGCGGCCCCGCTCCAGCAACCCGGCAATGGCATGGGCGAAGCGGCGTTTTTCGTGGCGGTGCGGGTCGGTGGGCGGTTCCTTGGCATGGCGCAGATCGCCGACGCTCTCGAAGGTGCGGCCGGGGCGGTCGCTGGCGATGTCCCGGCTGGGCGGATCCGCGGCCGTCATCTCGTGAACCGGCGTGCGGGCGAGGTCGAGGGGCTGTCCCGTGGCCTCGAACACGCGGGCGCGCGTGGCGTCCGCCACCAGAACCCATGTGGTCGACGTGCTCATGGTCGTCCTCCGTGCGGGGCGTGACTCCGCCCAAACTCTTTGATTCAGCGCAGAGTCACATCATCAATCCAAAACACGGCGTGAGTCAGGTTGATCACGGTCTGCCCTCGTGCACTGATCCAGGGCCGTGGGCTGGGGCCGAACCCTTCATGATGGACGCGACGGCCAGGCGTTGTCCATGACGCGCCGCAATCGTGCATGGCGCGGCGTCCGGCTCGCGGGCGCCCCCTGGCATCCTCATTGGCTTTCCGGTATGTCTGGCCGCAGCGCGGACGGCAAGGCCCCGGATCCCCGGAGCCGCGCCGCCCGCCACGATCGACCGAACAGGGGGACTCCGACCGATGACGATGCCCGCTCTGCGCGCCGCCCTGGCGGCCGCGCTGTCCGTGCCGCTGGCCCTGGCCGCGCCCGCCGCCTCCGTCGCCTGGGCCGCCGATGACGATCCGGCGAAGGTCGGCCCCGTGAAAATCGGCATGGTCACCACCCTGTCGACCAAGGCCGGCTACCTGGGCGCCGACGTGCGCGACGGCTTCCGGCTCGCGATCAAGCAGGGCGGCGGGGCGCTGGGGGGCGTGCCGGTCAACCTGCTGGTGGAGGACGACGACCGCGATCCCGGCAAGGGCCGCGAGATCGCCGAACGCTTCGTCACCCGCGACGACGTCAAGATCATGACCGGCATCATCTTCTCGAACGTGGCGCTGGCGGTGATCCCCAAGGTGGTGAAGGACGGCGTGATCTACGTCAGCCCCAATGCCGGGCCGTCGCAGCTCGCGGGCAAGGGCTGCCATCCGTACCACTTCAACGTCGCCTGGCAGAACGACAACCTGCACGAGGCCATGGGCCAGTACGCCACCGATGCCGGGTTCGAGCGCATGGTGATCCTGGCCCCCAACTATCCGGCCGGAAAGGATGCCCTGGCCGGCTTCAAGCGCTTCTACACCGGCGGCACGGTGGTGAGCGAGGTCTATACCACCCTGGGCCAGTCGGACTACGCCGCCGAGATCGCCGGGATCCGCAATGCGGAGCCGGACGCCGTGTTCTTCTTCCTGCCCGGCGGCATGGGCATCAACTTCATGAAGCAGGTCCACCAGGCGGGCCTGGGCGAGAGCGTCCAGCTCATCGGCTCCGGCTTCTCGGCCGATCACAAGCTGCTCAACGCCGTCGGCGCGGCGGCCGACGGCATGCTGAACTCGGCGCAGTGGAGCCCGGACCTGGACACGCCGGTCAACGCCGCGTTCGTCGCGGCCTACCGGGCGGAATACGACGCCGTGCCGACGATCTATTCCCAGCAGGGGTACGACGCGGCCCTCGCCATCGGGGCCGCGCTGGAGGCCACCGGCGGTGACCTGTCCGATCTGGACGCCTTCGCGGCCGCGCTCAAGCAGGCCGACTTCGCCAGCCCGCGCGGTGATTTCCGGTTCGGCACCAACAACTTCCCGGTGCAGGATATCTACCTGCGCAAGGCGGTGATGGACCCCGACGGCACCCTGCGCAACGAAGTCCAAGGCGTGATCTTCGAGGATCACGTGGACGCCTACGCGGCCGCATGCGCGATGAAGTGAGGGAGGGATCTCCGATCACCACCGACCCGCGACCATCTTTCGATTTCCAATGCTCCTCTTCATCGAACAGGTTCTGAACGGGCTTCAGCTCGGGGTCATGCTGTTCCTGATGGCCTCGGGCCTGACCCTGGTGTTCGGGATCATGGGCCTCATCAACCTGGCCCACGGCTCGCTGTACATGATCGGCGCCTACGTCGCCGCCACCGTCACCGCCTTCACGGGCAGCTTCCTGCTCGGCCTGCTGGCAGCCGTGCCGGCGGCGGCGCTGGTCGGCGCGGTCATCGAACGCGGCGTGATGCGCCACCTGTACGACCGCGACCACCTGGATCAGGTGCTGGCGACCTTCGGCCTGATTCTGTTCTTCAACGAGCTGATGGTGATCCTCTGGGGCCGCCAGCCGCTGTTCATGGCGATCCCGGAGGCGCTGTCCGGCACCGTCGAACTCCTGCCCGGCGTGCCCTATCCGGTCTACCGTCTGGTCATCATCGCCGTGGGGCTGCTGGTGGCGCTGGGGCTGTGGGGGCTGATCGCCCGCACCCGCCTGGGCATGCGCATTCGGGCCGGCGCCAGCGACCGCGAGACCGCGGACGCCCTGGGGGTCAACATCGCCCTGCTGTACACCGGGGTGTTCGCGCTGGGGGCGGCGCTGGCGGCGCTCGCCGGGGCCATGGCCGGGCCGCTGCTGGCGGTCGAGGCCGGCATGGGCGAAAGCATCTTGATCCTGACCTTCGTCGTCGTCGTCATCGGCGGGATCGGCTCCGTCCGCGGCGCCCTGGCCGGGGCGCTGCTGGTCGGGCTGGTGGACACCCTGGGCCGCGCCTTCCTGCCCCAGGTGCTGCGGCTGGTGACCGACGACGCCACCGCGGACGGCGCCGGCGCCAGCCTGGCGGCGATGGCGATCTACATCCTGATGGCGGCCGTGCTGGTGTGGCGGCCCAAGGGACTGTTCCCGGCCCATGGTTGAGCGTCGTCCCCTCTCCGCCCGGCCGCGTCTGATCGTCTACGCCGTCGCCCTGCTGGTGCTCGCGCTGCTGCCGCCGCTGCTGACGGCGATCGGCGAGCCGTTCTACGTCATCCTGGCGACCCGTATGCTGATCCTGGCCCTGGCCGCCGTGAGCCTGGACCTGATCCTGGGCTACGGCGGGATGGTCAGCTTCGGCCATGCCGCGTTCGTGGGCGTGGGGGGCTATGTGGTCGGTATCCTGGCCCATCACGCCTTCATGGGCGAACCGCTGGTGCTGTTCGGCCTCACCCTGTCGGGCAGCAACGAGGCGCTGCTGGTCTGGCCGCTGGCGATGGCGGTCTCCGGGCTGGCGGCGCTGGTCATCGGGGCGCTGTCGCTGCGCACCGGGGGTGTGCACTTCATCATGATCACCCTGGCCTTCGCCCAGATGCTGTACTTCCTGATGGTCTCGCTGGAGGCCTACGGCGGCGACGACGGTCTGCTCCTGTGGGGCCGCAACACCCTGGCCGGGGCCGACGTGCTGGGGGACCGCACCCTGTTCTACTATCTCTGCCTGGGCCTGCTGACGGTGGTGCTGCTGGCCTTGCGCCGGCTGGTGGACAGCCGCTTCGGCCTGGTGTTGCAGGGCGCGCGCCAGAACGAACGCCGCATGCGGGCGCTGGGGGTGCCGGTGACGCGCTACCGTCTGGCGGCCTTCACCCTGGCCGGGGCGCTCGCCGGCTTGTCGGGCGCGCTGGCGGTGAACCACGCCGAGTTCGCTTCGCCCACCCTGTTGCACTGGACCCACTCCGGCGAGTTGCTGGTGATCGTGATCCTGGGCGGCATGGGCACCCTGGTAGGGCCGGTGCTGGGGGCGCTGGCGTTCGTGGGCCTGGAGGACCTGCTCGCCGGGATCACCGAGCACTGGCGCGTGGTGTTCGGGCCGGCGCTGGTGCTGGTGGTGCTGTACGCGCGCGCCGGGCTGCATGGCCTGCTGCTGGGCAAGCGGCCGCCGGGCGGGCCGGAGCGCAACCCATGACGCCGCTGCTGGAGCTGGTCGGGCTGGTCAAGTCCTTCGGCGGCGTGACCGCCTCGGACGGCCTGTCGCTGACCGTGATGCCGGGGGAGGTGCACGCCCTCATCGGCCCCAACGGGGCGGGCAAGACCACTGCCGTGGCCCAGATCGCCGGCGAGTTGCGCCCGGACGCCGGCCGTATCCTGTTCGACGGCCGCGACATCACCGGGCTGGCGGTGCACAGACGGGCGCTGCTGGGGCTGGGGCGGTCGTTCCAGATCACCTCGGTGCTGGGGGAGTTCTCGGTCCTGGACAACGTGGCGCTGGCGGTGCAGGCGCACGCCGGGCACAGCTTCCGCCTCCTCGCCGATGCGCGCCGCGACCGCCGCCTGCGCGACCCGGCGCGCGCCGTGCTGGCCCGGGTGGGGCTGGCGGCGCTGGCCGGCCGGCCGGCGGCGACACTGGCGCACGGCGATCAGCGCAAGCTGGAACTGGCGATGGCGCTGGCGGGCGAGCCGCGTCTGCTGCTGCTCGACGAACCCATGGCCGGCATGGCGGCGGAGGATTCCGACCGCATGGTAGACCTGTTGCGGTCGCTGAAGGGCACGGTGGCGATGCTGCTGGTCGAGCACGACATGGACGTGGTCTTCGCCCTGGCCGACCGGGTCACGGTGCTGGACGGCGGGCGCGTGCTGGCCTCCGGCGCGCCGGCCGAGGTGCGGGGCGACGCGCGCGTGATCGCTGCCTATCTCGGCGAGGAGGCGGGGACATGACCGCGCCGCTGCTCGCCCTGGAGGGGGTGGCGGCCGCCTATGGCCGCACCCCGGTGCTGTTCGGCGTCGACCTGACCGTGCCGGCGGGGGAGGTCGTGGCGCTGATGGGCCGCAACGGCATGGGCAAGACGACGACGGTCCGCACCATCATGGGCCTGATGCCGGCGACGGCGGGGCGGGTCGTATGGCGCGGCCGTGACCTGGCGGGGCTGGCGCCGCACCGCATCGCCCACCTGGGCCTGGGGCTGGTGCCGGAGGGCCGACGGGTGTTCCCCACCCTGACGGTGCGCGAAACCCTGGTGGCGACCGCCCGGCCGCCTGCGCCCGGTTCGGCGACGGGGGAGCCCTGGACGCTGGACCGCGTCCACGGCCTGTTCCCGCGCCTGGCCGAACGCGCCGACAGCCTGGGCGGGCAGCTCTCCGGTGGCGAACAGCAGATGCTCGCCATCGGCCGGGCGCTGATGACCAATCCGGCGCTGCTGATCCTGGACGAGGCCACCGAGGGCCTGGCGCCCGTGATCCGCGACCAGATCTGGGCCGTGCTGGGGCGGCTGAAAGCCGAGGGGCTGTCCATCCTGGTGATCGACAAGACCGTCAGTGCCCTGGCCCGGGTGGCCGACCGCATGGCGATCCTGGAGAAGGGCCGCGTGGTCTGGACCGGCACGCCGGCGGCCCTGCTGGCCGCGCCCGACGTGCAGCATCGGCATTTGGGGGTTTGATACCGGCCTCTGAATGAAGTCGGTTCATTCGTCGGCCGGTATTACAGCCGATTGCGACAAACCGGACTCGCGGCGCGATTTCGGTTTGCCGCAAAAATCGGCTGAGACTCATATAGGTCGCGCGGAGTCACGCGATCAATCCGAACCACATCGTGGTTCCGATTGATCGCGATCCGCGCTAACCCTGCGGCAGCCACCCGCCGTACCGGAGCCCGTCCGTCCCCATGCTCGCCATCCGCCTCAGCTTCTACGCCGTCGCCGTCCTGTTCGCCGTGCTCGGGGTGCAGCAGGGCTGGCATGCCGTCGCCGCCCTGGGCGCCGATCCGGGCGCCGATCCGGGCGACGGCGGCGGGATCATCGCGGCCCTCTCGGCCGTGGCCTGTTTCGTGGCCGCCGCCGGCACGGTGTGGGTGACCCTGAAGCTGGAGTAGGGGCGCTGTGGTCCACCCCAAACGCCAACCGCCCCGGCGTCGCGGGACACCGGGGCGGGCGTTGTCGCGGGCCGTTGGGGGGGGTTACCGCCGCGCCCCGGCCTCTTCCAGTTCCGGTTCCTTGCCGCTGGTGCAGGGCTTCATGGCGGCCGCCATCTCGTGTTCAGAGAGCTGCTGGTCGTTGCCGCCGCCGCAGCCGCCCATGGCCGACAGCATGGCGTGTTCGCTCATCTGCTCGTCGCCGCCGCCGCAGGCCATGACCTTGGTCCCGGTGTCCTGGTTCTGGGTACGGTCGAGCGGCTTGCCGGCCTCGGTATAGGCGCGGATGCCGGCCTCGATCTCCTCCTGCTTCTTCTTGGAGGCGGTCTTCCAGCCGTCAGTGGCGGTGGCGTCCGGCGTGGCCTCCAGCTTGCGCGACCAGTCGAAGGCGAACTTGACCTTCTTGATGGTGTGCGGCCCCCAGTAGCCGACCTTGCCCAGGTTGTAGAACTGGCGCTTGAAGGCGCTGAGCATGTAGGCCTTGAGGCAGCCCTGCAGGTACTTGCGGCGCACCTTGTCGCCCGGCACCCACGGGTAGCTGAATAGCGCTTTCTTCGAGTAGAAGCGCCGGTAGCACGACATGACCGCGTCCAGCAGCTCGCCGCGGTCTATGGCGTTGGGCTTCATGATCGGGGTGACGAAGTTGTACTGCGAGAAATCGTGGACCTCGACCTTGTCGCCCATCTCCCGGTACAGGTCGGAGAACGGCCAGGGCGTGAACATGGACCAGTTGGCCATGTCCGGGTTCCAGTCCATGCAGAGCTGGAAGGTCTCCTCAATGGTCTCGCGCGTCTCGTTCTCCAGCCCGACGATGAACTGGGCCTCGGTGACGATGCCGTTCGCGCGCAGCAGGTCGATGGCCTTCTTGTTCTGGGCCACCGTGGTTTCCTTGTGGAACAGGTCCAGGTTGAGCTGGGCCGCCGCCTCGGTGCCAAGCGAGATGTGCACCAGCCCGGCCTCACGGTAGAACGGCAGCAGGTCCTCGTCGCGCAAGACGTCGGTGACGCGGGTGTTGATGCCCCACAACACGCCAAGATTGCGGGCCTTCAGCTCCTCGCAGAAGGCGACGAAGGCGCGCTTGTTGATGGTCGGTTCCTCGTCGGCGAGGATGAAGAAGCCAACCTTGTGCTCCTTCACCAGGGTCTCGATCTCGTCGACCACCTTCTTGGGGTCGCGCACCCGATAGTCGCGCCAGAATTTCCACTGCGAGCAGAAGGAACAGGTGAACGGGCAGCCGCGCGCCATGTTCGGGGTGGCGACCCGGGTTCCGGTCGGGATGTAGATGTACTTGTCCCAGTCCAGCACGCTCCAGTCGGCGACGATGTCGTCGACGTTGCGGATCGGCGTCTCGGCCTGGGTGGCGATGACCTTGTCGCCCTCGGCGTAGGCGATGCCCTTGACCTGGCCGCGCGCGCCCGGCCACTCGCCGGCGTCCACGGACCGCACCAGGTTGAGGAACACCTCCTCGCCCTCGCCGCGCACCACGGCGTCGATCCAGGGGGCCTCGCGCAGCACCTGTTGGTACATGAAGGTGCCATGGATGCCGCCCAGCACGGTGACCACCCCCGGGAACATGTCGCGGGCGATCTTCAGCACTTCCTCGGCCTTGTAGATCGCCGGGGTGTTGGCGGTGGTGCCGACGATGTCGGGCTGTTCCTTGGCGAGCGCGGCGCGGAGCTGCTCCTCGGTCATGTCGTCGGTCATCGCATCGATGAACCGGATGTCGGTATAGCCGCCCTTTTCCTTCAGGTACCCGGCCAGATACGCGACCCAGGCCGGCGACCAGTTGCCGGCCACTTCGGCCCCGCCGGAGTGATAATTGGGCTGGACCAGAACGATCCGCATGAGCGGCCTCCCCAACGCAGATGAGAGATGACGGGCGCAGGCAACAGACACTGCGCGGCGGACAGGAGCCCGTCGCCGCCGCGATCAGCCAGGACCGGGGTCTGTGCGCCAATCCCCTGCGACCAACCGGATAAGTCCTTGAGATTGGATGATTCCTGATCGCACATTATCCGCGGTGCCTGGAGACGTGTCAACCGCGCCGTGGGGGTCAATGTCAAGAGAAGATGACAGGGGACCGCTGGACCGCGACACCGGGGCCGCGGTCAGGCCCGGCCGGGCGCCGGCCGCACGACGTGCAGGGTCCAGACCAGCAGCGTGACCAGGACCAGGGCGCCGGCCTGGTGGGCGACGGCCAGCGGGATCGGCACCAGGAGCAGCAGGGTGGCGATGCCCAGCCCGACCTGGAGCAGCGCGGCCGGGGTCAGCAGGCGCAGCGGCCAGCGGTCGGCGCCGGCGGCCGGCACCCGGCGTCCGGCCCAGGCGGTGGCCAGCACCGCCGCCAGGGTGAGCAGGGCCAGCAGGCGGTGTTGCCATTGCACGGTGATGACGTTGTCGATCGGGTTGCGCCACCAGGGCGCCAGGTGGCCCAGGCCGTCCGGCACCCACTGCCCGGCCATGCGCGGGAAGGTGTTGAAGCTCAGGCCGGCCTTGAGCCCGGCCACCAGCGCCCCGGCCAGCACCGTAACCGCCGTCAGCGCGAGCGCCAGCCGGGCCAGCCGTCGGGTCGCCGTGATCGCGGGCGCGCGACCCGGGGGGTGGGTCGCGGGCGGCGGGCCGCGCCACAGGTCCAACGCCACCCACAGCAGCGCGCCGTAGATGACCACCGCGAGGCCGAGGTGAGCGGCGAGACGCAGGTGGCTGACGTCCGGGCGGTCCACCAGGCCGCTCTGCACCATCAGCCAGCCCAGCACGCCTTGCAGTCCGCCCAGACCGAACAGCGCGACGAGCCGGCCATGATAGCCCGCCGGGATCGCCCCACGGACCCAGAACCACACCAGCGGCCCCAGGAAGGCGAGGCCGATCAGGCGGCCCAGCAGGCGGTGCAGGTATTCCAGCCAGAAGATGCCCTTGAAGCCGTCCAGGGTCATGTCCGTGTTGACGAGGCGGAACTCGGGGGACTGCTGGTAGCGCGCGAACAGCGCCTGCCAGTCGGCCTCGCCGAGGGGAGGCAGGATGCCCGTGATCGGGCGCCAGTCGACGATCGACAAGCCCGACTCGGTCAGGCGGGTCAGGCCCCCCAGCCCCACCATCAGCGCCACCAGGGCGGCGCAGGCCAGCAGCCACAGCGCCACCGCACGCGGCCGGGTGCGGTCGGCGTCGGCGCCGGCGCCGGCGCCGGCGGGTCCGCGAGCGGGGAGGAGGGCCGTCCGCACCGGCTCAACTCCACAGCATCGGCAGGTGGCGGTCCAGCAGCACGGCCAGGAACACCCCCATGAGGTAGACCATGGAGCCGAAGAAGGTGCGCCGCGCCAGCGCCCGGTTGTCCGGATCCCGCAGCAGGGCCACGGCGGTATGCAGGAAGTGCAGTCCGAACAGCAGGCTGAGCAGCCCGTAGACCGCGCCCAGCTCCCCCAGGATCCAGGGCAGGGCGGCGGAGCCGACCAGCAGCACGGCGTTCGCCAGGATCGCGACGGCGCTGCGCCGCCCATCCACCAGCGCCGGCAGCATGGGCACCCCCGCGGCGCGGTAGTCGTCGCGCAGCAGCAGCGCCAGCGCCCAGAAGTGCGGCGGCGTCCACAGGAACAGGGTGATCGCCATCAGCAGCGGCAGCAGCCAGATGCCGGGGTCGACGGCGGCCGCCCCGGCCAGCACCGCGAACGACCCGGCCGCGCCGCCCACGACGATGTTCCACCAGGTGCGCCGCTTCAGCCACACCGTGTAGACGATGGCGTAGACGAAAGCACCCAGGAACAGATGCGCCGCCACCACCCAGTTCAGCGCCACCGCCGCCAGGCCGACGCCGGCGGCCAGCAGCAGGGCGGCGAACGCCAGCGCGCGGCGGCGGTCGGCCGCGCTGGCCGCGACCAGCGGGCGGCGTGCCGTCCGCTTCATCAGGGCGTCGAGGTCGCGGTCGTACAGGTGGTTGAACACCGACGAACTGGCCGAGCCCAGCACCATGACCAGGGCCAGCACGGCCACGGTGGCGGCGTCGACGCTGCCGGTCTCCGAGACGGCCATGTAGCCGATCACGGCGGTGAGCGCGATGATGGTGCCGATGCGGAACTTGCACAGCTCCATGTAGTGGGCCAGCGTCATGACGTGCCCTCCCTGCCTGGGCGGTGATCCTTGGGGAGACCGTTGCGCGGCCGTCCCACCCTGATCCTCACCCGAAAGGATAGGCTCGATTAACCCCGAAGTTTCGCGGGGCATGTCAGGCGGGCCGGTCGTAGAGCTGGTACAGCATCAGGTAGACCACGACGCCGCTGACCGTGACGCACAGCCACAGCGGCAGGGTCCAGCGCGCGATGGCCTTGTGGCGCGCGAACACCCCGCGCCAGGCCCGCAACACGGTCAGGATCACCAGCGGCACGATGGCGATGGCCAACACCACATGCACGGTCAGGATCGTGTAGTAGACCGGCCGGATCAGGCCGGTGCCGGGGAAGACGAACATCGGCGCGGTGAAGTGATAGGTCAGGTAGCTGACCAGGAAGGCCGCCGAGACGCCCAGGGCGCCGAGCATGGCGGCCCGGTGGGCGTCGCGCCGGCCGGCGCGGATGAAGACATAGCCGGCGACCAGGAGCACCGTGGACAGGGCGTTGAGGCCGGCGTTGACGTGGGGCAGGACGGCGGCGGTGTCCATGGCGGCGGGACTCCCTGACGTGGCGCGGCGCGCGGCGGGGCGGCGCGGGCTCAGAACCCGAAGGTGAGGATCTTGCCCACCATCGACAGGTACAGCAGGACGCAGACCGCGACCAGAAGCAGGGCCAGTTTGGTGTTGCTCAGGCGTCGCATGGGCGGTGGTCTCCTCGGGGGCGGGGAGGGCGCGGGTCCGTGGACCGGGCGGTGCGAGGCGCCGGCCGGACGCGCGCGCCGCTTGGCGCAGTCAACGCGGGATGGATGCCGGGCGCAACCGTCAGCGTCGCGCGGCCGCTCGGCGGACGGGAAACCACGGTGTCCGAGCGGGCTGGTCAGACGGCGACTCGCGGTCGGGGCCGCCCGAACGGGTGGGTCGAGTCGCGCGGCGCCCCATTCGTTCGGGCAGGAGTCGCGGTGAACCACGGTTTCCTAAAGTTTTCTTCGGCCATAACCATGACATGAGACTGCGTCCAATGTTCAGCGCGGAGGCGAATCGCTCCCGATATGGAGAGGGATAGGCGGTCGCATCCCGTTTTGATGAGCCCGGGGTCGGAACAAAAATGTCCGATCGGCCTTGTCGGACTATGACGGAGTCGTCATGATGACGGGGTCACGGGATGGGGTGCCCCCCTCGGTCGGTGAGGGCACGGGCGCGCAACGGCGCAGAACGAAGAATCAATCCTGTCGGCTCGCCGCCCCCGTCCCGTGACCGGATCCCGCCGTCCCGGCGTGCAGGTCCGCGGGAGGACACGCAGGAGGGGAGGTCCGCCATGATCGACCGAAATGGCGACCGAAACGGCGCCCAAAACGGCGACCGAGACGGCGACCAGAACCGGGGACTCCGGACCGGCGCTCTGTGGAGCCGCGGGCGGCCCGGCAGGGTCCGGCGGGTCATGCAGGCGGCGGCCGGCCTGCTGGCGGTGCTGCCGGCGACCGCCCTGGCGGCGCAACCGACGCCCTGGCAGATGTGGTCGCAGCCGGCGGCCACCCCGACCATGGCCCGTATCGACGACCTGCACGGCTTCCTCACCTGGATCATGGTGGGCATTACCGTGCTGGTGATGGGCCTGCTGGGGTTCGCCATGTGGCGCTTCCACCACCGTCGCAACCCGGTGCCCTCGCAACGCACCCACAACACGCCGCTGGAGATCGTCTGGACGGTGATTCCGATCGCCATACTTCTGGTCGTGGCGGTGCCGTCGTTCAATCTTCTTTACTATATGGATCGGACCACCGAAGCCGATATGACGGTCAAGGTCGTCGGCCATCAGTGGTACTGGTCCTACGAGTATCCGGACCACGGCGGTTTCGGC
The DNA here is from genome assembly GCF_014197795.1 of Roseospira goensis. Classification (GTDB taxonomy): domain Bacteria; phylum Pseudomonadota; class Alphaproteobacteria; order Rhodospirillales; family Rhodospirillaceae; genus Rhodospira; species Rhodospira goensis. The sequence goes on from NZ_JACIGI010000029.1 coordinate 22,470, forward strand.
TTCACCTCCTTCATGAAGTACCCGGAGGAACTGGCGCCCGACGAGCCGCGCCTGTTGGCCGTGGACCAACCCCTGGTTCTCCCGGTCGGGGTCACCGTCCGCCTGCTGCTGACCGCCAGCGACGTCATCCACAGTTGGGCGGTGCCCGCGCTGGGGGTGAAAAGCGACACCGTGCCCGGCCGCATCAGCGAGACCTGGGTGCGGATCGAGGCGCCGGGCGTCTACTACGGCCAGTGCTCGGAACTGTGCGGTGTCAACCACGGCTTCATGCCGATCGAGGTGCGCGCGGTCCCGCGGGACGACTTCGAGACCTGGGTGGAGTCGGCGCGGGCCGAGTTCGCGCACGCGGCGCCACCGGTGCCAGCGGCGCCCGCGCCCGGCGGGCCGCCGCCGGTTGCGCTCGCCGCCCGCTGACCCCGCCCCTTCACAGCCCAGGGACGAGCGATCCATGAGGGACGATCCCACCGCCGCCGCCGGCCAGCCCGCGGACCACGACCATTCCGCCGCCCCCTGGGGCCTGCGGCGCTGGCTGTTCTCCACCAACCACAAGGACATCGGCACGATGTACCTTGTGTTCGCGATCGTCGCCGGCCTGATCGGCGGCGCCATGTCGATGGTCATCCGCCTGGAACTGGCGGTGCCGGGCGTCCAGGTGTTCCAGGACAACCACCAGCAGTACAATGTGTTCGTGACCTCGCACGGCCTCATCATGATCTTCTTCATGGTGATGCCGGCGCTGATCGGTGGCTTCGGCAACTGGTTCGTGCCGCTGATGATCGGGGCGCCGGACATGGCGTTCCCGCGCATGAACAACATCAGCTTCTGGCTGCTGCCGCCGGCCTTCGCGCTGCTGGTGATCGGCCAGTTGACCGGCTTCGGCCCCGGCACCGGCTGGACGCTCTACCCCCCGCTCGCCGGCACCGTCAGCCATGTCGACGCGGCGGTGGACTTCACCATCCTCAGCCTGCATGTCGCCGGGATCTCGTCGATCCTGGGCGCCATCAACTTCCTGGTGACGATCTTCAACATGCGTGCCCCGGGCATGCGCATGCACCGCATGCCGCTGTTCGTGTGGTCGATCCTGGTCACCGCGTTCCTGCTGCTGCTGGCGCTGCCGGTGCTGGCCGGGGCGCTGACCATGCTGCTAACCGACCGCAACTTCGGCACCACCTTCTTCGACCCGGCCGGCGGCGGCGATCCGGTGCTGTACCAGCATCTGTTCTGGTTCTTCGGGCACCCCGAGGTCTACATCATGATCTTGCCGGCCTTCGGCATCATCAGTCAGGTGATCTCGACCTTCTCCAACAAGCCGGTGTTCGGCTACCTGCCGATGGCCTACGCCATGGTGCTGATCGGCGTGATCGGCTTCGTGGTCTGGGCGCACCACATGTACACCGTCGGCCTGGACGTGGACACGCGGGCCTATTTCATCGCCGCCACCATGCTCATCGCGGTGCCGACGGGGGTGAAGGTGTTCAGCTGGATCGCCACCATGTGGGGCGGCTCGATCCACTTCCGCACCCCGATGCTGTTCGCCATCGGATTCCTGGTCGTGTTCACGGTGGGTGGCGTGACCGGGGTGGTGCTGGCCAACGCCGGCGTCGATATCTCGCTGCATGATACGTACTACGTGGTGGCCCACTTCCACTACGTGCTGTCGCTGGGGGCGCTGTTCGGCATCTTCGCCGGCTTCTACTACTGGTTCGGCAAGATCACTGGCCGGGCCTACAGCGAGACCCTCGGCAAGCTCCACTTCTGGTTGACCTTCCTCGGCGTCAACCTGACCTTCTTCCCCATGCACTTCTCGGGCATCGCCGGCATGCCGCGGCGCATCCCGGACTATCCCGACGCCTACGCGGCCTGGAACATGGTCTCGTCGATCGGCGCCGGCATCGCGCTGCTCGCCACCCTCGTGTTCGTGGTGCTGGTGGTGCACGCCTTCGCCTGGGGCCGCCGCGTCGGTGACAACCCGTGGGGACCGGGGGCGACCACGCTGGAATGGACCGTCAGCTCGCCGCCGCCGATGCACACCTTCGAGCAGCCGCCGATCATCCGCGGCCGCACCGCCCACGCCGAGTAACCAGCACCGCCCCGGAGGGAGGAGAGCCGCCATGGACCCGTCCGCCGATCGCCGCCCCGCCGCCCGCGCCAACGTCCGCATCGGCCTGGTGCTCGGCGGTGTCGCGCTGGGCATGGTGGGCCTGGCGTTCGCCGCCGTGCCGCTGTACCGCGTGTTCTGCCAGGTGACCGGCTACGGTGGCACGCCGCAGGTGGCGGCCGACGGCGCCGACGCCGGGGCGAGCGCCGCCGTGCCCGCGGACGCGCCGCCGATCACGGTGCGCTTCGACGCCAACGTCAACCCCGAGTTGCCGTGGCGGTTCCGGCCCAACGACCGGGCCGTGACGGTGAGCCTGGGCGAGCAGGCGCTGTCCAGCTACCACGCGGTCAACACCGCCGACCGCGCCATCACCGGCACCGCCACCTTCAACGTCACGCCGGCCAAGGTGGCGCGCTACTTCACCAAGGTGGACTGCTTCTGCTTCACCCGCCAGCGCCTGGAGCCGGGGCAGGCGGTCGACATGCCCGTGCTGTTCTATATCGACCCGGCGTTGCTGGACGACGTGCGCGCCCGCGACGTGCGCACCATCACGCTGTCCTACACCTTCTACGGCGCGACCTGACCCAAGACGCGACCTGACCCAAGACGCGACCTGACGAGGGCGCGCCCCGCCGGCCCGCAGGGAGACCCCGCCATGAGCAGCCCCGAGAGCAGTTCCGCCGGCCACGCGCCCGGTCATCCGTTCCACCTCGTCAATCCCAGCCCGTGGCCCGTGCTGGGCGCGATCGGGGCCTTCGTCATGGCCTACGGCGGGGTCGAGGTCATGCACGACGGCCCGCCCTGGATCCTGCTGGCGGGGCTGGCGGTGGTGGTGCTCACCATGGCGCTGTGGTGGCGCGACGTGGTGCGGGAATCGCGCGCCGGCGGGCATCATACGCGGCCGGTCCGGTTCGGGCTGCGCACCGGCATGGGGCTGTTCATCGCCTCGGAGGTCATGTTCTTCGTGGCCTTCTTCTGGGCCTACTTCCACAACGCGTTCCTGTTCAGCCCGGTGGTGGAACGCTGGCCGCCGGGCGACATGGCGGTGTTCGATCCCTGGGGGCTGCCGCTCATCAACACCGTCGTGCTGGTGACCTCGGGCGGCGTGCTGATGTGGGGACGCGGCGGTCTGGACACCGGCGACCGCCGCCGGCTGGTGCTGGGCCTGGCGGGGGCGGCGCTGCTGGGCGCGGCCTTCCTGGTGCTCCAGGTCATCGAATACGCCCATGCCGCCTTTGCCTTCACCGACGGCATCTATCCGTCGGTGTTCTTCATGGCGACCGGGTTCCACGGCTTCCACGTCTTTGTTGGCGTGTGCTTCCTGCTGGTGTGCCTGGTGCGCGCCCGCGCCGGTCACTTCTCGGCCGAGAAGCACCTGGGGCTCCAGGCGGCCGAGTGGTACTGGCATTTCGTCGATGTCGTGTGGCTGTTCCTGTTCGGCTGGTTCTACGTCTACGTCGCACTGTAGGGCGGCCGCGCCGGATGGCGCCGCGAAGCGGCGTGGATCTTGTCCTGACGGGTCAGGGCAAGATCCGACACTTACAGCCGATTGCGACAAACCGGAATCGCGGCACGACTTCGGTTTGTCGCGATAATCGGCTGGAAAATCAATAATGTAGAGCCGATTCACGTTCGAAATCGGCTCTATTATACGAAATCGCGCGGTAGCGTAACGTCCCAGTTGCGGCTGAAGATCCGCACGTCGCCCTCGAAGGCGTCGAGCTGGGCGGTGATGCGGAACGTGGTCGGCGTCGCCGTCAGCACCGTGCGGGTGTCGGCCTTCACGGCCCAGCCGCCGCGCCGCAGGCCGCGCACCAGGTGGGTCTCGCCGCGCGCCGACAGCACGTCGTCGCCCACCGACTCGTACCATTCGAAGGCGCGATTCTCGACCGTGAGGTCGACGTCCTCCAGGTGCACCACCCCGTTGTCGTTGATGACCTCCAGCACCGAGCGGTCCGCCGCAAGGTCGCGGTGGACCATCCAATTGTGATGGCCCGGCTCCAGCACCCGGCGCGGCGCCGGCGGCGCGGACTCCGGCGGCGGAAACGCGCGCAGGGTTTCGTCCTCGGGGCGCGGGGGGCGGACCGGCAGCGCCAGCGCGCTGCCCCCGGTGTGGACGGTCAGGCGCACCGGCTCCGGCGACGGCCAGGCCAGCGGCCAGTAGGAGGTGGACACCGACAACCGCACCCGGTGGCCGGCCGGGAAGGTCTGGGCGATGTCGTTCATCTTGACCGTGACGGTCTCGCGCCGGCCGGGCTGCATCGCCTCGGGATGCTCCCGGGACTGCCGATGGGTCAGGTTCAGCATGCCGTACGTCACCCGCGTGGCCTTGTCGTCCGGCGCCACGTCCGACAGCCGCACCGCCACCATGGCCAGGGGCTTGTCGCTCGACACCTCCAGGGTGGCCACCGGGGCCCCCAGGATCTCCAGCGGCTCCGTCAGGGGCGGGCTGTCGAACACCAGGGCGCCGCCGTCCTCCTGGCGCTGGTCGTGCGCGAGGTCGGGGCCGGCGGCGTAGGAGCACCACTTGCCGGCGAACAGGCCCAGCGTCAGCGGTGATTGCACCGGCAGCGCCACGTCGGCGCCGCTGGTCCCGGCGGGCAGGAGGCCGCAGGGGGTGAGCGCGTGACGCTGAACCCGCATATTGGGCGAGGGCCACACCGGCTCCGCCACCCAGCGGCCCGGGCGGTGGGTGTAGCTGGCGGTCGGCGGGACGCTGTCCTGCATCCACACCCGCAGCATGGGCTCGTCCATCAGGCCGGTGTCGCGGTCCTTCAGCCAGTGGTCCCACCAGCGGATCGATTCCTGCAGGAACCCGATGGCGGGGCCCGGCACCCCGATGTGGGGGTACTTGTGGCTCCACGGCCCGACCAGCCCCTGGCGCGGGACGCGCAGGTTGGCGAGCAGGCGGAAGACCGCATTGGAATAGCCGTCGGCCCAGCCGCTCACCGCCATCACCGGGCAGGTCACGGCGCCGTAGTCCTCGGCGATCGAGCCGTGGCGCCAGTAGGCATCGCGGCGCTGGTGGCGCAACCAGGTCTCCAGCCACAGCCCGCTGCCCTCCAGACGCTCGGTCCACATCCTCCGCCAGCGGTCGCCCACGACCTCCGGGTCCGGCGGCAGCGCGGTGTAGGAGAACATCACCGAGGCCCAGGAGAGAGAGTCGCCCAGCAGGCACCCGCCCATGTGGTGGATGTCGTCGGCGTAGCGGTCGTCGGTCGAGCACAGGGTGATGATGGCGCCCAGGGTCGGCGGGCGCAGGGCGGCGATCTGGAGGCCGTTGAAACCGCCCCAGGAGATGCCGATCATGCCGACCCGGCCGCTGCACCAGGGCTGCGCGGCCAGCCAGGCGATCACGTCGCAGCCGTCGTCCAGCTCCTGCGGCAGGTATTCGTCGGTCAGCACCCCGTCGGAGTCGCCGCTGCCGCGCAGGTCGACGCGCAGACAGGCGTAGCCGTGGCCGGCGACGTAGGGGTGCATCATGGAATCGCGATGCCGCGTCAGGTCGCGCCGGCGGTAGGGGATGTACTCCAGGATGGCCGGGACCGGATGATCGTCGGCGTCGTCGGGCCGCCACAGGCGGCCGGCGAGGCGGGCGCCGTCGCGCATCGGGATCCAGACCGTCTCGATGGCCCGGACCCGGTGCGGCAGGTCGGTGCGGTGATGCAGGCGGGGGGTCATGCCGCGACTCCCTCCTGTCCGTCGAAGCGCAGGTCGATCAGGCGCCATAGCCGCGCGAAGTCGCGCTTGAGGGCCGTGCGGCTGTCGGCACCCAGGAAGAGGGTCGCCAGCTCGTAGCTGTACGGGTCGCGCATGGTCATGTCCGCCAACCGCATCCCCGGCTTCACGTGCAGTTCGATCTCGGCCCCGGGGACGCGCGCCTCCAGGCGCCGCAGCGTGGCTTCATCGGGCGCATGCGAGACCACCCAGTCGTCGTGGTTCCCGTACAGCCGGGGCATGAACTTGGCGGCATAGCGGAAGCGGCCGCGCCGGGCCGGATAGTCCGGCCGCCGGCCCAGCGCCACGTCGATCATCACTTCCTTGTGGGGCACGCCCTCCACCTTGTCGAACAGCGGACTGTGGGACTTCGAGATGCGGGCGTTGATCTCCAGCAGGGCGATGGCGTCGCGGTCGCGGTCGTAGAAGAACTCCATGTTGAAGGGGGTATCGGTCAGGCCGATATGCGCGACCACCCGTGTTGCCGCGTCCCGCATGCGCCCCTTGATGCGCTCCGGCAGGCTGGAGGGGTACTCGTACCGCTCCAGGCTGGAGCGGTTGCGGCCGCGGATCGAATCCACGATGCCGTAGATCTCCACCGTGCCGTCGAAGACGTAGCCCTCAAGGGTGCACTGCCGGCCCTGGGAGATGATGGCTTCGGCGATGCACTGGGGGCCGTCGAGGCCGGCCACCGCGTCGGGCAGGTCGGCGTACCCCATCAGCGCGTCGAGCGGGTCGGTGAACCGGTGGATGCCGGCGCGGATGGCGTCGAGCGCCTGGGCGAAGTCACCGCGGGTACGGATGCGGTAGCCGAGCAGCGAGGAATGCGCGGTCACCGGCTTGAGCCAGAACGGATAGTCCAGCGGCGGTGGATCGCGCCGGGAGACCGCGAACGGATCGACCAGGGCGAAGGGGGGCACCAGGTCGGGCACGGCTTCGGCCTGTGCCAGCCGGCTCCAGTACTTGTGCTCGCAGCGCAGCACGCTCTCCAGGCTCGGCCCCCGCAGGCCCCATTCCCGGCGCAGGATCGGCATCATCAGCACGCTGGGGAAATCCCAGTAGCCGACGATGGCGTCGACCGGGTCCGGAAACGCGCGCAGGGTGGCCCGCGCCTTGTCGAGCAGGGCCGGCACGTCGAAGCGTGGCGACGACACGATCTCGTCGAGGGTCAGAAGCTCGTGGAAGGCGTAGGCGTCGGCATTGCGGACCGCGCGCAGGAGCTTCAGGTTGAAGGGGTCCAGACCCATGACGAAGACGTTCGTCTTGCGTCGTCTCGGCGTGCGGTCGTCTGCCGCGGATTGGCGTGTCGGCGATTGGTGTGTCATCGGTCGGCGTGTCCCTGCACCACGCGGACCGGCATCCGGTTGGTCCCGCCGCCATAACACCCCGTCGGGGCCGGGTGCCGGTCGTGCACCCATCCCTTTCATGGTGACAGAGGTCGACGCGCGAGGCGAGTCCCGGTGTTGCCGGAGCCGTGCATAGGGCGCAGCCCGCACACCCGATGCGTTCATGGCGGGCGCCGTCCATGGGGCGCTGTGCCGCCCGACCCCCTCCCAGTCTCCTCCATAAAGGGGGAAGGCGTCCGGCCGGTGATCGACGCGGGCCCCGATTTTCCGTGATGAACCCTTTTTTGGGGCTGGAGCGGCGGGACCCGGTGGGCCAGGATGGGCGCCGTCATCCGTCCGCCGCCATCCCCGATGTCCGCCTTCGACAAGACCCAGTCCGCCGGCTACCTCGCCAACCACCTGGCGCGCCTGTTCGCCCAGGGCCTGCACCGGCGCATCCGGCCGCTCGGCCTGGCGCCGGCCCAGTTCATGACCCTGCTGGAACTGTGGGCCGAGGACGGGTTGACCCAGAAGCAGCTTCTGGAGCGCCTGGATGTGGAACAGGCCACGATGGCCAACACGCTGGCGCGCATGGAGCGCGACGGGCTGGTGGTGCGCACGCCGCACCCCCAGGATGCGCGCGCCCAGCAGGTGTGGCTGACGGACGCCGCGCGGGCGCTCCAGGCGCCCGCCACCGACGCCGCGCAGGCGCAGAACCGGCAGGCCCTCGCGGGCCTGTCGGCGGCCGAACAGGGCCAGTTCCTCGACCTCATGCGCCGTGTGCTGGCGACGATGCGGGCCGGCGACGGCGGCCGGGCGTGACGGAAGGCCCCCGCGCCCCTCAATCGTCTCCGTCGTCGAAGTGGCCGAAGGTGGCGAAGGCGCCGCCGTGGGTGGCGATCTCCGGGGCGCCCGGACCGTACGGCGGGTTGGCCGCCTCGACGGCCTCGCGGTAGAGTTCGGCGTTGTCCTGCGGCCGGAACCCGATGTGGGCGGCGGTGCGGTTGTCGTAGGGCGCATGGGTGTTGGCCGACACGCCGTAGATGATCGAGTGATCGGGGCGCGTGCAGGTCAGGGCCGCGCCGATCAGGCGCTCCAGGTCGGCGTAGCTGAGCCATGTGGACAGCATGCGGCGGTCGCGCGGCTCCGGGAAGCAGGAGCAGATCCGCATCGAGACGGCCTCGATGCCGTACTTGTCCCAGTAGTACTGGGCCAGGCCCTCGCCATACGCCTTGGCGACGCCGTAGTTCGTGTCCGGGCGCGGCGGGGTGCGGGTGTCCAGCACCTGGCTGAAGGGGTAGTAGCCGACGGCGTGGATAGAGCTGGCCCAGATCACCCGGCGCACGCCGTTCTGCCGCGCGCCCTCGAACACGTTGTAGAGTCCCAGCATGTGGCCGCGCAGGATCTCCTGGAACGGGGCCTCCATGCCCTTGCCGGCGAGGTGGACCACGGCGTCCACGTCCCGCGTCAGGTCGCGCACCGGGGCGGGATCGGCCAGATCGGCCTGGACGACCTCCTCGCGGTCGGCGGCGTCGGCCTCCGGCGGGTCCAGCGGGGCGATGTCGGTCACCCGCAGGTGGGTACAGTGCCGGCGCAGGGCCGGGCGCATCTGACGGCCCAGCGCCCCGGCGGCCCCGGTCAGCAGGATGCGGTGGATGGGTTTCATGGCGCGGCCTCCGGTCGCGGTTGAACGAAATGACGGAGGGTACTGGGACCTGTTTGATCCGACCAAGGGTTTCGGGCCGGCCGGCCGCGCGTGGGCGGGCATGGCAAGGGCACGCCGGGTCGTCGCCGGCAGTCGGGTCGGCGGCGAACCTCGCCGACGCTCCGGAAAAGGCCAGGCAACGCTTTGTTCACCTGTCGACGTTAGACACGAGGGTGCCGAAGAGCGCCTTGGGATGACCATTCAACCGCGCCACGAAGTTCTGGAGAATCGGCGCCATTTCGGTTTGAGGGTATTTCTGGTCCGAGGATAGTATTACGGAAGCCTGACTTTTTGCGGTATGGCCGTACAGCCAGGGAGTGCTCTAAATGCGCTGGGTCGTTGCACTTGTGTTCAGTCTGATCCTGGTCGCGACGGCACAGGCCGGAGCCTCCGGCACCGCGCTGCGGGTGGCCACGGACGAATGGCCACCCTACGAGTATACCGTCAACGGCAAGATCGAGGGCGTGTCGGTCGCGATTCTCAAGGCGGTCCTGGACTCCATGGGTGTCGAGATCGCCAGCCTGTCGGTCTACCCGTGGTCTCGCGCGGTGACCATGACCGAGGCCGGCCGGACCGATGTGGTGTTCAGCGGCGCTCACATCCGGTCGCGCGAAGAGACGCTGTGGTATCCGCAGACGCCGCTCGTGACGTCGCAGTGGGTCGTGTTCGTCCGGGCGGCCGACAAGGAGCGGCTGCGCTTCGAGTCGTGGGCCGACATGACCAAGGGCCGCCTGGGCGTGGTCCGGGGCTACCGCTACGACGACGACTTTGATCTGTTCTACAAGCGCCACCTCGACTTCGAGGTGGTCAACGAGAACCGGCACAATTTTCTCAAGCTCGTCTCTGGGCGTGTCGACTACGTCGTCGCGGACCATCGCAACGGTTTGTTCCTGCTCCGTGTGATGGGCCTTGAGGATGAGGTCCATGTCTATGCCGACCGGCCGATCCAGGAAACGCGCTACTACGCGATGTTCTCGAAGCGGACCATCGGGCAGGATTTCGTGGCTCGCTTCGATGCCGCATTGCGCGCGTTTCAGGACTCCGAGCGCTATCGCCGGCTGGTGCGGATCGCCATGAACTTTCCCCGGTTCGATGCCGTCGGCCCCTGACCCGCGATCGTAACCGATCGAGCGGGCGCGGACCTTCGCAAAATATTAACTGCTACTTCGCAAGGTTTGTTCGGCGTTTCGACTGGCCAGTGTAGCCAATGCGAAATATGAGATGAATGTCTCGCATATTATTCGCGTATGGCGGTCAGTGAGGGCCGGATGTGAGGCGCGGATCCGCTCGCCGATTTCGTGATCTCACCTCTCGTGTTTCCACGGACTCTGTCGGAGGTCCCCTATGAGAGCGCTGATCCTTGCGATTGCCCTAAGCATTCCCTTCGCGGTCGCGGCGTCGGCCCAGACCGCATCCGTCTCCTTCGCCACGGACGAATGGCCCCCCTACGAGTACACGCAGGACGGTGAGGTTACCGGCCTGTCAACCGATGTGATCCGGGCGGTGATGGCCGAGATGGGCGTGACCATCGACTCGATCGACGCCGTGCCCTGGACCCGGGCCATCAAGCTGATCAACGCGGGGCGGGTCGCCGGCGTCTACAGCGGCGCCTACAACGAGAAGCGCGCGGCCATTCTGCTGTACCCCGAGACGCCGCTGGTGGAGTCGAGCTGGGCGGTGTTCGTGCGGGCGGCCGACCGCGATGCAACGCCGTTCGCGAGCTGGGACGACCTCAAGACGGGCATCGTGGGCGTGGTGCGCGGTTACGCCTATGATCCGGAGTTCGATGCCTTCTACAAGGAGAACGCCGAGTTCGCCGAAGCGGACGACAACGAGACCAACTTCAAGAAACTGATGGCCGGCCGCGTGGACTATGTTGTCTGCGACCTCATCAACGGCCTGCACATCATGAAGCAGCAAGGTATTCAGGATCAGGTCCACGCCTACATCGACAAGCCGATCGCCGAGACCGAGTACTTCGCGTTTTTCTCTCCGCAGGTGGTCGATGACGCGTTCGTGACCCGCTTCGACGAGACGCTGAAAGCCTTTCGCGAGACGGACGCGTACACGGACATCCTCGATTCCTACCTGAAGTAGGGCGCTGAGCCGACCGGGGTCGGGGTCGGTCAATCGACCCCGGCGGGGCGCGGGGGCGGACGCGTGCCAGCACCGCGCCCGACCGGCGCCGGCGCGCCGTTCTTGCCTTCCCCGGCGCGGAAGGATAGAAGGCGACCATGGCCCTGATCCAGACATCGGAAGAGTTGACCGCCTTTCGCGAGCGGTTGCATGGCGAGCGCTTCGTCGCCGTCGACACAGAATTCATGCGCGAGAAGACCTACTGGCCCCAACTCTGCCTCGTGCAGGTCGCGGGCGCGGAGGAGGCGCGGTGCATTGATCCCCTGGCCCCCGGCATCGACCTGGAGCCGCTGAAGGACCTGATGCGCGATACCGGCACCTTGAAGGTCTTCCACGCCGCCCGCCAGGACCTGGAGATCTTCCATCAGATGCTCGGCGAGCTGCCGCGCCCGCTGTTCGACACCCAGGTGGCGGCCATGGTGTGCGGCTTCGGCGAGCAGGTCGGCTACGAGACCCTGGCGAGCAAGCTGGCCAAGGCGCGCATCGACAAGACCATGCGCTTCACCGACTGGTCGCGTCGCCCCCTGTCGCAGAAGCATCTGTCCTACGCCCTGTCGGACGTCACCCATCTGCGCGTGGTCTACGAAAAGCTGGCCGCCATGCTGGCGGCCAACGGGCGCGCCGGCTGGCTGGACGAGGAGATGGCGGCGCTGACCGACGCGTCGTCCTATGAGACCGATCCCGAGGACGCCTGGCGTCGGCTGAAGGTGCGCGGCCGTTCCCAGCGCGTGCTGGCCGCCGTCATCGAGCTGGCGGCGTGGCGCGAGCGCGAGGCCCAGGCCCGCGACCTGCCGCGCCAGCGGGTGATGCGCGACGAGGCGGTGCTGGATATCGCGGTCCAGAACCCGGAGACGGTGGAGACATTGTCGCAGGTCCGCTCCATGTCGCGGGGCCAGGCGGAGGGACGCTACGGCCGCGAGATCCTGGAGTCCCTGGAGCGGGCCCGGGCACGGCCGCTCGACAGCCTGCCCCGGCCGCCGATGCGGGAGGACCTGCCGCAGGGGCTCGGTCCCATCATTGACCTGCTCAAGGTGCTGCTGAAGATGAAGTGCGAGGCCGCCGGCGTGGCGCAGAAGCTGGTGGCCTCCAGCGCCGACCTGGAACGCATTGCCGCGGACGACCGGGCCGCCGTCCCCGCCCTGGAGGGCTGGCGCCGCGAGCTGTTCGGCGAGGCCGCGCTGGCCCTCAAACACGGCCGGCTGGCCTTGGCGGTCTCGGAGGACGGCCGCCACGTGGAGACTCTGGCGGTCGAGGTCAGCGACGACAGCGACGACAGCGACAACAGCGACCACACGGACGACAGCCGCGCCGGCACCGGGACCACCGGTGACGGTCCCGACGTGGGCGGTGACGCCGCGGGTGAGCGTGCCGGCGGTGTGTCCGTGGCGATCCCCGTCGCCGATGCCGATCCGTAACCTCCGGCCGGCGCCGTCAGATCGGCTCGGCGGGGCCGACGGTGTGGTTCTCTCTGAGATAGATGCAGAAATCGGCGACGGGAAGGGGGCGGCTGACCCAGTAGCCCTGGAACAGCGAGCATTCGTTGTCGCGCAGGAACTCCATCTGCTCCAGGGATTCGACGCCTTCCGCGACCACCTTGAATCCGAGGTTGCGGGCCAGCGACACGATGGTGGCGATGATGGCGGCGTCCTTGCTGTCGCGGCTGACGTCGCGCACGAACGTCTGGTCGATCTTCAGGGTGTCGATCGGGAAGGTCTTCAGGTAGTTCAGGGATGAGTACCCGGTCCCGAAGTCGTCGATGGACAGGGTCACCCCCATGGCCTTGAGCGCGCCAAGGGTCGCCACCGCGCGCTCGACGTCGCCGGTCATCACGCTTTCGGTGATCTCCAGATCCAGGCAGCCGGCCGGCACGCCGGTGCGGTCCAGCACCTCCCGGACCGTCTCCAGGAGCGCGGAGTCGTTGAACTGGCGCACCGAGACGTTGACCGAGACGCTGGGCGGGGCGATGCCCTGGGCGCGCCATTCCATGAACTGCTGACAGGCGGTGGCGAGGGTCCAGCGCCCGATGGGGATGATGAGCCCCGACTCCTCCGCCAGCGGGATGAAATCGCCGGGCCCCACCAGCCCGAGGCGGGGATGGCGCCAGCGGATCAGGGCTTCGGCGCCGACCAGGGTGCGGCCGTCGTGCGCCACCTTGGGCTGATAGTGCAGCTCCAGCTCGTCGCGATTGAGCGCGTGGCGCAGATCGTTCTCCAGGTTCATCATCTCGACCGAGCGATGCGCCATGCTCTCCGAGAAGGTCAGGAACCTGCGATCGCCGGAGTGCTTGGCGTGGTACATCGCCACATCCGCGTTGCGCAGCAGCTCCTCGACGGACTCGGCCTGGTCCGGGAAATAGGTGATGCCGATCGACGGCAGACAGAACAGTTCGGCATCGAGGATCTGGAACGCCTCCGACAGCACGTCGATGATCTTTTCCGCCACCTGGTCGCCGACGTTGCCGTCGGCCACGTCCGACAGCACGATGATGAACTCGTCGCCCGCGAGGCGGCCGACGGTATCGGACATGCGCACCACCTGACGCAGGCGCCGCGCCACCAGCTTCAGAAGTTCGTCGCCGGCGGCGTGACCGTACGAATCGTTGATGTTCTTGAACCGGTCGAGATCGAGGAACAGCACGCACACCCGGGTGCCGTCGCGCCGGGCCTTGAGGATGGCCTGTTCCAGCCGGTCCATGATGAGGTACCGGTTGGGCAGGTGGGTGAGCATGTCGTAGTTGGCCTGGAAGCGGATGTGCTCCTCGTCGCGCTTGCGCTTGGTGATGTCGGTGCAGGCGGCCACGTAGTGGGTCAGCGCACCGTCGCGGTCGCGCACCGCGGTCACCGACATTTCCATGGGGAAGGGGGGCGCGTTGCGGCGCGGTCCCCACGCCTCGCCCAGCCAGTGGCCCTCGCGCTCCACCCGGGCCAGCACGGTCTCCTCGAAGTTCGGTTCGTGCAGTTCCGGCGTGGTCAGCCGCGCCGGCCGGCTCAGCAGGTCGGCGGCGTCGCGCCCGGTCATGCGCTGGTAGGCCTCGTTGGCGCCCCAGACCAGGCGGTTGCGGTCGATGATGACGATGCCCTCGTGCACGCTGTTGACGACCTTGGCCATCAGGCGCAGGTCGGCCTCTGCCTGCTTGCGTTCGGTGATGTCCTCGACCGTGCCTTCGTACAGCAGGATCTCGCCGTCCTGGTCGCGGATGCTGCGGGCGTTCTCGGTGATCCAGATCACCGAGCCGTCCTTGCGGAACACCTGGGCCTCGAAGTTCTCGACCACGCCGTCCTGGTCCATGAGCTGGGTGAAGGTCAGGCGCGTTTCGGGATCGACGTAGGTCTGGCGCGCGATGTCCGTGCGGGCGGCGATCAGCGCCTCCGGGCTGTCGAAGCCGTAGATGCGCGCCAGGGCCGGGTTGACGTTGACGTAGCGCCCCGAGGGGGTGGTCTGGTAGATGCCCTCCAGGGCGTTCTCGAACAGCCCCCGATAGCGCGCCTCGCTCTCCCGCAGGGCGCGGGCCATTTCGGCCTCGTGCGTGGCGTCGCTGACGGTGACCTGCAACAACCGCTCGCCGTTGGCCCGCTCCGGCAGCCCGGCGGTCCCGACCGCCCCGGCGCCGCTGTCGGCCTCCCTGTCGGCCGCGCTGCCGCTCAGCGGCACCGCGCGCAGGGTGACGCTGATCGGCTCGGTCCGGTCCAGGCGGCGCAGGCGGTAGACGACGGACGGCCGCACGCGGTCGTCGTGGCAATTGGTCGGGTCGTCGAGGCAACCCTGCACGCTGGCCCGGTCGTCATCCACGAACAGGCTGGTCAGGTCGCTGCCGAGCAGCCGGTCGGGCCGGCGGCCCGTTAGGCGGGAGAACCCACGGTTGATGTAGACGATGGTCCCGCCGCGCAGCACGACCAGGCCGGCGTGAAGGTGATCGACGATGTCGCGGTGGGAGATGTCCGGGGGCAGCAACGACGACGGCGACGGGCCCGGCACCTCGCGGCGCCCGTCCTGGGCGGCGGAGGCCCCGTCCCCGGGTCCCTTGGGCGGCAGGAACCTCGCCAAGAGCCAGCCCCACGGCTTCACGGCACACTCCTCCATCCTCTTCGGCGCCGATCGGACCGTCGTCACGCGACGCACGGGCCACCGCGCCGGTTGCCTCCGCCCACGCGGCCGGCGGGTGTCGGCGTCCCCCCAAGGACCAGTCTTTTAGTATTCTGGCATTCTTGCCGGATCCGGAATGCTGCCGGGTTCGTGGAGGCGCGGCGGGCGGGTCACGCCGACGCCCCTAACCATGAAACTTCATCCAGCTTGCCGAAAAAATCAATCGAATTCATTGCCCTACGAGGTAGTCCATGCGGAGTTGTTGCGAACAATAGGATAAATTGCTGAAAAACGTAAATAATTTCAGCTTGCATTCGTCCGCAATTGCCGTCGGACCGACCCCGGACCCCACACACTATAAGAAAGTCGGTGCCAGTATGCGCCTTTTTGGTGCGATTGCGCGCCGGCTCGCCGGAGCGACGCGTGCGGCGACCGGATCAGCCCGCCTGCGGGTCGGGGTCGAGCACCCGGATCAGCGCGGCGTGGTCGAGCGCCCCATCGCCGGCCGCGATCAGGCGGTCGTACAGCGCCCGGTTCAGGGCCGTGGCGGGCAGGTCCAGGTCCAGGGCCGCCGCCAATGCCAGCGCCTGGTCCATGTCCTTGCGCTGGGTGGTGGCGCGGCCTCCCGGCGTGAACGCGCCCTCCACCATGCGCCGGCCGTGCACCTCCAGGATCCGCGAGGCGGCGAAGCCCCCCATCAACGCCTCGCGCACGCGGGCCGGGTCGACGCCGGCGCGCCGGGCCAGGGCCAGTCCCTCGGCCACGGCGCCGATGGTGAGTCCGACGATGACCTGGTTGGCGGCCTTCGCGACCTGTCCCGCGCCGACACCGCCAACGTGGGTGAGGTGCCGGCCCAGCACCGCCAGCACGGGCCGCACCCGCGCCACGTCCGCGGCCGTCCCGCCCGCCATGATGGTCAGGTCGGCGGCTTCGGCGCCGGCCTGGCCGCCGGACACCGGGGCGTCCACCCAGGCCCCGCCGGCGGCGCCCACCCGCTCGGCCAGCGCGCGCGTTTCCAGCACGGCGGTGGTGCCCATGTCGACGATCACGGTGCCGGGCCGCAGCGCCGCCAACAGCCCGTCGGGGCCGCCGACCACGGCTTCGACCGCCGGGGTATCGGTCACCATCAGAACGATGACGTCGGCGGCGGCGGCGACAGCGGCCGGCGTCTGCGCCGCGGCGCAGCCCGCCGCCACCAGCGCGGCGACCGGCCCGGGGCTGCGGTTGTGGACCGTGACGGTGGCCCCGGCGGCCTTCAGGTGGCGCGCCATCGGGCGCCCCATCAGGCCAAGGCCGATCAGTCCCAGGCGCTGGCCCGCCAGTGACGGGCGCGCCGCGGCGTCCGGGTCGGTCACGTGCGTCAGGCCCGGGTCCAACGGGCGCGGGCGCCGCGTTCGATGCCGGCGGCCACCAGACGGTCGATGTCCAGGCGGTGACGCAGCATCTCCAGCAGGCGCAGTTCCTCCTGCTCGGCCTTGCCGTCCGCCGCGATGACGTCCAGCGCCAGCGCGTAGGCGGTCTCGCGCAGCTTCGGCGGGAGGCTGTTGCGAATCACCGCGATGGCTTCCTCGACCCCGTGTTCGCCCGAGGAGATGAGCTGCATGCAGCTCTCGACGGCGCCGGGCACGCCGTCCGGGTCGAAGCCGTCGAAGGCCGGCAGTCCGCGCACGATGCCGCTCATCGTGCGCAGTTCCTCGTCCTTGACGCTGGTGTCGACGGCCGAGGCCAGCACCATGGTGTAGATGAGGGCTTCCTGGGGAGACAACGTAACCTCAAGGCCGCTTGCGATGGTCATGACCCGCCTTACTCCGCATTCCGTCGGCGCCGCCACCCGAACGGCCGGGTTCGGGCCATGCGCCTGATCGGACTTTACCCTTGGCGTGCACACGGGCTCAAGCGAAACGCGGCATGCGCGGGGTCGGCCGGGTCAGCCCAGGTCCGGTGCCTCGCTGATCTGCCACACCCGGTAGCCGGCATCGCGGATAGCCTGGGCGATGTCCTCCAGGTGGGCGCGCCCCTGGGTCTCGACCGTGAACGACAGGTCCGTGCACTTGGCCGACATGGTCGGCAGCAGCCGGTTGTGGGCCAGTTCGATGACGTTGCCGTCCTTGGCGGCGATGATGGCGGCCACGGCGGCGAGCTGACCGGGCGTGTCGGAGGCTTCCACCGACAGCGTGCCGAGCCGGCCCTGGCGGGTCAGGCCGCGCAGGATCACGGACGCCAGGATGCGCGGGTCGATGTTGCCGCCGGAGAGCACCAGGCCGACGCGCCGGCCGCGGAACCGCTCCGGCTGGCACAGCACGGCGGCCAGGCTGGCGGCGCCCGCCCCCTCGGCCACGGTCTTCTCGACGTTCAGGTACAGGTTGATGGCCCGCTCGATGGCGGCTTCGCTGACCACCGCCACGTCGACACCCTGGGTGGCCAGGATGTGGCGCGCGGTCGGTCCCGGGGCCTTGACGGCGATGCCTTCGGCCACCGTCAGCCCGCCCAGGGGGGAGCTGCGCCCGCTGAGCGCGTCGGCCATCGCGGGGTAGTACTCCGTCTGCACGCCGAGGATGTCGATATCGGGCCGCAGGGCGCGGGCCGCCACCGTCATGCCGCCGATCAGGCCGCCGCCGCCGATGGGCACCACCAGCGCCTCCAGGCTCGGCTCCTGCGCCAGCATCTCCAGGGCGGTGGTGCCCTGGCCGGCCATGATGCGGGGGTCGTCGTAGGGATGGATGAAGGTCAGGCCCTCGCGCGCCATGATCTCCTGTCCCCGCGGCATGGACTCGGCCAGCGTCTCGCCCGCCAGTTCGACGCGGGCGCCCAGGGTGCGGGTGTTGTTGACCTTCACGAACGGGGTGTTGACCGGCATCACGATGACCGCCGGGATGCCGAGGCGGTGGGCGTGGTAGGCCACGCCCTGGGCGTGGTTGCCGGCCGAGACCGCCAGAACGCCGGCCCGGCGCTGCTCCTCCGTCAGATCGAGCAGCCGGTTGAGCGCGCCGCGGTCCTTGAACGAGGCCGTGAACTGGAGGTTCTCGAACTTGACGAAGATCTCCGCGCCGGTGACGTCGGACAGGGTGCGCGAGTGCAGGAACGGCGTCGGCGGCACCGCGTCGGCAATGCGGGCGGCGGCGCTGCGCACGTCATCCAGGGTGATGGTCCAGGGCGGCGCGGGCGCGCCGGCGGGCGCGGTGGCCTCGGACACGGCGGCCTCTGGCACGGCGCGGGGTATGGCGGGGGGCATGGCGGAGCCTCTCGGTCGGGACGGATGCGGGCACGGACGAACCGCACCCGTCACCTTACGGACGCGGCCCGCGGTTTGAAAAGCGGTCAGGTGGGGGAGACCGCAGACTCCGAGCGCCCGAGTCGGTTTTTTGCGCGGCGTCTCCGCCCTGCGCACCGGCCGTCGCCTGGCACCGCCGCCCCGAGACGCCAACGGCCGCCGCCCCCGGAAGGGGACGACGGCCGTGGCGGGCGCCGAATCCGTGATGGGCTCCGGCGCGGGATGACCCGGGCGCGCGGCGCGCGGTCAGGAGGCGGAGCCGGCCGGCTTCTTCGCGGCGCCGGTCTTCGGCGCGGCCTCGGCCTTCTCCATCATGCCCTTCATCTCTTCCAGCGTCTCGCTGAAGCGCTTGTTGAGCAGCTCGAAGACCTCGTTGTTGGACTTCGCCATCAACTCGGACATCTCGCGCATGTTGGAGATCATGCGCTCGAACGCATGCTTGGCCAGGTCGGTCTGGCGCGCCATGGCCTCCTGCGGGTCCTTCATGTCGCCCATGGACTGCGCGGTCTTGGCGTACTCCTCAATGCTCTGACGCAGCAACTCGGCCTGGCGCTGCATCACCGCCTGCATGCCCTCGAACGCCAGCTTGTTGGCGTTGGTCAGGGCTTCGACGTTCTTCTTCTGGCTCTCCACGATAGCGTCCAGGTCCACGCCCGGGATCTTCATGTCGTGCAGGTACTTCGTGAAATCGAAATCGAAAAACTCGGGCTGCTTGGCCATGGTCTCTCTCCAACTGTGGCGCGAGCGCAGGGCGGTCCGACGTCCGTCCCAACCCCTGGCATGCGGGCGGCGGACCTCTCGTTCCGCCTTCACGATAGAAAGAGCGATCCGGCCTGTCAACGGCTTTTTGTGCAGTGCACAATAGCGTCACACGGGAACCCGGAGCGGCCCTGAACCTAAGCGGGGGCGGTGCCCGGTCCCGGGCCTGCCTTGCCGTCGCCGCCCTCCGCGCTGCCGGGGGCCGGGCCGTCGTCGCCCGCCGTCCAGGCCGGATCCGCGTCCGGGGCCGGTTCGACGCGGCCGCCGTCGTCGCGCCGGCGTCGCTCCCGGCACGGCACCACGCGACAGACCGTGCTGGCGACGCTGTCGGCGCGGTCCAGGTTCTTGTCCAGGGCCGCCATGGTCTGTGACAGGTCGGCGGTGTCGTCGTTGATCCACACCCGCATGGTCGCCAGATAGACCGCCGCCAGGCCCTGGCGCGTGGCCAGGCCGCCGAGGCCATCCCCCGACAGGCTGGCCGCCTCCAGCGCCAGGCCCATGGAATGCTGCACGCCCTGCATGGAGACAACGAAGGTGCCCGGGTCGAAGGGCAGATCCTTGATGATCGCTGCCAGGCCTGGCTTCCAGCGCGCCAGGGCGTCGTAGCGGCGCATCAGCATGTCGAACAGGCGGTCGCGGGCGCCGTCCTCTTCGGTGAAGCTCAGCGCCTCGTCGAGCATCGCGGCGTCGACATGCTCCCCCATGGCGCGCAGCACGGCGTTGCGCGAGCCGTGCACCTTCAGCGCCTCGTTCAGCGGGATGCCGGCCCGGTCCGCGATCGCGGCCATGGTCAGCCCGCGCCAGCCGCGTTCGCCGGCCAGACCCAGAGCGGCGTCGATGAGACGGTCGGAAACCGGGGCGGGCGCGCTGCCCGCAGACTCCGGATGGGAGGTGTCGTGCTCGGCCATGCTCGCCTTCCGTGTTTTCTGCCTTTGGTTCGGCACGCGTGCCGTAGTGCGGGAGAATCTGGGGACAAAGGCCGGGCGCCGCAACCGCCGGCCGGGTTACCCGGTCCCGGTGGAGCCGAAGCCGCCGGCGCCGCGCGGGCTGTCCGGCAGGCGCTCCACCGGCGCCCAGGCGAGGCGCGCGATCGGGGCGACGACGAGCTGGGCGATGCGCTGACCGCGCACGAGGGTCACGGGCGCGGGCCCATGGTTGATGAGGATGACCCCGACCTCGCCGCGATAGTCGGCGTCGATGGTGCCCGGCGCGTTCAGCACCGTGACGCCGTGGCGGGCGGCCAGCCCGGACCGGGGCCGCACCTGGGCCTCGTGGTCGGGCGGCAGGGCCAGGGCCAGCCCGGTCGGGACGGTGGCGAAGGCGCCCGGCGCCAGCGTCAGCGGCTCGGTCACCGCCGCCAGCAGGTCGACGCCGGCCGCCCCGGCGGTCGCGTAGGTCGGCAGCGCCAGGTCCGCAGCGTGCGGCAGCCGCACGACCGGCACCGTCAGGGATGTGTCCGTCACGGCGCCGGTCCCAGGGTCTCGGCGATGCGCCGGGCCAGCCGCTCCGCCACCTCCGTCTTGTCCAGCGGCGGCCAGCCCTCCTCGCCGTCGCCGGTGAGGAGGGTGACCGTGTTGGCGTCGCCGCCGAAGGTGCCAGCGGCCGCGCCGACGTCGTTGGCGACGATCCAGTCGCAGCCCTTGCGGGCGCGTTTGTCGCGGGCGTGGGCGATCACGTGTTCGGTCTCGGCGGCGAAGCCGACCATCAGGGCCGGCCGGTCCGGTCCCGGGGCGGACAGGGTGGCCAGGATGTCCGGGTTCTCGGCCAGGGTGAGGGTGGGGCTGTCGCCGTCGGGAGCTTTCTTGAGCTTCTGGGCGGCGCTGCTGGCGACCCGCCAGTCGGCTACCGCGGCCGCGCAGACGGCGACGTCGACCGGCAGCGCGGCGCGGCAGGCGTCCAGCATGTCGCGGGCGCTCTCGACCGGCACCACCCGCACGCCGGCCGGATCGGGCTGTGTGACCGGGCCGGTCACCAGCGTGACCTCGGCGCCCAGCGCCGCCAGCGCGGCGGCGATGGCGTGACCCTGCTTGCCCGAACTGCGGTTGGCGATGTAGCGCACCGGGTCGATGGGTTCGTGCGTCGGCCCGCTGGTGACCAGCACGCGGCGGCCGGCCAGCGGGCCGTCGGCGGTGCCGAGCCGGCGCGCGATGGCCTCCAGGATGGCGGCCGGCTCGGCCATGCGCCCGGGGCCGTACTCGCCGCAGGCCATGTCGCCGCTGTCCGGCCCGACCACCGCGACCCCGCGCCGGCGCAGCCGCGCCATGTTGTCCTGCGTCGCCGGGTGCTGCCACATGCGCACGTTCATGGCCGGGGCGACCAGCACCGGCGTGTCGGTGGCCAGCAGCACCGTGGATGCCAGGTCGTCGGCCAGGCCGTGCGCCATCTTGGCCAGCATGTTGGCGGTCGCCGGCGCCACCACCAGCAGGTCGGCGTCCCGCGACAGCTCGATGTGGCCCATCTCGTGCTCGTCGGTGAGCGAGAACAGGGCGTCGTAGACCTTGTCCTCGCTGAGCGCCGACAGCGACAGCGGGGTGACGAACTGCTTCGCCGCCTCGGTCATGACGCAGCGCACGCGGGCGCCGCGCTCGCGCAGGCGGCGGATCAGCTCCAGCGTCTTGTAGGCGGCGATGCCGCCGGTGACGATCAGAAGAACGCGTCGGCCGTCCAGCATGGCGGGGCTCCGGATGGGGGGGCCGTGGGCGCGCAGGGTAGGGGGGCGGCGGGTGCGGCGCAAGGTGCCTTGGGCGCGCCGCCCCTTGCCCGGACGCGGACCGCGCTCATATGCCCCGCAGACCCGACTCGTTGCCGGAAGAGCCATGTCCGACATGCTTCTGGGCCAGGAACCGCTGGTCCGCCTGAGTGCCTTCCTCGGTGTCCTGCTGAGCGTCGCGCTGTGGGAGGCCGTGCGGCCGCGCCGGCCGCGCCGGCAACCGCGCTGGCTGCGCTGGGGCAACAACCTGGCGCTGGTGGCGGTGGACACGCTGGCGCTGCGCCTGCTTCTGCCGGTGCTGGCGGTCGGGCTGGCGCTGGAGGCCGAAGCGCGCGGCTGGGGGCTGCTCAACGTGCTGGTGGTGCCGGAGGCGCTGGCGGTCGTGCTGTCGATTCTGCTCCTGGATCTGGTGGTCTACCTTCAGCACGTCATGTTCCACGCCGTGCCGGCGCTGTGGCGCGTGCACCGCATGCACCACGCCGATACCGAAATCGACGTCAGCACCGGCCTGCGCTTCCATCCGGTCGAGATCGTGCTGTCCATGGTCCTGAAGCTGGCGGTGGTGGCGGCCCTGGGGCCGCCGGCGGTGGCGGTGCTGCTGTTCGAGGTGCTGCTGAACGCCACCGCCCTGTTCAACCACGCCAACCTGCGCCTGCCCGCGCGGGTGGACCGGGTGCTGCGCTGGGTCGTGGTGACGCCGGACATGCACCGGGTGCACCACTCGATCCGGCCGGAGGAGACCCACAGCAACTTCGGCTTCAACCTGCCCTGGTGGGACCGCCTGCTGGGGACCTATCGCGCCCAGCCGGCGGAGGGTCACGACGGCATGACCATCGGGCTGCCCATCTTTCGCCATGTGCGCGAGCAGTGGCTCGACCGCCTGCTGATCCAGCCGTGGCGTTCGGCCCCGCGCGCCGACGTGACCCCGCGGGTGACGGCCGCCGCGCCGGGGGCGTTGGGTCGTCGCGCCGATGCGGATCCCGACCGGGACAGATGAGGACCGAGGGGCCGCGCGGGCGCGTCCCCGCCCGGGAAAACCGGCGCCAAGACGGCGACGCCGCAGCGGTGCGACGCTCTTTGCGCGTTCATCTGCCCGCTCGGTCGGGGCGCGGTCGCCGTCTGTGACGGCCGGCCGCGAGTCCTGCTTGCACCATTCCTTCATTGGGAAAAAAGTGGTTCATGACGGAAAATCGGGGAGGGGCGGACAACGGGACGGTCTGACACACTGGTAGTTGCGACACGACACAGACTGCCAGGGAGGCCCCGTT
>NZ_JACIGI010000030.1 GCF_014197795.1 Roseospira goensis
GGTTATAAACCGAATTCGCACCGGGCTGGGGGCATGCCCCCAGCCCGGTGCAAGCGCGGCTCACCCAGTCTCACATCTGCCTGGACCTACACAGCGGTGCGTCCGATCCCGACGCGTCCCGACGCGGCCTGTGCCCCGTTGCCCCGCCTGCGGGCCGCCCCTACTCTCTGACGGCATCGGCGCACCCGCCGCCGCCGCACCCGCCCCCGTTGGACGCCCCCTCAGCCGAAAGGGACCCCGTATGAGCGCCACCCCGCCGCCCGGCTCGCCCGACACCGAGGCCCCGCGCGCCGCCATCGGCCGCACCCAGACCACCACCGACCAGGTCACGGCGGTGCCCGTCAAGCTGCTCCAGGCCACGCTCAACGACGCCGCGGTCACCCCGGCCGCGGGCGATCCGCTGCCGCCGCTGTGGCACTGGCTCTACTTCCTGCCCGATGCGACCATGTCCAACGTCGGCCCCGACGGCCACCCCAAGCGCGGCGGCTTCCTGCCGGCGATCGCGCTGGAGCGGCGCATGTGGGCCGGCGGCCGCCTGACCTTCCACGACGACCCGCCGCGCCTCGGCGACACCATCACCAGGGACTCCGAGATCCTCGACGTGCAGGAGAAGTCCGGCAAGGCCGGCGACATGGTGTTCGTGACGGTACGCCACCTCATCTCCACGCCGCGCGGCCTGGCGGTCGAGGAGGAGCAGGACATCGTCTACATCGCCATGCCCACGGCGTTCCGGCCGCCGCCCCCGGTCGAGGCCCCGGCCGACCCGGCGTGGCGCGACCCGATGACGGTCGACCCGGTGCTGCTGTTCCGGTATTCGGCGCTGACCTTCAACGGCCACCGCATCCACTACGACCGCCCCTACGCCATGGACGTGGAGAAGTACCCCGGCCTGGTGGTCCACGGCCCGTTGCAGGCCATGGCGCTGATGGAGGCGGCGCGCCGCCACATGCCTTCGGGCAGGCCGGCGTCCTACTCCTTCAGGGGAGTGCGCCCGCTGTTCGATTTCGATACCGTCGCTATCCACGCCTACGCGCGCGCGGACGGCGGGCACGACGTGATGACCGTCAACGGAGACGGTCACGTCTGCATGAAGGCGACCGTGCGCTGGGCCGACAGTTAGGCGGGTGACGGGCGGCGCGCGGGGCCGCACCCGCGCACATCAGGACAGATGAGGATACGACGTGGCGAAGCTCCTGCAAGGGTTGAGGGTGGTCGAGGGGACCTCCTTCGTGGCCGCCCCGCTGGCCGGCATGACGCTGGCCCAGATGGGGGCCGAGGTGATCCGGTTCGACCGCCTCCAGGGCGGCCTGGACCATTACCGCTGGCCGGTGACGAAGGACAACCGGTCCCTGTTCTGGGCCGGGCTCAACAAGGGCAAGCGGTCCATCGCCGTGGACATGACCACCCCCGAGGGGCGCGAGATCGTCACCAACCTGATCTGCGCCCCCGGTCCGGAGGCCGGCATCTTCCTGACCAACCTGCGCGTGCGTGGCTGGATGGACTACGACGCCCTCAAGAAGCAGCGCGAGGACCTCATCATGGTGTCCATCCTGGGGGCGCGCGGCGGCGCCCCGCAGGTGGACTACACCGTCAACCCGGCGGTCGGCTTCCCGCACGCCACCGGCCCGGAGGGGTCGACCGATCCGATCGCCCACGTGCTGCCGGCCTGGGACTGCATCACCGGCCAGAAGGCGGCGCTGGGGATCCTGGCCGCCGAGCGCCACCGCCGCCTGACCGGCGAGGGCCAGCTCGTCGAACTGGCGCTGAAGGACGTGGCCCTGGCGATGCTCGGCAACCTGGGCATCATCGGCGAAGTGATGGTCAACGGCGTCGACCGGCCCAAGTACGGCAACGCGCTCTACGGCGCCTACGGCCAGGACTTCCTCACCGCCGACGGCAAGCGGATCATGCTGGTGGCGCTGACCGACCGGCAGTGGCGCGGCCTGGGCAAGGTCACCGGTCTGGCGGACGAGTTCAAGGCGCTGGGCGAGCGCCTGGGCGCCGACCTCAACAAGGAGGGCGAACGCTTCGTCCACCGCCACGAGATCACCGCCATCCTCAAACCCTGGTTCGCCGCGCGCCGGATCGAGGACTTCGCGTCCCTGTTCAACGAGAACAGCGTCACCTGGTCGGAGTTCCGCAGCTTCCAGCAGGCGATCGAGACCGATCCGGACTTCAGCACCGACCATCCCATGTTCGAGATGCTGGAGCAGCCGGGCATCGGCGAATACCTGGTGCCGGGCAGCCCGTTCGAGTTCAGCGCGGCGGAGCGCGAGGCGCCCGTGCGGGCGGCAACCCTGGGCGAGCACACCGAGGAGATCCTCTCCGGGATCCTGGGACTGGACGGCCATCAGATCTCCAAGCTGTACGACGACAAGATCGTCGGCGGTCCGCGCCCGGGCTAAGCGCCGCACCCGGCCGACACCGCCTGTCGTATGCACCCGGACGCCCCCGGTGACTCCGGGTGTATGCGACGGGCGCCGCGCCGCCCCCGCCCGGATACTGCCTGAGAAGTTGCGGGTATCGGGTTGAACCCTCATTCTTTGCCGTTGACCGGCGCGCGAGTCGGCGGCTACCGTTTCCTTCCCGGAATCACGAACAAAAACGGTCCGGCTGAGCCCAAGACCCCGGGCCTGTCGCTTTTTTGTTGCGCTGCCAAAACAACGTCGCCAAGACGAAAGCCAGGGAGGACCCGCCATGACCCGCCTGCCCCAGGAGCGCGGCCTGCACGAACTGTACGCCGCCGACCCCGAACGCGCCGACGCCCTGGTGTTCGGCCGCCGCACCTACGCCGACCGCCGCGGCTTCCTGCGCGGCGCCGGCCTAGCGACCATGAGCGCCGTGCTGGGCTATACGATCCCGTTCCACCGCGGCATGCCGGGCGGCCTGATCCCGGCCGCGCTGGCGCAGGAAACGGGGGAGTTCACCATCGAGGGCAAGGACGGCCTGCGGGTGCTCAACGACCGGCCGCTCAACGCCGAAACCCCGGCCCACCTGCTCGACGACGACATCACGCCCACCGCCCGCCACTTCATCCGCAACAACGGCCTGCCGCCCGACAGCGTCGACCCCGAGGGCTGGACGGTGACCATCGACGGCTTCGTGGACACCCCGCTGGAGCTGTCGCTGGACGACCTGCGCAGCCGCTTCGAGGTGGTGGAGTATGCGCTCCAGCTCGAATGCGGCGGCAACGGCCGGGCCGCCTTCAATCCCGGCGCCAGCGGCAACCAGTGGACCACCGGGGCGGTCGGCAATGCGCGGTGGACCGGGGTGCGCCTGGCCGACGTGCTGGGCGCCGCCGGGGTGCAGCCGCAGGCGATCTACACCGCCCACTACGGCGCCGATTCCCACCTGTCCGGCGACCCGGACAAGCGGCCCATCTCGCGCGGCATGCCGCTGTGGAAGGCGATGAACCCCTACACCCTGATCGCCTTCGAGCAGAACGGCGCCCCCCTGCACCCGATGAACGGCGCGCCGGTGCGCATCCTGGCGCCGGGCTGGCCGGGCTCGGTGTCGCAGAAGTGGCTCACCCGCATCGAGCTGCGCGACCAGGTGCACGACGGCACCAAGATGGGCGCGCCCAGCTACCGGGTGCCGCGCTACCCGGTGGCGCCGGGCGAGGAGGTGCCGGGCGCGGACTTCCGCATCATCGAGTCCATGCCGGTCAAGTCGCTCATCACCGCACCGGCCAGCGGCACCACGCTGCCGACCGACCACCGCACGCTGGAGGTGCGCGGCCACGCCTGGGCCGGCGACGAGCACGTCACCGCCATGCACGTGACCACGGACTTCGGCCAGACCTGGCGCGAGGCCGCCCTGGAACCGCCGCCGAACCCCTATGCCTGGCAGCGCTGGCGCGCCCAGATCGAGTTCCCGACCCGGGGCTACTACGAGATCTGGGCCCGCGCCATCGACAGCAAGGGCCGCATGCAGCCCTTCACGGTCGGCTGGAACCCCAAGGGCTACCTCAACAACGCCATGCACCGCATCGCCGTGCGGGTCGAGGTCTAGCCGCATGCGTCTGAGGGGTGCGGCCGGCCTGGCCGCCTGGGGCGTCGTCGCGGCCACCCTCGCCGCGACGGGCGCCGCGACGCTCGCCCCCGCCGCCGCGCAGGACTCCACCGCCCATGGGGGCGCCGATGGGGGCGCCGATGGGGGCGCTTATGGGGGCCTGCCAGAGGGCGAGGGCCGAGTCCTGGTCTACAACATGTGCAACGCCTGCCATTCGCTCGACATGGTGACCCAGCAGCACATGACGCGGACGCGCTGGGACCGCACGCTGGAGTGGATGCAGGTCGAGCAGGGCATGCCGGACCTGACGCCGGAGGACGAGACCATCGTGCTCGACTACCTGAGCGAACACTTCGGCCCCGGCAAGGCGGTCGAGGGCGTGCCCGGCGGCGGCGGGTTCGGCGGCTTCGGTGGGTTCGGCGGCACCCGCCCGTTCAGCCCGCAGGCGCCGCCGGCCCCGGGCGGCTGACGCCCGAGCACCCGCGCGCGCAGGCGGTCCCACGCCGGAGCGTGGGACCGGGCCAGCGAAAGGGTCTCTCGCGCCCACGCTCCCGCGTGGGCGCCGGACGGGCACCTGCGGTCCCACGCGGGAGCGTGGGACCGAGATAGAAACGGAGTCTCACGCCCCCGCTCCCGCGTGGGCGCCGGACTGGCACCTGCGGTCCCTCACCGGAGCGTGGGGCCGGGTCAGCGAAAGGGTCTGGCGCCCCCGCTCCCGCGCGGGCGCGGGGCAGGCACCTGCGGTCCCACGCGGGAGCGTGGGACCGAGATAGAAACGGAGTCTCGCGCCCACGCTCCCGCGTGGGCGCCGGACGGGCACCTGCGGTCCCACGCGGGAGCGTGGGACCGAGATAGAAACGGAGTCTCGCGCCCACGCTCCCGCGGGGGTGCCGGACGGGTAGCTGCGGTCCCACGCCGGAGCGTGGGACCGAGATAGAAACGGAGTCTCACGCCCCCGCTCCCGCGGGGGCGCGGGGCAGGTACCTGCGGTCCCACGCCGGAGCGTGGGACCGAGAAAGGCCAGGCAAGGCTCTCTCGCGCCCCCGCTCCCGCGGGGGCGCGGAAGCATGTCTACACCCCCGCCATGGCGCGGAACTGGCGGCTGGCGACGGTGAGCATGGCGAGGTCGACGCCGCCCGATGTGCCGCGCAGCTCGCCCAGAAGTTGCGAGGCCCGCTCGACCGTCACCGGGTTGGTCTCGATCCAGGCCGCGATGGCGGCGTCCGGGTCGTCCAGGGCCGCGCCGTGCTCGATCACCCGGTGGGTGATCTGGCGCTGGTGGCTGTAGAACTCCTCGGCCAGCGCCGACACCGCCAGCTTGGTCCAGTGCCCGCCGTCCACGTGCTGCTCGGCCATGCGGCGCAGCCAGCCGATCCCCAGCCGGGTGCCGACCGCGAAATACAGCCGCGCCACCCACTCCATCGGCAGGTCGTGCGCGGCGGTCACCCGCACGATGTCGCCGGCCGCCGCCATCACCATCAGGCAGGCCACCCCGCAGGCCAGCGGCTCCGGCACCCCGGCCTCCATCCACGCCGCCATGTGCTCACGCGCACCGGCCAGGGTCTCCTCGGTGGCCAGGTCGTCCAGGTTGGCGGACAGCAGTTGCACCGCCGGCGCCAGCTCGGTGACGGTGGCCGAGACGTCCAGCGGCCAGGTGCCGTGGCGCAGCATCCACTGGGTCTGGCGCCCCACCAGCCGGTTGACATGGTGGAACAGCTCCAGTTGCACGTCGGCCGCGACGTCGCCGTCCAGGGCCTCGATGTCCGACCACAACGCCCGCAGGCCGTAGACCTCGCGCACCGCCACGTAGGCCCGGGCGATGTCGGCCGGGCGCATGCCGGTCTTCTCCATCATCTCGGTGATGAAGGCCGCGCCGACACGGTTGATCATCGAGTTGGCGACATAGGTGGCGATGATCTCCCGGCGCAGCCGGTGGCGCCCGATCTGGTCGCGGAACCGGGTCTGCACCGCGGTCGGGAAGTACTGCGCCATGGACTCGGTCAGCATCGGGTCCTCGGGCAGGTCCGAGTCCATGACCTCGTCGAAGATCCACAGCTTGCCGTAGGGGATCAGCACCGCCAGTTCGGGCCGGGTCAGGCCGCGCCCGGCGGCCAGGCGCTCGGCGATCTCCTCGTCGTCGGGCAGCGATTCCACCGCACGGTCGAGCCGACCGAGCCGCTCCAGGGTGCGCATCAGCCGGTGCTGAAGGTCCAGCAGCCCGGCCGAATCCCGGGCCATCAGGGAAATCGCCTGGGTCTGGAGGTAGTTGTCCCGCAGCACCAGCGCCGCCACGTCGTCGGTCATCTCGCGCAGCAGTTGGTTGCGCTGCTTCTCGGTCAGGTCGCCGGCCTCGACGATGCCGTCGAGCAGGATCTTGATGTTCACCTCGTGGTCGGAGCAGTCGACGCCGGCCGAATTGTCGATGGCGTCGGTGTTGAGGCGCCCGCCGTGCCGGGCGAACTCGATGCGGCCGACCTGGGTCACCCCCAGGTTGGCGCCCTCGCCCACCACCTTGACCCGCAGGTCGTCGGCGTCGACGCGGATGGCGTCGTTGGCGCGGTCGCCCACCTGGGCGTGGGTCTCGTGGCTGGCCTTCACGTAGGTGCCGATGCCGCCGAACCACAGCAGGTCGGCCTCGGCACGCAGCAGGGCGCGGATCAGTTCGGTCGGCGTCACCACCGACTGGCGCAGGCCGAGACGGTCCATGATCTGGGGGGTGAGGGTCACCTCCTTGGCGCGGCGGTCGTACACCTGCCCGCCCTCGGACAGCACCGCCGGGTCGTAGTCTGCCCAGGACGAGCGCGGCAGGTCGAACAGCCGCCGGCGCTCGGCCCAGGACGCGGCCGCATCCGGGTCCGGATCGACGACGATGTGCAGGTGGTTGAAGGCCCCGATCAGGCGGATGTGGCGCGACAGCAGCATGCCGTTGCCGAACACGTCGCCGGACATGTCGCCGACGCCGATCACCGAGACGTCCTGGCGCTGGACGTCGTGGCCCATCTCACGGAAGTGGCGTTTGACCGCCTCCCAGGCGCCGCGCGCGGTGATGCCCATGGCCTTGTGGTCGTAGCCGTTCGAGCCGCCGGAGGCGAAGGCGTCGCGCAGCCAGAAGCCGTACTCCCGGGCGATCGCATTGGCGATGTCGGAGAAGCTGGCCGTGCCCTTGTCGGCCGCCACCACCAGATAGGGGTCGTCGCCGTCGCGCCGGCGCACCCGGGGCGGGGGCACCACCGCGTCGCCTTCCAGGTTGTCGGTCAGGTCGAGCAGGCCGCGCATGAAGGTCTGATAGCAGGCGATGCCCTCGGCCTGGAGCGCTTCGCGCCCGGCTTCGACCGGCGGCGGGCGCTTGACCACGAAGCCGCCCTTGGATCCCACCGGCACGATCACCGCGTTCTTGACCATCTGCGCCTTCATCAGGCCCAGCACCTCGGTGCGGAAATCCTCGCGCCGGTCCGACCAGCGGATGCCGCCGCGCGCCACCTTGCCGCCGCGCAGGTGCACGGCCTCGACGCGCGGGCTGTAGACGAACACCTCGACCCAGGGCCGCGGCAGCGGCAGGTCGGCGATGGCGCGACTGTCGAGCTTCAGCGCCAGGTAGGGCTTGGGCTGACCGTCCGCGCCGGCCTGGAAGTGGTTGGTGCGCAGCGTCGCCTTGATGAGGTTGCGGTAGCGGCGCAGGATGCGGTCCTCGTCGGGGTTGGTGACGTGGTCGAGCCCGGCCAGGATCACCGCCTCGGGGTCGGCGGGCGCCTCCGCCCCGTCCGGGTCGGGCGCGGCGCCCCCCTCGACCCGGTCCGGGTCGAAGCGGGCTTCGAACAGCGCCACCAGCGCCGCCGTGATGCGCGGATGCGCCGCCAGGGCCTGCTCGATGTAGCTCTGACTGAAGGTGTAGCCGGTCTGGCGCAGGTAGCGGGCGTAGGCGCGCAGAACCACCACCTGGCGCCAGGTCAGGCCGGCCTCGATGACCAGACGGTTGAAGCCGTCGTTCTCCAACTCGCCGGTCCAGACCCGGCTGAAGGCGTCCTGGAACGGGCCGCGCACCCGGTCGATGTCGACGATGGCGCCGGAGGCGGCGGTCATCACGAAGTCGTGGATCCAGACCGTGGCGGCGCGCGCGCCGCCGTCGCCGGCGGGGCCGGACAGCCGCGGGTGAAGCTCGAACGGCACTTCGCCGATGACCCGGAAGCCCATGTTCTCCAGCACCGGCAGCATGTCGGACAGCGGCACGGCGCCGTCGGGCTGGTAGATCTTGAAGCGGACCTCCGATTCCGACACCTCCAGCGGGCGGTACAGGTTGAGCGTGAAGGCACCGGCGGCCAGCGCGTCCTCGATGCGGGCGATGTCGGCCACCGCCGCCTGGGCGGCCGAACGTTCGCGGTAGCTGGCGGGGAACGCCCCGCCGTAGCGGCGGAACAGCCGCAGGCCCTGTTCCTCGCCCTTGGCGGCGAACAGCACGTCGGCGAGATGGTCGGCCCAGGTGCGGGCGGCGTCGGCGATGCGGCGTTCGATGTCGTCGCCGTCGTGCGCCGGCATGTCGCCGGGCGTGGTGCGGATGATGAAGTGCAGCCGGGCCAGCCGGCTGTCGTCCACCTGGGTGGTGTAGGTCTCCATGCGGCCCTGCAACTCGGCCTCCAGGATGCGCTGGACGGCAAGGCGCAGGGCGGTGTCGTAGCGGTCGCGCGGGATGAACACCAGGCAGGAGACGAAGCGCTGAAACTCGTCCTGGCGCAGGAACAGGGCGGTGCGCTGGCGCTCCTGCAAGTCGAGGATGCCGAGCGCGGTTTCCAGGAGGCGGTCCTCGCCGGTCTGGATCACCTCGTCGCGCGGCAGCGTCTCCATGATGTGCAGCAGGCGTTTGCCGTCGTGGCCGCGCGGGTCGAAGCCGCTGCGCTGCATCACGTGCGCCACCTTGCGCCGCAACACCGGCATGGTGGCGGCGCTGTTGGTGTAGACGTCGGCGGTGAACAGCCCCACCAGCAGGGTCAGGCCGACCAGCCGGCCCGCCGCATCGAAGCGCTTGACGCCGATGGCGTCCATCGGCACGGCGCGGTGCACGCGGGCGCGCATGGCGGTCTTGGTCAGCAGCAGCGGCGACGGCCCGCGCACGTAGCCCTGGACGTCGTCCGGCAGCGTCTCCAGGTCCCGCAACTGGCCGAACACCCGCAGGCCGGGATCGCGCAGGATGCCGAGGCCGGGCTCGGGCTCGGCGCGCAGGCCGTCGTCGGTCTCGGCGAAGCTGTAGTCGCGGCTGCCCAGGAACGTGAAGTGGTTTTCGCACAGCCATTCCAGGAAACGGGCCATCTCGGCCACGGTCTCCGGGTCGGCGCCGGGCGCGCCGCCCTCCTCGCGCAGGCCCTCGGCGGCGGCGCAGGCCAGCTCGCTCATCGCCGGCCAGTCGTCCACGGCCGCCCGCACCTCGCCCAGCACCGTGCGCACCGCCCGCTCGATGGTGTGCAGGACCGCGGCATCGGTCTGCTCGGCGATCTCCACGTGCATCAGGGACTCCCGCACGGCCCCATTGAGCGCGGGTTCGGATGCGGGTTCGGTCCCGTCGTGGCACAGTTCGAGCAGCGTCCCCTGGTCATCGCGGCGCACCCGCACCACCGGATGGATGACCAGGTGCACCAGCATGTCGAGGCTGTTGAGCGCGGCGGTCACCGAATCCACCAGGAACGACATGTCGTCTGTGACGACCTCAAGAACCGTGTGCTCGCTCTGGTAGCCGTGCTGCTCGTAGACCGGATTGTAGACCCGCACCCGGGCCTCGCCGGGCTTGCGGTGGCGCAGGAAGCCCCAGGCCGACAGGGCGGCGCCGTACAGGGTCTCGTCGTCGTGGGGGGCCATGTCGGCGGGCGGGACATGGGCGTAGTAGGCGTCGACGAAGCGGCTGGCCGGTCCGGCGTCGGCCGGGTCCAGGCGTTCGGCGACCAGCGCGCGCACGCGGTCGAGTTGTTCCGCTTTGCGGGCGGCCTGTTTCTTGGGCATCGGGCGTCCTCCCCGCACTGTCCGACACGGCCCCTTCGGGTGCCGCGACCGCGCGCCGGGCGGAGCCCTTGGCGCGGGCCGGCGCAGTATCGCACGCCCGCGCTCGGGTTTCGAGGGCTGTGCGGATGCCGGGGTCGGCGCTGGCGTGGGGGTGGGGGTGGGGGTGGGGCGGACGCGCCCCTCAGTTGCGGCGCACGAACAGGAAGTCGCCACCCTCGTGGCCGGCCATGCGGATGTCGGCGTATTCCGGCGTCTGGGTGCTGTTGAGGATCACCGGCCGCCGGATCTGGGCGAACAGGTTGGTGCCGTCGAGAACGCCGGTGTTGGCGCGCAGACTGTCGATGAAGGCCGACGCGAACGGCGAGTGCCCGTTGCCCGAGTTGTCCGCCACCGGCTCCAGCCCGCCGGAGGACAGGGCCAGGCGGGCGCGCTTGCCCGCCATGCGCTTCAGGTACGCCGGGGTCGGACCCTCCGGCACCGTCAGGCCGCGTGTGAGCGTGCCCGCAAAGCAACTATCGGCGACCACCAGGACATGCTTGGCCTCCAGCGCCCGCGCCGCGTCGCGGATGGTGGCGTTGGAGACCCAGTTGGAGCGCCGGTCGAGGTGGGCGTTGACCGGCATCCAATAGCCCTGGTCCGCGCTCTCGTCGAGCCAGCCGTGCCCGGCGTAGTAGATCAGCAGGTTGTCGTTCGGCCCGAGAATGTCCCGGTAGGCGTCGAGCGCCTCGATGATCTCGACCCGTCCGACGTCGAGCAACAGGCGCACCTCGAAACCATAGAGGTCGCGCAGCACGGCGGCGACGGCCTCGGCGTCCCGGTTCGCCGTCTCCAGGTCCGGCAGCTCCCGGTAGTTCTGGATGCCGATCACCAGGGCATGATAGGCGCCGAAGTCGACGTCCGAGAACGCCGCCAGCGGGTCGGGCGTCAGCGCCGCGGTCCCCGCCCCGCCGCGGACTCCGCCGCCGCTCTCCGGCGGCCTGATCGCCGGCGGACCGGTGACGCCGCCGAAGGTGCGATTGAGCAGCGCGGTGCGGCGGGCGTTGAACTCCGCCTCGGTGACCAGGCCCTGTTCGCGCAAGGTCTGCAACGCGGCCAATTGAGAGACGATGGAGGCGGTCTCGGCCGCGGCCGCGGCGCGGTCGCCACCGGCGCCCGGCGCGGGGTCGCCCACCGCCGGCGGGGTCTGGGCGCGCGCCGGTCGTGACAGGTCGTCAGCGGGCGGGCCGGCGGGCGGCACCGCCGCGATCTGCACCCCGCCGGCGGACGCGGCGGGCGCGGCGTCGCGGGACGGATCCCCGGACGTCGGCCGGCCGGTGCCCACGCCGCCCAGGACGATGAGCGGTTGCGGCGGCGTCGCGGCGGCGGCGTCGTCGGCGGCGGCCTCGTCGGGGGCGGCCTCGTCGGAGGCGGCCTCGTCGGGGGCGGCGGCGTCGGCGGCGGCCGTCTCCGAAGCCGGGGCCGGCTCCGGCGCGGGGTCAGGAGCCGCCACGGTCGGCGCCGGGTCCGAGGACGGGTCCGAGGCCGGAGCTGGATCCGGCACGGGGTCAGGGGCCGCGTCCGCGACCTCTGCCACCTGGGACGCCCGCTGAGGAGTTCCCTGGGGAGTCCCCTGAGGAGTCCCCTGGGCCGCCAGGTCGGCGGTTCCGGGCGCCGCCTCTGGAGTCACGGCCGGAGTCACGGCCTCCGGGCGCGCCGGCGGTTCGGCCGCCGCGACGAGGGCGGCCGGGTCCGGTTTGGGTCCCAGGGTGGGGTGGCCCGGGCCGGCCGGCGGCGGCAGCGCCGCCACCTGGGCGGCCGGCGCCGTGGACGGCTGCGGGGCGGCCGGCGCCGTGGACGGCTGCGGGGCCGCCGGCGCCGCGGATGGCTGCGGGGCCGACGGCGCCGTCGTCTGGGGCGGTGTTCGCGGCATCGCCGGGGCCGCCGAGGCGGTGGCCGCCGGGCGCGACGCCGCGCCGCCGCCCAGCCGGTTGCGGGCCGCGATCAACTCGGCATCGCCGGGGGCCAGCCGCAGGGCCTCGTTGCAGGCCCTCAGCGCGGCACTGCCGCTCAGGGTGGTGCACTTGATGCGGGCCAGACGAAGCTGGACGGCGGAGGCATTGTTCGCCCGGGCCGCCGCCTGCTGCTCCTGGAACCGCTGCTCCTCCAGGTAGCTGCGCGCCAGCCGCAGGGCATGGGCCAGGCCGGACCCGCCGGCGCCCGCCGCCCGGGCCTGCTCCAGCACGGACACGGCCCGCGCGGCATTGCCGGCGCGGCGCAGCGCCTCGGACAGGGCCACCGCGACGGCGGCATCGCCCCGGTCGGCGGTCCAGGCCCGCTCGCAGATCCCCGCCGCGCTCGACGGCGGCGTGCCCAGGCACTGCTGGGCCAGCGACTGGGCCGCGACCGGGGCCACCGGCCCAAGCAGGACCAGCACGAAGGCGAGGGCGAAGGCGAGGGCCGGACCAAGGGCCGACGCCCGCGCCGCGTTGCGATGGGGCATGATGCGCCTAGTAGCCACCACCTCCGTCCCTGCCCTCGAAGGAGGACGACGGTCCCGTACCGCCGCCCGGATCACGCCAGGCCCAGCCCCCGGACGGCAACTGGATCAGGTTGAACAGCCAGCGCCGCTCGACCGTGGTATAAGGGGGGCTTTCCTGTGCCAGGGTCTGCTGCATGCTCTCGCGCATCTGGCGCAGGCCGGCCTCCTCGGCCGAGTACTGGCCGTCGTTGTTCTCGTCGGCGCCGTCCTGCACGGCCTCTGCCAGGCGCGCCAGTTCCTGACTCAGCGCCCGCGCCTCGTCGGTCGAGCGCGCCGCGAGAACCGCATCGGACAGCCCGATCAT
The DNA here is from genome assembly GCF_014197795.1 of Roseospira goensis. Classification (GTDB taxonomy): domain Bacteria; phylum Pseudomonadota; class Alphaproteobacteria; order Rhodospirillales; family Rhodospirillaceae; genus Rhodospira; species Rhodospira goensis. The sequence continues at coordinate 12,819 of NZ_JACIGI010000030.1, forward strand.
GATCTCGATGTCGCCGAGCACCCCCTCGCCCTTGGCCGCGAACTCGGGGGCGTAGGCCCGCACGTTGGCGGTGGCGTCGCCCGATTCGGCGGCGTAGCGGACGTGGCTGATGGCGCCCTCGACCGCGCGGCGCAGGCCGTAGCCGGCGCCCGGCCCGCCGCCCGGCTCCAGGGTCGGATCGAGGGCATGGCGCATGTCGCGGGTGTTCTGCTTGATCCCCGACAGGGTCCCGGCCGCCGCCGCGGCGCGCGCTTCCTGGCGCACGACGGTCGCCTCGCGCTCGGCGGTCTCCAGCAGGCCGGCGCGGCCGGGCGTGTCGGTCCACGCCGTCATGGTGTGCCCGATATGGGTGTGGGCGATGGTGGGGCGCTGCACGGTGACGCAGCCCGCCACCAGGGCGGCCGCCGACACCGCCGCGAGTCCGACGTAAAGCCTGTGCATTCCACTCGTCCTCCCTGGACACCGGCGGCCTGCGATCCACCGCCTCGGCCCGTCGCCACTCCCACGCGACCGCCAGCCGGCGCGGTGCCGGCAGACGGCGCGGCACCGGCGGGACGCACCCTTGGACGCGGTGCCCGTCACCGCGCCGAGGTCGAGTATCGCAAGACTGGGGAGCAGCGGCAATACGGGATTGGAATAATTCCAGCTCGACCAGACGTCACCCCGCCGAGGCCGGATGCCCGGCAAGACAAACCAAAATGGCTATAGATCGTTTCCTGTTAGGATCGGTTGGCGATCAGGCGGCCCTGGCCGCTTGACAGGACCCGCGGGGTGGCGTGCGATGAGCCCTCCACACAGGCGGCACGGAGGTGGCCTGGTGTTTCCCGCGGCCCGGATGACCGACCCGCACGTCTGCCCGCTGCACGGGGGCGGACCCATCGTCATGCCCTGCATGCCGACGGTGCTGATCGGCGGGCTGCCGGCGGCGCGCATCACCGACGTCGCCTTCTGTGGCCCGATCCCGGATCCGATCGTGCGCGGCTCCGCGACCGTTCTGACGGGCAACCTGATGCAGGCGCGCATGCTCGATTCGCATTCTCACGGCGGGTTCATCGCCATGGGATGCCCGACCGTCCTGGTCGGGGGATGAGGGCGTCATGAGAGGGGCCGTGAGCGGGGCCGAGAGCGGGGCATAGGATGGCCCGGGCCGGGGCAGGCAGGGGTCGCGCCGCGACCGCGTTCCCGGGCCCGGCGGGGTATGGTAGCGTCGTTCGGGCGACGCAAGCACTGGTCCCGGCCGCCGACGGCGGCCGACGGCTACCGACGGCCGGCGGCGGGCACGACCCGGCGGCACGACTCGCGGGCGGGACGACATGGCCATGGGCGGCACACCATGAGCACCACGGGCTTGAACACCAGCACCCCGCCCTTCTCGTTCGCCAGCGCCTCGCACGTGGGCCGCGTGCGGTCGGTGAACGAGGACTGTTACATCGAACGCCCGGACATCGGCCTGTGGGCCGTCGCCGACGGCATGGGCGGCCACAGCCGCGGCGACGTGGCCAGCCGGCTGGTGTGCGAGGCGCTGTCGCGGCTGTCCTGGGCAGGATCGGCGCTAGACCTGCTGAACGGCGTGCGCGGCACCCTGTACGACGCCGACCGCGAGTTGCGGCGCCAGGCCGAGACCCTGGGCGACGGCCAGACCGTCGGCACCACGGTGGTGGTGCTGCTCATCCATCAGGATCATTACGCCTGCGTCTGGGCCGGCGACTCGCGCTGCTACCTGCTGCGCGAGGGCCAGCTCACGCGCATCACCCATGACCACAGCGTGGTGCAGAGCATGATCGACCAGGGCGTCCTGGAGGAAAGCGGGGCCGAGCAGCACCCCCTGGCCAACGTCGTGACCCAGGCCCTGGGCGCCCCCGGCGAGCTGGAGCTGGCCACCGTGCACGGGCCGCTCGCCCCCGGCGACGTGCTGCTGCTGTGCACCGACGGGCTGACCCGGATGGTGGCGGAGGACGACATCGCGGCGGTGATGAACCGCGACGGCCCGGCCGGCGTGCGCGCCCTGATCGACGCGGCGCTGGCCGCGGGCGGGCGCGACAACGTCACCGCCGTGGTGGTGGCACCGGACGGCGGCAGCCACGGCGCCGGCGCCCGGCCGCCCCCCGACGACCCGCTCGACGGGCTCGACGTCGACGGCGACGACACCGCGTTGCACCGCAGGGGGTCGGGGCATGCCTAACGGGGCGGATCAGGGCGGCGCCCAGGCCGAAACCCTGGGGCATCTGGGCAAGTACACGCTGCGGCGCGTCCTCGGCAAGGGCGCCATGGGCATCGTCTACGAGGGCTATGACGACATCCTCGACCGCACCGTGGCGATCAAGACCATCCGCTCCGAGCTGTGGGATTCGGACGACGCCGCCGAGATGCGCGAACGCTTCATCCGCGAGGCGCGCGCGGTGGCGCGCATGTCGCACCCCAACATCGTCACCCTGTACGAGTTCGACGAGAAGGACGGCACCGGCTTCATCGCGCTGGAGTACGTCGCCGGCCAGACCCTGAAGGCGCATGCCGCGGCGGCGCCCGAGCGGCGGCTACCGCCCGAGGAGGCGGCAGAGATCGCCGGCCGCATCCTGGACGGGCTGGCCTACTCGCACACCCGCGAGGTCACCCACCGCGACATCAAGCCCGGCAACATCATGCTGACCCCCGACGGGCAGGTGAAGATCCTCGACTTCGGAGTGGCGCGCCTGGCCACGGCGGGGATCACGGTGGCCGGCTCGATGCTGGGCACACCGGCCTACATGGCGCCCGAACAGCTCATGGGCAAGCAGGTGGACCACCGCGCCGACCTCTACAGCGTGGGCGTGGTGCTGTACGAAATGCTCACCGGGCGCAAGCCGCATGAGGGCGACTTCAACCAGATCCACATGCAGGTGCTGCACGCCGAACCGGACCCGCCGTCGGCGCTGGTGCCGGGCCTGCCGCCGGCGCTGGACACCGTGGTGATGACCGCCCTGGCCAAGACCCCGGACGCCCGCTACCCGGACGCCGCCAGCTTCGCCGCCGCGCTGCGCGACGCGGTCGGAACGGCGACCGCCGGGCCGATGCCGTGGACCGGCATGGACCCGGACGCCACCGTCGTGGCGCCGTCGGGCGCCGGCACCTGGCCCGGCACCGCCGGCGGACGGGTGACGGCCACGGGAACCGGAACGGGGACGGGTCGCGGCGCGGGCACCGGGTGGAGCACCCGCACCGGCGCGGGACCCGGACCGGGGATGGGGATGGGGACGGCGACCGGCACCGGACGGCCGGGACCCGGCGGCGTCGGCCCGGCGGCCGGCCCCGAACCGGCCCCGGTCAAGCGCACGGGCGGCCTCGCGGTCTGGCTGCTCCTGTTGCTGCTGATCGCGGCCGCCGGCGGCGCCGGCTGGTGGTGGCTCCAGCAGCAGCCGGCACCGCCGGCCCGGCAGGCGTCGACGCCGGACGCGCCCGCCGACTCCACGGCCCCCTCCACGCCCCCCTCCACGGCCTCGCCGGGCACGGCGACCGAGACGACGGCGGGGACGTCCCCCGACACGGCGCCCCGGGCTGCCTCCGCGCCCGCCGACCCCGCGGCCCCGGCGATCGCCAGCGCGACGCCCGATCCCGAGACGTCCGACAGCGCGGCGGCCGCCAAGCCGGCGCCCCGGCCGACGCCGGGCGACACCACCGCCCCCGCCGGCGCAGAGGCCGACGGGCGTCCGGCCGGCCAGCCCGCCGCCGACCGCGGAGACACGACCTGGGCCGGCACGACCTGGGACGACATCCTGGCCGACCCCGGCCTCCGGGAGGTGCTCGACGACACCTCACCGGAGACGCTGCTGGGCGACGCCTCCCTGGAGGACATCCTGGGCGACAAATCCATCGAGGAGGCCCTGACCGACGGCTCGCTGGATCACCTGCTGCGCGAGCAGGGGCTGGACCCGGCGCTGATCGCGGGTGTGGGCGCGGACGGGGGCGCGGGCGCGGCATCGGACCCCGGACCGGCGCCCGCGCCGGCGTCGGACCAGGTGGCCGCCCGGCCCGAGACCCCGGCCGCCCCGGCCGCCCCGGCCACGCCCCGGCTGGAGGTGAGCACGCCGCGCGGCGCGCAACCGGTCTATGCGGCCGGCGAGGCCCTCGACCTGACGCTGCGCACCGAGGCACCGCTCTACACCTATTGCTTCTACGAGATGGGCCACGGTGACATCGTGCGGCTGTTCCCGAACCAGTTCGCCAGCGATGCCCTGATCCGCCCGGACCAGGCCCTGCGGCTGCCGGGGGACCAGCCGTTCCTGATCCGCCTGGATACCCCGGGCGAGGTGGAGCGGGTCGCCTGCATCGGCGCCGAACGCGACCTGACACCGCACCTGGCGGGGCTGCTCGGCGGTGCCGGATTCGAGGTGCTGGCGATCGAGTCGCTCGACGAGATCCTGGACGCCATCGCGGCTGCGGCCCCCGGGCCCACCGCCCGCAGCACGGTGACCGTCCGCGTGCAGTGAGGACGCGGGCCGCGCGCCGGTCTCGGGACGCAATCGCCGGGGCACGATCATCACGCTCAGGCAGGAAAACTCGCGTCGGGCGCGAAACGGGCGAGCGTTCGGATCGCCGAGCGCGGATGTCGGGCGGCCCGTGTCTGCCGCCCGCCTTGTCGGAGACCAGTCGCGGGGCCGCACACACCTTCGCGGACCGCTCGGCGACTTGGCACCCCCCGTCATAAAGGCTATGCTGCCGCTCAAGTTTTCACCGACGACGACCACAAACAACGAACGAGCGGTGAGATGGTGGACAGGGTTCTCGACATCGACACCATGCTGGCGCCGATCGACGGCGAGGGTCCGACCGGCGTCAACCTGCGCGAGGTGTCGTCGGGAACCTCGGCCCTGTATGCGCTGGGCGACCTGCGGCGCAGCGCCTCGACGGCCGAGCGCAACATGGTGCTGGACGATGACGGCGGCGGCGCCAGCATCCCGGAGGCATGGGGCGACATCCTGGAGCGGGCGCCCAAGGTCATCGCCACCGAATCGAAAGACCTGCGCATCGTCTGCTTCCTGATCGAGGCGGCGGTGCGCATCCACGGCTTCGCCGGCCTGCGCGACGGCTTCGACCTGGTCACCGGCCTGGTGGAGCAGTACTGGGACGACCTCTATCCGCCCGTCGAAGACTCGATCGAGGACAAGATCAACGACCTGATCGGCCTCAACGGCGCCGGCGGCGACGGCGTGCTGATCGCGCCGCTGCGCCGCATCCCGCTGACCGACGGCATGACCGGCGCCTTCGGCCACTGGCAGTACGAACAGGCCAGCGACCTGCGCAAGCTGGGCGACGAGGACAAGGTGCGCGCCCGCATCGAGGCCGGGGCGCTGCCCTACGAGACCTTCGAGCAGGCGGTGATGGAGACGCCGGCGGCGTTCTACACCGACCTGGCCGCCACGGTGCAGGAGGCGCGCGACAGCCTGAAGCGCATGGACGCCGCCCTGACCGAACGCTGCGGCGTCGAGGCGCCGCCCACCAGCAATCTGAGCGGCACGCTGGAACAGATCGCCGACACCGTCGCCTTCATCATGCGCACCTGGAACAAGGGCATGACCGACGGCGGCGCGGGCGCGGCCGAGGGCGACGCCACCGCGACGGCCGAGGCGGCCGCCCCGGGCGAGGCCGGCGCCAGCGCCGGTGCCGCGGCCGGCGGGGTCTCGGTGGCCGCGGCCGGGACCATCCAGACGCGCGAGCAGGCGTTCTCCCAGCTCCTCAAGATCGCGGACTTCTTCCGCCGGACCGAGCCCCACTCGGTGATTCCGCACACGCTGGAGGAACTGGTGCGGCGCGGCCGTCTGCCGCTCAACCTGCTGCTGGCCGAGCTGATCCCGGACGAGGACGCACGCCAGACCTTTTACATCCGGGCCGGCGTCCATCCGCCGGCGGAGGAGAGCAGCGACTCCTACTGAGGGCGGCGCGGAACGGCGGTCGCATGAGGGCCGCACGGGGAGCACACAGGGGGCGGCACGGCCGGCCCCCAAGGCCCCCACGGACGATGCGGCGGGAGGCGGACCACACGCAGGACCCACAGACGGACCCACAGACCGACCCGGAGACGGGACCAGGGCGGGGACCGGGGACCGGGAGCGGACATGCACGACCACGGCCCCGCCGACGGCGCCGCGCCCCTGAACCGGCGGCGCCGGACCGGCCAGCAGATGGGAGGCGAAGATGGCGGAGAGTGTGCATAGCAAGCTGGCGCGGGTTCGCAAACCCCGTGTCCACATCAAGTACGACGTGGAAACCGAAGGCGCGGTCGTCGAACGGGAACTGCCGTTCGTGGTCGGCGTGCTGGGGTCGTTCTCGGGCGATCCCACCAGCCCGCTGCCGCCGCTGCGCGACCGCAAGTTCGTGACCATCGACCGCGACAATTTCGACCAGGTCATGCAGCGCATGACCCCGGGCCTGAACCTGCGAGTCGAGAACACCCTGAAGGGTGACGGCAGCGAAATGCCGGTCAGCCTGTCATTCAGCTCCATGGAGGACTTCGAGCCCGGCCGCGTCGCCGAACAGGTGCCCGCGCTGAAGTCGCTGATGGAGACCCGCAACAAGCTGCGCGACCTGATGTCCAAGGCCGACCGCTCGGAGGAGCTGGAGGCGCTGCTGGAGAAGGTGCTCCAGAACAAGGACGACCTGGCCGCGCTCCAGGACGCCCTGGGGGTCAACCCCGAGGGCGAGCCGGCGCCCGCTGACGGAGGGGACAAGGCATGAGCGAGGTTCAGAACGCCCAGCAGGGCCAGCCGGCCCCCGAAACGACCGTGACCGAGGCCGAAAGCCTGCTCGACCAGGCCATCGCCGCCACCAAGCAGACCGAGCCCGACCGCGCGCAGGAGCTGATCCGCACCCTGACGGAACAGGCGATGAAGGGCACGATCACCTTCTCGCGCAACCTGACGCAGACGTTCAACCAGGCCATCGCGCTGATCGACCGCCAGCTATCCGAACAGCTCGCGGCCATCATGCACCACGACAAGTTCCGCCAGCTCGAGGGCACCTGGCGGGGCATGCACTACCTGATCATGAACACGGAGACGTCGACCAACCTCAAGATCCGGGTGCTGAACGCCACCAAGCGCGAGCTGCACAAGGACCTGACCCGGGCGGTCGAGTTCGACCAGAGCACCCTGTTCAAGAAGATCTACGAGAACGAGTTCGGCACGCCCGGCGGCGAACCGTACGGCGCCCTGATCGGCGACATCGAGTTCACCAACCACCCCGAGGACATGGAACTGCTCTCGGGGCTGTCGAACGTGGCGGCGGCGGCCTTCGCGCCGCTGATCTCGGCGGCCTCGCCCAGCCTGTTCGGGCTCAACGACTTCACCGAGCTGTCCAAGCCGCGCGATCTCGCGAAGATTTTCGACTCCATCGAGTACGACAAGTGGCGCGGCTTCCGCGACAGCGAGGACAGCCGCTTCGTCACCCTGACCATGCCGCGGGTGCTGGCGCGCCTGCCCTACGGCGAGGCCACCCGGACCATCGAGGAGTTCGCCTACGAGGAGGCGCCGTTCAACGCCGATGGCACCCCCAAGCAGATGGACCACGAGCACTACTGCTGGATGAACGCATCCTATGCCATGGGCACGCGCCTGACCGACGCCTTCGCCAAGTACGGCTGGTGTACCGCCATCCGCGGCGCCGAGGGCGGCGGCAAGGTGGAGGGGCTGCCGACCCACAAGTTCGTCAGCGACGATGGCGACACCGACACCCAGTGCCCGACCGAGATCGGCATCACCGACCGGCGCGAGGCGGAACTGTCCAAGCTGGGATTCCTGCCGGTGTGCCACTACAAGAACACCGACTACGCCGTCTTCTTCGGCGCCCAGACGACCCAGAAGCCGAAGAAGTACGACCGGCCGGAGGCCACCGCCAACGCCGCCATCTCGGCGCGCCTGCCCTACATCATGGCGACCTCGCGGTTCGCTCACTACCTCAAGGTGATGGCGCGCGACAAGATCGGCTCCTTCATGGAGGCGCCCGATGTCGAGGCGTGGCTGAACCGCTGGATCACCAACTACGTCAACGCCAAGGAGGGCGCGGACCAGGAGCTGCGGGCCATGTACCCCTTGCGCGAGGCCGAGGTGCACGTGCGCGAGATCCCGGGCCAGCCGGGCTCGTACAACGCCGTCGCCTACCTGCGGCCGTGGCTGCAACTGGAGGAACTGACCACCTCCATGCGGCTGGTGGCCCGCATTCCGAAGCAGGCCTAGGGCGAGTCGCGGGGGTCCCGGCGTGGTGGCATCCGCTCCCGGCGACAACGCGACCCTCGCCCCGCCGCCGGCGGCCGCGCCCGGTCACGGGGACGCGTCCGCCGGGGCGGCCCGCCTGCGCGCGGGGCTGGCCGGCGCCCTGCGCAGGCCCCAGGTCGGGGCCGGCGCCGGGGCTGGGGCTGGGGCTGGGGCTGGGGCCGAGCCCGCAACGTCCGAAGCCCCCAAGCCCGAAAGCCCGGCGCTGGAGGTTCTCGCCCGTCTGCTGGCGGCGGACCGCTGGGACCTCGCGCTGATCGCCTGGGTCGGGACCGAGCGCGCCGGCACGTCCGACCGCGACCGCCTGCTCGCCGGCCTCGACCGGGACATCGCGGTGCTGGACCGCCTGCTGTCCGCGCAGGTGGACGCGATCCTGCATCATCCGGCCTTCCAGCGCCTCGAATCCTCCTGGCGCGGCCTGCGCTATCTGGTCGAGTCCACGCAGGGCGACGAGCTGATCCGCATCCGCGTTCTCAACGTGAGCTGGGGCGAGCTGTGCCGCGACCTGGAACGGGCGCTGGAGTTCGACCAGAGCCAGATGTTCCAGAAGATCTACGAGGACGAGTTCGGCACCCCCGGCGGCGAGCCCTACAGCCTGCTGCTCGGCGACTACGCGGTGCAGCACCGCATGGACCGCCACCACCCCACCGACGACGTGGCCGCGCTCCAGGCCATGGGCGGGGTGTGCGCGGCGGCCTTCGCCCCGCTGGTGGTGGGGGCGACCCCCGCGCTGCTCGGGCTCGACCACTTCGGCGAACTGAGCGCGCCGATCCGCCTCTCCGGCCTGTTCGACGGCCCCGAGTACGACCGCTGGCGCAGCCTGCGCAAGGCCGAGGACAGCCGCTTCCTGGGCGTGATGCTGCCGGACGTGCTGATGCGCGACGCCCACCGCGACGACGGCCGCGGCACCCAGCCGTTCCGCTACGCCGAGGACGTCTCGGCGCCCGACGCCTCGTCGTGGCTGTGGGCGGCGCCGGTGTTCGCCTTCGGTCGGGTGGCGGTGCGCGCCTTCCTGGAGAGCCGCTGGTTCGCCAACATCCGCGGCGCGCGGCGCGACGAACTGGGCGGCGGCCTGGTCGAGGACCTGCCCGCCCCCGACTTCGGCACCGACCGGCCCGGACTCGCCCCGCGCATCCCGGTTTCCGTCGCCATGCCCGAGGTGCGCGAGAGCGAGCTGGCCGAGATCGGCCTGATCCCGCTGGCCGCGCACCAGCATACGCCGTTCGCGGTCATGCGCGCCGTGGGCTCGCTTCAGGAGCCGCAGCATTACGACCGGGCGCCGGCGACGGTGAACGCCCGCCTGTCCGCGATGCTGCACTACATGCTCTGCATCTCGCGCTTCGCCCACCTGCTGAAGGTGATGGTGCGCGACAAGGTGGGCTCGTTCGCCAGCCCGGCGGAGTGCGAGTTGTACCTGCACGAGAGAATCGTTCAGTACGTGCAAAGCCGTGCCACCGCATCGTTCGAGGAGAAGGCGCGCCGGCCGCTGCGCGAGGCCTCGGTGTCGGTGCGGGAGATCCCCGGCCGGCCCGGAACCTATTCCTGCGTCTGCCACGTCGTGCCGCACTTCCAGATCGACCAGGTCTCCAGCAGCTTCCGGCTGGAGCTGGACACCACGCCGTTGCGCGCCCGGGCCTGAGGGGTCCGGGCGCGGCCCGTCATCGCCGCCTGCCGACCGGGGGATCACCACCATGACCGCCAGCACCGCCACCGCGCTGTTCCAGTCCGGCGACCTGGACGGCGCCGTCGCCGCCCTGACCGCCGCCGTCAAGGGGAGCCCCACCGACGTCCAGGCGCGCGCCCGTCTGGCGGAGATGCTGTGCTTCCAGAACGAGCTGGAGCGCGCCGACAAGATGATGGAGGTGGTCGGCCGCCAGGACACCGAGCACACCGTGGGCATCGCCCTGTTCCGGCGCGTGCTGCGCGGCGCCATCGTGCGCGAGCAGGTGTTCCGCGAGGGCCGCGCGCCCGAGTTCGTCGGCCAGCCGAGCGCCTGCCTGCAAGCCCACCTGCGCGCCCTGGCCGCCCTGCGCGCCGGCGACACCGCCGGGGTGCGCGACATGCTGGCCGCGGCCGAGGCGGCGCGCCCGGTGGTCGCCGGCACCCGGGACGGAGCGCCGTTCGACGACCTGCGCGACCTGGACGACCTGACCGCCGGGGTGCTGGAGGTGATCGCCTCGAGCGGCAGTTACTACTGGATCGGGTTCGACAGCGTCATCAGCCTGGAGTTCCACACGCCGGAGCGGCCCCGCGACCTGATCTGGCGACGGGCCTCGCTGACCGTGGCCGAGGGTCCCGAGGGCGAGGTGTTCATCCCCGCCCTGTACGTGCCCCCGCCGGGCGCCGCGCCGCGCGCCGACCACCTGCTGGGGCGGGTCACGGAATGGCTGGGGGACGACGACGGGCCGGTGTTCGGTCTCGGCCAGCGCTGTTGGCTGGTGGGCGAGCAGGACCACCCGATCATGGACCTGGGGGCGCTGGAGCTGCCGGCCAACGCCCCGGCCGCGACCGAGGACCCCGCCGGCGAGCCGGGGGCCTGAGGCGATGGCCCCCGCCTCGTCCTATGGCGCGCTCAAGCAACCGCCGCTGCCGTCGCTGCTCGACCGCCTCCAGGACGACGGTGAGGCCGGCGCCACCGGCCAGGCGCTGCCCATCGCGCGCCAGGTGGAAGCGCTGCGCCGGGCGGTGCGGCGCGACCTGGAAATGCTGCTGAACACCCGTCAGCGCTGTATCTCGCCGCCGCCGGACCTCGACGAGGTGCGCCTGTCGGTGATGGACTACGGCATTCCCGACTTCACCGGCGAGGACATGGCGGCGCCGGAACACCGCGAGCTGTTGCGCGCGGCGGTCGAGGACACCATCCGCCGGTTCGAGCCGCGATTCCTTCAGGTGTCGGTGTCGATGGCCGGCGAGAGCGAGCCCATGGACCGCCGCCTGTGCTTCCGCATCGAGGCCTTGATGCGGGCCTATCCGTCGCCGGAGCCGGTGGTGTTCGACAGTTTTCTGGATCCGGTGACCCGCGACATGGAGGTGCGGAGCGCCGATCATGGTTGATGACCTGCTGCCGCACTATCAGGCCGAACTGACCGCCATCCGCCGCCTGGCCGGGGCCTTTGCCGCCGCCAACCCGAAGGTCGCCGGCCGCCTGCGGCTGTCCGAGACGGTGGCCGAAGACCCGCACGTCGCCCGGCTGATCGAGAGCGTCGCCTTCCTCACCGGGCGCATCCGGCTCAAGCTGGACGATACGTTCCCGGAGCTGACGGACGCGCTGCTGGGGGTGCTGTACCCGCACTACCTGGCGCCGATCCCGTCCATGGCGGTGGTCGGGATGACCTGCCAGCCCGACCTGTCGGGGGCCTACCGGGTGCCGCGCGGCACCGAGATCGACACCAGTTCGGCGCACGGCGAGCCGTGCCGCTTCCGCACCGGCTTCGACACCACCCTGTGGCCGGTGGAGGTCGCCCAGGCGTCGCTGGCGGCGCGGCCCTTCCAGGCCCCCAACAACCCGCGCGCCGCCAACGCCGTCGCCTGCCTGCGGCTGACCGTGCGCTGCGTGCAGCCGGAGCAGACGGTCTCCAAGCTGGGCGTCGACCGCCTGCGGCTGTTCCTGCGCGGCGCCGCGCACGAGGCCTATCCGCTCTACGAACTGCTGCTCAACAACGCGGTCTCGGTGGCCCTGGCCGATACGCCCGAGGACCGCAGCCCGGTGATCCTGGGACCCGAGGTGCTGAAGCCGGTGGGGTTCGAGGAGGACGAGGGACTGCTGCCGTGGTCGGCGCGCTCGGCCCCCGGCTACCGGCTGCTGAGCGAGTTCTTCGCCTTTCCCGAGAAGTTCCTGTTCGTCGACCTGACCGGGCTGGACGCCAAGGTGATGCTGGACGCCGGCAACACCCTGGAGGTCTTCGTCTACCTCGACCGGACCTTCGGCGACCTGGAGCGCACCGTGTCCGCCGGCAGCTTCGCGCTCGGCTGCACCCCCGTGGTCAACCTGCTGCGCCAGCGCGCCGAGCCGATCGAAATCACCCAGACCCAGCCGGACTACCGCGTCATCCCCGACGCCCGCCGGCCCAAGGGCATGGAGGTCTACCGGGTCGAGCGGGTGCTGGCGACCGCGCCCACCGACGAGACGGTGGCGGTGCAGCCGTTCTACGGCATGACCCACGGGGCTGGCGGCGCCGACGACGGCCCGCCCTGGTACTGGATGGCGGACCGCCGCGCCGGGGTCACCGACGACGGCGGCACCGAGGTGTGGCTCGGCCTGGTGGACATGGACTTCGCCCGCGCCAACCGGGACGGCTGGGTGCTGTCGGTCGAGACCCTATGCCTCAACCGCGATCTGCCCAACCAGCTTCCGTTCGGCGGCGGCAATCCGCGCCTCGCGCTGACCGAGGCCACCGCGGCGGTCACCGGGGTGACCGCGCTGACGGCCCCGACCCGGACGTTGCGGCCGGCCGGGGGACCGGGCGGGCGCTGGCGGCTGGTGTCGCATCTGGCGTTGAACCATCTCTCGCTCGCCGGCGGACCCGAGGCGGTGCAGGCCCTGCGCGAGATCCTGACGCTGTACGACGTGCGCGGCGCGCCGGAGACGCAGGCGCTGATCGAGAGCGTCGTCGGCCTGTCGGCGGTGCACGGGGTGGCGCGCACCCACGCCCGCGTCGGCGCCGCCATGGCGCGCGGGCTCGACGTGGCGCTGGACCTGGACGAGCGCGCCACCCCGGGGGTCGGCACCTTCCTGTTCGCCAGCGTGCTGGACCGCTTCCTGGGGCTGTACTGCTCCCTCAATTCGTTCACGCGGCTGTCGGTGTCGGTGCGCGGCCGCCCCGGCGTGCTGCGGCGTTTCGCGCCGCGCTCGGGCACGCGGGTGATGCTGTGAGCGCGCCGCCAGACGACCCGGCGCCGCGACGCGACGGGGTGGCCGCGCGACTGGCGGCCGCGCCGCACCGCTTCGACTTCGTGCAGGCGGTGCGGCTGTGGCAGCGCGAGGGCCGCCGCGCCGGCACCGGCCGCCCGGTGGGCGGCGACGCGCCGCCGGACCAGGAGGCCGTCCGCCTGATCGCCCACCAGTCGCTGGGCTTCCAGCCGGGACAGGTGGCGCCGCCGCGCCGACGCGACGCCGGCGCCGACGGCGTGCCGCGCGTGGCCGCCACCTTCTTCGGCCTGACCGGTCCCAACGGCGCGCTGCCGCAGCACTATACCGAGCTGGTGATGCAGCGGTCGCGGTCGCACGACACGGCATTGCAGGCCTTCTTCGACCTGTTCAACCATCGCCTGTTGTCGCAGTTCTGGCGCGCCACGGCCAAGTACCGGCTCGACCTCTCCTACGAACTGAAGCCCGACGACGGCACCGTCGATGCGGTCACCACGGTGCTGCTGTCGCTGGTCGGCCTCGGGCTGCCCGGCCTGCAAGGCCGCCTGCCGGTGCCGGACGAACGCATCGTCTATTACGGCGGGCACTACGCGCACCGACCGCCGTCGGCGGTGGGTCTGGAGCAGATCCTCAGCGACGCGTTCGGCCGGCCGGTGGCGGTGCAGCAGTTCCAGGGCCGCTGGCTCACCCTGCCGCCGGAGGAACAGACCAGGCTGGGCGATCCGACGGGCTGCCGGCTGGGCATCGACACCGTGGCCGGCAGCCGGGTGTGGGACGTCCAGGGTGGTTTCCGCCTGCGGGTCGGGCCGCTGGACTGGGCCGACTTCCGCCGCTTCCAGCCGGACGGCCCGCACCTGCAGCGGCTCGCCGCGCTGGCCCGGCTGTACGTGGGGCCGGAATTCGCCTTTGACGTGCAGGTGGTGCTGGCGAAGGCGGCGGTGCCCCGGCTGCGGATGCCGGCGGGGCCGGACCCCGGCGGCGACGGTCCGCGCCTGGGCTGGAACACCTGGCTGGTGCACGAAACCCCGCGCCGCGACGCGGAGGACGCGGTGTTCCGCATCCGGGACATGGAGCCCGGCACGGACACGGCACCGGCATGACGAGGGAGCGGGGGACCGAGAAAGGAGAGGCTCTTGCGCCCCGCTCCCGCGGGGGCGCCCGGGCTGCGCGTGGTCCCCCGCCGGAGCGGGGGACCGAGAAAGGATGGGCTCTCGCGCCCCCGCTCCCGCGGGGGCGCCCGGGCTGCGCGTGGTCCCCCGCCGGAGCGGGGGACCGAGAATGGAAGGGCTCTCGCGCCCCCGCTCCCGCGGGGGCGCAGGGGGCACGCGTGGTCCCCCGCCGGAGCGGGGGACCGAGAAAGGAGAGGCTCTCGCGCCCCCGCTCCCGCGGGGGCGCAGGGGGCACGCGTGGTCCCCCGCCGGAGCGGGGGACCGAGAAAGGATGGGCTCTCGCGCCCCGCTCCCGCGCGGGCGCAGGGGGTGCGCCGGGTCCCACGCTGGAGCGGGGGACCGAGAAAGGATGGGCTCTCGCGCCCCCGCTCCCGCGGGGACGCCCGGGCTGCGCGCGGTCCCCCGCCGGAGCGGGGGACCGAGAAAGGAGAGGCTCTCGCGCCCCCGCTCCCGCGGGGGCGCCCGGGCTGCGCGTGGTCCCCCGCCGGAGCGGGGGACCGAGAAAGGATGGGCTCTCTCGCCCCCGCTCCCGCGGGGGCGCAGGGGGCACGCGTGGTCCCCCGCCGGAGCGGGGGACCGAGAAAGGAAGGGCTCTCGCGCCCCCGCTCCCGCGGGGGCGCCCGGGCTGCGCGCGGTCCCCCGCCGGAGCGGGGGACCGAGAAAGGAGAGGCTCTCGCGCCCCCGCTCCCGCGGGGGCGCGGCCGCACCGCTCCCTTTCCATTGCTTTCGCGCTGCGGTATGACACCCGGGCACGCTGCCCCCGTCCCCATTCCCCGCACACAGCGAGCCGCGCCCCATGCTGCACCTGGACGCCGACGCCCTCGCCCGCGCCGTCACGCCCCGCGCCCTGGTCGAGGCCCTGCGCGCCATGTTCGCCACCGGTGCCGAGGCGCCGTTGCGCCATCATCACACGCTGCCGGCGCACACAGGGGAACGCCCCGGCACCCTGCTGCTGATGCCGGCCTGGCAGATCCCGGGGCAGACCCCGGGGCAGATCCCGGGGCAGAACGCCGAGACGGGCTACATCGGGGTCAAGATCGCCACCGTGTTTCCGGACAACCCGGCCCGCCGTGACCTGTCGGCCGTGACCGCGCTCTACTACCTGGCCGAGGCCGGCAGCGGCCGGCCGCTGGCGCTGATCGACGGCACCCTGCTGACGCGGTTGCGCACCGCCGCCGCCTCCGCCCTGGCCGCGGACACCCTGGCCCGACCCGACGCCGAAACCCTGCTGATGGTCGGCACCGGCGCGCTGGCGCCGCACTTTATCCGCCACCACGCCGCGGTGCGACCGTACCGGCGCGTGCTGGTGTGGGGCCGCGACGCCGCCAAGGCCGCCGCCGTCGCCGAGGCCGTCGCCCCGGACCTGCCCGAGGCGACCGTGCAGGCCGTCGACTCGCTGGACGCCGGGCTGGCGGCCGCCGACGTGATCTCCTGCGCCACCTCCGCGACCCACGGGGTGGTGCCGGGCGCCCGCCTGCGGGCCGGTCAGCACCTGGACCTGGCCGGCAGCTTCACCCCGCACATGCGCGAGACCGACGACGACGCGATCCGCCGGTCCCGCGTGTTCGTCGACACCGACGGCGCCCTGGTCGAGAGCGGCGACCTGGTGGACCCTTTGCGCGACGGCGCGTTGACCCGCGACGCCATCCAGGGCGACCTGTTCCAGCTCTGCCGGGGCGACCGGCCGGGCCGCGGCGGAGACGACGAGATCACCCTGTTCAAGTCCACCGGGACCGCCCTGGAGGACCTGGCCGGCGCCGCGCTGGCCTACGAGAGTCACTCGAAGCGCCACACCAAGGGGATGGCCGACACATGATGGATCTGCTGTCGCTGGCCGCCGGCAACCTGCTGTCCGCGCCGGTGCTGTTCTTCGCCCTGGGCCTGCTGGCCGGGTTCGCCCGCTCGGACCTGACCATCCCGGAGGCCATCGCCAAGGGCCTGTCGCTCTATCTGATGCTGGCGATCGGCTTCAAGGGCGGGGCCATCATGGCGAGCCACGGCCTGAGCGGGGTGCTGGTCGCCACCCTGGCCGCCGGCATGGT
The DNA here is from genome assembly GCF_014197795.1 of Roseospira goensis. GTDB lineage: Bacteria > Pseudomonadota > Alphaproteobacteria > Rhodospirillales > Rhodospirillaceae > Rhodospira > Rhodospira goensis. Next base: position 29,137 of record NZ_JACIGI010000030.1, read on the forward strand.
GCTCAGTGCGCTGATGCCGCTGATCGCCTTCGCCGCGCTGAAGGCGACCACCCGCCTGCGGGTGCCCGACGCGGCCGCGGTGGCGGCGCACTACGGCTCCATCAGTCTGGTGACCTTCGTGACCGCCACCCTGATGCTGACCCGTCTGGGCACCGACTTCGAGGGTTTCATGGTCGCCACCGCGGCGGTCATGGAGACCCCGGCCATCCTGGTCGGCCTGTGGCTGGCGCGCCGCGCCGGAACCGCCACCCAGGAGGACGCCGGCAACGGCGGCGGCGAACTGTGGCGCGAGATCTTCCTCAATGGCAGCGTGGTGGTGCTGGTCGGCGCCTTCGTGATCGGCTGGATCACCGGGGCCGAGGGCAAGGCGGCGCTGGAGCCGTTCATCGTCGGCCCGTTCACCGGGGTGCTGTGCTTCTTCCTGCTGGACATGGGGCTGGTGACCGCGCGCCGCTTCCGCGACGCCAAGGGGCTGTCGCCGGCGGTGGTGGCGTTCGGGCTGTACATGCCGCTGATCGGGGCCGTCCTGGGCCTGGTCTCGGGCGTTCTGGTCGGGCTGTCGGCGGGCGGAGTGGCGCTACTGATGGTGCTGGCGGCCAGCGCCTCCTACATCGCCGTGCCGGCGGCCATGCGGCTGGCCTTGCCGCAGGCCAATCCGGCGCTGTACCTGACCCTGTCGCTGGGGGTGACCTTCCCGTTCAACCTGGTGGTAGGCATCCCGCTGTATCACTTCGTCGCCACCACGGTGGCAAGCTAGGGGGGCGCGGCCATGGAGACGTTCGGACGCAAGAAGATCGAGCTGTTCATAGAGCGCCCCCTGCTGCCGCGCGTGCTGCGGCTCATCAAGAGCACAGGGGCGACCGGCTATACCGTGCTGCCGACCCTCCAGGGCGGCGGCCAGGACGGAGTGTGGGACGAGGGCCTGCCCATCGACGCCCAGCACATGGTGCAGGTGGTGGTCATCACCAACGCCGAGCGCGCCGACGCCATCCTGGAGGGCATCAAGCCGATGCTGGGCACCTGGCAGGGCGTGGTCTGCGTCTCGGACGTTCAGGTGCTGCGCCGCGAGCGGTTCTAGGGCAGAACCCTGCACGCAGCGGGCTGGACGGTGACGGCGCGGCCGCGACCGTGCTAAGCACCGCGCGATCCCGCCGCGCGCCCCGTTTCGGAGACCCCGCCCATGCCGCGCTCCCGCCTCGCCGCCGTGCTGCTGGCCCTGGCCCCCCTTGCCGCCTGCGGCAGCGGCGGGCCGGGCGCGGAGATGGACGACGCCACCCACCTGACGCTGTACTGCCAGACTCATCGCTGTGTCTGCGTGGAGGACGGGTTCCTGCCGTTCGGCGCCGCCGACAAGCGCGAGCCGGAGTGGAGCCTGACCGGCGAGCCGTCGTGCCTGGACGGCTATACCCTGGATACCGTCACGGACTGACGCGCCCGCAGGTCCCACGCGGGAGCGTGGGACCGAGAAAGGACCGGGTCTCGCGCCCCCGCTCCCGCGGGGGCGCAGCGGGCACGCGTGGTCCCACGCGGGAGCGGGGGACCCAGAAAGGACTTGGTCTCGCGCCCCCGCTCCCACGGGGGCGCAAAGGGCACGTGCGGTCCCACGCGGGAGCGTGGGACCCAGAAAGGACCGGGTCTCGCGCCCCCGCTCCCGCGGAGGCGCAAAGGGCACGCGCGGTCCCACGCGGGAGCGGGGGACCCAGAAAGGACCGGGTCTCGCGCCCCCGCTCCCGCGGAGGCGCAAAGGGCACGTACGGTCCCACGCGGGAGCGTGGGACCCAGAAAGGACCGGGTCTCGCGCCCCCGCTCCCGCGGGGGCGCAAGAGGCACGCGTGGTCCCACGCGGGAGCGGGGGACCCAGAAAGGACCGGGTCTCGCGCCCCCGCTCCCGCGGGGGCGCCCGGTGTGCAGATGCGCCCTTCAACACGCAGGCTCCCGCACAGCCGCCGCTCACCACGTCGTCGTCACCGGGATGAGACCCTCCTCCCCCGCATACGTCCGGGCACTCGAATAGCGCCAGTGCACAGGGTCATCAACATAACCACGCCGGACCGGGTTGGCATGCAGGTAGTCCAGCTTCTGATGCATCATGGCCTCGCCCTCGATCATCTTCGGGTGGGCGCCGTGCTGCCAGACCTGGTGCTCCCGGTCGATCCGGTGACGGTCCTTCTCGGCCCGGAGACCCTGGAGGACGGCCGGACGGTCTACAGCCAGACGCTTGACGATGCTGGTCGCCGTGAACGACTTGAACGCCGAGACCGAACGGGCGAGGTCCTCCGCCTGGGCCACAAAATGGCAGTGGTTCTCCAGGATCACGTAGCCGAAGAGGGTCAGCCGGCCCTGTCGTTGCATGTGCGCGAGGCAGTCCAGAACAAGACGCGCGTTGGCGGGATCCGAGAACAGAGGCAGCCATCCCACCACCGTGCAGGTCAGGAAGTGGGGCGCGGCGGGGTCGAGGATCCGATAGCGCGACCGGGGCATGCCCGAGCATACCCGCAATGATACCCTTACGCCATGATCCACGATCAATCGCATGGAATGGCGCGTGGTCCCACGCGGGAGCGCGGGACCAAGACAGGCTAAGAGTCTCGCGCCCCGGCTCTCGCGGGGGCGCAGGGGGTGCGCCGGGTCCCACGCGGGAGCGTGGGACCGAGAAAGGACTGGGTCTCGCGCCCCCGCTCCCGCGGGGGCGCAAGGGGCGCGCCGGGTCCCACGCAGGAGCGTGGGACCGAGAAAGGACTGGGTCTCGCGCCCCCGCTCCCGCGGGGGCGCATGGGGCGCGCCGGGTCCCACGCAGGAGCGTGGGACCGAGAAAGACCCGGACTCTCGCGCCCCCGCTCCCGCGGGGGCGCAGGGGGTGCGCCGGGTCCCACGCGGGAGCGTGGGACCGAGAAAGACCGAGAATGGACTGGGTCTCGCGCCCCCGCTCCCGCGGGGGCGCATGTCGGCCTCACACCGCCCGGGCGCGCCCCCGACCCCGGCCAGCCCCATGACCATGTCCGTGGCCATGGCCATCGCTACAGCAGTGCCCATGGTCGTGCCCATGGTCGAGGTCGTAGTCATGATCGTGGGTATGGGGCGCCACCACGGCCGGCGCACGCACGTCCACCCGGCCCTCGGCGATGCCGCGCAGCACGCTGGCCGGATCGGTATCCTCGGCGCTGACCACCACGGTGACGCCGCGCCGGGCCATGCGGGTGACGAAGTCCGGGCCGCACTCCTTGGTGACCAGCACGTCCAGGGTGTCGAGCGGATGCGGACCCTGCCCGTGGAAGGCATGCATGCACATCTCCATGGGCAGGTCCAGGCGCTCGACCTCGGTCGCGCTGCCGTCCGCGGCCAGGTCGTAGACCAGGAACCGCCGGGTGCGTCCAGCGTGGCCGGTGATGGTGCGGAAGTTCTGGCTGGTGAACCCGATTCGCATGCTGGGATCCCTCGCGACGGCGGTGAAACAGGGGGCGGGGCGCCGAACACCCCTGCTCCCCTATACCGCCGCCGCGCCGCCGGCGACATAACGATTCTCAATCGCAGGCCGCACGCGGTTTGCGCGGGATCAGGCGCCCCACTCAGGCGCCAGCCGTGGCGCCCGCGCCGCGCCGGTTCAGGCGCCACATGGTAAGATTGAGGAAACTCGCGAAGGTGACCCATAGCAGGTAGGGCAGGAACATCAGCCCGGCCCAGTAGTTCACCTGGAAGAACAGCAGCGTGGTCGCCAGCACCGCGAGCCACAGCGCCATCACCGCGACGAACGCCCATCCCATGCGGCGCAGCCCGAAAAAGATCGGCGACCACAGCGCGTTGAGCACAAGCTGGATGCCGTAGACGGTCAGCGCCGTGGTGCCCTCGCCCGGGGCGGCGAACAGCCACACCAGGAACGCCGCCGCCGACATGAGGGCGTACATGAGCGCCCAGGCCGGCGGAAACAGCCAGTTCGGCGGCACCCAGGAGGGCTTGGCGAGGCTGGCATACCAGGGACCGGGCCGGAACACGGCGGCGGTCGAGGCGGTGAGGAAGCTGGCCGCCAGGATGACGGCGAGGGCGATCAGGGACTCGGTCTCCACGGAACGGCTCCGTTGTCGGAAGGGCGGACTGGGCACCCGCCGGTATAGCGCGACCGGCGGTCCGGCGCGACCCCCGGGCCGCCGGGGCCGCATCGGTCGCCTGTCCGGACCCCGGGCGGGCCACGTCGGGAGGCCTTGTCGGGGGGCCTTGTCGGGGCGATAAGTCCGCATTAATACTACGGGTCTACCGGGCGGCACCAGGTGCGTCCCGCCGTCCGGCCGGTGTCCGGTTGCCTCCCGCAAGGTGGTTTGTCATGTCTCAGCCTGTCCGCACCTTCTCGCCCGGCCTGTTGGTCGGCCTGCTGCTGCGCCCGATCCCGCTGCCGGCCCTGCGCACCGTGGCGCGTCCGGTGCTGGACGGCCTCGCCCGCGACCTGGGGCCACGCCTGGGCGACCGGCTGTCGGGCCTGAGCGGGCGGCTGGCGATCGTGCCGGCGGGCCACCCGGTGGCGGTGGCGCTGGACATCGACGACGGCGCGCTGGCGCTCGACCTGATTCCCTCCGACAACCGCGAGGCCATGGGCGCGGTGGCCGCCGTGCGCGCGCCGCTGGAGACCCTGACCGCGATGCTGGATACCGAGGGCATGGACGGCGACGCCTCGTTCTTCGCCCGCGCCCTGACCATCGAGGGCGACACCAGCCTGGTGATGGCGCTGCGCTACGCCCTGGAGGACACCGGCGCCGGCCTCGACGACGTGGCCCGCGCCGTGCCGTGGCCGGTGGGGCCGGCGCTGCCGCGCCTGCTGCGCGTCGGCCAGCGCGTGCACGCCGCCGCCAGCCGCGATCTGGCCACCGTGCAGGACGCCCTGCTGGCCCCGCTGCGCACCGAACTGGCCCGCCAGGAGGGCCGGCTGTCGCGCATGGAAGCCCAGATGCAGCGCACCCAGCGCCGGCGCGCGAGCTGACCTCCGGCCGAGTCCCCCGCGCCCCGGTCCGGGGGGCGCGCCCCGCGTTCCAGAGCCCGAAGAGGACATGCGATGACAGCCCCCATGGAACTGGTCTGCCCCGCCGGCACCCCGGCCGCCCTGACCGCCGCCATCGACGCCGGCGCCGACGCGGTCTACTTCGGCTTCCGCGACCGCACCAACGCGCGCAACTTCCCCGGCCTGAACTTCTCGGAGAAGGAACTCGGCGACGCCATCCAGACCTGCAAGGCCCGGGGCGCGCGCCCGATGATCGCCATCAACACCTATCCCGACGCCGGCGACGACAGCCTGTGGCGGCGCAACGTCGATATCTGCGCCGAGGCCGGGGCGGGCGCGGTGATCCTCTGCGACATGGGCCTGGCCGGCTACGCCGCCAAGCGCCATCCGGACCTGCGGCTGCATCTGTCGGTGCAGGCCTCGGCCTCCAACGCGCCGGCGGTGCGGTTCTACCGCGACGCCTTCAACATCCGCCGTGTGGTGTTGCCGCGCGTGCTGACGGTGGAGCAGATCGCGGCCCTGATCGCGGCGGTACCGGATGTCGAGACCGAGGTGTTCGTGTTTGGCGGCCTGTGCGTGATGGCCGAGGGGCGCTGTTCGATGTCGTCCTACGCCACCGGCGTGTCGCCCAACAAGGACGGCGCCTGCTCGCCCGCCAGCCATGTGCGTTACGAGGAACAGGGCGAGATCATGATCTCGCGCCTGGGGCACTTCACCGTGAACCGTTTCGGCGCCGGCGAGCAGGCCGGCTACCCCACGCCGTGCAAGGGCCGCTACCAGGTGCAGGGCCGCGAGATGCACCTGTTCGAGGACCCGTGCAGCCTGGACGCCACCCCGCTGCTGCCGGACTTCGCCCGCGCCGGGGTGACCGCGCTGAAGGTGGAAGGCCGCCAGCGCGGCAAGGCCTATGTGGCCCAGGTGGTCAAGACCCTCAAGGCCGCCATCCACGGCCAGGCCACCGACCCGTCGGCCGCCCGGCCCTTCATGGAGGGCGGCGGCGGCACCACCGGGGTCTACGTCGGCACCTGGCACTGAGGCCGATGCGCGCCTGCCCCGACCCCGACATCAACACCGACACCAACACCGCCCCCAACCGCCTTGTTCCGACGCTGCGCGCCGCGCGATGACGGCCGCGCCGGAGTGGAAGAGATGCCATGACCGACCCCGCCGCCCGCCCGACGCCCCGGCTCACCCTGGGGCCGCTGCTGTACCATTGGCCGGCTGCCAAGCGCCGCGCCTTCTACCAGGCCATCGCCGACCACGGCCCCTATCAGGAGGTGGTGCTGGGCGAGACCGTGTGCTCCAAGCGCGAGGCCCCGGTCGCCGAGGCCATGGCCGAGGCGGAGGTGAGGCTCAAGGCGGCCGGGCGGGCCGTGGTCCGCCCCACCATCGGCCTCGCGGTGGCCGAGGAGGAGGTCGCCGCGCTGGAGGCGGTGGCCCGCACCGCCAACGCGGGCGCCCTGATCGAGGCCAACGACGTCGGCGCCCTGGCCCTGCTGTCCGGGCAGCCGCACCACATCGGCCCCATGGTCAATGTCTACAACGAGGGCACCCTGACCGCCCTGGCCGAGCGCGGCGCCACCTGTGTGACCCTGCCGTGGGAGCTGCCGCGCGACAGCGTGCTGGCCCTGGCCCGCCGCGCCCGCGACCTGGGCATCGACTGCGGGGTGACGGTGTTCGGCCGCGCCCCGCTGGCCATCTCGGCGCGCTGCTACCATGCCCGCGCGCACGGCCTGACCAAGGCCACCTGCCGCCTGATCTGCGACCAGGACCCCGAGGGCCTGCCCGTGGACACGCTGGACGGCGACGCCTTCATGGTGGTCAACGGCCTACAGACCCAGGCCGACGCCGTCACCCTGATGGTGCGCGAGATCCCGGAGATGGTCGAGGCCGGGGTCACCGCGCTGCGCGTTTCGCCGCTGGATGTGGACATGGTGGCGGTGGGTCAGGCGTATGCCGACCTGCTGGCCGGGCGCATCGACGACCTGGCGGCCGAGGACCGGCTGCTCGACCTGCTGGAAGACCGCCCGGTCGCCAACGGCTTCTACCACGCCGCCCCGGGCGCGGACTGGGTGGCGGCGGAGTAGGGGCCGCCCGCGCCGGACCCTTGGGCGACCGCCTGCGGGGATGGGGTCTGGTGACGGACAGAGACCCCCCAAACACCCCCGGATCGCGGTCGGAGACGGATCGCGGTTCGGGGCGTTTTCGGTCCGGCGGGGGCGCGGCCGGCCCCCGCTCCGGGTGAAGACGGCGCTGGTCGCGCGGTCCGGCCCCCTCCTCTCTTCCCGTTTTCCGGTTTTACTCAAAGTGAAGCGCCGCAACGCGGGTTGACCGCCGCGGCGAAAGACCCCTATTGTCTTTGTCCGCTCCTGCCCTCGCGTTTTGCGCTCCGGCTGGCGCGCTCGCGACCCACTGACGGCCCCGAGGGAGGCAATGCGGACGTGATCAGGCGGCTGCTTCTGGGGGCGGTGATGGTCGCGGGGCTGGCGGTGCTGACGCTGGTCGGGCTGGCGGTGACGGGGATCTCCCCGGTCAGCGCCACCTGGCGCTACCGCATCACCGTGACGGTGGACACGCCGGAGGGACTCCGCAGCGGATCGGCGGTGCGCGAGTTGTCGAACATGGAACGCCTGTTCTACTGGCCCGAAGGCGGTAACCCGGCCGACATTCGCGGCGAGGCGGTGGTCGTGGACCTGGGCGCGCGCGGCCTGCTGTTCGCGCTGATCTCCGACATTTCGGAGGACGAATTCTACCAGGCCTTCCCGGTCCCCGATGGACACGGGGCAACCACGACCGAGGGCATCCGCTACTACAAGTCGCTCGGAACGGGCCAGCGCGCCGCGCTCGACCCCGACCGCTACCCCGGCTATCCGCGCATGGTCACCTTCGACGACCTGTCGGACCCCATGAGCGTGCGGCTGGTGTACGGGATTCCCCATCACACACGAACCGACCTGGACACCCGGGTCAATGACTTCGAGGACGTCTTTGGCGCGGGTGTGCAGCTGCAAGGCGCCGTCGTGGAGACCACCGACGACCCGGTGACGTGGCGCATGCGCGACATCCTGCCGTGGCTGGACAAATACTATTCCAGGATGTTCGACGGAAACCGCTTTCACAGTTATGTGACTGACACCCCCGTTGCCAGTTCACTGAGTTCCGGCGCTTTCTCAACGAAGGGACCGTCCAATGACTGATCGCTTGATGCATGCTGTGCTTGCCCTGGACGCCTACAACCGGGGCTACGATCCGGGACTCAGAATCGAACCGGGCGCCACCTACGACATTGGAAAGATGTCGATCACAAAGGAGAGTGATACACTTGCGGGAAGCCAGGGCGTGAATATCGGCTTTTACGCCGCGGCCTACCAGGGCAACGGCGAGACCATCATTTCCTTCCGCGGCACGGACGATATCGACGCGGACGATCTTCTGGACTTCGCCTGGCAGGTTCTCACGTCGTCCAGGGACGCCCGGCACGGCTGGCCGCTGGCGCTTGGCAGTACCAACAGTCAGCAAGCCCAGATGGCCGCCCGCTGCTCCCGGCCCGCCGCCTGACGCCGCCCCCTACCACCCCCGGGTGCCGGGCGGGCCCTTGAACGGCCCCACGATGCGCGACGTGATCCAGCCGCCGTAGTAGTCGCCGGCCTGGGCCTGTACCCGCGCGTCGCCAACGAAGCAGGCGTCCATGGCCCCGGCGTAGAACGCCAGGTGGTCGGCGATGGCGCGGTAGGCCGGCGGCGGGTCGGGATAGCTCCAGGCCGCGCCCCGGGCCTGACGGTGGCCCACGGTCACCGTCCAATAGCAGGCCTCGCCCTTGAACTCGCAGAAGGTCCGCCGCCCTTCCGGGATCAGCGCATCCGCGCGCACGTCGGCGGGCGGAATGTAGTACACCGGCGGGTGGCTGGTCTCCAGCAGGCGGTGACCGCGCGTGGTCTCGGCGATGGTCTCGCCGCCGAACACGACGCTCAGGCGCTCGGTCACCGGCTCCAGACGCGGCGGGCGCGGGTAGTCCCAGACGGACTCCTGACCCGGGCCGGGCGCCCTGCGGTGGGGTCGGTCGAACACGGCAGGTCTCCCCAGAAGCCGACGTCCCGACGGGGCCGCACCCGGATCCGGGGGACGCGGGGTCCGGATCGGGGCGGAGGGGGATACGCCGCGTCGGTCGCGCCGGATCAATCCGGACGCGACGGCGGCGGGGCGCGCCGCCGGGCGGGGGCGCGCAGGGCGCCGGCCAGGGCGCCCACGGTGGCCCGCGGCTCGCGCCACAGCATCCCGGGCCAGGCCCGCACCGCGCCGGCCAACAGGCGCAGGGCCACGCCCGCGGGCGCCCCGGCCCCCCGCGCGGCCACCGCCAGGGCCCGGCGATGCCGCGCCCGCGCCGGCCGCCGGGCGGGGGCCAGGGCCGGGTCCAGCGCCACGGCGCGCGCCCACAGGCGCTCCCAGGCCCGCACCGACGGAAGCCCCGGCGGCGCCGCCCCCAACCCCGACCGGCTGGCGCGCGGCCGATCCATGGTCAGGACCGCCCCGGGATCGAGCGCCATGGCCCGCAACAACCAGTCCTCCACCGCCGCCTCGGCCAGGCTGTCGTCGAACCCGCCGATGGCGGTCCAGGCGGCACGGCTGACCACGAGCAGGGGCCGTCCGCCAGGATCCAGGTCGGCCACCACAGCCGTCGGGGTCAGCGGCCGCGTCACCGCGTCGGGATCGGGCAGGCGGTCGGACCGGTCGTCCAGGGGCGCCACCTCGTCGCCGGCCACCACCAGGGCGGCGTCGGGTCCGCGCTCGACCGCCGTCAGCCGGGCCGCCAGCCCCTCGGGCCGCAGCCGCGCGCCGGGGGCGACGAACACCAACGCCCGGCCGCGCGCCAGCGCCGCCCCGGCGTTGCGCGCCGCCGCCGCGTTGAGGCCGCGCGCCCGCAGCGGGCGCAGGAACGGGTCCAGGCGGATGAAGTCGCGCAGCACCTCGGTGGTGGCCGGGTCGGTGCCGGTGTCGATGACGATCACTTCGTGGGCCGGCGCCGCGATCGCCAGGGTCGAGGCCAGGGTCTCGCGCAGGGCGTCGGGGGCGGCCGGCCCGGCGACGATGATCGACACCGCCGGCACGGTCCAGTCGGGGGCACCGGCGCCGGCGCGCAGCGGGCCGGGGTCGGGGGCGGTCATGTCCATGGCGGGGCTCGCAGGCTGGGCGCCGGCCGACCGCGACGGTCGGGTCGGGCGGCGCGACGACGGGAAAAACCGAGAGATGCGCTCGGAGGGGCAAGGGCCGTGCCAGCGCCCCGCCGCCGGTGCACCGCTCCGACGCGGCCGCGGCACCGCCGGAACCGGCCGGGCGGGGGCGCATTGTCCCAGGACGGCAGTCAGTTTGCGACGACGCTTCGCGGCGTTCGCGTCAATTTGCAAGGCAGGCCGCGTCGGGCGCGGCGCCCGGTCCCATTGCCCCCGGCTCTGGTTTAGGGTGCGGCGCAGCGGTCCGCCCGGTTGGTCCGCCCGGTTGGTCCGCCCGACCGCCGCCCCCCACCCTCACCCCCGAACCCGAGGAGCCGTGCCATGTCCGCCCGCCCGCTTCCCGCCCTGCTCGCCACGCTGCTCGCCGGCGGCCTGCTCGCCGCCTGCGCCGCCGACGACGGCGCCGGCTGGACCAAGCCCGGCGTCACCCCCGACCAGCGCGCCCGCGACAGCCGCGCCTGCAAACAGACGGCGGACGACTACGCCCTGCGCCGCGTGCACCAGCCCGACCGCGCCGTGCCCGGCCGCGCCACGGGTCCGGGCGGGAACGTGGGCCTCGACCCCCTGGCCCAGGTGGACCAGACCGAGGCCCGCGCGGCGCACCGGCGGTTTTACACCGACTGCATGCAGGCCAAGGGCTACCTCCGCGGCGGCTCCTAGAGCAGATCGCGCCAAAATGGACTCGCGCCGCGGTCCCATTTCGGCGCGTAACTCTGTTCTAAAATCAATCATGTAGAGCCGATTCACGTTCGAAATCGGACCGCATCTGCGGTTCCGATTTCGAACCATCGGCTCTGACCGGCGTCCGCCCCCCCTTGGACGGGGCGGTCCGACCGCGTGCCCAAGTCCCGCTCATGCGTCGCATGAGGAAATCGCCGGGTTGCGGCGGCCGGCGGCGCTGCCGTATGTCAGCGGCGGGTCGCGCGGACCGGCGTCGGCCCGGCAAGCCGGCCCCGTCCGCCGGCCCGGAGTGATCCATGACCGCCTCGCCCCCCGCCGACTCCCGACCGTCGTCCGCGCCCGGACGCCTGGCCCAGATGGTGGCCGGCACGCGCGCGGTGTCGCCGCTGATCCCCGGCATCCTGCCCTTCGCCCTGGTCTCGGCCTATGCCGCCAAGGAGGCCGGCCTGTCGCTGGCGCAGGCCATGGGGCTGGCCACCGTGGTGTTCGCCGGCGCCTCGCAGATGGCCTTCGTCTCGCTGCTGGCCAGCGGGGCGGTGGCGCCGGTGATCCTGGCCACCGTCCTGGTCATCAACCTGCGCATGGTGATGTACAGCGCCGCGCTGGCCCCGCACCTGCGCGCGGCGCCGGCCTGGCAGCGCGGCCTGATGGCCTACATGCTGACCGATCAGGCGTTCGCGGTCTCCGTCACCCGCTTCACCGACGCCCCCGACACCCCGCACAAGGCGTGGCTCTACCTTGGGGCGGCGCTGCCGCTGTGGCTGCTGTGGCAGGTGTTCACCCTGGCCGGCCTGCTGCTGGGGGCACGGGTACCGCCGGAATGGGGCCTCGACTTCACCGTACCGCTGGTGTTCCTGGTGCTGCTGGTGCCGGCCATCCGCGACCGGCCGAGCGCCGAGGCCGCCATCGTGGGCGGCGGGGTCGCGGTGCTGCTGGCCGGGCTGCCCTACAACCTGGGCCTGATGCTGGGCGCGCTGGCCGGCATCGCCTGGGGCGTGTGGGCCGAGGACCGCCGCGACCGGCGCCGGGCGCGCCGGGACCGCAGCGAGCGGGAGGTCCGGCCATGACCCCCGCCGACTGGCTCGACGCCCCGGTGACCGCCGCCCATGTCTGGGCGCTGATCGTCCTGTGCGGGCTCGGCACCTGGCTGTTGCGGTCGTCGTTCATCGTTGTCGCCGGCGGTCGCGAACTGCCGCGCTGGATGACGCGGGCGCTGCGCTACGTGCCGCCGGCGGTGCTGGCGGCGCTCGTCGTCCCGGCGCTGCTGCAGGCCGACGTCCTGTTCTCCCCGGCCTGGGACTGGACCCGCACCGCGGCCGGCCTGGTGGCGGCGGCGGTGGCGCTGACCCGGCGCATCGTGCTGACCCTGGTGGTGGGCATGGCGGCGTTGTGGACCTTCATGGCGCTGGGGTGATACAGAGCGGGGGTCGGTTCCATACGCCGCCGTAGGGTTCGAGCATGGATATCCCCCCCTCTCCCGTCCCCCCGCCTCCCGTCCCAGCGCCTGCCGTCCCGGTCCACACCGCGGATCTGGTGCTGCGCGTCGACGGCGTGCGCCTGCCGGCGCGCCGCTTGCGCCCCGAGGGCGCCGCCGCCGGTGCGCCGGTGCTGGTGTTCCTGCACGAGGGCCTGGGCAGCATCGGGCTGTGGAAGGACTATCCCGAGGCGCTGTGCCGAGCCACCGGCCTGCCCGGCTTGGTCTACGAGCGGCGCGGCCACGGCAGCGCCGATGCGCTGGCCGGCTGGCCGCGCCCGGTCGGGTACCTGGAGCACGAGGCCGAGCACGTGCTGCCCCGGGTCCTGGACGCCGCCGGGATCGGGGCGTGTGTGCTGGTGGGGCACTCGGACGGCGGGTCGATCGCACTGCTGTACGCCGCGCTGCGTCCGGCCGGGCTGCGCGGCGCGATCACCGAGGCCGCGCACGTCTTCGTCGAGGACGTGACCCTCGCCGGCATCCTGGCGGCGCGCACGGCGTTCGTCCACGGGGACCTGCGGCCGAAGCTGGCCCGCTGGCACGGCCGCAACACCGACGGCGTGTTCTGGGGCTGGAACGCGACCTGGACCGAACCGGCCTTCACCCGCTGGGACATGACCGACCGCCTGGGGGCCATCCGCTGCCCGCTGCTGGTGATGCAGGGCGCCGGCGACGAGTACGGCACCCCGCGCCAGGTGGACGCCATCTGCGCCGGATCGGGCGGGCCGGCCACGCCGCGTCTGGTGCCGGACTGCGGCCACGTGCCGCACCACCAGGCCCGGCCGGCCGTGCTGACGGCCATGACGGCGGCGGTGGCGGACTGGACCGGCGGAACCGGCCGGAGGTAGGCGCCCCCCGAAATTGGGACTCCCCGGGCGCCGCCCGGTCGGGCTATCATCGGTCCGCGCCGGCCGCGGCCGCACGCGCTTGGGTCCCGGGTGCCCGTAGCTCAATTGGATAGAGCATCCGCCTTCTAAGCGGACGGTTGCAGGTTCGAGTCCTGCCGGGCGCGCCATTCCCTCAGGAATGGCGGCCCTCTTCCTTGAAAAGAAGTTCGAACAAAGTTCGACTGGGCGCGCCATTTCCCCTGACACCGAAACGGCTTGCCCTCGTTCCAAGGCGAGCGGGGGTTGGTCTACGGGGCGCGCCGGCGCTACGCTTCGCCCCGCAACCAGTCCAGGCGCCAGCCGCCGACCCCCGGTGTTTCGGCCAGGGTGTCCGCCAGCCACGGCAGCAGGGCGCGCAGGGTCTCGTCCAGCCGGTAGGGCGGGTTGACCAGAATCAGGCCGCTGCCGGCCAGGCCCCGGATGGTGGTCGTGGGGCGCACCGTCAGCTCCGCCGCCAGCACCCGGCGGACGCCGCTGTCCGCGATCTGCTGGCGGAACGCCTCCACGGCCCCCGGGTCCTTGACCGGATACCACAGCATGTAGACCCCGGTGGCGAACCGCCGGTGCGCCCGCCCCAGGGCGGCCGCCAGCGCGGCGTATTCGCCCCGGTCCTCGAACGGCGGATCCATCAGCACCAGCCCGCGCCGCTCCGGCGGCGGCAACAGGGCGGCGAGGGCGGCGTAGCCGTCGCCGTCGCGCACCGTAACCCCCGGCCGCCGCCCCAGCAGGGCGGCCAGCGCGGCGTGTGTCTCAGGGTGGCGCTCGACCGCCACCAGCCGGTCGCCCGGGCGCAGCCGCGCCGCCGCCAGCAGCGGCGAGCCGGGGTAGATCGTCGGCCCGTGCGCGGCCGCAATGTCGGCGACGGCGGTCAGGTAGCCCCTCAGGGCGGCCGGCACGGCTGCACCCGCGCCGCGCAGCCGCCCGATCCCACCGCGCCATTCACCGGTCCGCGCCGCGGCGCCGCCGTCCAGGTCATAGGCGCCGGCCCCGGCGTGGGTGTCGAGCACCAGCACGGGCTTGGGTTTGGCCATCAGGTGGGTCAGGATCAGGCTCAGGACGGCGTGCTTGAGCACGTCGCCGACGTTGCCGGCGTGGAAGGCGTGGCGATAGTTCATGGTCTCGCGGCGGCGGGGCAGGATCGCCCCGGGGGGTAGCGCCGGCCGCCGGGCGGTGTCAACGCGCGGCCGCACGCGGGGGTCCCGGGGGGCGCCGGATTCGGGCGCGCGGCCCCTTGACCCGACCACGGAACCAAAGTAGAACACTCTTGAGTGTACCGTGTTTGTTCGACCTTGACGACGATCACGGTGTCGGCGGCACTGTAGCGCCAACACTGTATCGCCAGCACCCAGCACTGTGTCGCCGGTCGGGTCGTGTGGCACGCTTCCGGGGGCGGTCATTGCCAGACCCGGTCGTTGCCAGACCCGGTCATCGCCTCATCGCCGACCGCCGTCCCGGCGCGGCCCCAAACCGCCCGCTCGCCCCGCCCGCCTGCCCAAGCCGCCCCAAGCCGCCCCAATCCGCACGAGAGTTCCCGCCATGTTGACGCGCAAACAGCACGAGCTTCTGGTATTCCTCGACCAGCGTCTGCGCGAGACCGGGGTGGCGCCCAGCTTCGACGAGATGAAGGACGCCCTCGGCCTGCGCTCCAAGTCGGGCATCCACCGCCTGATCTCGGCGCTGGAGGAGCGCGGCTTCATCCGCCGTCTGCCGCACCGGGCGCGGGCGCTGGAGATCCTGCGCCGGCCGGGCGACCCGGCCCCGCCCGAGCCCGTCGGACCGGCGCCGGCCGCGCCGGAGCGCGCCGGCGGCCATTTCGACCCCAAGGTCATCCGCGGCGACTTCGGGGGCGGCGCGGCGGGCCACGCCCTGCCCGGCATTGCGGTGCCGGAGGCGGTGGCGTCGGTGCAACTCCCCCTGCTCGGCAAGATCGCCGCCGGCACCCCCATCGCCGCTCTGTCGGACCGCTCCACCCTGGTCGACGTGCCGGCCGGCCTGCTCGGCGGCGGCGAGCATTACGCCCTGACCATCGAGGGCGACTCGATGATCGACGCCGGCATTCTGGACGGCGACACGGTGCTGATCCGGGCCTGCGACAGCGCCGAGTCCGGCACCATCGTGGTGGCCCTGGTCGACCAGGAAGAGGCGACCCTCAAGCGCCTGCGCCGCAAGGGCCACTCCATCGCCCTGGAGCCGGCCAACCCGGCCTACCGCACCCAGGTGCTGCCCGCCGACCGGGTGCGGGTCCAGGGTCGGCTGGTGGGCCTGCTGCGGCGCTACTGATCGCCGCGCGGCGCCCACGAGCGCCCACGAGCGCCCACGAGCGCCCGATGCCGACCCCATGATCGGCCGCGGGCCGGGCGCGAGCCGCGGCTGTGTAGGTCCAGGCAGATGTGAGACTGGGTGAGCCGCGCTTGCACCGGGCTGGGGGCATGCCCCCAGCCCGGTGCGAATTCGGTTTATAACC
>NZ_JACIGI010000031.1 GCF_014197795.1 Roseospira goensis
GCCCCATACATCCACCACCGCGGGGTGGAGCAGTCCGGTAGCTCGTCAGGCTCATAACCTGAAGGTCAGAGGTTCAAATCCTCTCCCCGCAACCACAGAAAAGCCCGCTAAGTCATACACTTAGCGGGCTTTCTTCATGTGCCTAAATCCACCCAATTTCCCGCCCAGGTAACATATAGGTAGCTCCAGAAAGCGAATTTGCGGCGGCATGGGCGTAGGCCGCGGCCCATTCCGAGGGGTGGGGGACGGCCGTCTGGTTGATCTGGCAAGGTGTAGCCAGTCCGCTCACGAAGTTGTCCGTTGCCATGCGTGTTCAAAAAACGCGGAGCCGCCACTTGCGAGCGTATCGACCAAAAACGCCCTGTCGAGATACTGGTTCCGCGCTTCGCAACTGGTTTCAGAGACGAGTAGGCATCCATGACAAGCTGCGCCCTGCAGGGCTCTGTCATCCAAAGTGGTGCCGGGATCGTGGTCCGAGCAAATTGGATCGTTCGAGCAGACATGGAGACGCTCAAAGGCGCGTCTGAAGATGGGAACGATCATCCGATGCTGGGCGACTACGCCGCCCAATGTCCCTTGAGTCCCAGACGTCGCCGTATAGATTAGAAGTCCACACTTGTCAAAACGGCCAGGCTGAGACAGTGACTCCAGCGCGTAAACTCTTTCTTTCAACGCGTTGGCTGGGTAACCGCAGACCAAGGCAATTTCGCTCATCAGCGCATGCGAAAGGCTATGAATCATGGTGTAGACAACGCCGGGCAGGCGAAGCGGATCGATGTCGCGGCTCAGGGCCCAGGTGCGATAGGCCGCCGAAAGGCGCGCCGCACGTTCCTGTGTTCCCGTCCTTACCAGCCAATCGGCGACCGAGGCCGGGTCGAAGTGAAAAAAGAGCCCTTCACCGAACTGCTCGACCGCCGGCAGCCAATCCAGGTCCGAAGAGAGTGGTGCTCCGTCAACCTTGAGCTGTATGTCTTCCAGTTCATCGTCGAAGGCAGTTCGTGCAGCTTCGAATCGAGTGAAACCGTATAGACAAGAGACCTCTCGCAGCCGATGGACGGCGAT
Organism: Roseospira goensis; assembly: GCF_014197795.1. Lineage (GTDB taxonomy): Bacteria > Pseudomonadota > Alphaproteobacteria > Rhodospirillales > Rhodospirillaceae > Rhodospira > Rhodospira goensis. Next base: position 1,063 of record NZ_JACIGI010000031.1, read on the forward strand.
CAAAGCCTGGATACCTGAGCAGATAGGGTCACTGTCCGGATCCCAGGTAACGCGCGACAGCGTTTCCGCGAACAGCCGGGCCTGCCGTGTGTCCTCACCGATGTGCGGTCGGCCGCAGGCGAACACGTCGAACTCGGCTAGTTTTGGGGAGCGGGATAGGTTTTGTGTCGCCTGGGTGATCTGCCTTTGAACCTCGTCCCAAACCTCCTGATTTGACCAGCCCTCAAGCGCAGCCTTGAGCTCCGGCACCACCTTCCGGGCGACGCCGATCTCAGCCGCGCTGTCGCATTCCTGTAGACGGCTAAGATTGGCCTGCACCCGCTGGGCCAGCTCGTCAGAGGCCGCCGGCAGTGAGATGACTGTTGCGATCTGCGCGAAGTAGGCATTGGTGGCGGTGCGAGTCAGAAGACGGAGGGCCTTGTTACATCCCGCCGGGTCCGGCGTGTCTAGCCAAGGCCGCTCACCCTTGCACGGGCCCAGTCGGCCCGGCGCGAACAGCTGATCCAGGCTGAGGCTGCGCCCGCAATCGCACCGAATGCTCACATCCCGCGGGTCTGCGCTGGTGCCTTTTTCCACCATCCAAAGCGGTTCGCGGCAGTGGTCCTGCCCATGCACCACCCAGCGCCAATCAATATCCTGGAGGTGCCCTTTCTCGCACGCGCCGACGAAGCGGATCGGTGTGACGGTCCGCTTTCTGCCGTTGTCATCGATCCATTTCAGTTTACCCGAGGGATCGAGGTCGCCCCATTTTACTAAACGGCGTCGTCGTTCTCGGTTCGCGTCCTCGGCATTGTCCTGAGGCCCACCGTCCTCGGCGTCCACGACGAACCAGATCGGAAACACAGTGACCTGGACGCCTGGAGGCGCTTTCGTTCCCGGCTGATCTTCCAGCAAGGGCGGCGTTCGGAGGGACAGGTGGCGGGCTTCGTCGAGACGGCCGGCGGCTTTGAGCATGGCCTCCAAGCGGGCGGCAAGGCGATCCTCCTCGATCACTCTGAACGTGCCATCCCGCATCTCCCAGCGATCGAGTCCGCCAATCAGGACGGATCGAGTGGGCAGGTCCACCATGGCGCCGGGACCGAACGTGGTGATCAGTTGGCCAATCCGCTGGGTCGTGCGGCTCATGCTGAAGGTTCCCCGGATCCGTCAGTCGAGATCATCGGCATTGGCCAGTGGCTGGCCCCATGGGTTCATGACCTTGAGATAGACGCTGCCCTCAACATCCCGCATGGACCATCCGGCTACAAAATTCTGATGGTCGGGGCTTTCGTCCTTGATGAGGGGATCCAAAGGTGCATAGAGGAGATGCCGCCTGCCGCCCCGATGGGAATAGGAAAAGCGGGTCCCTTGAGCCGTCAGGTCATCGGCCGTGCGCGTCCATGCGTCAAGAAGGTCGGCAACACGGGTCCTTAGTGCTCCTTTTCCGCCCACGACGCAGTCCTCGTCTGGCACCCGGCTCACAATAGCGTCGATCACGCGGGTGCGGACGTCGGGATTGTCGGACAACGCGCCGACGGCCGTTTCCGCCGTCATCGCTGAATCGATATGGCGCCCGATCGCAACCACGATGGCGGCCAGCGCTCGGTCGAGCGCGCGTGGGGCCCAAGGTGTCACTGTCGTCGCCTCCACCGACCGGTAGAACGATCGGTGGAAGGCGCCGAAACCCTCATAGTGCGTCCGGTCCCGTGGCTTGTGCAGGTTCAGGATGGTCAGAACCAACCCCGGTCGAAAGGCGTCCCGGCCCACGCGGCTGGTGGACTGGATGTATTCGGCCGCTGTTTTCGGCTGCCCCTGAACGACCATCACGCCGAGCCGAGAGATATCCAGGCCCACCGAGATCATGTTGGTGGCGAGGGCGACATCGACACGCGCGCCAGACAGGGAAAAGGGGCGCGATAGGGCCGTCTTGGCCTGGGCCACGTCGTCTGTCGAGACGCGCGACGTCAGTTCCAGGGGTTCGCCGATGTGGCGATCCGCGAAGGGGGCGTCCGGCGGGGCTAGGCGGCGCCGCTGGCGTCCGTACCCCCGGGCATAGTTGCGCACTTCGTCCTCGACGATGCGCCGCGCACCGCCCAGTTCTCGCAGGCTGTTGAAGTAGCATAGCGCCGTCATGTAGGGGTCCGCCGCCGCCCCGTGCTCTTCGAACGCCTTCATGCCGGCGGCCGTCAACGTGTTGAGGGTCCTCAGGAACACCAGCTTCGGCCCACGTCCCTGGGCCGCCAGGCCGACATACCAGCGCGGTGGATTCTGCTCGTCGCGCACGGTTCGGGCAAAAAAGCTGTCCGTGCGGTCGATGCCGGGGGGCGGGAACACGGCGGTATCCGTCCGGTCGAACAGCAGCCGGATCTGCTCCGAGGCCTGACGAACCGTCGCCGTCGATGCGACGATCTTGGGCCGGACACGCCCCCCGTCATGAACCCTTGAGGCCAGACGGTCGATGGCTGTCTCGTACAGCGCCGCCACGGTTCCCAGCGGCCCCGAGATCAGATGCAATTCGTCCTGGATGATGAGGGCAGGCGGTTCAAGCGTTGACCCGTTGAACAGCGGCCGTCCCGCGCGTGGGTCATCGGCGGCGCCGAAGAAGCCCAGGTCGGCCTCGAACCGATCCACATGGCCGAAGAAATGCCCGGTCTCGCCGATCCACGGAAGGGCAGCGAACTTATCCACCGTGGCGATGAGGAACGCCGGCAGGCGGCGATAGATGGCATCATCCACCGTGACGATGGGCAAGGGGCGGTCGCCTGTGAAGTCACAGGCCGTATTGGCGCACCGGATCTCCAGGTTGTGGGGTGTCTGGGCGTTCGGGACCAAATCGAACGACTGCCGCGAGAACGCCGTGCCGCACCAGGGACATGTCTTGAGTGGAGCCGGCGGCTTTTCTCCTGTCCTCTTGAACCGACGCACCTGCGTGACGGCGGTATGGTTGCCGGTGTTGCCTCGGCCCCCCAGGACGTTCGGGGTTGCCGCCGAGCCCACCCACAGCCCGATCTCGATGGGCCAGTCTCCCAGCACCGGCCGGCCCTGCGCATCCACCAGGGCCGGGTCGGTGCGCGCCAGCTCGAGGGCGCAGACCACGCCGGCGGCCCGCGACAGCTGGTCCAGGGTCAGCAGACGCAGCGTGTAGCGCATGATGACGGTGACCCCAGCCCCCAGGACACCTGAGGCAGACAGTCGTCTGTGGGCGATGGCGAACGCGGCGAGCCCGAGGTAGGCCTCCGTCTTTCCGCCACCGGTGGGGAAGAACAACAGGTCCACCGTCTCCCTGTCGGGATGGTCCCCCTTCACCAGCCCCGGCAGGTTGAGGAGCACGAAGGCAAGCTGAAACGGTCGCCAGCGCAGGGCGGCAACGGTTTCCGGGGCCTGGCCGATGTCCGATCCAATCCGCTGCCGGTGTGCTCGAGATACAGCCCGGTTCGCGATGGCGAACGCCTGCCGGGCGCGGGGCTGTTCGCGCAGCAGCCGAATGCCCTCGGCGATGCGGTCGCGGGCGCGGCGCATCGCCGTGACCAACGTTTCCCCGGTCTCGCGTCGCCGGGGTGCCAGCAGGCTGGCGGCCTCAGTGACTTGGGACCCAATCCAAGTTCCGTACTGGTCCGGTAGGGGGGCCAGGGCATCCCCGAGGGCTTCGCCAGTGCCATCGGCCAACGCAGCCAGTGCCTCGGCATCGAAGGCGACGTCCGTGATGGCTTCGTTTGGTGCGATCCGGTCCACCTCCGCCAGCGGTAGCGGGGTTGTCCAGACGTGGCGGACCACACCGTCGGTGGGATCGCGTGTCCAGTCCGTCGCCGTGTTGCGGCCGGTGGCAAAATCCTCTTCGTTGCGGTAGTGCAGGTCGGCGACGCGCAGGTCATGATCGGTCGAACGGTAGTCCGACAGGTCCAGCCGAGGTGCGAAGCCCGCGTCGCAGAACACGTCAAGCCGGGCCTGGAACGCATAGCTGACGTCGCGGTGTCGGCTGCGTGGCCGACGCCGTCTGTTGACCAGGAACAGGGTGACGACCAACACCTCCCGCGTGTGTCCTTCCGGCATCCGGATCGTGGTCGGCCGGGCCACGCTTTCCAGCACCAGGGCACCGCCGGCGCCCATGGGGGCGGCACTGCCTGGCAACACCGTCCGGGCGGGTGCGCCCGGTGCGACGTCAATCGTGACCTTTGCCTCGCCCGGCTGGCGGATCCAATCCGGCGCGAAGGGGTCCTGGTTCTCGCTGTCTTCTGTCTCAGCCGTGCTGATGTCCGTGGCCTCGGGGGCGCGCCAGATCGTCGGCAGCGGCGGTTCGGTGACATAGTCGCCCCAGGTGGCCCGCACCTGAAGGCGGGACACGGTGCGGTCCACCAGAACGGTCAGCCCCACCGACGAGGGCAGGAAGCGGCGCTTGGCGGCTGGGGTGTCGTCGGCAGCCTCATCGTCAGCCGCGCCATCTCCCAAGACAGAGGCATCGGTGTCTTCCGTCTCCAGGAGCGTTTCCCGATCTTCCTGCATGGTGGGGTCATCGGCCGCGCCGACCGGGTCCTCCGCCGGCGCGATGAAGCCGGTCAGGTACCACCGCGAGGGCGGCTCCTTCAGGCGTTCGCGGGCCAGATCGGCGTCGGTCGGCTGCGGTGCAGGCCCAACCAGATCGCGGCGCAGAACGTCGACAAGCTGGGAGCGGATGGCGGAGGGCGTGGTCATGACAACGGGATCGGGTACGGCATGTCAGGCGATGGCCGGGAGCGGCTTGGGGGTTTTGAGCGCGCTGATCTGCCTGTAGATGTCCTTCGCTTTCGCCAAGCGCTCCGGCGAGGCCTTTTCCGGCTTGCGGCGCGCCGTTTCCTCCCAGGGATCGGGGACCTTCTCGACCATGTGCAGAAAGGCGGCGGTGGCGGCCAACTCGAGTTCGATGGCACCGAACGTCGCGACGGTGCTAACGAAGGCACTCTTGCCCTCGTCCAGCGTCTCCGGATCGGAATCGACGGTATAGATCGAATACCAGCCGCCCCACTGGGTGGGTTTTTCCTCCTCCTTGACGAGTTCGAAGACTTCGGCCAACTCCATGGCGTCCGACAGGTCCTCGCTGTAGGGGCCGTAGTGCCGGTATTCGAAGTCGAATCCCTCGCCGTAGCCGGCGAGTTCCATCAGGTAGGCCGTTTTCTGAAGGCGGGTGCGTCCAACCAACCTACCTCCGGCATGACGGACGATGCTGACGGCCTTTTCCCGGTCGGCCATAGCCTTCCTCATGAACCCGGTCATGTGCCCGTCCCCCCTGTTTCCTGGTCCAAGGCTGTCCTCACCACCGCTTCGGCATCCGGGTCGTCACGGCCCACATAGGCCCTGAAAAACTCGAACGGCTCAACCGCCGCAACAATCGGCGACACGGTTGCGATGTCAACCACATCGCCGGCCAGAGAGCGCATGTGGATTTGATTCAGAGGCCCTTTCGATCCCTGCAGTCGGGTATAACAGCTTCGTTTTCCCTCATCGATCAGAATGCGCGGCGCTTGGGCGGCATTGTCCGCGTTGAATTGCTCGATCCGCTGCCCGATCAATTCCTGGCGCGCTTTCACCCATCGACGTTGGTCCTCACGCTCAGCCTCGGTCATGGCCTTGTGCGCCGGGCGCCGCCGTTCAAGTTCGATGCGGATATCGATGCACCTCGGCAGCCTTCGGTCCAGAAGCATGCGGCTCAGACGCCCAACGTCCGCGTCATTTGCCTCCCGCATCATCGGCAATGCGCCCCAGAACACGGTGTCATCGAGGTCCAGGGCGCGATCAAGGCAATCGGGCGACACGGCAAACCGGATGATCGGGTGCGTCTCCGGCAGGCCGGTTGCCGCGACGTTTTCCGACTTCACCAGCGTCATGACGCGCGCCATCAGTTCGGTGAACACTTTTTCGGCGGCGCGGGTTGCCTTGTGAAAGTATACATTGGGATAGAGGTGAAACAAAGAGAGAACGTAGTTTTCCGCCGCTTGCGTCGCTTTCGGGCCGAGCACGAAGGTCTCGATGGTACCGGCGGGTTCGTTGTCCTCCACCACCTGAACCTCACCGATCTCCAGGTTCGCCGTCAGCCACTCAAAGTCGATCCTGCTGTTGCGCACGCCGGTCATCAGGCTGTCGCGCCGCATGTAATCCAGGCGGTCGGCATCGAACTGGCTGGATACCACGGCGTCATAAAGGGTACCCGGCCCCTTGCGCCCGATCAGCGTCGCGACGTCATTGGCGAAGCCGCTGCCCATCGCTCTGAAAGCCTCGGCGATCTCGCTGTCCCGGATCAGGCGCTGGCTGACCTCTTCATGGCTGGCCAGCGCCAGACCGAAGCGCTCGCCGATCTTCTCGAAGGCATGGCTGAACATGCCGTGGCCGACATCGTGAACCAGGGCGGCGGCCACGGCAACGCGGGCGTCATGCTCAAGAACTTCGCTTCCGGAGTCCGAGATATATTTCCGAATGATGCCCATCAGGCGCCGGGCGGTGTGGAAAACGCCGAGGCTGTGCGCGAAGCGGGTGTGGGTCGCGCCCGGAAACGTGTATTCCGAAAAGCCAAGCTGGCGCACGCGGCGCAGGCGCTGAAACGGGCGTGTCTGGACCACGGTCCACAGGGTTTGTTCAAACTGACTGCGGTCGAACGGGATCAGATCGTGCAGGGGATCGCGGATGCGCTGGGGTCTGGCGGACGCGGTCATGAGGGCTCCATCAGGGACGACACCCTGACGTGTACCACTCTCAGGGATCGGCGAAAAGTTCGCCCTGACGATCGGGCGCGCGGCCCGTCCCTTTGGTCTCGTCGCCGTCATCTTCCGCATCGTCTCCCGCGTCGTCCCGGGGGCCGGCGGTCAGGCCGAGGGCCTGTTCCGCCGCCGCGCGCTCGGCGTTGAGGGCCAACAGGCGGGCCAGCACCTCATCGCGCACCGGGGCCGGCCAGAACAGGCGGCCCTGATAGGTGAAGTCGGCTTCCGTGTCTTCGGTCAGGAATTCCGGCACGGCGTCGGGGATCAGGTCGTCCCAGCCATAGGCGCGCAGGACGGCGTGGTCCATGGCGGTGTGCAACTCCCGCAGGCGCACGATGTCAGCCGATTTTTCGCGGGGAGTGTGGAAGCGGTTGTAGGTCTTGGTCAGGCCCTCGTCGCGCGCGATCATCAGCGCGGCGCGGTGGTCGTGATAGGCGCGGCCGGCGGCTTCCAGCGCCGGGTCAATTGAATTGTTAAGAAAGGGGAATGTGAAAAAACAATCTGATACCGTGTACGTTAAATCGTCCTTAAATGTGGTTCCAAAAAACCTTGCCCAAGTTTCATGAATTCTGCATTGAATGCATGAAAATTTGATGTCGTTTCCCAGAAATACATTTAAGTTCTGCGAAAATACCAAACTGCTCTGCAGTATTGAGATTAGAAATTGTGGAGATGCCTTGCTAGAGGTCGCGTAAACCCAATCGTTTGACGAAATGTCACAATACAGGCCAGACCTTCTTTCAGCGAAGCGCCACCATCGGTTTCTATAGGCTGGCCGGTTGTCCGTGGCCCTTTCAGGGCGAACCGTACGCTCTATGATCTCCAACAGATCCGGCCAATCCGCCGCCACCGGGCCGGGGTAGTCGCGCGCCATGATGCCATCGCGTCTTTGTCTGTCCCGCGCCTCTTCCGACAGATCCCACCAACTGTCCGTGTTGGGGTCGCGGCGCAGGGGGAAGTCCTCGAAGTCGATCACATAGCGCCGGTGCCGCTGGCGCGGGTCATTGTTGACCTCCTGGCCGCCGATATAGGGGAAGATGCGTTCCGCGTTGCGCGGGTCCTTCTCGATCAGGCGTTCCATGTCCGCCAGGGACGACGCCTCCCCCTTCGCCGCAGCGACGTCATCGAAGGTGAAGCCCATGCCGAGCACGATGGAGCCCTGGAACGCCTTGCCCCGGTTGGCCGTCAGCCGTTGCGGGGAGTCGTCCAGCGGTCCGTCCACCAGATAGGCGGAGATGCGCTCGACCAGCCGCCCGTCCAGCAGTGGCTTCGCGACCGTGCCCTTGACCACCGTGACGACGGAGACCACCACGGCGGCATCGCCCGGCCATTTCAGGCGGCGGGTGGCGTGGCTGATGGCACCGCCGGCCTTCAGGATGGCGGTCAGGCCGGTGGCCCGGGTGTCGCCCTGGCGGATGGTGTTGGTGGCGATCAGGCCGAAGGCGCCGCCCTCGCGGATCAGGCCGAAGGCGCGGCGGAAGAAATGCGCCACCACATCGCTGTTGCCGTGGGCGCCTGGGTTGATCGTCTTCAGCCAGTCAGCGTATCCGGCGCGATGGCCGGCCGCCAGGGTGTTCTTGCCGGCGAACGGCGGGTTGCCGACGATGGCGTCGAAGCCCGGGTTGGGCCGGTCCACGAACACCTCGGGGAATTCGACCGGCCAGTGGAACGGCGTGACCGGATGCTCGCCCCGCCGCAACCCGGTGCGCAGGTCGTCCACCTTGCCCTGTTCGGCCGGGCTGTCGTGCCAGCTTTCCAGGTCCTGTCGCGCCTTTTCCCGGGCGCGCGCCCTGTCGGCGGAGAAGAAGGCGGCGATGACGGCATCGCCCAGCCGACGCACCTCGTCCAGCACCGGTTCGACCTGGCGCAGGCGCACCTCCTGTACGGCCTGGGCGACATCGTCCGGAGCCTCCCGGATCTCCCGCCGCGCGGCCATGACCTTGTCGATGCGCTGGCGGACATGCCGCGACAGCAGCGGCACGCCCTTGCCGCCCGGCGCCCAATGCAGCGCGCCGATGGCGGTGAGGGTCAGGCCGACGAGGCTGTCGCCGGCCTTCAGCGCATGGTCGAGGAAGGTGAACTCGTGGTCGCGGGCCAGGGTGGCCAGCCACAGCGACAACCGCGCCAGATCGACCGCCATCGGGTTGCGGTCCACGCCGTACAGGCAGCGTTGCGCCACCAGACGGCGCGCCAGCAGATCCTCGTCCTCATCCGACGGCACCTGGGGGCGGCTGCCGGGATGACGTGCCCAGGCGGCGACCAGGGCCTCGGCCAGCACGCGGCAGGCCTCGACCAGGAAGGCGCCGGAGCCCATGGCCGGGTCGCAGACCTTCAGGTCCAGCACCTGCGCCGGGGTGGCGTCCGGCCCCAGACGCTCCAGGGCCGGCGCCAGGGTCTGGCGCACGATCGGGCCGCTTAGGTCGCGCGGGGTGTAATGGCTGCCTGTGCGGCGACGCTCGTCGGTGGGCTGCAGGATGGCGGCGCCGGCCGGCAGCACGGCGGCGCCGGGGCTGCCGCGCTCATCCGCGATGGGTTCCAGCGCGGCCGCCAGAGCGGTGCGGTCGTTGGCGGCCTTGAGCGCGCGTTCCACGCCGGCGCCGAAACTGGTGCGGTGGGTGCCTTCCTTCAGGCGCTTGAGGCGATCCTTGGCCTTCAGCCCAACGAGTTCGTCCAGATCGACGTAAACCGGCACCGCGTTGCGCTTGCCGCCGCGGATGGCCAGCACGGGGCCGCAGGCGGCCTCGACCGTGAAGCCCATGACGGTCTCGTAAACCGAGCCGATTTGCTCCACGTCCAGGGTGCGGTAGGACAGGCGCTCGCCGTCCAGCATCAACAGCCCGTCCAGGATGGCCAGGACGGTGCCGTCGGTCAGGGCTGGAACGCGCGACGCCTGGTCAGGGGTGGCCCGGCCCTCCAGAAACGGGAAGCGGGTGGGGTCGAACAGCGTGCCGCCGCGCCCGATCATGAAGCCGCCCCGGACGCCGCCATGGATCATGCGGAACAGGGCGAGGATCTGGCCCCAGCCGCCGACCCGCTCGTCCATCGTGTCGGGGTGGCGGGCGCGGTCGTCCAGCAGGCGGGCATGCAGGCCGCGCAGGGCATAGCCGCGCTCGTACAGATCGCGGGCGGCCGCGTCGGTGCGGGCCGGCAGCAGGTCCCGGTCCTCGGCGAACAGGATGAAGACGAGGCGGAGAAGGACCGTCAGCAGGCCCTCGTACAGGTGCTGCGGCCGGTGTTCGACCAGGCCGGCGATCAGGTCGGGTTCGGCGGCCTTGAAGCCCCGGAGCAGGTCATGCAAGGCTCCCAGCACCTGCCCCGACAGCTTTGTCGAGACACTGGCCTGGGCGGCACGGCTTTCACGCAGCAGCGCGGACAGCCGGTGGCTTTCCGGTGCCGTGAACAGGCGCTCGACACCCAGCATCAGTTTGAGCCCGCCCAGCATGGACCGCCCGGCGACGGTCGTCAGCGGCTGCAGCGGGAAGGCGAGCCAGCCGGAAGTCTCACCCTTCGGCGCATAGACCAGCCGGATCTCGGCATCTTGAGGGCGCTGCCGTGGTTCACAGACCAGCACGCCGGCCTCGATGCCGCTTTCGCGCAGGAGGCGTTCGAAGCGGTGTTGCGGGGTCGCTTCCCAGCCGTCCAGGCCGCCGCGCGCGTCGGGATCGACACCGGGCGCCTCCAGCCGGACCAGAAGCTGATGGCGGGGCGCGCCGTTGGCCCCCGCGCCGGATTTGCCCGCCGCTTGAACGGCCCACTGCGGTTCCAGCGTCGTGTCGTAGTCCGGCAAATGGACGCAGACTCGGTCGTCCAGCGCGGGACCGTCGGGCGCACCCTCGATCCGCGCGGCCGGCCAGCCCAGGATGTCGCTGAAGAAGGCCCAAGGGTCGGGCAGGGATGGGCCGTCATCTGTCGGGTCGCCCAGCAGCGCCGCGACGGCGGCGTTGTCGGCGCGGGTCTGGAGTTCCGGCACCAGACCCAGCTCGCGCAGCCGCTCCGGGGCGACCACGAGGCCCACGGGCCTGACATGATCAAGCCATTCCCGATCCGGATCGGTCAGGGGGATGTCGGCGTTTCGCATCCGCGTCATCCCGTCGCCGGCCAAAGATAGACGAGGCCGACCGCCTCCACCCGGTGTGCGCGCGGGGCATGGGCGTCGCGGACGCGGGCGGGTTCCTCGGCGATCTCGCGATCAAGGGCGGTCAGGCGCTCCGCCCAATGGCGGCGGTCGCGCTCGCGCTGGCGGCGTTCCTCGGCCGGCCAAAGTTCAAGCTGATCGGCGTCTTTCGCCGTTCTTGCGATGCGCGCACGCTGGTCCACCAGAAGCGCTTTCAGGCTGTCCGCCTCGCGCGCGCCCAGGGTTTCCAGTTGTGCCGTCACGGTGTCCAGGCGCGACGCCGCGCGCTCGTTCAAGGTCGCCTTGAGGGCGCGGGAGTCACCGGGGGCCATGGCGCGTACGCGGTCGGCCACGGACTCAGGTACTGGACGACCAGCGCGGAGGGCGTCCTCAAGCTGGTCCATGGTGGTCGCCTCGCCCGTCTGCCCCAGGGCCTTGAGCGGGGTTCGGCCCCAGTCCCGTTCGCGAATCAGAGCGGTCACCGGGATGAACTCCTCGTGCAGGCGGGCGGCGCCGGGGCCATAGACGGCCAGACGCCCGACCATGACGAGACGCGGCTGGGCACCGGGACCGATCAGGGCGCAGACGCGGTTCAGGCGGGCCTGGAAACCCTGCGACAGGAACCGCGACAACAGCCGCCGGACGAAGCGGTGTTCCAGGTGGATCTGGACCACGTCGGCAGCATCGGCGCCCGTCTCTGCGATGGGCGGTTCGAAGGCGACGGCGCGGGCCGGTTCACGCTGGCGCCAGACGGCGACGGGTTCACGGTGTCCGCGTTTGCGCGGGCGGAGATCGTCGAAGATGGTTGTCCAGCCCGGATCATTCGCGAACAGCGGCAAGGCGGGGTCCAGCCTGAAGGTCTCGACGCCGTCCTTCAGCGTGTCCGCGCGGGCCGCATCCAGGGACACCCCCGACCGCCCCAGGGCCGTTTCGACCACGCGTCGCAGCTCACCGGGATCAATGCCGACCTTGCGTCGGGAATCTTCCAGAACACGGCGCAGATCATCCAGGTCCGCCTTCAGGCGTGAGATGCGGGCGTCCCGTTCGTCGTCCATCTCGTCGCGGCTGGTGGCAAGGCCCGCGTCGTCCTCTTCGGCGTCGATGGCCCGTCCCAGCGCGGCGGCATCGCCCTGTCGGATCCCCGCGCGCGTCAGGCGATCCGAGATGCGCGATTCGACGACCTGCCCGACGGAGCCAAGCTGGGTGCGGATGCGCTCGGTTTTCTCCACCAGGGTGCGCAGGACTACGTCTTCCGCGCGCTGCGCATACACAAAGTAGCGGCACGTCACGACGGGGGAAGGCTGAAGCTTGCGGTCAATACGGCCGTTGCGTTGTTCCAGGCGGCTGGGGTTCCAGGGCAGGTCCACATGAATCAGGTCGTGGCAGTGGCTTTGCAGGTTGATGCCCTCCCGCGCGGCATCGGTACACAACAGGATGCGCACGGGCGCCTTGTCCGGATCGGCGGTGAAGGCGGCCTTGACGGCCTCGCGGCGGTCGGCACCGGTGGCACCGGTGAAGGTTTCGACGCGAGCATCGGCGCGGTCCGTCTCGGCCAGGGCTTCCAGCAGGCGCTTCTGCAACCAACGCCGGGTGTCTTCGTACTCGGTAAACAGGATCAGCCGGCGGCGGGTCCAGGTCGTGCCGTCGTCGGCCAGCATGTGGGTCCGCACCCATTCCATAATCCAGTCGACGCGCGCATCGGGTCTGGTTGCCGCCGGTTTCGCCACCGCCAGCATGCGATCAACGTGTTCAAGCTCGTCCGCAAGGGCGGTGCGGGTCGCTTCGCGGGCGCCCAGACGGGTGATTGCGTCCGTCTCGTCATCCTCCTCCCGGTCCAGCATGTTTTCGAGGGTGGCGTCGTCGTCCGCGCCTGGGAGCAGGTCGTCAAGGTCCGGTGGCGACAGGTCGTCCGGCTTGGGCCTGTCCAGGAGGTCTTTCTCTGCGGCGTCCAGCGCGGCGGCCAGGGATCGGCGGTGAACCTCCAGCGTGCGGGCGAACGCCGCGACCGAAGACAGAAGGCGCTGTTGCAGATGAATGAAGACCAGCGTTGCCCGCGTCCGCTGTCCGGGCGGAAGACCTGCCAGACGACTGTCGCGCACGTCGGCATATGCCATCAACATGCGCGACAGAACGAGTTCCGGCGAGGAGTCTGGCAAGCCGTCCAGGACAACCGGCTCCACCCTTCGTTCAGGAAAGGCACGAGAGTCGATGGCTCTCAGGTCTGCCTTCAGGCGGCGCACCATGATCGGCTCCAGGTCCCTCGGGCGCACCGGCACTCCCCGCGTGAAGCGCTGCGGGTCCAGGATTTCCAGCAGGGCCGAAAAGCTGTTGGAATGGCCGTTGTGGGGCGTGGCCGTAAGGAACAGGCGATGTTCGAACCGGGGTGCGATGTCGCGGATGGCCTGGGTGAACTGGCTGTCGATGGCGTATTTTGCGCCGCTTGCGGGGGCTGAGTTGTGCGCCTCGTCGAGGATCAGTAGTGAACGGGGGCGGAAGGAGCCGAGGATATCGCGCAAGCCGGCCGTGTAGGTCTCATCGGTCAACAGGCGGTGCGAAATGATGAAGCGTGACCCAGTGCTCCAGGGGTTGACCCCAAACCCCCTCAATCGCCGCAGCTCGGCAAGCCTTTCTCGGTCGATGATGGTGAATGAAAGGCCGAACTTGGCTTCCAACTCGTCCTGCCATTGCTGAGTCATGGATGGCGGGGCCGCCACCGCTATCATGTCGATGCGCCGCCGTAGCAGGAGTTCGCGAACAATCAGGCCGGCCTCAATGGTCTTGCCCAGGCCGACGTCGTCAGCGATCAGCAGGTTGACGCGTGGGAGTCGGAGCGCCTTGCGTAGTGGCAACAGCTGATAGGCATCCAGGCGAATACCGGCCCGGAACGGCGACTGCAATAGATGCCGGTCCGCCGAGGTCGCCGTGTTCCATTTGAGGGTTCGCAGATAGGAGGCGAACACTGGAATGTCGTCCGTGCCGTCTCGAGCGATTTCCCCCCACGCATCATCCGACAAAACCTGCGGCGCGATCTCCGCAGACCAGACCACATCCAGTTGGTCACCCTGAGCGTCGTCGGAAATACAAGAAAGGTTGAGGAAGGGCGTCCCGCCATCAGGGTGCGAAGCGCCTTCTACAAGCCAGGGGCGTCTACGGATCTCGACGAAATCTCCTACGGAAGGATGGCGCTCCACCGAGTTCTCCATGTCAGGTGTCGCCCTCATCCTGCCTGATCTGGTTCTCCAATCAAGGGTCGAGGATCAAGCCCTGTCAGATCCTTTCAAATCTGAAAAGCCTTATCGTAGCGTGGCGCTGGCGGCCGCGATGCGGATTTATCTCCGCATGATGCACTCTTAACGGATCCCGATCCCGCCTGCACCGCTTTCGTGAAACCGTTCTGGCGAGTGCTTCTGAGGCGGCCACTAAATCCTGTCCCGGCGGAACTGCGAGGGCGTCGTTCCGGTCACCTTGCGGAACACTTTGGTGAAATGTCCGTGGTTGGAGAAGCCTACGTCCAGGGCGATGTCGACGATGGTCCGGCGGTCGTCCAGTAGGAGTTCCTTCGCCTTCTCGACCCGCCGTTCATGGAGATACTGGTACGGGCTGCGGCCGAACGAGGTGTGAAACGCAGTGCCGAAGTGTGAGCGGCCGAGGCCGACCACTGTGGCCATCTCGGAAAGCGGAACGGTGCGGTCGAGGTTGGCGTCTATGAAAGCCGTGATCCGTCTCTGTCGCGAGGCGCCGAGGCCCCCGGAGAGATAGTGCGCGTCACCATCTCCGACGGCGTACTTCTCAAAAAGCCGGAATGCGAAAGCCGCGCCGAATTGGTCGACGGACCGGCTTGCTCTTTCAGCCGCCTGATTTAGGGTTTCCGCAAACCACGGGATCATGTCCGACAGCACGGTGTCCTCGACGACAGCAGAGGGGATGAGACGCGGCACCTTCCCCTGGAACATCGGCGCAATCGACGACTCCACGAACTCCGGCGTCAGCGCCACAATCAGGGCGGCATCGCACCCATCCCATTCGACCCGCACCGGCCGATCCGCCGGGATCAGATGGAAAGCGGTTCCGGACAGCGATACCGTCTGGTCCTTCGGCGCGTCCAGGGTGCGCCAGCGGGCTGTCACCGCGCTCGCCGGCCGCACGAGCGCCGTCTGAAGAAGTTTCGTCCAGTGCCCCGGACGGGGCGGGAACCGGCAGCGGCAGACGATGAGGCCGTTACCGGTCGCCCGCTCGGTCAGAGTGTCACACAGGACCAACCTGTCCGCCTGGAAATCGATCGTCAGGATGTCCGTCATGGCAAGCGCTCCATGATCGGTGCGGTCGACACCCCCCAAGCACGCTCTCGCAGCGCGCAACCGCTAAAGGCACGGCAAGACTTCGATTATGGTTCATCGTCTTCTTGTCTTAATTGTGTCGACAGAAAATGGTCGTTGGACGGATGTATGGCGATGTTTAGAGCCGCTCTAGTCTGCGGGCATCGCGTCTCACTGCCGGGGAAACAGCAGAGGTCTGCGACGTTTTGGTTCGTTTGCCTGATATCGCATGAGACCCCGGTATTTCGTGAAAGCCGCTCTTGCCAGGGTTGTCGATAGTCATCGACAGGGCCGCGTCAGGTAGAACGGCCGGAACTCCGAACATCCTCTGATCCCGTTCCAATCCGGTGCGACATCGTCGGCCGGTTGCGCCGTTTCGCGCCGTGGTCCTTGAGGAGGGCCGTTCCATGATCGAGAGGCGCCGCTTTCCTCCGCCGCCTTTTCCGCCGCCCGACTGGCGGAACGCCGCGACCTATCGCCCCCTGCTGGCGCTCGACCGAACCGCCTGGGCTTGGCAGTGGCTGAAACGCAACCCGGACTTCCTCGTGTCGGTGCGGCGGACCCGGCCGTACGCGAGCACACCCATTGCCAGGACGCCCGCGCCTCGGTTCGTGATCTCGCCCCGTGCCGAGATGGACCACCAATGGGGTGTCCTGTTTCGCCGACGAGACGATGGACCTGGTGTTCTGGTCGAGCGAGATGGTGCCGAGCGTCCTGACCGTCGAGGCCCGGGCTGGGGATGCCACCGCGGCCGAGCCGTTCGACCTGGGCCGGCTTCCGCTGCCGATCATGCTGCTGCGGCAACCGAGCAGCGCCCGGCAGTTGCTGATCCGGGACGGGGCGCGCTGCCTCCAGATCGAGGTGCTGACCAATGGAACGCCCCGGCATCCCGCGCGGCATCCGGTCCGCCTTCTGTTTCCGCTGGGGCCGGCGCCCGAGGACGAGCCGCGCCTGTTGGCCTTGCGGCGGTTCCTGCATGTCCGGCGGGAAAGCGTCCTTCCCGACCGCCTGTACCCGCCGGAACGGCGTGCCGGGCGGTGGCTGGACATGCTACGCGCCTGCGATGCGCGACGGGCCGGAGCGTCCCAGCGCCAGATCGCCGCCGCCATCTTCGGCGCGGACCGGGCGGCGCAGGACTGGGGCGGGCGGTCGGACTATCTGCGCCTGCGGGTTCAGAGACTGGTTCGCGGCGCCGAGAACATGGCGGCTCGGGGGTATCGCGACCTCCTTCGGTAAGCGGGAACCTGCTGGAGGCGGAGGGTCGGTGGGGGATCCGCGACGGGTTTGGATGGCGGAGGGAGTTGTCAACGCCGCGTGAATTTTCCCCAGAAGTGGCGCGCGAATTTTCCCCACATTGAAAAAAGGGTTATGTGTTGGGCTGTTGATCGGGGCTCCTGTTTTTCGGTGGTCGGCCCCTTCGTTTCGGCGCCGTCGGGGACGGTGATGTGGACGGTCGGGCCAGTGTGTTTTCCGGGATCAGGCCGGCGTGCTGACGCAGGCGATAGCTGGCGCCTTCGATCTGTATAACGACGGCGTGGTGGAGCAGGCGGTCGAGCAGCGCGGTGGCGACGACGGGATCACCGAAGACGTCGCCCCACTCGGCGAAGCCGCGGTTGGACGTGAGGATCATGGCGCCGCGCTCGTATCGGGCATTGACGAGCTGGAAGAAGAGGTTGCCGCCGCCGGGGATGACGGGCAGGTAGCCGATCTCGTCCACGATCAGCAGCGCCGGCCGGCAGAGGAAGCGGATGCGTTCGCGCAGGGTGCCCTCGCGTTCGGCCTTGGCGAGGGATGCGATGACCTCGGCCAGGGTGGCGAAATAGACGCTGCGGCCGGCCTTGACCGCCTCGACACCCAGCGCCAGGGCCAGATGGCTCTTGCCGGTGCCGGGCGGACCGAGCAGATGCAGGACCTCATGGCGGTCGATGAATTCGAGCTGCGCCAGGGTGAGGATGCGATTGCGGTCGAGCGACGGCTGGAAGGAGAAGTCGAAGTCGGCCAGGGTCTTGACCGTGGTCAGCCGGGCCATCTGCAGGGCTGCTTTCACGCGGCGTCCCTCGCGGCCGGTGTATTCCTCGGCCAGCAGGGCGTCGAGCGCCTCCAGCGGGGCCACCTCACCGCGCTCCAGCTGGCGGATGGTGTGGTCGAGAATCTCCAGGGCACGCGGCATCTTCAGGCCGACGAGATGCCGCCGCAGGCTGTCGACGGTGGAGGTGGCGCCGGTGGTGGTCACGGTCGAGGTCATGGCCGCGCCTCCCCGGCCAGGCGCCGCCCGACCTCGGCATAGACGTCGAGCGGCCGGCGCGACACCCGGGTGCCCCCAAAACCGATCGGCTCGGGCGGCGGGTCGCGCGGGGTCTGGCTGTTGGGCGGCGGCGGCGCCGTGCGGTGACCCTCGGCGATGCGGCGCAGCCCGCGGCCGTCCAGCACGGGATGGCTGGCGATCAGCGTGTCGTCCTCGAGGATGCGGATCTCGTCGGCGAGGACATGGACCTCCACGGCGCGCCGCCGGGTGCAGTCGGGGACGCTGTAGAGGTTGCCGCCGACGGAGACCATGCCGTCGCGCGTGACGCGCCGCTCCAGGCTCAGCACGGCGCGGAAGGGGCCGGCCGGCAGCGGCTTGAGGGACGGCCGTTCCTCGGCGAAGTGCTCGGCGACGATGCGGCGCGTGGTGGCATGGCACCGCGCGTTGGCCACCTCGTCGCGCCACTGCTCGAACTGCCGGTTCAGGTCCTCGAGGGAGCGGAAGCTGCGGCCCAGGAAGAAATCCTGGCGGACATAGCGGAACGGCCGCTCGACCTTGCCCTTGGTCTTGGCGCGATAGGGCCGGCAGGCCTTGGGCGCAAAGCCGTGGTGGGCGGCGAAGGCCAGCAGGGTCCTGTTGTAGACGATGCCCTCGTCACCGTCGCCCTGGACGGCCGTCTTCATGCGGTCGAAGAGCACCTGCTCGGGGACCCCGCCGACGGCGGTGAAGGCGGCGGTGAGGCAGCGCAGCACCGTCTGCAGGTCCTGGTGGGGGACGAAGCGGCCCCACAGGAACCGGCTGTGGCCCAGCACGAAGGAGAACAGCCACACCACGCGCTCGGTTCCCGGTTCGTCGGTGAAGGTGGTGCGGAAGTGGGCGAAGTCCACCTGGGCCTGGCGGCCTGCCGGGGTCTCGAACCGGCGCTCGAAAGCGGGACTGGCGGCGGGTCGGACGGTTCGGACATAGTCCTTTACGGCGGTGTAACCGCCGCTGTAGCCGCGCTCGCGGATCTCGCGCAGCAGCCGCTTGGCGGTCAGCTCGGGCACAGCCTGAAGACGCTGGCGCAGATACTCCTGCCAGGGGGCAATGACGGGCTCCCTGGGCGGCCGGGGGGCGTAGACCGGCGGCTCCAGCCCGCGCTTGATGCATTTGCGGACCGTCTTGCGGTCCAGTCCGGTGCGCCGGGCAATGGCCGACAGGCTCAGGCCCTGCCGGTGAAGATCAAGGATCATGACAACGTCCCCAAGTGTGACCACCGCGCCCTCCGCCCCCTCTGTTGGAGAGCGGCATCTGGGAGGCGCGGCGTTCGCGTAACCCTGGGGGCTAGCCCCCAGGGTTACGCGACGGTTGCGTCAGGGTGGGGAATTTTCAAACGCCACAAATGGGGAGTTTTCATCCGGCACTGACAGGGAGTGGCCTTCCGCCGGCCCGTCGGGGAGACATGCCATGTCCCGCGCACCCGCACGGCGGTCCAACGGCGACCGCGCGAACCTGTATTCCGAGATCACCGACCGCATCATCGCCGAGCTTGAGGCCGGGCGCCTGCCCTGGGTCCAACCCTGGGGCACCGATCAGGCCCGCACAGCGGTCGGCCTGCCGCGCAACGCCGGCTCGGGCCGGCCGTACTCCGGGATCAACGTCCTGATCCTCTGGGGAGCCGTCATCGAACGCGGGTATTCCGGCCAGGGCTGGTTGACCTTTCGGCAGGCCAAGGCCCTGGGCGGCTCCGTCCGCAAGGGCGAGCGCGGCACCACCGTCGTCTACGCCGACCGTTTCGTGCCGGAGGACGAGCGCCGCCGCGCTCTGGAGAAGGGCGAGAATCCCCAGGCCATCCCATTCCTGAAGCGCTTCACGGTGTTCAACACCGACCAGTGCTCCGACCTGCCCGAGGACATCGCCACCACCGCGCCGCCGGTTCCCGAGGGCCTGATCCTGCCCCGTGCCGAGGCCCTGATCGCCGGCACCCGGGTGGATTTCCGCATCGGCGGCAACCGCGCCTTCTACAACCCCCTGCACGACTTCGTGCAGGTGCCTCCTCCGCAGGCGTTCTACGAAACGTTGAATTGGCATCGCACGGCGCTGCATGAACTGGGTCACGCGAGTGGCCACAGAACGCGTCTCGACCGCGACCTCTCCGGTTCGTTCGGCTCCCGCAAGTATGCCTTCGAGGAACTGGTGGCCGAGATCACCGCTGCCTTCACCTGCGCGGCGCTGTCGATAATCCCGACCGTCCGCCACGCCGATTATATCGCATCCTGGGCTGACGTCTTGCGCGAAGACAACCGCGCCATCATCCGCGGTGCCAGTCAGGCCAGCAAGGCCGCCGACTGGCTGATGGGCTGCCTGCCCGAGCATGTCGTGATCCCCGCCACCACCCTCGATAACGAGGAGGTCGCGTGATGAAAGCCACCGGTACGCCTCTCTTTCTATTCCTCATTGCCATGGCGGTCATCGCCTTCTGGCCGCTGTCGAAGCCCCTGCCCATCGGTCCAGCCACCGTCCTGTCCGGCGACAGGCTGGTGATCCATGACGTCACGTTCCGGCTCGTGGACATCCGTGCGCCGGATCCGGATCGCATGTGCCGGCACCGCGACGGTCGCCCCTGGCCCTGCGGGGCCGATGCGATGGCCACCCTGCGCGAGGCCACCGGCGACTTCCTCGTGTCCTGCGCCGTCCAGGGACCGGAACAGGACGGCGCCGCCCCCGCGCGCTGCGTCGTTCGCGGCGAGGATCTGGGCCGCACGATGCTGTTGGAGGGACTGGCGGTCGCCATCGGCCAGCCGTCCACCGAATACCTGGGCGCCGAACGCACCGCCCGGTTCCTGCAAAAGGGCCTGTGGGATGATCCGGATCACACCGACGCGGCCGAGATTTCGGGCGGTGCGGTCCGCCGGAGGTGAAGGGCCGTGGGGGTTTTCGTGACCGGTTATCGGGTCGGAGGGAGGCTCCGGCCGGCCGGTCACGGAGAACCACCATGACGAGTGCATCCCGCAAGAGCGCGTCCCGCAAGGTGACCCTGAACGGCACGCGCGACATCCCCTTCAACGCGCTGGTCCTGTCGCAGGCCAACGTCCGCCGGGTCAAGGACAGCGTCTCCATCGAGGATCTGGCCGACGACATCGCCCGGCGGGGTCTGCTGCAGAGCCTGACTGTGCGCCCGATCCGCCAGGAGGACGGCACCGAGACCGGCACGTTCGAGGTGCCGGTCGGTGGCCGTCGCTATCGCGCCCTCGAACGGCTGGTCAGGCAGAAGCGCATGACCAGGACCGCACCCGTGCCCTGCATCGTCCATGACGACGGTCTGGCCGAGGAAGATTCGCTGGCCGAGAACGTCCAGCGCGTTGCCCTGCATCCCCTCGACCAGTTCCGTGCCTTCCAGGCCCTGCGTGAGGCCGGGCTGACCGAGGAGGACATCGCGGCACGCTTCTTCATCACCCCCACCGTGGTGCGCCAGCGTCTTCGGCTGGCTTCGGTGTCGCCGCGCCTGCTGGACCTCTATGCCGAGGGCACCCTGGTCCTGGAACAGCTCATGGCCTTCGCCGTCACCCCCGACCACGACCGCCAGGAACAGGTCTGGGAGGCCCTGTCCCAGGGCAGTCACCGCCCGCCCCATGTCATCCGCCGCATGCTGACCGAGACCGCCGTGCGGGCGGGTGATCGACGCGCCCAGTTCATCGGCATCGAGGCCTACGAGGCCGCCGGCGGTCTTGTCCTGCGCGATCTGTTCACCGAGGACAATGGCGGCTGGCTGCAGGACGTCGGCCTCTTGGAGCGCCTGGTGGCCGAACGGCTCAGCACCGTCGCCGAGAAAGTCCGCGCCGAGGGCTGGCGCTGGGTCGAGGCGGCGGTCGACTTCCCCTACGGCCACACCAATGGTCTGCGCCGTCTGCCGCGCGAGACCGTCCCCCTGACCGAGGCGGAACAGGCCGAGCGCGAGGCCCTGGTGGGAGAGATGGACGCCCTGTTGGCGGGGTATCCGGAACCCACCGAACTGCCCGAGGACGTCGACGCGCGCGTGGGCGAGATCGAGACCGCGCTGAAGGCGTTCGAGAACCGTCCGGCCACGTTCGAGCCCGACGAGGTGGCCCGCGCCGGCGTCTTCGTCTCCATCGATCTCGATGGCGAGGTCCGCATCGAACGCGGCTTCGTCCGGCCCGAGGATGAACCGCCCGTGCCGGCCCCCGAGGCCGATCCGGATGCTCAGGCGTCGGCCGAACCGGACGGCACCGAGGGTGCCCCGCTGTCCACCGGGGCCATGCCCGAGGCCAACGCGCCGGGTGCCACCCAGGCGACGGATCCCGACCCGGATCCCGTGGACGACCCGTTGCGCCCGCTGCCGGACCGGCTGGTCACCGAACTGACCGCGCACCGCACGCTGGCGCTCCGGGACGCGCTGGCCACTCGCCCCGACACCGCCTTCCTGGCCGTGCTGCACGCCTTGTGCCTCTCCACCTTCCATCGCCACGCCGTCGCAACCTGCCTGGAGATCACCGGCCGTTCGGGGCCGTTGGCGGTGCAGGCCCCAGGGCTGAAGGACAGTGCGTCGGCGCGGGCCCTGGACGCCCGCCAGGATGCCTGGATCGACCGCCTGCCGGCCGATCCGCGCGACCTTTGGGGGGCGTTGCAGGCCCTGTCGTCGGACGAGCGCATGGACCTGCTGGCCCATTGCGCCTCGCGCACCGTCAACGCGGTGGTCGAGCCCTGGAACCGGGTGCCGGCCCGTACCGATCATGCCGACGCGCTGGCGCGGGCGGTCGGGCTGGACATGGTCGCCGCCGGCTGGCGCCCGACGGTCGACACCTACCTGAGCCGAGTTCCCAAGGCTCGCATCCTGGCCGCCGTCCGCGAGGCGGTGGGCGACGAAGCCGCCGACCGTCTCG
This sequence comes from Roseospira goensis, assembly GCF_014197795.1. GTDB lineage: Bacteria > Pseudomonadota > Alphaproteobacteria > Rhodospirillales > Rhodospirillaceae > Rhodospira > Rhodospira goensis. The sequence goes on from NZ_JACIGI010000031.1 coordinate 23,322, forward strand.
TTTCGCTGCGCAAGGGCGAAATGGCGACCGAAGCCGAGGCCCTGCTGGCCGAAACCGGCTGGCTGCCGGAGCCGTTGCGGACGCCCCAAGCGGACAAGTCGGCCGTCCCCGAAGTCCCGGACGCGGTGTCCGAGGGGCCGGAGGCGGGTGCTGCCGATGCCGATATCGGCGCGCCGAAAGCGCCACCGAACGAGGGCAAGACGGGTCCCCATGCCGAACACATCGACGACGCCACCCGCGCCGCCGAATAGCCCGCATCCCTCACGCGGCCCGGTTCCGGTGTTCCCGGGGCCGGGCCGTTTCTCTGCCGGAGGGCTCCGCCATGTCCCTTCCCGAGATCGTGTCCCGCCTGGCCGCCGAGGCCGAGGCGGTCTGTCGTACCTATCTTCCCGCCGGCCGGCGCCAAGGCGCCTATTGGCAGGTCGGCGATGTACTCGGCACACCCGGCGGCAGTCTCTATGTCCGCCTGACCGGCCCCCGTGCCGGTAAATGGACCGATGCTGCGACTTCGCAACACGGCGATCTGCTGGACCTGATCGCCGCCAACCGCGGCCTGGACCTGCGCGCCGCCCTCGACGAGGCCACCGCCTTCCTGCGCCTGCCACACGATCCCCCGGCTCCCGCGCGCGAGCCCGTTCCCGCCAATTCCACCGCCGTCGCACAACGCCTGTTCGCGGCTTCCCGGCCCATCGCCGGTACCCTGGCCGCGCGCTATCTGGCTGGACGCGGCATCGTTCTGGCCCATCCCGAGCCCGCGCTCCGCTTCCATCCCCGTGCTTTCTGCCGGCCCGATCCGGGCATGACTCGCACCCAATGGCCGGCCCTGATTGCCGCCGTCACCGCCGCCGACGGCACCCTGACCGGTGTTCATCGCACCTTCCTCGACCCCGCCACCAGCGGTAAGGCGCCGCTGATCCGGCCGCGCCGCGCGCTCGGATTGCTGCTCGGCAACGGCGTCTGGTTCGGTGCCGCCCGCCCCGTCCTGGTCGTCGGCGAGGGTCTGGAAACCATCCTTTCTCTGCGTTCCGTGCTACCGGATCTGCCCGCCGTCGCGGCGTTATCGGCCGCTCATCTCGGCGCGTTCAAGCCGCCGCCCGGCCTGCGCCGCCTGTACGTGGCCCACGATGCCGACGCCCCCGGCCTGCACGCGCTGGCGCGTCTGGCAGGCCGCCTCGGACCCCGCCCCATCACAGTCCGTCCGCTGCCGCCGGTCGGTGCGGATGCCAACGCCGACCTGCTGTCCCTCGGCCCGCGCCGGTTCCGCGCGCGTGTTCTCGGCCACCTGGATCCGGCCGATGTGCCCCTGGCCCTCGGTAGGGAATGAGCCGGGACAGGGGCGCCGGATCGGCGGGGACCGGCGGTCGCGTTTGGTTTCTCCCCCGCGTGGGACCGCGCCGGCGGCCTTTCCATGTGGGGGTCTGCCGGAGGCCGGCCGGCGCCGCAAGGACGCCAAGGCGTCCTCCTCCACTGCGTTGCGGCCCGATCGGGTGCGGCGCCGTCCTCGGGGCCTCCGGCGGGCGATCCCCGGAAAGGCCGCGATGGGCGCGGCCTCCAGCCAGCGGGAGAGCCCCATGGTCCGCGACGTCCTGCCCCCCACCGACGATCCGCAGCCCGCCGTCTCCGCCACCGCCCACCTGCTCGAGGAACTGCACCTTTACGGCATCCGCCCGTTCCAGGACGAACCCGATCCGCGTCCCATGCCCGACGCGGAGACCGCCGAAAGCGCCGTCATAGCCTGCCTCGACACCCTCGCCGACCTGTTCACCGGCACCCGCCTGGAGGACGATCTCGGCGACCTGCTGTGGTCCGTCGTCAACGCCTTCCACCGCCGCGTCGGCGCGCTCGACCGGGCGTTGGACACCAACGAACAGGCCCAGCGGCGCTCCCAGGCCGAGCAGGATGGCAGCGAGGTCCGATCCGTCGAGCTCGAACGCTTGACCGCCGAGGGCATCGGCCTGATCGAACGCCGCAACGCCTTCGAGGCGTTCCGCGACACCGCCGCCGAGGCTTTCGAGGCCATCACCGGCGGTGCCTGGCGTCCGCGCGTCGGGTCGTTCACCAACCGCCGGGCGCTGACCGCCGCCGTCATCGACAGCCGGGATTTCCTGGCCGCGCGGCAGCGCGCCGAGACCCAGGTGCTGTTGCCGCCGGGTCCGCGCGTAGCCTTCGCCGGCGGCCCGGCCTGCACCGATCATCGGCGCATCTGGGCCGTGCTCGACAAGGTGCGCGACCGCCATCCCGACATGGTGCTGCTGCACGGCGGCGCGCCGAAAGGCGCCGAGCGCATTGCCGCCTGCTGGGCCGACCAGCGCGGTGTGCCGCAGGTCGTCTTCCGACCCGACTGGACCCGCCACGGCAAGGCCGCGCCCTTCCGCCGCAACGAGCAACTGCTCGACGCGCTGCCTATCGGTGTTATCGTTTTCCCAGGCTCCGGCATCACCGACAACCTCGCCGACACCGCCCGGCGCATGGGCATCCCGGTGTGGAAAATCGGCCTGGATGGCGGCGCGTGAGCGCCGCCAAACACAAGTGTCATAGCCGCTGACGGCATGGCCTTTCCGGCTGGGTTGGGCCGAAAGGAGGCTGGCAGCTTCCGCGCGTCGCAGACGGGAAGCTGCCCTTATTCGACCAATCCTATTGTTCACGCCACGGAAAAACGTCAAGATCGCGCTCGGACTTTCTAAGCGCCACGAGATCATTTAGCATTCACCACTCGTCCGATGGTGAGGAGGATGAATTGAGGCTGCAAGACCCCCGCGAAGGTGAAATCATTCATGTAAAAAAGCGGCCAGCCGCCTTCTCCTTCTTCCCCACCTATCACGGCGCTACCCGAGAGGGTTTGCACTCCACGCTGTTCGCGACCCATCCTTGGAACATAATCAGGCACGAACTAGAGAAAATCATCGACGCCACTGCCCAGCGACAGGCCCTGGCGTTTTCCAATCAGGCACGGGACTTTTTCACCGCAGCCCAGAGTTCGGACGTCAATGCCGCGAAGCCGCTTTTACTCTACTACTCGCTCCTTAACCTCGCGAAGTGCTTTGTCGTAAAGAAGCGCGGCACCGCCCTCGGGATAGTTAGACACGGGCTCTCGGAAAGGCTGCCAGCTACGCAGGGCGCAATCCATGGCCACGTCTCCATCGATATTGCACAGAACCCGGGCGTGAGTGCGTTCGTGATGTTCGCCAACGCACTCAACGCGCCCCTGCCGGTGCCGGCAGCGGGGAACACGCATGTCCAGATGCGATCACAGGACTTCCTCGGCCAGATCCTGATCGGGCACCGAGTGTTCAGCCAAGCGGAGCGGCAGACAGAGCGCTTCATCAGCCTGGAACGCGTCGAGTACATGCACGATCCCGCAACCAGAGAGGCCTGGATCAGGGCAAGAGCCTACGCTGACGATTTCATCCGTCTTGGCTATCCAATGACGGGACTATCCAAGAGCCTAAACGACGCCTCGATCTGGAGAAACGTAAAATGCGAGCACACGATCGACGGGCGACGGATCATTGAAGCCGAGATGACGAATGTGGTCGCTTATGGCCAACGCCCTTCTCAGGCTTTGGAACAGCTCAGCGGTATGACCCGGTCAAGATTGTGGAGGTCGGTCACTGCCACCCCGCCCTACCGGAAGTATTATGTCTACCACGCCTCGTCGACGCAGTTCCTTATGAATCAGCTGCTCACGATGTATCTCGCCACTTTCTATTTTGGCTCTATCACACGCTACAAGCCGGAGCAGTTCGACTTTATCCTGCGCAGCCCGATCGGCCCGTTCGTGTTCGAATTCTTCGCCAATCAGCCCACGCAGTTCCTATACCTCATGACTTCGGAATTCACAGGCCAGGAAGTCGCGAAGGCAGCTATCGCCTGAAAGGAAACCCTCGCCCCACCCCCCTATGCGACGCTATACAGCGTCGCGGATGTCCGGATCGGGAATGATTAAGGGGCGGCTTTCCGGGACCGCCATTCAGCACCCTGAACGATGAAAATGGGCGCAAATCTTACGGTGATGAATAATACCCGTTTTGGGTCGCCGATGCATCAGTTTTCACACCAGGATGGTGGCGCCCGCGCGGCTTGGCCGCCGCACGCCGGGCTCTCGTGAACCGAGCCGCCTTGCGGCGTCTCGGCCTTCGGCTTCGATCCCCTGGCGCAAGGAAGACAAAGGAAACTTGGGCGCGGTGCGGGCGGTGAGGGCCGCTCGCATCCCCCGACATCGGCACGTGGCAGCGCGTCGTGAACGCCTGAAGCAGTAACCGCTGGCTCCCGAGTCGGCCGCTGATCGCCCTCTCTTTGGGATCAGCTTGACCCGCGACGGACGGAGTGGGTGGGCCATTCAGGGCGTGCGGATCGGTCCAGAGACGGCGCGCCAGCCAGCGAGCCCGGCGTCTCCCGTGATCCTCGACGGCGCGTCAGGCCGCCCATGCGGAGACGCGTATGGCCGCGATGCCAACGCCTTTGCCCGCCTGGGTCGCTCAGTCCGGCGACGGTGCTGGCGGTTTGCCGTCGCCCGATGAATCCTGTCGTCTGTCCGCTGAAAGCATGCCCGAGTATGGCCATTTCGGTCTCCCATGGCGTCCGTGTCCTGCGCGCGCGACCATCCCTGCGTGTCTCCTGAAGGCCGTGAACCCGCGCCGCGCCGGTCCAACCCCGCGCCCCGACAAATTTCCCCTGGCCGGTTCCCGGCCATTCCTCGCGGGACAAATTTGCCGGGCCTTGGGGTCCTCCCCTGCGGTCCGGCCCTTCGCTGCGCTGCGGGTGGGCCGACGCGCCTCGCGGGCTCCCTGGCCGAGACATCGCAGGGATGGTCCCAGCGAGACACGGCAAGGAGACCCACCATGGCCATCACCCTCGGCACCTTCACCAAGCAGGACGACGGCAGCTTCACCGGCACCCTGAAGACCCTGAACGTCACCGCGAACCTGAGCATCGTCCCGGTCGCCAAGGCGTCCGACAACGCCCCCGACCATCGCGTCTACGCCGGCGGCGGCCAGCGTTACGAGGTGGGCGCGGGCTGGAGCCAGGTCGCCAAGTCCAGCGGCGAAACCTACCTCAACCTCAAGATCGGCGCGCCCGAATTCGGCCCGCACTGGGTCCGCGCGCGGCTGGTCAAGCTGGAGCGCCCCGGCGACGACGGCACCACCCACATCGCCCTGTGGGAGCCGCGCGACCGCTGATCCCGGCCTTCCTCACGAGCCCCGCCCCGGTGCGCCGGTGGCGGGGTTTCGTGTGCTTGGGCCGGGTCCGTCCGCGCATGCCGCCGCTACGCCCACGGGGGGCTCGAAAACGCCCGCGCCCGATTTCGAGCGTCCCGCGCCGCCGTCATGCCCGTCACGCTGGCTCCCGTTGCATCCCCAGACGAGGAGGGTCCGGCCATGGACGACGAGGCCACCCGTGCGGCCCGGGCGAAGAAGGGCAGCCCGTTCCTGAACACCGCGCAGGCCGCGTTTTACGTCGGCTTGTCGGCGCGCACGCTGGAGAAGATGCGCCTGACCGGTGGCGGTCCCCGCTTCCGCAAGCACGGCCGGTATGTGCGCTATCACATCGATGATCTCGACGCCTGGTCGCTGGGCGAACAGCGCGTGTCGACCTCGGACGCGGGAGAGACGCCATGACCGCCCGCGCCATTCTGCGCCGCCGCCGTCGGCGCCAGCGGCCGGTCGTGCTGGCGCTGGCCGGCCTGGGCGTCGCCATTCTGTCGCTCACGCCCGCGGAGCGGGCCATGCCCTGGCTGGTGTGGAACGCATCCGCCAGCGCGCCCGTCGGGCTTTATCGCATGACCGACGCGCCCGCCGAACGGGGCGCCCTGGTGCTGGTCCGGCCGTCCGCCGATATGGCCGCGCTGGCCGCCGAACGCGGCTATCTGCCGGCCGGCGTCCCCCTGATCAAGCGCATCGCCGCCGTCGCGGGCGACCACGTCTGCGCCGTCGGATCGGCGGCCGTCCTGCACACCCAAACCGTCGTTCCCCGCCGGGAGACGGACGCCTCAGGACGCCCGTTGCCGCGCTGGAGCGAGTGCCGCCGTCTCGCCGACGGCGAGGTCTTCCTGCTCATGGCCGAGGCGCCGGACTCCTTCGACAGTCGCTACTTCGGGCCGGTGCCGTTGGCCTCGGTGATGGGGAGGCTCGTGCCGCTATGGACCGACTGACGCTCGCCCTGCTGGGCGCGATCACGGTCGTGGCCGCGCCCGCCCAGGCCGCCGACCTTGCCGAGTGGCGGTCCCATGTCGCCGAGACCGAGCGCAGGTTCGGCGTGCCCGCCGCCTGGATCGAGGCTGTTTTGATCGCCGAAAGCGCCGGCAATCCGGCTGCCGTGTCGCCGAAGGGCGCCATGGGCCTGATGCAGATCATGCCCGCGACCTGGGTCGAGTTGCGCGCCGAACACGGCCTGGGCGACGATCCCTTCGCGCCTCGCGACAACATCCTGGCCGGCGCCGCATACTTGCGCGCCATGCACGACCGGTTCGGCTTTCCGGGGCTGTTCGCCGCCTACAACGCCGGCCCGACGCGGTACCAAGCGCACCTGATGACGGGCGATCCGTTGCCCGCCGAGACCCGTGTCTTCGTCGCCCGGGTCACTCAAATCCTCGGCGAAACGGCATCACCGCACGTCCCAAACGGGCGGCCAAACACGTCCCCCAGCATCGCGGAAACGCCCCCGAGTCCGTCCGGACGCGGCCTGTTTTTCACGCTCGGAACGACGTCCGGCGCGTCGTTTTCGGCGTCGCAAAGCGGCCTGTTCGTGCCGCTGACAACGGTCACCGACGCCGTCGATTGAACGGTCTCAACGGCAATAAAGTTGACGTGCGAAGCATCGCCCCCGGAACATATCCAAGACCCTACATCGCATGAGATAGTAATTGAGCGCAGAGAGAAGAGGAGTTGGATATAAGGCAAGATAAAAGAGGGCCTCCTCCTTTCGGCTATCCCTTTGTCTGCACATCGTTTTTTCGGGAGGGCGCTGAGGCGTGAGGAGGTGTTCGCCTGGAGCGCATTGATATCCATTGTCTTTTCAGGAGGCTGCCATGGCCGAGGACGAGTTCACGCCGAAGCTGGGCAAACCCCGGTCGCGCGGCTCCAAAAGCGGCAAGCGCTATGCCCATCAGGTGCTGGCCGCCGTCAACCGGGCTGGCGGTCGCGCGGCGCGCAAGTCCGGCGCCGGGCTCGGCCGCATCGGGCGCGGCGGTGCGCCGGCCGCCGCGCTGGCGGGACGCCGTCGGTCGGCGTCACGATCCCGCCGCCGCGTGATCGTCAAGGCGCGGATTGTCCGCCTGGCCGGGAAGGGGATGGAGACGGCGCGCGCCCATCTGCGCTACATCCAGCGCGACGGCGTGACCCGCGACGGAGAGCGCGGCTCGCTGTATGGCGCCGACCGGGACCGGGAGGACGGTCGCGCCTTCCTGGAGCGCGCCGACGGCGACCGGCACCAGTTCCGCTTCATCGTCGCGCCAGAGGACGGCGGCGAATACGACGACCTGCGGCCGCTCACCCGCCGCCTGATGGCGCAGATGGAAACCGACCTCGGCAGCCGTCTGGACTGGGTGGCCGTCGACCACTTCAACACCGGTCATCCGCATAGCCACATCCTGCTGCGCGGCAAGGATGAGCGCGGCCACGATCTGGTCATCGCCCGCGACTATATATCCCATGGCCTGCGCGAGCGCGCCGCCGATCTGGTCAGCCTTGATCTCGGACCCCGCACCGAACACGAGATCGCCCTGCGCGACCGCGCCGACATCGAGGCCGAACGGCTGGTGCCGCTGGACCGGCAGTTGCGGTCGATGGCCGACGCCGATGGCCTCGTCTCGCCGGCCGTCCGTGATGCGACCCGCCAGACGTTGCTGGCCGGACGCCTGCGCAAACTCCATCGTCTGGGGCTGGCCAAGGAGACGCGCGCCGGCCGCTGGCGTCTGACTCCCGACCTTGAACACACTCTGCGCCGCATGGGTGAGCGGGGCGACATCATCAAGACCCTGAACCGGGCGCTTGCCGAGCGGGGCCGCGCGCCCGATCCCGGTGAGACCGTGGTTCACGATCCGGACACCGCCGGGACCCGTGTTGTCGGGCGGGTGGTGGCGCGCGGTCTGTCCGACGAGATTCGCGACCGGCAATACCTGATCGTCGATGGTCTCGACGGGCGGACTCACTATGTCGACATCGGTCCGGGCGACGGCACGGAGCCCACACCCGAAGGCGCCATTGTCGCCGTCTCCCCACGCTCCGTTCGGCCGCGCGACGTGGATCGCAGCGTGGTCGCCGTCGCCGAGGCCCACGGCGGGCGTTACAGCGTCGACCGGCATCTGGCCCACGACCCGTCGGCAACCGAGGCCTTTGCCGAGACCCATGTTCGCCGCCTGGAGGCCATCCGCCGCGCCACCGGCGCCGTCGAGCGCGAGCCGGACGGCACCTGGGTCATCGGCCCCGATCACCTGAACCGCGTGGCGGACTTCGAACGGACCCGAGCGCGCGCGGCGCCGATGGTGGTCCGCGTGCTGTCGCCGCTGTCGCTGGAGCGCCAAGTCGAGACCGACGGTGCGACGTGGCTCGACCGAGATCTGACCAGCGACACCCCGGAGGCTACCCGCGAGGCCGGCTTCGGCCGCGAGGTGCAAGCCGCGCGGCTGCGCCGGACCCGCTGGCTCATCGAGCAGGGCCTGGCCCGGGACGAGGCGGGAGGTGTCCGTTTCCGGCAAAACCTGTTGGCCACCCTGCGCCGGCGCGAGATGACGCGCGCGGCGGGGGCGCTGTCTGAGGAGTTGGGCCTGCCCTATGCCGAGGCCCGTCCGGGCGAGCGGGTGGAGGGGACCTATCGCCGTGCCGTCGATCTGGCCAGCGGCAAGATGGCCGTGATCGAGAAGGCTCGCGAGTTCACCCTGGTGCCCTGGCGCCCGGTGCTGGACCGCCATGTCGGCCGGTCAGTGTCCGGTGTCCTGCGCGGCGAGACCATCTCCTGGACCATCGGCCGCCAGCGTGGCGGGCCGTCGATCTCGTGAGGCTGACACCGTTCCGGCCTTGCACGGTTTCCATCAACCCTGCACACTGAGAACATGCGGACACAAGGAGCTTCCCATGCACGGCATGACCCTCGAGCAACTGCGCACCTCCGTCCAGGCTGGCGGCGTCCGCGACGTTACCCTCAGGGGTGAAGGCGGTTCCTTCCTGGTCGAGATCGCGACGGGCACCGACGCAGCGGTCCTGGTCAAGGCGCGCAGTACCGAACCGCGCCGGTTCCGCACGCCGACCTCGGCCATGATGGTGCTGCGCGGCGTGGGCATCGACGAAGCCCGCCTGGATGCCCGCGACTGGGATCCGACCCGCAAGGACCGCAGCCGGGCGCGGGATTCACGCGCCGAGGCGATGCGGCGGGCGCACCGGGCGGCGGCCCACGCCGACTGGCTGGCCGGCGAGATCGCCGCGTCCATCGACGATCCCCGGCCGAACATCCCGCATGACGTGGTGATGGCGGACCTCGAAGCGGACCTTGCCGCTCTGCCGGACGGCCCGGATGACCGGTCGGGTGACGGGGGGCCTGATCCATGACGGCGCCCTGGCGCCTCAACTGGCGACCGATGGCGCAGGAGGATCTCCGCAGGATCGTCCGGTACATTGGTCGCGACAATCCTTCGCGCGCCCGCACCTTCGGCCTGGACATCCGTGACAAGGTGAGCCGCCTTGCGGACCATCCGGAGATGGGCCGGCCCGGACGGCCCGGCTTGCGGGAGGGCATCCGAGAACTGGTGGCCCATCCCAGCTACGTCGTCTTCTACCGCCTGCATACCGAGACCCGGACGGTCGAGATCCTGCGCGTCAAACACACGGCGCAGCGGATCCCGTGACCTTGGCTTTGCGTCGCTTCCTTGCGATCGTGCGGTCATCTGTCGGCCGCGCGTCGGGCGGTACGACCGAGAGCCGGCGCGGCCGTCCCCGAGCCGGATGGGCCTCGGCATACAGCACGGCGAGATCCAGGGCCTCGCCGTCGAGGTCGGGGTAAGCGGCCAGGATGCGCTCGCGGGGCAGGCCGGTGGCTACCGACGCGGCCAGGTCATGCACCGGGATGCGCGTGCCCCGGACGACGGGCATGCCGCCCAGGATGGCCGGATCCTCGGTCACGCGTGCCTGCGCGGCCCCCAGCCGGGTGCCCCGCGTGTCGGCATCCGCGACGAAGGGGGACAGGCTGACGCTCAGGAAGTCGTCGTCAACCCGCCAGTCGGCCTCCGCCCAGCCCTCGAAGGGACGAGCGAGAAGCGGGGCGGTAATGCGTTCGGAGAAGCGGCCGATCAAGGCGAGGCGTTCCTCCGCCGTCAATGCTCGCGCGGCGCGGACATAGAACCCCACCAGCGGACAGGCGGCCAGATGGACGCGCCGCCCGTCGGCGACCGAATAGAGCCGTTCGGGCAGGATGCGTTCGTCGATCACCCGGTTGACGTCGCGCAGGGTGACACCGGCGACGACGGCGGCCTCGTTGGGGGTCAGCAGGCTGGCGGCCATCATATGCCTCATAAATCGTCCGATGCTTCGGAATATAATTCACTCTGATTGCCTCGCCAAGGTCCAAGGCGGTCGCGTCGTACACCATCGCATCAGACCGCCGTTGTCCGGTTCGGGCCGCTGGCCGAGCCTTGTCCGCATCGTCCCGGCACTCTCGCCGGGACCGGAGCGGACGGACGATGCCATGACCCCCACCAAGCTGCTGATCGGCCAGGTCCTGGTCGTCTTCGCCATCGTGATCCTGGGTGTCTGGGCCGCGACACAGTGGGCCGCCGACATGCTGGGCTATCAGGCCCAACTGGGCGAGCCGTGGTTCATGCTGTTCGGCTGGCCGGTCTATCCGCCGTGGGCGCTTTTCGTCTGGTGGTTCGCCTTCGAGGCCTATGCGCCCGAGGTGTTCGACGCCGCCGGTCTGCTGGCCGGCATGAGCGGCTTCATGGGCGCCGCGGCGGCCATTGTCGGGTCGCTGTGGCGGGCGCGCCAGGGGCGGATGGTGACCACCTACGGCTCGTCGCGCTGGGCCACCCGCCGGGAGGTGGAGCGGGCCGGTCTGTTCCGCCCGGCCGGGGTGTTCCTGGGTCGGCTCGGTTCCCGCTACCTGCGCCACGACGGGCCGGAGCACGTCATGGCCTTCGCGCCCACGCGGTCGGGCAAGGGCGTGGGGCTGGTGGTGCCGACGCTGTTGTCCTGGACCGGCTCGGCCGTCATCCACGACATCAAGGGCGAGAACTGGCAGCTCACCGCCGGCTGGCGGTCGCGCTTCTCGCACTGCCTGTTGTTCAACCCGACCGACCCGCGCTCGGCCCGGTACAATCCGCTCCTCGAAGTCCGCAAGGGACCCCACGAGGTCCGCGACGTGCAGAACATCGCCGACATCCTGGTCGACCCCGAAGGCGCGCTGGAACGGCGGAACCACTGGGAGAAGACCAGTCATGCGTTGTTGGTGGGCGCCATCCTGCATGTGCTCTACGCCGAGGAGGAGAAGACCCTGGCCCGGGTGGCGACCCTGCTGTCCGACCCCCGGCGCGGCTTCGCCCGCACCCTGCACCGGATGATGACCATCAACCACCTGGGCACCGACGCCGAGCCCCGTGTCCATCCGGTCGTGGCCTCGGCCGCTGGCAGCGTTACCGTCCATTTAAGCTGCCATGGACCGCCAAACCCAACGACCCGTCATTGCAATCAGCCTGCTTGTCCCCCACTTCCTACAACAACCGACCGAAAGTTGCCGGATCCTGTTGACATCGGGTGAATCTTGTTGCTTTCTGTAGAGGTGTGGCGTATGAGATGCGTCCCCAAAATCCACAGTGAGCGTATGGCATGCCTCGGTGTAACGGTGAAATCAAGAGATTGCGGTTGGCGTTAGGCTTGTCACAAAACAAGGCGGCGGGTCGAGCTGACTTGGATCGCTCAACTTATCGGAATGCAGAGCACGGCGAGCCTGTGAGCGAGCTCACCGTTGAAAAGATCGCCATGTGCTTTTCGGATCTTAGTGGGAAGCCAGTCACTGCGGCTCAGCTTGTCAAAGAGTGAAAGTCTGGCTTGAGGAGGTAGCTGTGGCAGATGCGAAGACACGGAGAAGTGCCGCCGAAGTTTATGCTTCTGTGGCATCGCCGAGTGAGCTTCTGTACCATATTGCCCATGCTCGGAAAGAGAACTCCGCTGAAAAATACGACGGCGAACAGTTGAAGTGCGTCTCGGCCAATCGGCGTGCTGCTGATATTGCTCAATTCCGTGCGGCGACGCAATTGTTCAAAGAGCGCTCAATCCCTCGAAAATAAACAAGGTTTCTTGGAAGAGAGCCCGATGGATTGGGTTCTCTTTATTTTTGGGAAAATGGCAGATGATGTTTTCTGAGGCAGAAATACAACAAAGATTTGAAGATCTTTACAATATCGCTTGCGGTTTTTGTGCCGATTTTAACGAGGGTTGCGATATAAGAGCCGAAATAGATCCGTCTTTATTGTATTTATGTGTGGTATCAATGTATGATGATATTTCACGATATAAAGACTACCATCTTAATAACCCTGAAAAACAGCGTTCTAATCCCATTAAACGTGCAGCGTACGGTGCAAAATGGATTACGCGTTTCTCGCCCATAATTTTTCCACGAATGGGGCATGAAACGGGCGAAGGCGCGTCTAAAGACAGTGATGTTCTAGTCAATGCAGCTTTTGCTCTTCATTTTGCTCTTGTGAATATGGAAATTGAGGCTAGCGTTAGCCTTCGGCTTTCTACCGAATATTACTATCAGATTGTTTATGATCTTCTTTACCGCTCTCTTTCGTCAGATGCTCTTATAATACTGTTTCAGGCTTTAGCTGATGTTGCGAATAAAACACGTGGCCCTACTTACTTAATTGAATAGGCTTAATACTATTTGAGCGGCAGTTATGAGCGTTGGTATGGCCATTAATAAAGTGGACACTAAATAGGAAAAAAACACAAAAGTCCTGATTCCGAAGCCGCTATTGTCATAAAGCTCATATTTTTTGTGCAAAAGATTTGAAACGGGGCCTGAGTGCTTGCTTAGCCAATGCTCTCTACTAGATCGAACGCCAGCGTTCCGCATTCTTTCAAGCTTTTCCCCGTCAGCATCGTTTCTTGTACTTCCTTTTTCGGATTGATCACCTGCTCTATCATCCAAAATAAAGGTTTCACCTAAATTGAAAACCTCTTTCAACTCAAGATTTATTGCCTTGGCGCGCTCCATGGTTATAACAGCAAGTTCTTGAGAAAAAAATTCGTAGCGGTTCGAGAATATTTTTATAACGTCGGGGCAAAAAATATTGTAAACAATTGTGGATATTGAAAAGGACAGAACCCCAAAATAGATGAAGTGTAGACTGTTAACGGTAAACTCTTCCGCCTCCGTATCCGCCAACCCTATGCGCTGCCCTACAATAGAAAACAAGCTGGATGTAAAATCTCCGAACAAAATAAAATATCCAATAACTGGCATCAGAACAGTCATCCTAGATATCGGTGACCGTCCGACCGAACGAAGCTGATACCAAGTAGGAACCTTCATTCCTCGCCCCCACCCCAAACTACCGCGAGAATTTTAGCGCACGCGCGGCTTCAGGAAAACATAATTTGTACCAGGACGCGTTCGGCGCCCACGGCGTCAACGAGGGCCGGCCCCGGGGCGAGGATCTGCTGCCGGGATTCTGAGCCTTCGGACCCTCCCGGACCCTGGGGCGCGCAAGGGCGTACATAACCGCTCTCAGCGATTCCGCCCGTCCGAGAGAGCCTTGCTCCAACCGCCGCCGCGCCTCGCGGCCAAGCCGGAGCAAGCCCCATGCGCCGTCCCCGTATTCGTCATCAATGCCTGCTGGAGGCCGACCTCAGCGACCGCCTCGACGCGGCCGCACGCCATCCTTCGGCCACCAAGTCCGCCATCATCGCCGATGCCCTGAAGGCGTGGTTCGAGCGCAAGGGCCAGCATGAGCTGGACAACCGATTCGGCCCGCGCCTCGACCGGCTGTCGCGCGGGCAGGCGCAAATCCGCCGCGACCTGGACGTGGTGCTCGAGAGCCTGGCGCTGTTCGTGCGCTACCAGCTGACCCAGACCGCCCACCTGCCGGAACCCGACGCCGCCGCCCGCGCGCAGGGCCAGGACCGCTTCCAGCGCTTCGTCGACCAGGTCGGGCGCCGCATCGCCAAGGGTAAGGGAACCTTGCGGTCGGCCGATCCGGACACGGAGGCGTCGTCATGATCCCGCACCCGGAAGCCGACGACCGCCGCCGCACCATGCTGCGCACCGCCATGGGACCGGTCATCGCCGCCGCGCTCGCCGATCCGGCCGTGCTGGAGGTCATGGTCAACCCGGACGGCAGCCTGCGCCTGGATCGCCTGGGCGAGGGGCGCATCGACACCGGCGCCCGCCTGGGCGCCGCCGAGGCCGAACGCATCATCCGGCTGGTGGCCTCGCATGTGCGCGCCGAGGTCCACGCCGACAGCCCGGTGGTCAGCGCCGAGTTGCCCTCGGGCGAGCGCTTCGAGGGCCTGCTGCCGCCGGTCGCCCCGGCACCCTGCTTCGCCATCCGCAAGCCGGCGTCGCGGGTCCACACCCTGGCCGACTACATCGCCGACGGCATTCTCACGCCGATCCAGGCGGACGGTCTGCGCGCGGCCGTGCGGGCGCGGCGCAACATCCTCATCGCCGGCGGCACGTCGTCGGGCAAGACCACGCTGGCCAACGCCCTGCTGGCCGAGGTCGCGGCCGGCGACGAGCGCGTGATCCTCATCGAGGACACCCGCGAGCTTCAGTGCGCGGCGCCTGACTGCGTCAGCCTGCGCACCCGGCGCGGCCATGTCTCGCTGGCCGATCTGGTGCGCTCAACCCTGCGCCTGCGCCCCGACCGCATCATCGTCGGTGAGGTCCGGGGGGCCGAGGCGCTGGACATGCTCAAGGCCTGGAACACCGGCCACCCCGGCGGCATCGCCACCGTCCATGCCAACTCGGCCCGTGCCGCTCTCTACCGCATCGAACAGCTCTGCCAGGAGGGCGTGGTCACCGTCCCCCGGCGTCTCATCGCCGAGGCCATCGACCTCGTTGTCTTCATCGCCGGCCGAGGCTCGGCCCGCCGGGTGGAGACCGTCGCTGCCGTCACCGGCCTCGACGGGGCGGGCGATTACGCCGTCACGACTCTCACCCCCGAAGGGCTGGCCGCCCTGTGACCCCATCCCGCCCACAGGAGGACCCCATGACCCGTCCGTCCCGCCTTCGTCCTGTCGTCCGCAACGGCCTTGCCGCCGCTGTAGGCGCCGCCGTCCTGCTCGCCGCCACCGCCGCCCGGGCCGCCGGCTCCGGCATGCCGTGGGAGGCGCCCCTGGAACAGATCCTGGAGTCCGTCCAGGGGCCGGTGGCCAAGATCGTCGCCGTGATCATCATCATCATCACCGGGCTGACGCTAGCCTTTGGCGAGACCTCCGGCGGGTTCCGCCGCCTGATCCAGATCGTCTTCGGCCTGTCCATCGCCTTCGCGGCGTCCAGCTTCTTCCTGTCGTTCTTCTCCTTCGGCGGCGGAGCGCTGGTGCGATGAGCGGGGCGCCCTCTTCCCTGCCGGGCTTCGAGGTGCCGCTGCACCGGTCCCTCACCGAGCCCATCCTGATGGGCGGCGCGCCGCGCGCGCTGGCCATCGTCATCGGCACCACCGCCGCCGCCATCGGCCTCGGCCTGCAGCAGTGGGTCGCCGGCCTGGTACTGTGGGTGGTCGGCCACACCATCGCCGTGCTGGCCGCGCGGCGCGACCCTGACGTCGCCGTCGTGCTGGTGCGCCACCTGCGCCAGCGGGGCTGGTGGTCATGCTGAGCCTCGCCGAATACCGGCCCCGCGCCGACCGGCTGGCCGACCACCTGCCCTGGGCCGCCCTGGCCGGGCCGGGGATCGTGCTGAACAAGGACGGCTCGTTCCAGCGCACGGTGCGCTTTCGAGGGCCGGATCTGGAGAGCGCGACCGAAGCCGAACTGGTCGGCTTGTGTGCCCGAGCCAACAACGTGCTGCGCCGGCTGGGGTCGGGTTGGGCGCTGTTCTTCGAGGCCGAACGGCGCCCGGCGCCGCACTATCCGGCCTCAGACTTCCCCGATCCGGTCTCGGCCCTGGTCGACGCCGAACGGCGCGCGGCCTTCGAGGGTGGACGCCCGGCCTTCGAGAGCGCCTATCACCTGACGCTGGTCTTCCTGCCGCCGCCCGACAGTCAGGCCCAGGCCGAGGCCGCCCTGCTGGAGCGCGAGCATCCGGCCGGCGGGCGCAACTGGCCGCGCGAGCGTGCCCGCTTCGTCGAGGAGACGGACCGCATCCTCGACCTGCTGGCCGGAGTCCTGCCTGAGGTGCGGACGCTGGACGATGCCGAGACCCTCACGGCCCTGCACGGCACCATCTCGACCAAGCGCCATCCGGTCGCCGTCCCCGACGTCCCCATGTACCTGGACTGCGTGCTGGTCGACACCCCACTGACGGGCGGACTGGAGCCGATGCTGGGAAGCGCGCACCTGCGCACCGTCACCGTGCTCGGCTTTCCGGGCATGACCCGGCCCGGCGTGCTGGACTTCGGCTACCGATTGGTCACCCGCTTCCTGCCGCTGGACAAGACCCAGGCCACCCGCGCCCTGACCCGCCTGCGCCGGCAGTGGTTCGCCAAGCGCAAGTCCATCACCGTCATGCTGCGCGAGGTGCTGACCAACGAGCCGGTGCCGCTGCTGGACAGCGACGCCGACAACAAGGTGGTCGACGCTGACGTGGCGCTGCAGGCGCCCGCGTCGGGGCTTGGCCCCGACGCGATTCTATAGATCTGTGCGAAAAGAGGCCGGCCTTGTCCGGCTTCTTTTCGCACGGGGCGGCGATCATGTCGGCTTCGGCCACCTGACCGCCACCGTCACCGTCTGGGACGAAGACCGCGCCCGTGTCGAGGACCGGGTGGGCAACGGGCTCGTACTTTCTGATGCAGAAAAGCAGACGCTTGACTTGATAATTTCAAGATGAAGTAAAACAGAATGCAACTAATTGCCATCAGGCCGTGGCAACACAGCAGCTTCTAGTCTTGCTATCTCAGCGATTATACTGATCGCTGCCCCCTCGGTTCCGTCATATTTCAGAAAGCTGATAGCCCGAGAAATCGCGGACCCCACCCTATCCGCGAAATCAACTGCCTCAGCGTTGGACAATTCCCGGTCTTGGTCATAAGCGGCAGCGGTCAGAAAATGGTAGAGGCTGTAGGCTACTGCTCGCCGCTTATCATTTGCTTCGCTTTGGCAACGATAGGCCAACGCCGCCGCATCACTTAAACAGCGAGACCCAGCGAATGCGCCTTGGATCTGACGGTTGGAAATCAGCGATTTTAGTTTCTCGACAGGCGTCATAGCCCCAGGAGGTCACTCAAAGTCAGTGCGTGTAAGAAGAGGCACCAAGCGCACGTCTCTTTCTTGCAGGCTCTGCATAGCGCCCTCTAGACGATCCACAATGGTGAAGACCTCTTCCACCTTACATCCCGCTTCGCGCACGGCGTCAACCGCCTTTCCAACAGATCCACCGGTGGTAGTGACGTCGTCCACCAAAATCACTTTCGCGCCTATCGGTAGGTTTCCGTCAATCAGCTGATTAGTACCATGACCCTTTGGTTCTTTACGAACAAAGAAACCGGGAACCCTTCGCGGACGCACATTACTATGCGCTGCGACCACCGAAACTATTGGCACGGCACCCAAAACGAGGCCGCCTATAGCGGCTATATCCCCGCGTTTTTCGATCTCATCCAAAATTAGAGATGCGATAAGGCTGGCCCCTTCCGGGTCAAGCATGGTGGGCTTCATGTCGAAGAAATAGTCAGTCATCTTTCCCGAAGACAACTTAAAGGCACGGCCTTTTCGCAGAGACTTCTCCGCTATGATCTGGCGAAGTCTCTCTAGTGGTTTGTACGTTGTCCCGGTTTCGGCAAAGGCGACGGCCACCATGCATCATCTCCACAGGCCTGGAATCAAAGCGCGAGCACGAGGCTCGCGATACGATCTAGGCCGAGTTTGTAGTTACGTAGAGATGCGCGCTGCACCTTCTACAACATCTTGTGCGTAAGTGAGGAGGATAAACTGTTTTGCACCCTGTGTCACTGACGAATTGCGCGGCGATATGCACTCGCTTGGGCGGGTGAGTCAAGGCAAATTTCAAGGCAACGCGGGGTGCTGGCGGAAGCGGAGTCATTTTGACGAACTCATTCTGCCGATCATCCTCGGTGCCGGCCATGCCGCATGGCCGGTGTTCGATTCCACCAACTACGTCCAGAACGTCCTGCAGGCCGCCCGCGCCCTGGAACAGATCAACAACCAGATCCTGGCGCTGCAGAACCAGGCCGTCATGCTGGAAAACATGGCGCGCAACCTGACCAGCCTGGACCACTCCGCGCTGGAGGACCTGACCGGTGCCCTGGTCCGCATCGACGCCCTGATGCGCGAGGCCGAGGGGCTCAGCTACGACCTCGCGGACCTCGAGGATCAGTGGCGGGCGCGTTACCCCGAGACCTACGACAGCACCGTCACCGTCGACGACATGGCCGTCGCGGCACGCCAGCGCTGGCGCGACGCCATGGACGCCTGGCACCAGTCGATGCGCGTGCAATCGCGCATCGTCGAGGACATTCGCGCCGACCACGGCGTGCTGGCTGATCTCGTCACCCGCAGCCAGGGCGCCGTCGGCGCGCTGCAGGCCCAGCAGGCCGGTAACCAGCTCCTTGCTCTCGCCGCCAAGCAGCAGATGCAGCTGCAGACCCTGCTCGCCGCCCAGGCCCGCGCCGAGGCGCAGGAGAACGCCCGCAAGGCCCAGGCGGAGGAAGCGGCCCGCATCGCCACCGAGCGCTTCCTCGGCGACGGTGTTGCCTACACCCCGCGCTGATCCCTTTGCCGTGTCTGCACTTGACCGAAGGCAGGCGACGCACATGGACGACCTTAACGTTATAGATTCCTTCCTGGACACCTTCGTCCACTAGGCCGTAGACTCATAAGCTCTGGCACCACAGGCGTACCGAGATGAACTTGAGGGCGGCGAGGAAGTTGTCGGGACGCTTGTCGTAACGGGT
>NZ_JACIGI010000032.1 GCF_014197795.1 Roseospira goensis
CGGGGCCTCCCTGGCAGTCTGTGTCGTGTCGCAACTACCAGTGTGTCAGACCGTCCCGTTGTCCGCCCCTCCCCGATTTTCCGTCATGAACCAAAAAAATGGCAGTATCCGCGCCCATATTCGATATTGATAGTCATTCGCAGTTATGGGAGGGTGCCTCCTGTCGTCACGTCGCCGCGGACTCTCCGCATTCGCCCGCCGCCGTCCGACGCCTCTCGGTTCCGACCCGGACCGCCCGCCCCCGGTGGTCCCCCTCTTGGCCCGCCCTCGACGGAGATTTGCTGCCCATGGTTCGCTCCACTCTGCCCCGCGCGACACGCGCGACCCGCGCGCTCCGCGCCGGTTTCGCCGGCGGCGCCCTGGCGCTGGCCGCGCTTGCTGTCACCCTGCCCGCCGCCCCGGCGGCACGGGCCGCGGATCCGGACGTCAACGTCTACTCCACCCGGCAGGCATTCCTGATCCAGCCCCTGTTCGATGCCTTCACCGAGGAAACCGGCATCGGCGTGAACGTGGTCTTCGCCAAGGAGGGCCTGGCCGAGCGCCTGCGCGCCGAGGGCGACAACAGCCCCGCCGACCTGGTGTTCACCGCCGACATCGGCCACCTGAACGATCTGGTCGAGCTGGACGTGGTGCAGCCGGTCGACAACGCCACCCTCGAGTCGGCGATCCCGGCCCAGTACCGCCACCCCGACGGCAAGTGGTTCGGCCTCACCCTGCGCGGCCGCGTCATCTACGCCGCGAAGGAGCGCGTCCCCGAGGGGGCGGTCGAGACCTACGCCGACCTGACCGACCCACGCTGGGAGGGCCGGGTGTGCACCCGCAAGGGCGATCACCCCTACCAGGTCGCCCTGCTGGCCGCGCTGATCGCCGAGAAGGGCGAGGACGCCGCCCGCGCCTGGCTGGCCGGCCTCAAGGACAACCTGGCGCGGCGCCCGCAGGGCAACGACCGCGCCCAGGTCAAGGCCATCATGGAGGGGCAGTGCGACCTGGCCATCGGCAACACCTATTACATGGGCAAGATGCTCGACGACCCGGAGCAGCGCGCCTGGGCCGAGGCGGCCTATATCGTGTTCCCGAACCAGGACGGCTCCGGCACCCACATGAACCTGTCGGGGGTCGCCATGACCAAGGCCGCGCCGAATCGCGACAACGCCGTGGCGCTGATGGAGTTCCTGGTCTCCGACCGGGCGCAGGAGATGTACGCCCAGCTCAACCACGAATACCCAGTCAAGCCGGACGTCGCCTGGTCCGACCTGCTGCGGTCCTGGGGTGACTTCAAGATGGATCCGCTGTCGCTGTCCGAGGTCGCCAAGTACCGGGGCCGGGCGCTGATGATGGTCAACAGCGTGGGCTACAACAGCTAGGCCGGGTGGGCCGCCGCCGCTTCGGCGCCGTCAGTCGGGCATCAGCGGCGGCCCGCTAGGACAGATACGCCGTTCCGCGATCCCGCCGCCCGTCGTCTCCCCGGGCGGCGGTCGGACGGGGCGCCGGCTGGGCGCGGCCGGCGCCCCGACTCCGTGCTGCACCGGGCCGCTGGGCTCGCCCCGGCCGCGCCATAGCCCCAGCGGCGAACGGGGCCTTTGCATCGGCGCGACCGGCGTCCTATATTCGAGGGGCCGGTTCGCCGGCTATGACGCTAAACCCTGTCTGGAATAAGCGTAGTGGACCCGGGGGCAGTACCCGGCGCCTCCACCATTTGCCGAACCAGGGAGCGGTTCCGCGACCGGAGGCGGAACCGCGACCTTGGGGCGAACCATGGGGGCGAAACAGGATCGACACGCGTGGTAAAGAGGCAGGTTGCGTCCGGCATGGCACCACCGTTATCGGGCCAAACGCAATAGTTGCCAACGACAACTATGCTCCGGAAGCTGCCGCCGCGTAATGCGGCGTCGGTGACCGATCAAAGCCCCGGGCGGTAGCACGTCCGGGCGGGGTCCGGGGGGCACCTGGCAACAGAAGCCCCCCACTCGCGCCGCCGCCCACCCGCGCGCGGTGCTTCTCCACCGACCACCGATGCACGTCCGGCACACGGGATCAGCGACGTGAGCGAGAAAGTCACCACCTTCCAGTACGACCGCATGGTCGAGGCCGCGCTGCGCGGGGTGCTGCGCGACGCGCTCCGGGTGGTCGAGGCGCAGGGCGGACTGCCCGGCGAGCATCACTTCTACATCACCTTCGAGACCACCCGCCCCGGCGTGGTGCTGCCCGACCGGCTGCGCGCCCAGCACCCCCAGGACATGACCATCGTGCTCCAGAACCAGTTCTGGGACCTGAAGGTGTTCGACGACGCGCTGGAGGTCACCCTCAGCTTCAACCGCAAGCGCGAACGGTTGCGCGTGCCCTTCGCCGCCGTGACCGCCTTCGCCGACCCGCACGCCAGCTTCGGGCTCCAGTTCCAGACCGAGATGGGTGCCGACGCCGACCTGGACGAGATCGACGACGACGGCGGCCCGGACTGGGAATCGCTGATGGGCGAGGGCGAGACCAACGACGACCGCAGCCGCGCCGCCGCGTCGGGCGAGGCCCCGGATCCGGCCGATCCGGAGGGGGCCAACGTGATCGCGCTCGACGCCTTCCGCAAGAAGCAGTAACCCCCGAGACGACCCGCAACCCGTCGCCGGCGCTCCCCGCGAGGCGGGGGCTGCGGCGCGCCGCTTGGGAGCCCCGCCGATGCTCGATGCCGCCTTCGCCGACATGTTCCCCCTGGTCGGCGACGACACGCCCTATCGCAAGCTGGAGGGCGATTTCGTCGGCCTCGACCGGGTCCGCGGCCAGGACCTGCTGGTGGTCGACCCGACCGCCCTGACCCGCCTGACCGAAGAGGCGTTCCGCGACATCTCCCACCTGCTGCGGCCCGGCCACCTGGCCCAGTTGCGGGCCATCCTGGACGACCCGGAGGCCTCGGCCAACGACCGCTTCGTGGCCCTGGAGCTGCTGAAGAACGCCAACATCTCCGCCGGCATGGTGCTGCCCATGTGCCAGGATACCGGCACCGCCATCATCCTGGGCAAGAAGGGCGAGCGCGTGTTCACCGGGGCGGACGATGCGCTGGCGCTGTCCGACGGGGTCGCCAATGCCTACGGCCGGCTCAACCTGCGCTACTCGCAGATGTCGCCGCGCACACTCTACGACGAGGTCAACACCGGCAACAATCTGCCGGCCCAGATCGACCTGTTCGCCACCCAGGGCGATGAGTACAAGTTCCTGTTCATGGCCAAGGGCGGCGGCTCGGCCAACAAGACCTTCCTGTACCAGCAGACCCGGGCCCTCCTGAATCCGAAGAGCCTGATGGCCTTCCTGGAGGCGCAGGTGAAGACCCTGGGTACCTCGGCCTGTCCGCCCTACCACCTGGCCATCGTCATCGGCGGCACCTCGGCCGAGGCCACCCTGAAGACGGTCAAGCTGGCCTCAGCCCGCTACCTGGACGGGCTGCCGACCCAGGGCGGCGACACCGGCCATGCCTTCCGCGACCTGGAGACGGAACAGGCGGTGCTGGAGATGACCCGCCGGCTCGGCATCGGTGCCCAGTTCGGCGGCAAGTACTTCTGCCACGACGTGCGGGTGGTGCGGCTGCCGCGCCATGGCGCCTCGTGTCCGGTGGGCATCGGGGTGTCGTGTTCGGCCGACCGTCAGGCGCTGGGCAAGATCACCCGCGACGGCGTGTTCCTGGAGCGGCTGGAGACCGACCCGGCCCGCTTCATGCCGGACGTCAAGCAGGAGAAGCTGTCCGGTGAGGTCGTGCGCATCGACCTGAACCGGCCGATGGCCGAGATCCGCGCCACCCTCAGCCAGTATCCGATCAAGACCCGCGTGAGCCTGAACGGCCCGATGATCGTCGCCCGCGACATCGCCCACGCCAGGCTGAAGGAGCGCCTGGACGCCGGCGAGCCGCTGCCCGACTACATCCGCGACCACCCGGTGTACTACGCCGGCCCGGCCAAGACCCCGGAGGGCATGGCTTCGGGCTCGTTCGGCCCCACCACCGCCGGGCGCATGGACGCCTACGTCGACCAGTTCCAGGCCGCCGGCGGCTCCCTGGTGATGATCGCCAAGGGCAACCGCTCCCCGGCCGTGACCGACGCCTGTGCGCGCCACGGCGGGTTCTACCTGGGCTCGGTGGGCGGCGCGGCGGCCTCGCTGGCGCTCGACAGCATCAAGAAGGTCGAGGTGTTGGAGTATCCCGAACTCGGCATGGAAGCGGTCTGGCGCATCGAGGTCGAGGACTTCCCGGCGTTCGTGATCGTCGACGACAAGGGCAACGACTTCTTCCGTCAGGTGTAGCGCCCCAGCCCACGCCCGGCCCGGCCGCTTTGACGGCCTGCGGGCGCCTGTCTACAGTGGCGGGCGTCAGAGCGATCCGCGCGGGAGGTCCCGAGCCGTCATGAACGCCCCGGTCCGCGTTCCGTCCCGGCCGCGTCGCAGTCTCGGTCGCGCCGTGCTTGCCGCGCGGGCGGCCGCCCTGGCCGGCCTGCTGGCGGTGGCCCCGGGGGCGGCGGAGGCGGCGCCCGCGGCCGATCTGGCGCCCGGGAGCGTGACCATCGCCCTGACGGCCCTGGAAGACGACGGCGGCCGGGGGCCGTGTCGCGCCACCCTTCGCATCCGCAACGACGGGGGCGTCCGGGTCGAGACCTTCAGCCTGCGGCTGGTGCTGTTCGATCCCGGCGGTGCGGTCCTGCGCGAGGTGGTGGTCCTCGCCATGCCGCTGCGCCCGGGCGGGCGCACGACCGCGGCGACCTTCCCGGCCCTGGCGGCGCCGTGTGACGGCCTGGGGGCGGTCGTGATCCGCGACTTCCCCCTGTGCGCGGACCGGGCCGGGCGCCGTCTGGCGTGCCGGGCGGCGGCGGTGCCCGTCAGCCGGGTCGTCGCGCCGTTCGGGTTCTGACCCCGCGATGCCTGACTCGGTGATGGCGCCGCGCGCGATTTGGCCGCGCCGGCAACGCTTTTTCGCTTGCGGCGCATGCCCGTCTTTCCTATTGTGAGGAGGGTCCGGCCTTGCCCGGACGGTCCCGACCCCTCCAAAATGATCCGTCATCCGAGCCGCCGGCTGCACTTGAAGCGTGCAGGTATGGGTGGTCAACGGACTGACATGGCCCCTTTGGCGCGTCCCGGCTGTGCCGGCGCCAGGTGGGCCCCGCGGCACGTTCCCGGTTCCTGGACCGCGTCCCGGTCTGCCCGTGCGCTCCCCCGATCCCGGCGTGAGCCCGACCGGATCCCGGCTCCGTTTCCCGGTGGCCCGCCGGACCGCGCCCGGCCGGCGTGGCGCTCGGCCCCGCGGCCGGTCCGCCGCATCGTCCCGCCTTTCCTCCCCCCTCCGCGCGATCGTCGAGACAATCATGCACTTGCAGGACCTGAAAAAGAAAACACCCAAGGATCTTCTGGCGTTCGCCGAGGAGCTGGAGATCGAGAACGCGAGCAACCTGCGCCGCCAGGAGATGATGTTCGCCATCCTCAAGCAACTGGCGGACAACGATACCCCGATCTTCGGCGAGGGGGTCCTGGAGATCCTGCAGGACGGCTTCGGCTTTCTCCGATCGCCCGAGGCGAACTACCTGCCCGGCCCGGACGACATCTACGTTTCGCCCAGCCAGATCCGGCGCTTCTCGCTGCGCACGGGCGATACCGTCGAAGGCCAGATCCGCGCCCCCAAGGACGGCGAGCGCTATTTCGCGCTCCTCAAGGTCAACACGATCAATTTCGAGGAGCCGGATCAGGTCCGCCACCGCATCAACTTCGACAACCTGACGCCGCTGTATCCGGACGAGAAGCTGAAGCTCGAACTGGACGAGCCGACCCGCAAGGAGTTCACCACCCGCGTCATCGACCTGGTGACCCCGCTCGGCAAGGGCCAGCGCGCGCTCATCACCGCGCCGCCGCGCACCGGCAAGACGATGATGCTGCAGAACATCGCCCACGCCATCGCGGCCAACCATCCCGACGTCTACCTCATGGTGCTGCTGATCGACGAGCGCCCGGAGGAGGTCACCGACATGGACCGCTCGGTGCGCGGCGAGGTGGTCAGCTCGACCTTCGACGAACCCGCCAGCCGTCACGTGCAGGTCTCGGAAATGGTGATCGAGAAGGCCAAGCGGCTGGTCGAGCACAAGCGCGACGTGGTCATCCTGCTCGACTCCATCACCCGCCTTGCGCGCGCCTACAACACGGTGGTGCCCAGCTCGGGCAAGGTGCTGACCGGCGGTGTCGACGCCAACGCGCTGCAGCGGCCCAAGCGCTTCTTCGGCGCGGCGCGCAACATCGAGGAAGGCGGCTCGCTGACCATCATCGCCACCGCGCTGATCGACACCGGCTCGCGCATGGACGAGGTGATCTTCGAGGAGTTCAAGGGCACCGGCAACTCCGAGATCATCCTGGACCGCAAGCTGGCCGACCGCCGCATCTTCCCCAGCATCGACATCACCCGCTCCGGCACCCGCAAGGAGGAGCTGCTGGTGCCCAAGCCGACGCTGTCGAAGATGTGGGTGCTGCGTCGCATCCTGATGCCGATGGGCGTGCAGGACGCGATGGAGTTCCTGCTGGGCAAGCTGAAGGAAACGAAGAACAACGCCGACTTCTTCGAGTCCATGAACAGCTAGGGCGGATCGCCCGGCATTGGACCCGCTCTCGGGCTCCAATGCCGGGCGTCAATCCGCTCTCACTCTTTGAGTCAGGGCGGAGTCACGTGACCAATCCGAAACACGGCGTGATAGCGGCCGAGGACTGAACGAACGTCCGTCGTCGGCCGGGTGGTGCGACCGCACCGGCGCCGCGAAGCGGCGGATGGCTCTTGTCTCGACGAGTCAGAACAAGAGCCTGCCGGTATGAGTCAGATGGATCACGACCTGCCCTAGCGCCGATCGCCCCCGGCGATCCGGTGCGCCGTCACCGGCCGCCGGCCTCCTCCGGCACCACCCGGATCGACGTGATGCGGTTGCGCACCCGCTTCAGCACCTCGAAGCGGAAGCCATGGAAGCGGTAGGTCTGTCCCGGCTCGGGGATGCGCCGGGCCTCGTGCAGGATCAGCCCGGCCAGGGTGTTGGCGACGTCGTCGGGCAACGCCCATTCGAACTCGCGGTTCAGGTCCCGGATGGTGACGTCACCGGCCACCACGTAGGAGCCGTCCGCCTGCCCCCGCACCCCGGCCACCTGGATGTCGTGTTCGTCGCTGATCTCGCCGACGATCTCCTCCAGGATGTCCTCCAGGGTGACCACACCCATGATGGTGCCGTACTCGTCCACGACCATGGCGAAGTGCTCCCGGCGCTCACGGAACGCCTGGAGCTGGTGCAGCAGTCGGGTGGTGTCGGGAATGAACCAGGGCGGCGCCGCCAGCCCGACCACATCCATCTCGTCGAGGTTGCCGGTGAAGGCCTGCACGGACCGCAGCAGCGCCTTGACGTGCAGCACGCCGACGATGTTGTCCATGCGGTCGCGCCACAGCGGAATGCGGGTATAGGGGCTGTTCAGCACCTGTTCGACGATCTCGGAGGCCGGCAGGTCGGCGTCGATCATCACCAGCTTGGAGCGGTGCACCATGATCTCGCCCACCTCGACGTCGGCCAGGTCGAGCACGCTTTTCAGCATCGCGCGCTCGCGCCGCACGGTGCGCCCGGAGGGGCCGTCGCCATCGGCCTCGGCGGTGTGCAGCTCGATGGCGCCGCGCAACTCGGCCAGGGCGTGGGCGGCGGTCTTCTCCTGGCCGGCATCGGCCTTGAACACCTTGAGCATGACCTGGACGAGACCCTGGATCACCCGGGTCACCGGCCACAGCAGCCAGGTCAGGCCGCGCATCACCGGCGCCACCGCCAGCGCGACCGTGTTGGTGTGGGTCAGCGCGTAGGTCTTGGGCAGGATCTCGGCGAAGATCAGCACCAGCACCGTCATGCCGGCGGTGGCATAGGCCACGCCGGCTTCGCCGAAGGCGGTGATCAGCACGCTGGTGGCCAGTGACGAGGCCAGGATGTTGACCAGGTTGTTGCCCAGCAGGATGGTGCCGATGAGCTGCTCGCGGGTCTTGAGCAGGGTGTTGACGGTGCGGGCGCGGCGGTCGCCGCCGCGCTCCAGCTCCATCATGAGCGGGCGCGAGGCGGCGGTGAGCGCGGTCTCGGAGCCGGAGAACAGGCCGGAGAGGACCAGCAGCACCAGGATGGCGATGAGCGATTCGATCATGGGTTCAGGGTCGTGAGGGGGCGGGGCCGCGCGCCGTCTCAGGTCAGGCTTGCGGCAAGGGTCGAGCGCACGGCGTCGGCGGGTACGTCGTCCTGGAGATGGGCGCGGCCGATGCCGCGCGCCAGCACGAAGGTGATGCGGCCGTCCTTGACCTTCTTGTCCCGGGCCATGTGGCCGAGCAGGCGCTCCACGTCCCAGGTCCGCGCCGGGTCCGGGCGCACCGGCAGGCCGACGGCGGCCAGGTGACGGCGCACCCGTTCGGCGTCCTGGCCCGGGCACAGCCCGAGCCGGTGCGACAGGTCGAAGGCCATGACCATGCCGATCGCCACCGCCTCGCCGTGCAGCAGGGCGTCGCCGTAGCCGGTCTCGGCTTCCAGCGCGTGGCCGAAGGTGTGGCCCAGGTTGAGCAGCGCGCGCTGCCCGGCCTCGCGCTCGTCGGCGGCCACCACGGCGGCCTTGGCGCGGCAACTGGTGGCGATGGCCTCGGTCCGCAGCGCCGCGTCGCCGTCCAGCAGGGCGGTGCCGTGCGCTTCCAGCCAGTCCCAGAACGCGGCATCGCCGATCAGGCCGTATTTGGCGGTCTCGGCGTAGCCGGCCCGCAGCTCGCGCCGGGGCAGGGTGTCCAGGGTGTCGGTGTCGGCCAGCACCAGCCGGGGCTGGTGGAAGGCGCCGATCAGGTTCTTGCCGTGGCGGCTGTTGACCGCGGTCTTGCCGCCGACGCTGCTGTCCACCTGGGCCAGCAGGGTGGTCGGGATCTGCACGAACGGCACACCGCGCAGGGCCACGGCGGCGGCGAACCCGGCCAGATCGCCGACCACCCCGCCGCCCAGGGCAATCACCGGCGTGCCGCGCTCCAGGCCGAAGCCGAGCAGCGCCTCCAGCAGGTCCTCCAGGCGGCTCAGGCTCTTGCTGGCCTCGCCGGCCGGCACGATGTGCGCCCCGGTTTCGACGCCGGCGGACGTCAGCGCGGTCCGCACCCGCTCCAGGTACAGCGCGGCCACGGTCTCGTCGCTGACCACGATGGCGCGGCGCGCCCCGGGCACGGCGGCGCGCAGCAGGTCGCCGGCGCGGTCCAGCAGGCCGGGACCGATGTGGATGTCGTAGCGGCGCTCCCCCAGCGCGACCGGGACGGTGACGGCGGCGGGCGTGCTCATGCCGGGGGGGCCTCTCCGGCCGGGTGGGCGGTAACGAAATCGCGCACGGCCTCCAGCACCTGGGCGGTGGTGCGGTCGGCGCTCTCGGTGCCGGTGGGGACGGTGATGTCGGCCTCGGCGTAGACCGGATAGCGGTCGTCCATGAGCGCCTTCAGCTTGGCGCGCGGATCGCCCGTGTTGAGCAGCGGCCGGTGGGTGCGCCCGGCGGTGCGGGCCACCAGCACGTCAAGGTCGGCGCGCAGCCACACCGACACCGCCCGCGCCCGGATCAGGGCGCGCGTCTGCGGGGCGATGAAGGCGCCGCCGCCGGCGGCCAGAACGCACGACGGCCCCTCCAGCAGGCGGGCCATGACCTTGCGTTCGCAGTCGCGGAAGGCGGCCTCGCCGTAGACCGAGAAGATATCCGTGATGCTGAGCCCGGCGGCCTTGACGATCTCGTCGTCGGTGTCCACGAACGGCCGCTCCAGCCGGGCCGCCAAGCGGCGCCCGACGCAGCTCTTGCCGGCGCCCATCAGCCCCACGAGGACCACGGTGCGCGGATCGTCGATGCGTTGCGTCGGGGCCGGGCGCTCTCTACACTGCCTCGCGGTCGCCATGGTCCAAACCTAGCATCGATCCTCGACATTGTCGCGGGGACGTCCGCCGCGCGGACGTTGCGGACGTTTCGTGTCCGGAGATCGTGTGTGTAGACCGGGGCGGCGGCGCTGTCCAGCGCCGCGGCGGCCGGGCGGCCGCCGCACCGAGGGGACGAGGGGTCCACCAGAGGACCACCAGGGGACCACGAGCGGACCACGAGCGGACGAGGGGGAGACGACGGTGGCACGACGACGCGGTCGCTACGCGGGAGACGAACGGTCCGGCGTTCTGCTGAAGGTGCTGGGGCTGCTGCTGCTGGCCCTGGTGGTGGCGGGCGGGGCCGTGCTGGCGACCTGGGACATGAAGCCGCCGACCCGCCCGGTCGAGAAGGTCATCCCCAATGACCGCTTCTAGGCGGACCGCCGGCGCGGGTCTGGCGCTGTTGGCCCTGCTTGCCGGCGCGGCCGCGCCCGTGCCCGCGCTGGCCCAGGCGCCGCCGCCCGCCGGGGGGACGGGACAGCCGCTGCCGCTGGTGCCGCCGGACTGGCGGGCGCCGGAGCCCGAGTCCGAGCCCGAGCCCGACTCCGAGTTCGAGCCGCCGCCGGCGGCGGTGCCCCCGGCGCTGACCCCCCCGGACACGACCGCGCCCGCCGCTCCGCCGCGCGAGGCGGCGCCCGCGGTGCGACCCGCCGCGCCCCCGGGGGCGATGCCGTCGCTGGATCCCCCGCGCGAGATCGCGCCGCCGCCCGGCGGGCTGACCCAGGAGGAACGCGCGCTGCCGCCGCCCGGGCCGCCGACCAAGCCGCCGGTGCCGGCGCGCGCGGCGCCGCCCGCGCCGGTCGGCGACGCCACCGGCGTGCTGCCGGCGCGCCCCGGCGGGCTGCCGCAAGACCTGTGGGCGGGCACCTCGGGCGCGCGGGTGCGCGACCTGGTGGCGGCGCTGCCGCTGACGGTGCCGTCTCCGATCGTGGCCGACCTGCGCCGGCGCCTGCTGCTGACGGTGCAGACCGCGCCGCCGGGCCTGTCCGCGCGCGCGCTGCTGGCGCTGCGGGTCGGGCGACTGGCGGCGCTGGGCGGCCCGGCCGACGACCTGGTGGCGCTGGCCGAACCGCTCGGCCCCGGGGCCGAGGCCGATCGCGCCCGGCTGCGCGCGTTGGCGATCGAGGGCCGCGACGATCGGGTGTGCGCGCTGGCGCGCGGGGTCGGGGCGGGCTATGTCGATCCGGTGTGGCAACAGGCCGCCATCCACTGCGACCTGCTGGATGGCGCCCGCGATCGCGCCCTGCTGGGCCTCGCCCTGCTGCGCGAGATGGGCGGCGGCGCGGCGGCCGGCGACGAGCGCGGCAGCGACGGGGCGTTCATGCTGCTGGCCGAACGCCTGGCCGGGCTCGACAGCCCGGCGCCGGACAGCTTCGCCGGGGCCTCGGCGCTGGCCTACCGTTTATTGCGGGCGCTGCCCGACCTGGACGCGCCGGCCGATGCGCTGCGCGCCGGAGAGCCCTGGACGGCGCGCGCCCTGGCGCTGGGCGGCGGCGGGCCGCCGTCGCTGATCGCCGCGGCGGCCGAGCGGGCGGCGGCGGTGGGGGCGGTGTCCATCGACGACCTGGCCACCGCATGGCGCGACCTGGACGTGGACCCGCGCGACCTGGAGACACCGGTCTCGCGGGTGGTGCTGGGCGGGACGGCGCTGGACCGCGCCCTGGCCTACGCCATCCTGGCGCGCGAGACCGATCCCGAGCGCCTCGCCGAGGGGCTGCTGCATCCGCTGGAGACCAGCCGCACCAAGACGCCCGTGCTGTATCCCCTGCATGCGGCCCTGTATGCGCCGCTGATCCGCGCGATTCCGGTCGAGCCCGCCGTGCCGGCCTTCCTGGGCGCGGCCGCCGGCCGCGCGCTGTATGCCGCCGGGTCGATCGAGGCCGGGCGGACCTGGTTGCGGCGGCTGGGTCAGCAGGGCCGCGCCGGCGACGCCGATGCCGAGGACGCGGCCGCGTTGCTGTGGCCGATCGCCCGGGTGGCGGACGCGGCGCTGGGCGATCCGCTGCCGGGCGAGCGGCTGGTGCTGTGGCGCCAGGCCCGGGCGGCGCGTCTGGGCGACGGCGCCGAGGCCCGGCGGGTGCTCGACCGCGACCATGTGGTGCTGCTGAACGTGCTGGAGGCGCTGGGCGCCCCGGTGCAGGCGGTGCACTGGCTGCCGATCAAATCGAGCCGCGTGTTCGTGGAGGCGGTGGCGGTCGACGGCGGCTTCACCGACGCCGACCGGCTCGCCGCCCTGGAACGCGCGGTCGGGGACGGTCGCCCCGGCGCGGCGCTGGCGCTGGCGCTGCGGGCGCTGGGACCGGAAGGGCCGGCCGGGGCGTCGCTGGAGACGCTGCAAGCGGTGATCGGCGCCCTGCGGGCGCTCGACCTGACCGCCGATGCGCGGCGCGTGGCGCTGGAGGCGCTGCTGGCACGCGGGATCTAGCGCCGATCGCTCGAAACCGGAACCGCCGGGGTGGGGCCGATTTCGAGCGTGACTCGGCGCGATCTGTTGGTTTCAGAGCGGAACGCCCGAATTCGAAATCACCATGCGATTCCGTATTCGGGTGTTCCGCCCTAGGCTCGACGTCGCACCGCGCGCGGACAACGCCTATGACGCCGACGACGGCTACGACGCGACGATCTCGTCCCCCATCAGGGCGGGAAAGAAGCCCTCGTGGGCGGCGCGCAGATCGGCCAGGGGCACCGCCTCGCCGCCGATCGCCACGGCCTCGCCCCCGGTGGTGCCGATACGCCGGGCGAGGTCGCCCAGATCGGACAGGACGGCGTCCGCCGCCTCGGCCGGCACGGTGACGACGTAGCGGCCCTGGTCCTCGCCGAACAGGGCGGCCGTGGCCGGCGCCAGATCCAGCGTCACGCCGAGACCGCCGGCCAGCGCCATCTCCGCCACCGCCACCAGCAGGCCGCCGTCCGAGACGTCGTGGCAGGCGCTCACCCGCCCGGCCTGGATCAGGCCGCGCACGGTCTCCCCCACGCGGCGCTCGTGCTCCAGGTCCACGGGCGGCGGCGCCCCTTCCTCGCGGCCGCAGAGATCGCGCAGGTACAGGCTCTGGCCGACCCAGCCGCCGCCGGCGCGCATCGCCGCGGTCTCGCCGATCACGATCACCGCCTCGCCCGCCGCCTTGAACCCGACCGTCGCCATGCGGTCCAGGTCGTCGAGGATGCCGATGGCGCCGATGGTCGGGGTCGACGGGATGGCGCGGCCCTCGGTCTCGTTGTAGAGGCTGACGTTGCCGGAGACGACCGGCATGTCGAGCGCCGCGCAGGCTTCGCCCAGCCCGCGGCAGGCGCCGACGAACTGGCCCATGATCACCGGTTTTTCGGGGTTGCCGAAGTTCATGTTGTCGGTGACCGCCAGCGGCCGGGCGCCGACGGCGGTCAGGTTGCGGTAGGCCTCGGCCACCGCCTGACGGCCGCCCGTGACCGGATCGGCGCGCACGTAGCGGGGCGTGCAGTCGGTGGTCATCGCCAGGCCGCGGTCCGTCCCGTGCAGGCGCACGACGGCGGCATCGCCGCCGGGGCGCTGCACCGTGTCGCCCATGACCATGTGGTCGTACTGTTCCCAGATCCAGCGCCGGCTGGACAGATCCGGCCCGCCCATCAGGGCCACCAGGGCCTCGGTCCAGGGCAGCACCGGGACGTCGTCGGCGATCACCACCGGCTGGTGCGGCGTGGGCGCCCAGGGGCGGTCGTACTCGGGCGCCGCCTCGGCCAGCGGGTCGATGGGCAGGTCGGCCACCGTCTCGCCGTGCCAGGTCAGCACCATGCGGCCCGTGTCGGTCAGGCGGCCGATGATCGCGAAGTCCAGGTCCCACTTGCGGAACACCGCCTCGGCCATGGCCTCCTTGCCGGGCTGGAGCACCATGAGCATGCGCTCCTGACTCTCGGAGAGCATCAGCTCGTAGGGCGTCATGCCGTCTTCGCGCATCGGCACCCGGTCCAGGGTCAGCTCGACGCCCAGGCCGCCCTTGGAGGCCATCTCGAAGCTCGACGAGGTCAGGCCGGCCGCCCCCATGTCCTGGATGGCGACAATGGCGTCGGTGGCCATCAGCTCCAGGCAGGCCTCGATCAAGAGCTTCTCGGTGAACGGATCTCCGACCTGAACGGTGGGGCGCTTCTCCTCGGAATCGGCGCTGAACTCGGCCGAGGCCATGGTGGCGCCGTGGATCCCGTCGCGGCCGGTCCTGGAGCCGACGTAGACCACCGGGTTTCCGACCCCGCTGGCCTTGGAATAGAAGATGCGGTCGGCCGGGGCGACCCCCACGGTCATGGCGTTGACCAGGATGTTGCCATTGTAGTCGGGGTGGAAGTCGACCTCGCCGCCCACCGTGGGCACCCCGACGCAGTTGCCGTAGCCGCCGATACCGGCCACCACGCCGGAGACCAGGTGGCGGGTCTTCGGGTGATCCGGGGCGCCGAAGCGCAGCGCGTTGAGGTTCGCCACCGGGCGGGCGCCCATGGTGAACACGTCGCGCAGGATGCCGCCCACGCCCGTGGCCGCGCCCTGGTAGGGCTCGATGAAGCTCGGGTGGTTGTGGCTTTCCATCTTGAACACGGCGGCCAGGCCGTCGCCGATGTCCACCACGCCGGCGTTCTCGCCCGGTCCCTGGATCACCCAGGGCGCCGTCGTCGGCAGCGTCTTGAGCCACTTTTTCGAGGACTTGTAGGAGCAGTGCTCCGACCACATGACCGAGAAGATGCCCAGCTCGGTCAGGTTGGGGGTGCGGCCCAGGATGTCCAGGACACGCTGGTACTCGTCCGGGGTCAGGCCGTGTTCGGCAACGATCTCGGGGGTGATCGCGGGTTCCGTCTTCTGCTGCTGCTGCGTGCTCACGACAGCGCCTCCATCACCGAGACGAACAGGGCGCGGCCGTCGGTGCCGCCCAGGCGCGGGTCGGCCAGCCGCTCGGGATGCGGCATCAGGCCCAGCACGGTGCGGCTCTCCGACAGAATACCGGCGATGTTGTCGAGCGAGCCGTTGGGATTGGCGGTCTCGGTCACCTTGCCGCCGGCATCGCAGTAGCGGAACACGATGCGGTCTTCGTCCTCCAGGGCGCACTGGGTGGGCAGGTCGGCCACGTAGTTGCCGTCGTGATGCGCGATCGGCAGGCGGATGACCTGGGCCGGCGCGTAGCCGGCGGTGAACATCGTGTCGGTGGTCTCGACCCGCAGGTGGACGTCGCGGCAGATGAAGCGCAGGTCGCGGTTGCGCATCAGGGCGCCGGGCAGCAGGTGGCTCTCGCACAGCACCTGGAAGCCGTTGCAGATGCCCAGGATCGCCACCCCGCGATCGGCGGCGCGGCGCACCCCGGCCATGGCGGCGGCATGGGCGGCCATGGCGCCGCAGCGCAGGTAGTCGCCGTGGGAAAACCCGCCCGGGATGACGATCAGGTCGAGGTCGTCGGGCAGGTCGGGGTCGCCGTGCCAGTGCATGACGGGGGCGCGACCGGTGACGTCGGCCAGGGTCACGGCGACGTCGCGGTCGCAGTTGGAGCCGGGAAAGACGATGACGGCGGAGTTCACGGGCGGGTCTCTCGTCACGAAGGGACGGCAGCGGCCGACCGCCGGCCAGCCGCACGAGGAGGGTGCATCGGCGCCGGAGCGCCGGGCGGCGGCGGGCCGACCGCCCGCGGCCCCTACAGCTCGATCCGGTAGGTCTCGATCACGGTGTTGGCGAGAAGCTGGCGGCACATGTCGTCGATCCGGGCGCGCGCGGCCTCGGGGTCGTCGTCCTCCAGGTCGAGTTCGATCACCTTGCCCTGGCGCGCGTCGCGCACGCCGTCGAAGCCGAGCGCGTGCAGCGCGTGGGCGATGGCCTTGCCCTGCGGGTCGAGAACGCCGGCCTTCAGGGTGACATGAACGCGCGCCTTCACGGTACGGGACCTCCGGACAGGGGGAAAAGGGGGCTACTGCAGGGTGGACGGGCCGGGCATGTCGCGCGGACCGCCTTCGGGCAGGATGCCGAGCCGGCGGGCGACCTCCTGGTAGGCCTCCTCGACGCCGCCCAGGTCGCGGCGGAAGCGGTCCTTGTCCAGGCGCTCGTTGGTCTTGACGTCCCACAGGCGGCAGTTGTCGGGGCTGATCTCGTCGGCCAGCACCAGATGCATCTCGTCGGTCTGGTCGTCGTAGACGCGGCCGAACTCCAGCTTGAAGTCCACCAGCTTCAGCCCGATGCCCAGGAACAGGCCCGACAGGTAGTCGTTGACCCGCAGCGCCAGGCTCATCATCTCGTCCAGGTCCTGGATGGTGGCCCAGCCGAAGGCGGTGATGTGCTCCTCGGTGACCATCGGGTCGCCCAGCTCGTCGCTCTTGTAGTAGTACTCGACGATGGAGCGCGGCAGCACCGTGCCTTCCTGGATTCCGAACCGCTTGGACAGCGAACCGGCGGCGACGTTGCGCACCACCACCTCGATGGGGATGATCTCGACCTCGCGCACCAACTGCTCGCGCATGTTCAGGCGGCGGATGAAGTGGGTCGGGACGCCGATGTCCTGGAGGCGCTGCATCAGGTACTCGCTGATGCGGTTGTTCAGCACCCCCTTGCCGGTGATGGTGCCCTTCTTCTGATTGTTGAAGGCGGTGGCGTCGTCCTTGAAGTACTGCACCAGGGTGCCGGGCTCCGGTCCCTCGAACAGGACCTTGGCCTTGCCTTCATAGATCTGTCTGCGTCGGGCCATCAGTGTCGTCTTGTGGGGTGGCGCCGCCGGCGGGCGGCGCAGGGAAGGGAAACAATACGGGCACGCCCGCCCCCGGGGACCCGGGGCGACGTCGCGCGCACCATAGCGCGGGGCGGGGGCGGGTGAAAGGCCGATTCTCGGACGGCGGCGCGGGCGCCCCTACGCCGCCGCCAGCAGGGCCGCCAGACGGGGGCCGGTGTCGTTGCGCCGCGGCCGCCACAGGCCGCGGTCGAGGGCTTCCTGGAAGCGCGCCGCCATCTCGCGCAGGGCGTCGGGGTTGGCCTCGGCCATGAAGCCGCGCACCGCCGGATCCTCGACATAGGCGTCGTACATCAGGTCGAAGTGGTGGTCCTTCACGCACCGCGCGGTGGCGGCGAAGGCGAACAGGTAGTCCACCGTGGCGGCGATCTCGAACGCCCCCTTGTAGCCGTGGCGCATCACCCCGGCGATCCACTTCGGATTGACGGCGCGGGCGCGCACCACGCGGGCGATCTCCTCCTGCAAGGTGCGCACGCGCGGGGCCTCGGGGCGGCTGTGGTCGCTGTGATAGACCGCCGGCTGGGCGCCCGACAGGGTGCGCACCGCCGCCGTGAGCCCACCCTCGAACTGGTAGTAGTCGTCCGAGTCCAGCAGGTCGTGTTCGCGGTTGTCCTGGTTGTGGATCACGGCATCCACGCGCGCCAGCCGGTCCTCGAACAGGCCCCGGGCCTCGACCCCGGCCGCCCCGTCGCCGTAGGCATACCCGCCCCAGGCCACATAGGCGGCGGCCAGGTCGGCGTCGGTCTCCCAGCCCTGCTCGTCGATCAGCGCCTGCAGCCCGGCGCCGTAGGCCCCGGGGCGCGAGCCGAACACCCGGTGCCCGGCGCGGCGCCGCGCGTCCGCCTCGGGCACACCCGTGCGCGCCAGGCGGGCGGCTTCGGCGCGGGCGGTGGCGGCCAGCGGGTTCAGCGCGGCCGGCTCGTCGTCCAGCGCGGCGATGGCTCGCGCCGCCGAGTCCACCAGATCCACCTGGGCCGGGAAGGCGTCGCGGAAAAAGCCGGAGATGCGCAGGGTGACGTCGACGCGCGGCCGGTCCAGCACCGACAGCGGCAGGATCTCGAACCCGATCACCCGCCCCGACGCCGGTTCCCAGCGCGGCCGGGCGCCCATCAGCGCCAGCGCCTGGGCGATGTCGTCGCCCCCCGTGCGCATGTTGGCGGTGCCCCAGGCCGACAGCGCCACCGCGCGCGGCCAGTCGCCGTGGTCCTGCACGTGGCGCTCGATCAGCAGCGTGGCGGAGCGCCAGCCTAGCGTCCAGGCCGCCGGGGTCGGCACCCGGCGGCTGTCGACGGAGAAGAAGTTGCGTCCGGTGGGCAGCACCTCCGGCTTGCCGCGCGTGGGCGCGCCGGACGGGCCGGGCGGCACGAAGCGGCCGTCCAGCCCGGTCAGCAGCCCTTGGATCTCGGCCGCTCCGCAGGCGTCCACCGCCGGCGCCAGCCGCTCCCGCACATGGTCGAGCACGGCGCGGGTGGCGGTCCACGCCGGGTCGGGGGCGCGCACCCCCGCCACCAGGGCGTGGGCCAGCGCCTCCAGCCGCTCCACGGTATCCCCGACGGAGCGCCAGGGCTCTTCGGCCAGACACGCCGCCAGCACCGCCGGGCGCGGGCCGGGCCAGGACCGGCCCATGTCGCGGCTGTCGAGCGGATCGAACAGGAGCGACGCGTCGGTGGCCCCGGTACCGCCACCGTCATCCGCCGGCCCCAAGGCGATCAACAGACCAAGATCATCCGCCAGCGCGCGAATCAGCGAGGCGTCGGCCGGGCGGTCGCCACGCGGCGGCCGCGCCAGCGCCAGCAGCAGGTCGGTGCGCTGGTCGCCCGTGGGCGAGACCCCGAACACGTGCAGGCCGTCGCGGATCTGAAGTTCCTTCAGCTCGCACAGGTGATTGTCGAGCGCGGCCAGGGCGGCCCCGGCCCCGGCCTCGTCGTCGGCATCGCGCGCCGGCGGCAGCCCCAGGTCCGCCGCCAGCCCGCTGGTCTCGGCCAGCGAGAGAATCTCGGAGCGCAGCACCTTGAGGCGGCGCGGATCCACACCGGCGGCCTCGTGGTACTCGTCCACCAGCCGTTCCAGGTCGCGCAAGGGGCCGTAGCTCTCGGCGCGGGTCAGCGGCGGGGTGAGGTGGTCGACGATCACCGCCTGGGCGCGGCGCTTGGCCTGGGTGCCCTCGCCCGGGTCGTTGACGATGAACGGGTAGAGGTGCGGCAGCGGCCCGAACACCGCCTCCGGCCAGCAGGCGGCGGACAGGGCGAGGCTCTTGCCC
The DNA here is from genome assembly GCF_014197795.1 of Roseospira goensis. Classification (GTDB taxonomy): domain Bacteria; phylum Pseudomonadota; class Alphaproteobacteria; order Rhodospirillales; family Rhodospirillaceae; genus Rhodospira; species Rhodospira goensis. The sequence continues at coordinate 18,909 of NZ_JACIGI010000032.1, forward strand.
GGCAGCCACTCCATGTTGCCGTGCTTGCCCATGTGCACCACCGCATGGGCGCCGAACACCGCCCGGATCCAGACGTAGACCGCGAGGTAGCCGTGCGGCGGGATCAGCGCCGGGTCGTGGTAGCTGCTCACCGGGTCGATGTGGTAGCCGCGCGCCGGCTGGATGCCGACGGCCACATGCCCCAGCACCATCATGGACAGGGCGAATCCGCCCCGCTCGGCGAGAAACGACGGATCGTCGGCCGGATCGCCCCAGCGGTCCGTGACCTCCCGGCGGGCGGCCTCGGGCAGGCGATCGAAGGCGGCCCGATAGGTCGCCAGCGGCAGCACCACGCGGATCAAGCGCGCACCCCGGGCCTCCAGGGCGTTGGTCGGGCCGGCGCGCAGCCGGTCCATCAGATCGGCGCCGTCGGCCGGGCGGTCGTCGACGCGGTAGCCGGCGGCAGCCAGCGCGTCGAGCACCCGCACCGTGCCGGCGGGCGTGTCCAGGCCCACGCCGTTGCCCAGGCGGCCGTCCTTGTTGGGGTAGTTGGCCAGCACCACCGCCACCCTTCGTTGCGCCGGCGGCGTGCGCCGCAGCCGCACCCAGGCGGCACACAGGGCAGCGACGAAGGCGACGCGGTCCGGGGCCGGCACGTGGCCGGTCACGTCCACCTGGGCGTCCGCGTCCCAGCGGTGCAGGCCCTTGAACGAGACGGCGCGGGTGAACACCCGGCCGTCCATTTCCGGCAGGGTGACCGCCATGGCGATGTCGCGGGCGATCAGGCCGTGGGCGCCGTCGCGCCAGCTCTCGGCCGAGCCGCTGGCGAGCACCGCCTGGAGCACCGGCCCGTCGTGGGCGGCGAAGGGGTCCTCGCGCGCCTGTTCGGCCGTGGCGACGGCGAAGCTGGTGAGGTTCAGGATCAGGTCGGGCGGGCTGTCGGCCAGGATCTCGCCCAGCAGGCCGGCCGCCACCGGGTCCTTCAGGCTGGTGACATGCGCGGCCAGGACGTCCAGCCCCTCCGCGTCCAGCGCGTCGCGCAGGGCGTCGACCACCGCCAGGTCGCCGGCCTGGGCCAGGGCGCGATAGAACACCAGCGCCACCACCGGCCGCGCGCCCGCCGGGGCGGGGCCGTACCGCCCGGCCGGTGGCAGCGGCGCCGGCGCGCGCCAGTCGGCAAAGCCCGGCGTGCCCAGCAGATCGGCGCAGCGGCGCAGCATCTGCTCGGCGTTGTCCACCCCGCCGTGGACCAGATACTGCCACAGCCGGTGCGCCTCCGCCGGCGGCACGGTGGAGGCCTCGACCAGCGCCGGATCCGGGGTGGCATCCCCGGGCAGCAGGGCCAGCGCCGCCCCGGTCTCGCGCGCAATCCGGGTCAGGGTCTCGACCCCGTAGGACCAATAGGCCGTCCCGCCCAGCAGCCGCACCACGATCAGCTTGGCGTGGCGCAGCACCGCGTCGGCGTACAGGTCCACCGAGTAGTGGTGGCCCAGCCGGGTCAGATTGGCGAGGCGCAGCGACGGCGCCCCCGGTCCCAGGCGGGCGCGGGCCGTGCTGAGGCAGGCGATCTCGGTATCGGCGGCGGTCAGCACGACAATGTCGGCCGGGTCCTGGCCCAGGTCCACGGCCTCGCTGCCGTCGCTGACCACCCCGGGGGTGGCGGCGAGCAGATGCATGGCGCGACAGTAGGGCGGATGGCGGCGCGGGTCATCCCCACGTGCGCCGGGGATACCGCCGGACCGGACCCTGCGCTACACCCACCCCGCGTTGGGCCGCCCGGTGAGGGCGTTGTAGATCACCCCCGGCGCCTCGGCGGTCGGGATGATGCGCGACACCGGACGCGCCAGACAGGCGGCCGCGGTCTGGCGCAGCAGCCAGACGCGGAACGCCCGCACCCGCGGAGCGTCCAGCCGATCGGGCGGGCACAGGAACCAGTACGCGTAGTTGCTCTCGATGGCGAGGTCGAACGGCGCCACCAGGCGGCCGTCGGCCAGCTCGTCGGCGATCAGCACCGTGCGCCCCAGCAGCACGCCATGGCCGGCCACCGCGGACTGGATGCTCATGGTCGAATCGACGAACCCGGGGCCGCGGTGCGGGTCGAAGTCCCCCTGCACCCCGGCGGCGGCCAGCCATACCGCCCAGTCCAGGCCGCCGTCCTGCAACAGCACGTGGTAGGCCAGGTCGGCCGGGGTGCGCAGCGGCGCCGCCCCGGTCAGCAGCGCCGGGGCGCACACCGGGAACACCTCGTCGCGCATCAACACCTCGGCGTGCAGCCCGGGGTAGGGTCCCGGCCCCATGCGGATCGCCACGTCGGCCGCGCCGCCGTCCAGGTCGACCGGCAGCAGCCCGGTTTCCAGCCGCAGTTCGATCTCCGGGTGCGCCGCCAGGAAGTCGCCCAGGCGTGGGATCAGCCACTTGGCGGCGAAGCTGGTCATGGTGGCGACGATCAGCCGCCCGGCGGCCTCCTGGGCGCACAGGGCTTCGGTGGCCTCGTGCAGGATCTGGAAGGCATCCCGCACCCGGCAGGCGTAGCGCTGCCCGGCCTCGGTCAGGTGGATGGCGCGGGTGCCGCGCCGGAACAGCGGCACCCCCAGGTGTTCCTCCAGGGCCTTGACCTGATGGCTGACGGCGGCCTGGGTGACGTGCAGCTCCTCGGCCGCGCGGGTGAACGACAGGTGGCGGGCGGCGGCGGCGAAGGCACGCAGGGCGTTGAGCGGCGGCAGGCGGCGGGGCGACATGGCAGGCGCCTCGGCGTTGAGGGGGACACACGGCGGGTGGACCCGGCAGTCTACGCCGCGCGCCGGCGCGGACGGACCGGTTTTCGCCCGCACGGGCATGAAAATCCCTCGGGTCGGGGCGCACGAAAAGTCATGCGTCGCCCGCGCCTCGGCCGGATGCCGTGACCGGCCGGGGGTCGGCCCGGCCCCGCGCGGGGTTGTCAGAGCCGGCCGTCTGCGCCACATCCCTGGCGGCACGCCGGACGCCGGCGCGACCGCGGGCCACACCGCGCCACACATCACGCCACACCAAGGGGGCAGGACGGGCGAAGCCATGGCGACCTACGACTACGACCTTATCACGATCGGGGCCGGCTCTGGTGGCGTGCGCGCCAGCCGGATCGCGGCGAGCTGGTACGGCGCGCGCGTCGCCATCGTCGAATCGAGCCGCGTCGGCGGTACCTGCGTGATGCGCGGCTGCGTGCCCAAGAAGCTGCTGGTCTACGGCGCCCACGTGGCCGAGGACCTGGAGGACGCGCTCGGCTACGGCTGGACCATCGAGGGCGCGCGCCACGACTGGGGCGCCCTGATCGCCAACAAGGAGCGCGAGCTGGAGCGGCTGGAAGGCGTCTACCACCGCCTGCTGCGCGACGCCGGGGTGACGCTGCTGGAGGGCCGCGGCCGGGTGGTGGACCCGCACACCGTCGAGGTGGACGGCACGACCGTGACCGCCCGGACCATCCTGATCGCCACCGGCGGCTGGCCCACCCTGCCCGACATTCCGGGCATCGAGCACGCCATCACCTCGAACGAGGCGCTTGATCTGCCATCCCGGCCCGACCGCGTCGTGGTGGTCGGCGGCGGCTATATCGCGGTGGAGTTCGCCGGCATCTTCAACGCGCTCGGCTCGCGGGTCACCGAGGTGATCCGGGCCGGCCAGATCCTGCGCGGCTTCGACGAGGACGTGCGCGATACCCTGGCGGCGGAAATGGAGAAGAAGGGCATCCGCATCCGTCGCGAATGCCAGATCCGCTCGATCGAGAAGCGCGACGACGGCAGCCTGTCGCTGCTCACCGACCAGGGCGAGGAGATCGAGGCCGACGCGGTGATGTACGCCACCGGGCGGGCGCCCAACACCGCCGGCCTGGGCCTGGAGCATGCCGGCGTGCGCCTGACCAAGGGCGGCGCGGTCGAGGTGGACCAGTGGAACCGCACCAACGTCGAGAGCATCTATGCCATCGGCGACGTGACCGACCGGGTCAACCTGACCCCGGTGGCGATCAAGGAGGGCATGGCCTTCGCCGCCACGGTGTTCAACGACACCCCCACGGTGATGGACTACGCCGCCATCCCGTCGGCGGTGTTCAGCCAGCCGCCGGTTGGCACCGTGGGCCTGACCGAGGGCCAGGCCCGCGCCCAGGAGGCGGTGGACGTCTACGTCTCGCGTTTCCGGCCGATGAAGGTCACGCTGTCGGGGCGCGACGAGAAGACCATGATGAAGCTGATCGTCGCGCGCGCCACCGACCGGGTGCTGGGCGCCCACATGGTCGGCATGGACGCCCCGGAGATCATTCAGGGTCTCGGCATCGCGATGAAGGCCGGCGCGACCAAGGCGCACTTCGACGCCACCGTGGGCATCCACCCGACGGCGGCCGAGGAGTTCGTGACCATGCGCGAGCCGATCCCCGATCCCTCGTTCGAACACACCGAGTAGCACGGAGTAGCACGGAGACCGAGTAGCGGGGGGACAGGGAAACCCGCGGCCGCGCTACTCGGCCGGGGATCCGCCGCCCAGGGCGTCGGGAACCTGGATCCGTATTGATCGCCCGGCCACGGTCTGGCCCAGGGTGGACAGCAGCGGCTCGGCCACCAGGCTCACCACTTCGGCCCGGGACAGGCCGTTCAGCGGCGTGTCGACCCAGCCGCGCCACAGGTAGGCGCCGCTGCGCGGGTCCTCCACCGTGACCTGAAGGCGCAGGGTGGCGGCGAAGCTGTCGCGGCGGCGGTGCAGGACGTTGCCCTCGACGCCTTCGGTGCGGCCCTGCAGCTCGGTGACGTCGATGCCCGGCGGCGGCGCCGCGCCGGCGTCGCCCTGGCCGCGCACCTCCTCCATCTCCAGCAGTCCCTTGGCCAGGGCCGGCACGCCGGAGCGGATCACGTAGACCTCGAAGGTCATGTCGAGCAGGACCGGAGCCGCGCCGTCGCGGCCCAGGTCGGCCAGCGCCGCCTCCAGAGCGCGCTGGATGGCGTCGTTCTCGCGAGAGTCGTCGTAGCGCCGGACCAGAAACCCGGCCTCGTCGGGCATCGGGCCGTAGGCGGCCGCGTTGACGGTGGCGGCCAGGGGCGCCACCGGCACCCGGGTGCCGCTTTCGGCCGCCGCCTCAGTCTCGGCCGGGGCCGCGCGCAGCGGGCCGGGGCCGAGGGCGGCGACGGCCAGCAGGCCGGCGGCCAGACAGAGGGCCGGACCCGAGAGAACCCGGCGGAGCGACTGGGGGAGCGTCCAGGGACGCGCCAGAGGGGCGAACCCCATCGGGGCGAACCGGAGTCCAGACTGCGCGCCGCGATCGGTCATGGTGCGGATCGTCCTTGCGTCTGGGGCGTGCGGGGCCGCGGCCGTCGCCGCCCCGGATGCGCCCTTGCGGCACTGTAGTCCGGATCCGGGCGTCGCGAAACCGCCCCGATCCGGACCCCGGCAGTGCTCCCGCCCTTCGGACCGGGGCGGGGACGGGTCAGAACCAGTCCTCCTCCAGCGCCATCAGGCTGTCCGGCCCGGCCAGCGCGGCCGCCCGGTGCGCCCGGGTGAAGGGCATCACCGCGTCGGCGAAATAGCGCGCCGTGCCCAGCTTGGCCTGCCACTGGGCCGGGTTGCCCGTGCCGGCGTCGAGCCGGCGGCGTGCGTCCAGCGCCGCCCGCATCATCAGCCAGCCGCCGGCGGCGATGCCGAACAGGCTGGCATAGGGCGTGGCCGCGCCCTGGGCGTCGAGCGGGCTGGCATGGTCCAGCACCCAGGTGGTGGTGGCCTCCAGGTCGTCCAGCGCGGCGGCGAAGGCCGGCGCCATGGCGGCCACATCGGCCGGCGCCCCGGTCAGGGCGTCGTGGGTGGCGCGCATGTCGGCCACCAGGGCGCGCACCGCCGCGCCCTTGTCGCGCAGCACCTTGCGGCTGACCAGGTCGATGGCCTGGATGCCGTTGGTGCCCTCGTAGATGCGGGCCACGCGGGCGTCGCGCAGGTGCTGGGCGGCCCCCGTCTCCTCGATGTAGCCGGTGCCGCCGTGCACCTGCACGCCCATGTCGCTGACCGCGAACCCCACCTCGGTGCACCAGCCCTTGACCACCGGCGTCAGCACGTCGGCGCGGGCCTGGGCGGCGGCGCGCACGCTCTCGTCCGGCTGCGCCTTGGCCAGGTCCATGCGGGCGGCGGCGTAGTAGGTCAGCAGCCGCGCCGCCTCGGTCCGGGCGCGCATGTCCATAAGCATGCGGCGCACGTCGGGATGATGGACGATGGTGGCCCGGCCGGTGGCCGGGTCGGTGACGTCGACGCCCTGCACCCGGTCGCAGGCGAAGGCGACCGCCTGTTGATAGGCGCGTTCGGCGATGCCCACGCCTTGCAGGCCGACGTTGAGGCGGGCGTTGTTCATCATGGTGAACATGCAGGCCAGGCCCTGGTGGGGGGCGCCGATCAGGGTGGCGACGGCGCCGCCGTCGTCGCCGTAGGCCATCACCGCCGTCGGGCTGCCGTGGATGCCCAGCTTGTGCTCCAGCGACACCGCCTTGACGTCGTTGGCGTCGCCCAGGCTGCCGTCCGCCGCCACCAGCCGCTTGGGCACCAGGAACAGCGAGATCCCCTTCACCCCGGGCGGCGCGTCGGGCAGGCGGGCGAGGACCAGATGGCAGATGTTCTCGGTCAGGTCGTGGTCGCCGTGGCTGATGAACACCTTCTGGCCGTGGATGCGGTAGCGGTCCTCGCCCAGGTCCGGCGCCGGTTCGGCCTTGCAGCGCAGTTGCGCCAGATCGGAGCCGGCCTGCGACTCGGTCAGGTTCATGGTGCCGGTCCACTCGCCGCTGACCAGCTTGGGCAGGTAGACCTCCTTCTGGTGGTCGGTGCCGTGGACGCTCAGCGCCTCGATGGTGCCGGTGGTGAGCAGCGGCCCGATCGACCAGGCCATGTTGGCCGCGTGCCAGATCTCGGCCACCGCGACGCCGACCACACCGGGCAGGCCCTGGCCCCCGTAATCGGGATCGAACGGCAGGCTGTTCCAGCCCGCCTCCAGGAACTGCGCATAGGCCTCGACCGCCCCGTCCGGCATGCGCACCGTGCCGTCCGGCTCCAGGCGACAGCCCTGCTGGTCGCCGACGGCGTTGATGGGGGCCAGGACACCGGCCCCGAACTTGCCGGCCTCGTCCAGGACGGCGGCGATCAGGTCGGGCGTGGCCTCGGCATAGCGGGGCAGCTCGGCGATCTCGGGCAGGCCCGCCAGATCGAGCGCGAACTGCATGTCTTCCAGCGGCGCCGCGTAGGTGGTCATGGGGATTCTCCTCCGTTTGTCCCGCCGCAGCCGGATCCGGGACGTCGGACCCGGGGGTCGCGCCCGTGCCGTCGAGGCCCAAGCGTTGCACGGCGCCAGGGCCGCGCGCAACGCGGTCGGACACCGGGACCCGCAGGCCCTAGAATACCGGCATAACAGCTTGGAATCACGTGCTTTCGCTGCATGACGGATTCCCCCGGCCCGTCCTCTGCGCTACACTGGATGTCGGGTTGGCTGTGCGGAGACGGACCGGTGGCCGGCCCGCGAGACGAAGGGCGCGCAACGGGGACGGGGAGGCGCGGCGTGGCGGATGTCCGGCGAACCATCGACGGGGGCCGGCGCGGACGGGCGGCGGTCGCCCTGCTGCTGCTGGCCGGTGTGCTGGCGGCACTGGTCCTGACCCCGGCGGCGGCGCGGGCCTGGGAGCCCGGCGCGCCCGGCCCCACGATCCACATCCGCTCGGCGCCGTCCCCGCCCCAACGTCCGCAGTGCCAGGGCGGCGGCCAGCCGCCGCCGGTGATCGCCATTCGCGCCCTGCAGACCCGGCTGATGGTCGCGGCCCTGAGTTGCGGGGCGCGCGCCGGCTACGGCGCCTTCGTCACCCGGTTCTCGAACCAGCTCGCCGCCAACGCCGATGCGCTCAGCGTGCGCTACCGCCATCGCGGCGGCCGCGCCGCCATCGACAGCCTGGTGACCCGCCTGGCCAACGCCGCCGCGGCCGAGAGCAACACCGACCGCCACGGCTTCTGTGACCGCAGCAGCGCCACTCTGGAGCGCCTGCAACGCACCCCGCTGGGGGATCTGAACCGGGTCGCGCTGGAGACGTGGCCGCCGGGGGTGCCGTGTGGGGCATTCTGAGTCCCAGGCTGCGACGCTCGACGCAGGGTGCGTTTGGATCTGCGTTGCAGAATGACCGTCATCCTGGGGGCGCCCGGACCGGACGCGCATGGGGAAGCGCCGACCCGGCCCCGACGACGGTCGGTGACAGCGGGTGACCTGGAGGCACAGGCGCAACGGATGCGGCGGGGAAAAGGACGGGGAACGGCGCGGTTGAGAGAGGGAGCTACTGACCGACGCCGTTCCCCGCACGACCGACCACCCAGATCGGGCGGACCGGGCTGGACCACACGCGACGGCGGACACGGGAAAAGCCGCGTGTAACCCGGAGACAGCGCCGCAGGAGGGGGTGCGATCACTGCCGCTGGCGTTCTGTGCACGAGGCGTGCCAGACTGGGCGGGTCCGGATCCTCCATCCCTCCGCCCCGCGCCACCAACCACCCGAGGAGCGTGAGCCCGTGCTGCTGATCGGTCGCGACCTGTCGCCCTACACCCGCCGCGTTGCCGTCACCCTGCGTGTCCTGGGCCTGGCCCACGAGCGCCTGCCCCTGGCCACCGCCACCCAGCAGGACGAGATCCGCGTCTACAATCCGCTCGGCCGGGTGCCGGCGCTGCGCCTCAACGACGGCACCGTGCTGATCGACAGCGCCGCGATACTGGACTACCTCGACGAGCAGGTCGGGCCGGACCGCGCCCTGATCCCGCCCGCGGGTCCGGCCCGGCGCCGGGTGCTCCAGCACTGCGCGCTCCTGACCGGGGCGATGGACAAGGCGGTGATCGCCTACTACGAGCGCACGCGCCGGCCCGAAGACAAGATCCACCAGCCGACGGTCGCGGGCAACGAACGCCAGGTGGCCGACGGCCTGGCGGCGGCCGAGGCGGAGCGCCCCGAGGGCGGCGGCTGGCTGCTGGGCGGATCGCGGCCGACGCAGGCCGACATCACCGCCATGGTCACCCTGCCGTTCCTGGCCATCGTGCTGCCGCATCTGGTCGGTCCGGGCCGGCATCCGCGCCTGGAGGCCCTGGTGGCGCGCCAGGGGCCGGCGCTGCCCGGGTTCACCGAGACCGACCCGACGCCGTAGAGGGCCGCCGTCAGTCCGGCGGCCCCACCGACGGCATGGTCACCGGCCGGTCGGCGTTGCCTTCCGGCAGCGCCCCGAACAGCCCGCGCAGGAAGCCCGGGGTCAGCACCGACAGCGGGTTGACGCTGACCGCCGGGTCGTCGATCGGCCCGGTGGCGCGATAGGCGACCGCGAACACACCGCCGCCCTTCTCGCCCACCAGCAGGTCGCCGACCAGCGGGATGTTCCCGACCAGCGCGTTGACCAGGTAGAGCGGCACCACCACCCCCTCCAGGTCGAGGCCGTCGGCCGCGAGGTCGATGGTGCCGTTGGCGGTCACGCCCAGCGACGGGCCGTTGGCCCGCGCCTCCGTCAGGGTCAGCAGCGAGTCGGCATAGGTGAAGGGCGCCACCAGGGTGGAAACGCTGAGCCCCGTGCCCTGCAACTCGTCCAGGATGCCGGTCAGGGCCGCAACCGAAAGGATGCGGGCCAGCACCGGGGCGTCGGCGAGATGGAAGTCCGTCACCTCCAGCCGACCCTGGACGGCGTCGCGGGCATCGAGGGTGCCGGTCAGGCGCAGCCGGCCCCCGCGCACCTGACCGGTCAGGTCGAGCGCCCGCGCCACCGCGCCGGCATCGCCGGCGGTCACGGTGAAGCGCCGGTCGCCGCCCTCGGGGGCCAGGGTCAGCCGCAGCGGCGGGCCGTCCGCCCCGATGCGGGCGTCGGCTTCGGCCTCGGCCCAGCGCCCGGCGGCGTCGCGGGTCACGCCGGCCCGCAGCCCGGCGAGCGTGACCGTTTCCGTCAGCCGCACCCGCGCCAGGTCCAGCGACAGATCGAGGGGCGGCCCCGATGGGGTCTCGGGGGGGGTCTCGGCAGGGTCCTGGGCGGGGGCCGCGCTCGTCGTCTCGCCGGCCGCCCCGTCCTCGGCCAGCAGCGGGCGCAGGTCCAGGCTCGGACCGCGCACGACGAAGGCGTAGGGATCCCCAGCCGTCGCCGGCGCGGTGACGCGCGCCGTCACGTCGGTGGCGCCCAGCGCCGCGCGGTCCAGCGTGACCGCGCGCAGGGCCCCGGCGCCACTCAGGCGGGCCTGGCCGCGCACCGCGTCATCGGTGGCGGTGGTGACGTCGAAGTCCACCGTCATGGCCGCGTCGGCGAAGGTGCCGGCGATCATCGCCCGGGCCGGTGTGCCGGCGGGTTTGCGCCAGCCCAGCGGGTCGACCGCGAGGGTGGTCGGCGACAGGTCGACGTCCGCGTCCAGCCGACCCGGGCGGCCGGCGGTTTCGGTGTAGGTCAGGGTGGCATCGACCGGACCGTCCATCCAGGGCGGCTGGAACGGCCCGCCGTCGAGCCGGAAGCGCGCTCGCGCGGCGTTGTCCAGGCGTCCGGAGACCCGGTAGCGGCGATCGAAGGCCGCGCCGTCGGTGAAGTTTTCGCGCCAGTCCAGCCGCACCGGCACCCCGCCCACCCGGGCCGTGCCGGTCACGTCCATGCCGGTCCCGTCGAGGGTCAGGCGCAGGTCGCCGTCGGCCAGGTCCTGGCCCAGCGCGACCCCCGGCAGCGCCACCCCGCTCGCGTTGGCCTGCACGCCGATCTCCAGCGCGTCCAGCGCCAGGTCCTTGAGCAGCGGCATGCCCAGGGTCAGGGTGGTGCGGGTCTCGCCGCGCGTCTGCCCCGGGTCGATTCCCACCTGCGAGGCGTAGCCCAGCGGGTCGTGGTCGATCAGCGCCAGCGCCGCCGGCAGCGGCCCGACGATCTCGAAGGTCATGTCGGCGCGTTCCACGTCGGCGTCGAAATCAGTGAAGGCCACCGTGCCCCCGGTCACCGCGAGGTCGCCGGCCCCGCCGCCGGCAATGTCGATGGTGACCGCGTCGAGCCCGAACCGCACCGTGCCCCGCGCGTCGCTGGCCGGCGGCAGCCCCTTCAGGTAGCGCACCGTCATACCCGAGACCGGCGCCGCGCCGTCCAGCCCGGTCACCGTCAGGCCCGACCAGTCGGGACCGCCCAGCGTCACGACCGCGCTGGCCCCGGCGACGCGGCCGTCGGACAGGTTGGCGTCGATCCACTTGCGGGCCCCGTCGGCCAGCTCGGGCGGCCAGTGCCGCACCACCGTCGGCACGTCCACCGCCGACAGGGTGAGGGCGGCCGTTCCGTCCAGCGGACCGCCGGCCGGCGCGGTCAGGCGGCCGTCCGCGGTCACCGTGGTGCCGTCGAGTCCGAGCGTCAGGGTGTCCAGGTGAAGCCCCAGGACCCCGGCGGCGTCGCGCGTGGCGCGGGCCTCCAGGGCCAGCCCGCGGAGGTCGTAGCCGTGCGCCACCGGCGCCGGCAGAACGGCCCGGCCGGCGGCACCACCCAGCGACAGGCTGGCGTAGCGCAGCACCGCCAGGGGATCGCTCGGCAGCGGGCCGGTCAGCGCCGCCAGGTCGACGTCGACCGTCAGCGTGCCGGACAGCGGCTGGCGCCAGCCCGCCAGTGTGGGCAGGCCCAGCAGGCCGGCCAGGTCGCGTCCCGGGTCGAGGTGCTCGAAGGCCACCAGGGCGGAGGCGAGGCGGGGGCCGCTCGCGGTCCCGGGGGCGTGCCGCAGCGCCACGTCGACCGCCGCCGGCCGTGCCGCCGGCGTGCCGGTGGCAGGGGGCGCCTGCGGGTCGTCCAGGGTCAGCGAGCCCTCCAGGCTCAGCGCCCCGCCGGCCCGGGTCACGGTCAGCGTGCTGGCCCGCAGGCGCCAGGTGCGGCCGAGCGCCTGGTCCTCGACACGCACGTGGGCGTCGCGCAGGGTCAGGCCCAGATCGGCCAGCCAGGCCCAGGTCTGCACCAGACCGGTGGCCGGCACCGCCGGGCCGGACGGCGCCGGATCCCGGTTGGGAGCTGGGGTGGAGTCTGGGGTGGAGTCTGGGGTAGGGGCGGGGGGGGGCTGGAGCGCCACCCCCAGGGTGCCGTCGGCGCCGCGCCGGACCGTCAGCTCCGGCCCCAGCAGCACCAGGTCGCTCAGCACCAGCTCGCCGTGCAGCAGCGCGCCCGGATCCAGCCCCACCGAGACCGTGCCCACCCGGGCCAGCGGCGCCGCCTCGGACGCATCCAGGCGGACGTCCCGCAGCGCCACGTCCAGGCCGGCGGCCGGACCGCCCCAGGTGAGGGCCGCCCCGCCCACGGTGGCGGTCAGCGGCAGCCCGGCGTCGTCGAGGGCGTCGGTCAGCGCGGTTTCGATGCGCGGCACCAGGAACGGCACATCGAGCGGCCCGCGCGACAGCGTCCAGGCCGCCGCCACCAGCGCCAGCAGGACCAGCCCGACGACCAGCCCCAGCCGCATCAGGGTGACCCGCACCGCATGGGATTTCGCCGATGTCGCCGTCACCACCCCTCCCGCGCGTCCGGGCGCACGCTCAGGTCCGGGGCCGCGGCGCCGCGCCGCCCCGCCCTGTCCCCGCGCCAGCCGGGCGCTTGACCCCCCGGGTCGGTTCCCGCAGTGTGCGCCGGCAAATGAGGTGATCCCATGACAGACTTCGGTGTCCTGGATCCGCCGCGGCCGCCGCCGCGCCCCGCCGACCCGGACCGGGCCGCGCGCGGCCTGGAGCGGTGGCTGGACCACGCCGAGCGCGAGCCCGATCCGGACCGCGCGGCGCGTATGCGGGCGCTGGCCGAGGAGGGCGCGCCCGGGCGCGCGGTGCTGGAGGCCCTGTTCGGCAACAGCCCGTTCCTGACCCACTGCGTGCGCGCCGAGCCGGCCTGGCTGTGCCGGCTGGTGGACGACGGCCCCGATGCCGCCCGGGCCGCCGCGCTGGACGCGCTCGCCGACGAGGCGGCGGCCGCCGGCGACGACCAGCCGCGCCTCATGCGCGCCCTGCGCGTCGCCAAGCGCCGCCTCGCGCTGACCACCGCGCTCGCCGATATCCTCGGCCTGTGGTCGCTGGAGCAGATCACCGGCACCCTGTCCACGCTGGCGGAAGCCGCGCTCGACGCCGGCTGCGCCCACCTGCTGGGCCGGCTGCACGCCAAGGGCGACCTGGTGCTGCCGTGGCCGGAGACGCCGATCCGCGACTGCGGGCTGTTCATCCTGGGCATGGGCAAGCTCGGCGCGCGAGAGTTGAACTATTCCTCCGATATAGACCTCATCGTCCTGTTCGACGAGGAGCGCCTGGACTATCGCGGCCGCCTGACCCCGCGCGAGGCCATGGTGCGCCTGACCCGCGACCTGGTGCGGCTGATGGAGGAGCGCACCGGCGACGGCTACGTGTTCCGCTGCGACCTGCGGCTGCGGCCCGATCCGGGCTCGACCCCGCTGGCGTTGTCCACCGAGGCGGCCGAGGTCTACTACGAGAGCTTCGGCCAGAACTGGGAACGGGCGGCGATGATCAAGGCCCGCCCGGTGGCCGGCGACCGCCCCGCCGGCGACCGCTTCCTGGAGGCCATCCGGCCGTTCGTCTGGCGCCGCTCGCTGGACTTCAACGCCATCCAGGACATCCACTCCATCAAGCGCCAGATCCACGCCCAGCGCGGCCACGCCGTGGTGGCGGTGGAGGGCCACAACGTCAAGGTCGGGCGCGGCGGCATCCGCGAGGTCGAGTTCTTCGCCCAGACCCAGCAACTCATCTGGGGCGGCCGCGAGCCCCGCCTGCGCGCGCGCGAGACCGTCCCGGCGCTGCGGGCGCTGGCCGAGCGCGGCCTGATCGGCCCGCAGGCGCGCGACGACCTGATCGCGGCCTACGGCTTTCTGCGCACCGTCGAACACCGGTTGCAGATGATCGACGACGCGCAGACCCAGACCCTCCCGCACGACACCGACAAGCTGCGCGGGCTGGCGCTGTTCCTCGGGTACGACGGGCTCAAGGCGTTCGCGCTGGCCCTCAAGGCCACCCTGATGACGGTGCAGGACCATTACGCCGACCTGTTCGAGGACGAACCCGCGCTGTCCGAATCGGAAGGCAACCTGGTGTTCACCGGCGGCGAGGACGACCCCGAGACCCTGCGCACGCTGTCCGAGCTGGGGTTCGCCAACCCGCACGCGGTCGCCAGCACCATCCGCGGCTGGCACCACGGCCGCTACCGGGCGCTGCGCAGCACGCGGGCGCGCGAGCGCCTGACCGAGTTGATGCCGATCCTGGTGCGCGCCCTGGCCGACACCGTGAACCCGGACGCCGCCCTGCTGCGCTTCGACAGCTTCCTGGGGCATCTGCCCGCGGGGGCGCAGTTGTTCGCGCTGTTCGCGGCCAACCCGGGCCTGCTGGCGCTGCTGGCGGAGATCATGGGCGACGCGCCGCGCCTGGCCGAGCACCTGGCGCGCAACCCGCGCCTGCTGGAGGCGGTGCTGGAGCCGGACTTCATGGAGCCGGCGCCGCCGCCGGCGGTGCTGCGCGAAAGCCTCGACGTGGCGCTGCGCGATGCCCGCGGCTACGAAGACGTGCTCGACATCTGCCGGCGCTGGGCCAACGACCACCGCTTCCAGGTCGGCGTCCAGACCCTGCGCGGGCAGCAGCCGCCGGGCGCGGCCGGGCGCGCCCTGTCGGACGTCGCCGACACGGTGCTGGACGCCCTGCTGGAGCGGGTGTGGACGCATTTCGCCGAGACCCACGGCGCCATGCCCGACGGCGCGGTGGCGGTGGTGGCGCTCGGCAAGCTGGGCGGCCAGGAGATGACACCGACCTCCGACCTCGACCTGATCATGGTCTACGACGTGCCGGAGGGGGTGGAGCAGTCCGACGGGCCGCGTCCGCTGGCGCCGACGGTGTACTACACCCGGCTGGTGCAGCGCTTCGTCAACGCCATCACCGTCAACACCGCCCAGGGCCGCCTGTACGAGGTGGACATGCGGCTGCGCCCGTCGGGCAACAAGGGGCCGCTGGCCACCAGCCTGACGGCGTTCCGGCGCTATCAGGGCGAGGCGGCCTGGACCTGGGAACACCAGGCGCTGACCCGGGCGCGGGTGGTGGCCGGCCCGCCGTGGCTGGGGGAGCGGGTGGCGGGGGTGATCCGCGACACCATCCGGCGGCCGCGCGACCCGGCCCGGTTGGCGCGCGAGGTCGACGCCATGCGCGCCCGCATGGACGCCGAGCACGGCGATGCCTGCCGGTGGAACATCAAGCACGTGCGCGGCGGCCTGGTGGACCTGGAGTTCGTGGCCCAGTTCCTGCAACTGTGCCACGCCCACGACCACCCGGAGATCGTGGTCCCCAACACCGCCGAGGGCCTGCGCCGGGTCGGCGCCGCCGGCCTGCTGCCGGAGGAGGACGCGGCGTTCCTCAGCGCCGCCCACCACCGCTGGCTGAGTCTGCAAAGCATGCTGCGCCATACCATGGACGGCGTGCCCGACGACGCGGCGCTGCCGGCGGGCCTGAAGGGGCGGCTGGTCACGGTGTGGGAGGGCGCGGCCGACTTCCCCGACCTGAAGGCGCAGATGGACGCGACGGCGGCGCGGGTGAAGGCGCTCTACGACCGCATCGTGGCCGAACCGGCCGCGCGCGCCCCGGCCGCCGAGGCCGCGCCGGCCGAGGGATAGGCGCGGCGCGGCCGGACGGGACCGTCGCCGCCGCCGCTTCTCCCTCTGCTACTCCGCCGCCCGGGTGGGGGCGGGCGGCTCCCAGCGCAGCACCGGATGGCGCGCGGCGCGGGTCTCGTCCAGGCGCCGGCGCGGGGTATGGCGCGGGGCGTGGGTGAAGAACGCCGCGTCCCCGGCCTTGGCCTTGGCCGCCAGCGCCAGCACGGCGTCGCAGAAGGCGTCCAGGCTGTCCCTGCTCTCGGTCTCGGTGGGCTCCATCAGCATCGCCCCGTGCACCACCAGCGGGAAGTACATGGTCATGGGGTGGAACCCCTCGTCGAGCATGGCCTTGGCGAAGTCCAGCGTGGACACGCCGGTCCCCTTGAGAAACCGGTCATCGAACAGGGCTTCGTGCATGCACGGGCCCTCGAACGAGGGCGTCAGCGCCTCGCCCAGGCGCGCCAGCAGGTAGTTGGCGTTCAGCACCGCGTCGCCGGAGGCCCGGTGCAGGCCGTCCCGGCCCATGCTCATGATGTAGGCCAGCGCGCGCACGAACACCCCGAACTGGCCGTGGAAACCCTTCATGCGGCCGAATGGCCGCGCGTTGCCCTCGACATGCTCGACCAGACGATAGCCGGCGCCGTCGTGGACCACGTACGGCAGCGGCGCGAACGGGGCCAGCGCCGGGCTCAGCACCGTGGGGCCGGCGCCCGGACCGCCGCCGCCATGCGGGGTCGAGAACGTCTTGTGCAGGTTGATGTGCATGGCGTCGACGCCCAGGTCGGCGATCTTCACCCGGCCGACGATGGCGTTGAAGTTGGCGCCGTCGAGGTAGAAGTAGGCCCCGGCCGCGTGTACCGCCTCGGACAGGGCCAGGATGTCGGTCTCGAACAGGCCGCAGGTGTTGGGATTGGTCAGCATCACCCCGGCGACGCCGTCGTCGAGCGCGGCCTTGAACGCCGCCAGGTCGACCCGGCCGCGGGCGTCGCCCGGGATGCCGCGCACCCGGAAGCCGCACAGCGCCGCCGTCGCCGGGTTGGTGCCGTGCGCCGAGTCGGGCACCAGGACGACCCGGCGCCCGTCGTCGCCGCGCGCGTCCAGGGCGGCGCGGATGGCCTGCATGCCGCACAGCTCGCCGTGGGCGCCCGCGCCCGGCGACAGCGCCACCGCTTCCATGCCGGTCAGGCCCAGCAGCCACGCCGACAGCCGGTGCATGACCGCCAGCGCCCCCTGCACCGTCGCCTCGGGCTGGAACGGGTGCAGATCGGCGAAGCCGGGCAGCCGCGCCAGCCGCTCGTTCAGGCGCGGGTTGTGCTTCATGGTGCAGGAGCCGAGAGGGTAAAAACCCGAATCGATGGCGTAGTTCTTCTGCGACAGCCGGGTGTAGTGCCGCACCACCTCGGGCTCGCTCAGGCCGGGCAGGCCGATGGGACCCGAGCGCGCCAGCCCGCCCAGGCGGTCGGGCTTGTCGGCCGGTTCGGGCAGGTCGACGCCGCACTTGTCGGGGTGGCCCTGCTCGAAGATCAGGGGTTCCTCGATGTGCAGGCCGCGGTTGCCGGTCAGAGTCGGGGTGGGGGTCGCGGGACTCATCGCAGGGCCTCCGTCAGGGCCGCGGCCAGGGCGGCCATGTCCGCGGACTCGGTCGTCTCGGTGGCGCACACCAGCAGGCCGTCCGCCAGTTCGGGGTAGGTGGGGTAGAAGCGCGACAGCGGCACCCCCGCCAGCAGGCCCTTCTCGGCCAGGGTCTCCACGATGGCGGCGGCGCCGTGGCCGGGCAGGCGCACCAGCACCTCGTTGAAGAAGGTGGGCGTGACGACCTTGAGGTTCGGCACCGTTTCCAGGTGCTCCACCAGCTCCACCGCCTTCATGTGGTTGAGGCGTGCGAGTTTCGTGAACCCGGCCTCGCCCAGCAGGGTCATGTGGATGGTCCAGGCCAGCGCGATCAGGCCGCTGTTGGTGCAGATGTTGGAGGTCGCCTTCTCGCGCCGGATGTGCTGTTCGCGCGTCGACAGGGTCAGGACCCAGCCGCGGCGGCCGTCCTCGTCCACCGTCTCGCCGGCCAGCCGGCCCGGCATGTGGCGCACGAACTTCTTGCGGGTGGCGAACAGGCCCACCCCGGGACCGCCGAAGTTCAGCGGACTGCCGATGGCGTGGCCCTCGGCCACCACGATGTCGGCGCCCATCGCCCCCGGCGGGGTCACCAGCCCGAGCGAGACCGGCTCGGCCACCGCCACGATCAACAGCGCGCCCTCGGCATGGCAGGCGTCGGCCAGCGCCGCCAGGTCGGACAGGCGGCCGAAGAAATCCGGGTTCTGCACCACCACGCAGGCGGTGCCCGGATTGACCCGGCCGATCAGATCCTCGACCGCCATCGGGTCGGGGTCCAGGGCCTCGGTCTCGATGTCGGTGTAGCGCAGGAAGGTCTCGGTCGCGGCGCGGTAGTGCGGGTGCAGCCGGCCCGACAGCAGCACCCGTTTGCGCCGGGTGACGCGGCAGGCCATGGCGGCGGCCTCGGCCACCCCGGTGGCGGCGTCGTACATGGAGGCGTTGGCGACCTCCATGCCGGTGATGAGAGCCACCTGGGTCTGGAACTCGTAAAGGTACTGAAGCGTGCCCTGGCTCACCTCCGGCTGGTACGGGGTGTAGGCGGTCAGGAACTCGCCGCGCTGGATCAGGTGGTCGACCGCCGCCGGCACGTGGTGGCGGTAGGCCCCGGCCCCCAGGAACGACGGCACCGACCCGGCCGTGGTGTTGCGCGCCGCCAGGGCGGCGAGGTCGCGCTCCACGGCCATCTCGGTGGCGTGGTCGGGCAGGGCGTCGAAACCGCCGCCCGGCGTGGCATCGGACAGCGCGGCGGGCGGCACGTCGCGGAACAGGTCGTCCACCGACGCCGCGCCGATGCGCGCCAACATGGCGCGGCGGTCGTCGTCGGTCAGGGGCAGATAGCGCATGGGGCGGGGTCCTCGCGGTCGATAGACGGGGCGGCGCGGCGACATGAGGCGGGAGCGCCGCCGGCGCCCGCCGCCCGACGGCGTCGAAGGCGTCCTGCGGCGCGACGCGCCGTGCCGTGACAGCGGATCGGGTTCCGGACCTATTCGAGGCCCTTGACGAAGCTCTCGTAGGCGGCCGGGTCCATTAGGTCGTCCAGTTCGCCGGCGTCGGCCAGGGTCAGCTTGAAGAACCAGCCCTCGCCCATCGGGTCTTCGTTGACCGCGGCGGGGGCGTCGGCCAGGTCGGCGTTGCCCTCCGTGACGGTGCCGGAGACGGGCGCGTAGACCTCGCTGGCGGCCTTCACGGATTCGACCACCGCCGCCTCGTCGCCTTTGGTCAGCACCTTGCCGGCCTCCGGCACCTCGACGAACACGACGTCGCCGAGCTGCTGCTGGGCGTAGTCGGTGATGCCGACGGTGGCGGTGTCGCCGTCGACGGAAATCCACTCATGGTCCTCGGTGAAGTACAGCGTGCTCATGACGCAGAGTCCCCCTTCGCTGTCGTCTGGAATCGTCTCGAATCGTCTCGGGTCGGGTCGGGTCGGGTCGGGTCGGATACGCGCGGGCGGGGCGTGCGGGTCATCCGCCGCGCCCGCCCCGGTGGTCTCGCCCCGGTTGTCTAACCCCGGTGGCCTAACCCCTGTGCTGGCGCGGCGGCACGAACGGCAGCGCCACAACGCGCGCCGGCAGCGCCTTGCCGCGCACCATCAGGTCCACGGCCGTGCCCGGTTCGGCGAGCCGCGTCGGCACGTAGCCCATCGCGACCGGCCCCCCCACCGTGGGGCCGAAGCCACCGCTGGTGACCTCGCCCACGGTCTCGCCGTCCGGGTCGCGGATCTCGGTGTGGGCGCGCGCCGGGGCGCGGCCCTCCGGGCGCAGGCCGACCCGCTGGCGCGGCGGGCCGTCGCGAAGCTGGGCCAGGATCACGTCGGCGCCCGGGAAGCCGCCGGTCTCGCGCCGGGCCTTGCCGATGGTCCAGGCCAGGTCGGCCTCGACCGGCGTGGTGGTGGTGTCGATGTCGCTGCCGTACAGGCACAACCCGGCCTCCAGGCGCAGCGAATCGCGGGCCCCCAGGCCGGCCGGGGCGACGTCGTCGTGGTCCAGCAGGGCGCGCGCCAGGCGTTCGGCGGCGCCGGCCGGCACGCTGATCTCGAAGCCGTCTTCGCCGGTGTAGCCGGAGCGGGTCACGAAGCAGGGCACGTCCTGGATCGCCACCGCGCGGGCATCCATGAATCGCATGTCCGCCACCGCCGGCGCCAGCGCCGCCAGCACGCCGGCCGCCGCCGGTCCCTGCAGGGCGAGCAGGGCGTGGTCGTCCAGCACCGCGACCTCGATCTCGGGCATGTGGGCGCGCAGGTGGGCGACGTCCGCCTTCTTGCACGCCGCATTGAGCACCGCGAAGAGGTGGTCGCCCGCGTTGGCGACCATCAGGTCGTCGCGGATGCCGCCGGTCTCGGTGGTCAGCAGGGTGTAGCGCTGGCGCCCCGGCTTGAGGGCGCGCAGGGCGCCGGGCACCAGCCGCTCCAGCGCGGCCGCCGGGTCGGTCCCGGTCAGGCGCACCTGACCCATGTGGGAGACGTCGAACAGGCTGGCCTTGGTGCGGGTGTGGGTGTGCTCGGCCAGCACGCCGGCCGGGTACTGCACCGGCATGGCGTAGCCGGCGAACGGCACCATCTTCGCGCCCAGCGCGCGGTGCAGGGCGTCCAGCGGGACGGTACGCAGGGCGGTGTCGGGCGGGGCGGGCTCGGCCACGGTCCGGTTCCTTCGTCAGGGGGAAGACCGCGCGGGCCTTCCGGTGGAGCCTCGGCCGCCGGCGCCAGGCGCGGGCGGTCGCATGCCCCCCTCTGTCATGGAACCTGAAAGATTGACCGCCTGCGGCCGGACGCCCGGGGAGTCCGGGGCCAGGGCCGACGGCTTACATCTTCGGTGGGGCGCCGAGACGCCCGCTTTCCAGAGTCCCGCGGCCGCGCGGTCCCTTTGCCTGAGAGTTTCCGGGGGCGGTTGCTCCTTCGGCGCCGGGCCTGGTCCGCGCCTCCCGCGGAGGCGGCGGCGGCCCGGTCTCTCCCACGCGGCCGGTCCGGGTATCTGCCTTCAGAGAATAGGCATGCCGCCGGCAAGGTCAACCGGCCAGCGCGCCGCCACGTCCGGCGCCGGGCGCGTCTGCCCCGCGCCGGAGGCCGCCCGCGGTGCCATGCGATGGTCGGGAAGACGTGAGACCCAGGGCACGTTCAGCACCCGTCCCGGACGCCGAGGGCGTTCCCCGTCCGACTCGATTCGCTCACGCGCCGTGGTCCGTACGCCATCGGGCCGGCGCGCGGGGTCTGGTTCGGGGCCGTGACGCGATCTGCTCTGATTCCGCCGGCTCTAATCCCGCCGGCTCTACAGCCGATTGCGACAAACCGGACTCGCGGCGCGATTTTGGTTTGTCGCAAAAATCGGCTGAGAATCATATGGTTCATGACGGAAAATCGGGGAGGGGCGGACAACGGGACGGTCTGACACACTGGTAGTTGCGACACGACACAGACTGCCAGGGAGGCCCCGT
>NZ_JACIGI010000033.1 GCF_014197795.1 Roseospira goensis
GTGCCGCGCATGCCATCCTCCCAAACCCGATGGCATAGCGAATCATCCCACAGCCCCAAACGGAAGCCTTTTTCCGCAGCCTGCTAGAGCCGATTCAGGTTCGAAATCGGAACCGCAGATGCGGTCCGGTTTCGAGCGATCGGCGCTAATGGTCCGTGCCGTGCAGGATGGCGTCGCGCAGGCCGGTCTCGTAGGCGAGGCCCTCCGGCGTGACGCTGACCTGACCGCTCGGCGACGGCTGCGCCAGACCCTTGCGCATCAGCGCCATCCACACCCCGGTGTTGTCGAGACCGCTGGCGTCGGCCTTCATCACCACATAGCGGCCGATGTGAAAATGATCCCCATGCGGATGCGGCAACCGGCCGATCTGCACCATCCCCGTCTCCGGATCGGTGGTGGCGGTGGCCGGATCCTCGGCCAGGGCCTGCAACAGCGTCAGGGTCTTGAGCTGGAGCTTGTTCAGTTTCAGCGGGTTGGCCTTGGGCGGCATGGCGGCGCATCCGGATGGTGGGCGGGTGGCGGGACGGATCAGGTGGTTGGCGGCGGCTTGGGGCGGGCGCCGAACACGGCGGTGCCGACGCGCACATGGGTGGCGCCCAGATGCACGGCGGTCTCGTAGTCGCCGCTCATCCCCATCGAGACCACGGGCAGCCCGGCGCGCGCGGCGATCCCGCGCAGCAGGGCGAAATGAGGGGCCGGCTCCTCGTCCGCCGGCGGGATGCACATCACCCCGGTGACCGGCAAGCCCAGGGTGTCGCGGCAGTGGGCGATGAAGGCCTCGGCCTCGGCCGGGGGACTGCCGGCCTTCTGCGGCTCCTCGCCGGTGTTGATCTGCACCAGACAGGCCGGCCGCCGTCCCTGGCGGTCCATCTCCTTCGCCAGCGCGGCGGCCAGCTTGGGCCGGTCGACGCTCTCGATGACATCGAACAGGGCCACCGCCTCGGCCGCCTTGTTGGATTGCAGCGCCCCGACCAGATGCAGCTCCAGATCCGGATAGCGGGCGCGCAGCGCCGGCCACTTGGCCTGGGCCTCCTGCACCCGGTTCTCGCCGAACACCCGGTGCCCGGCGGCCAGGGCCGCCTCGGCCCGGTCGGCACCGTGGGTCTTGGCGACCGCCACCAGGGTGACGGCCTCGGGCGCGCGGCCGGCCTCGCGGGCGGCGGCGGCGATACGGTCCTTGACCGCGGCCAGATTGGCGGCGATGTCGGGCAGGGGCGCGGAGACGGCGGCGGGAGGCGTCATGGACAGCGGCACGGTGAGGGTGGGACGGCGGGATGACGAGCGATGAGGGCGCCCAGCCTAGCAGACGCGGCCCACCGCCTGGAAGCGGCCCGCGACCGCCGGGGCCGCGCGCTGCCCCGGCTGTGGCTGGTGAGCGATCCGGTCCGGCTGCCCGACCCGGCGCCGCTGCTGGCCCGCCTGGGGCGGGGGGGTGGCCTGATCTGGCGCCCCTACGGGCTGGACCGATCCCCGGCCCGCGCCCAGGGGCGGCGGCTGCGGCACCTGACCCGGCGCGCCGGCGTGGTGTTTCTGGTCGCCGCGGACGCGCGGCTGGCGGCGGCGGTCGACGCCGACGGCCTGCACCTGCCCGAGGGGCTGGCCCGCCACGCCGTGGCGGCGCCGGCCCTGGCCTGGGCGCGGCGCGGCCGCCGGCTCAGCGTGGCCTGTCACGGCGCCCGGGCGCTGGCGCGGGCGCGGGCGCTGGGCGCCGACATGGCGGTGCTGTCGCCGGTGTTCGCCACCGCCAGCCATCCCGGCGCCGTCCCCCTGGGGCCGCTACGCTTCGCCGCGCTCAGCCGGCGCGCCGGTCTGCCGGTGGTGGCCCTGGGCGGCGTCACCGGTGCCCGCGCCCGCCGTCTGCCGCCCGGCACGGCGGCCGGGCTGGCGGCGGTGTCGGGGCTCGGGACCTAACGCCAACCCTTTGGTCCCACGCCGGCGGGCGTCTATGATGCCGCCGAGCCGACCGATCCGCCGCCCGCCGCCAGCCCCGGGGAGACGATGAGCAAGAGCCGCAAGACCGCCGCGCCGAAACGCCCTGCCGCCGGCACGCTGTCGCACCTCGTGCCGGGGGCTCAGCCGGCCGTTGGTGCGGGCCGGCCCGATCGTCCGGGCGGTGCCGATCCGCGCCGGCTGGCGGCCGAGGGTCACCGCCATCTGGCCCAGGGCGACCCGCGCGCCGCCGAGCCGCTGTTCCGTCAGGCGCTGGCGCGCGACGACCGCTGCGCGGCGGCGCTGGGCGGGCTGGGCATCGTTGCCGCCCGCGCCGGGCACCTGGAGGACGCCGCCCGGCTGTTCCACCGCGCCGCCGCCGTCGAACCCAGCGTGCCCGATCACGCCCTCAACGCCGCCAGCGCCCTGTGGCACCTGGGCCGCCGCGACGCGGCGCTGACCGTGCTGGCCGAGGTGGCACGAGCGGCGCCCCGTGTCGCCCGGGTCCGGGTGGCCCACGGCAAGGCCCTGGTCGAGACCGGCGCGCTCGCCGCCGCCGAGGCCGAGGCCCGGGCGGCGCTCGATTGCGCGCCGCACGACGGGGCCGCCCTGGCGCTGCTGGGGCGGGCGCTGCTGCGCGCCGGCCGGGCGGGCGAGGCCGTCGCGCCGCTGCGCGCCGCCGTGGCCGCCGCCCCGGCCGACACCGGAGCGGCCAACGACCTGGCGATGGCGCTGTCGGCGCTCGACCGCCGGGCGGAGGCCGTCACGGTGCTGCGCGCGGCGGTGAAAACCGCCCACACGCCAAGAGATAGAATATTCCTTGACCTCAATCTTGCCGGAACCCTGCTCGCCGATCAGCGCGCCGACGAGGCCGAGACGGTGCTGGACGACCTGCTGCGCCGGGCGCCCGATCACGTCGGCGTCCACCTCACCCTGGGCGACGCGCGCCAGCGCCAGGGCCGGTTCGAGGCCGCCCGCGCGGCCTATCACGCCGCCCTGGAGCGCGAGCCCGGCAACGTCCTGGCCCTGCGCGGGCTGGTGAAGTCGGGCCGCATCGCCGCCGGCGACCCGGTTCTTGACACGCTGCGCGCCGCCGCCCAGGCGGAGCGCGCGCCGCGCACCACCCGGATCGAGGCCCTGTTCGCGCTCGGCAAGGCCCTGGACGACGCCGGCGCCGACCCGGCCGAGACCTTCGCGGCCTTCACCGAGGCCAACGCCCTGCAACGCCAGGGCCGCCCGGACGACATCCCGGACCGCGCAACCCTGGTCGACCGCTCGATCGCCGTCTTCACCCCGGCCCGGATCGCGGCCCTGGCCGGACTCGGGTCCGACAGCACGCGGCCGGTGTTCATCGTCGGCCTGCCGCGCTCCGGCACCTCCCTGATCGAACAGATGATCGCCAGCCATCCGGCGGTGGTCGGGGCCGGCGAGCTGGGCACGCTCCCGAGGGTGCAAGGCGACCTGCCCGCCCGCCTGGGCACCGCCGCCCCGTATCCGGACTGCCTGGCCGACCTCGACCCGCCGGCCGCGCGCGACCCCGTGGCGGCGGCGGCGGCGGACGTGCTGGCGGCGCTCGACGCGGCCGCCCACCGCGCCGGCACCTCCGACGCCCTCCGGATCAGCGACAAGCTGCCGGACAACGCCATGCGGCTGGGGTTGATCGCCCTGCTGTTTCCGCAGGCCCGGGTGATCGTCTGCCGGCGCGATCCGCTCGACACCGGGCTGTCGCTGTTCCAGCAGAACTTCTCCGACGGCATCCCCTACGCCAACGGCCTGGAGACCATCGGGCAGGCGATGATCCAGCACGACCGCCTGATGGCGCATTGGCGCGCCGTACTGCCGCTGGAGATGCTGACGGTGGACTACGAGACCCTGGTCCACGACCTGGAGGGCGAGGGGCGGCGCCTGATCGGCTTCCTGGGGCTGCCCTGGGACGACGCCGTGCTGCGGTTCCACGAGACCGACCGGGCCGTCTACACCGCCAGCAAGTGGCAGGTGCGCCAGCCGGTGTTCACCGCCTCGGTCGGGCGCTGGCGCCGCTACGCCGACCAGCTGGCACCGCTGCGGGCGGTGCTGGAGCCGGCCGGGCTCCTCGATCGGCCGGTCTGAGCCCGGATCCGCGGGGCCTTTTCCGCCGGCCGGTCGGTGCGTATGGTGCGGCCGGTTCCCGTTCCGAGAAAGGACCGCCCATGGTCGCCGTCCTGTTCGTCTGCACCGGCAACATCTGCCGCTCGCCCACCGCCGAGGGCATTTTCCGGCACAAGGTGGCCGCCGCCGGGCTGGACGCCCGGATCGTCATCGATTCGGCCGGCACCACCGGATTCCACGTCGGCGAGCCGCCCGACCCGCGCGCCGCCCGCGCCGCCCAGCGCCGCGGCTACAGTCTCGACGGACAAATGGCGCGCCGGGTCAGCGCCGCCGACTTCGCCCGCTTCGACCTGCTGGTGGCGATGGACCAGGGACACCACAGCCGTCTGCGGGCGCTGGCGCCGGACGCCGCGGCCCAGGCCCGCGTGGTGATGATGAGCGACTTCGCCCGCCGACCCGGCGGGCCGCGCGACGTGCCCGATCCGTACTACGGCGGCGGCGACGGCTTCGAGCGCGTCCTGGACATGCTGGAAGACGCCGCCGACGGCCTGCTCGACCACCTGCGCCCGGGCCTGGAGCCGGCGTAGTCAGGGCGAGTCGGACATGGCCCGGCGCCCGCCGATCAGGAACTCGGCGTTGCCCTCCGGCCCGGTGATCGGGCTGTCGGTGAGGCCCAGCACCGTCCAGCCCGGCAGCCCCGCCAGCCAGGCCCGGATGGTCTCGCAGACCTCGGCGTGCAGCGCGGGGTCGCGCACCACGCCGCCCTTGCCGACCCGCTCGCGGCCGACCTCGAACTGCGGCTTGATCAGCGCGACAAGCGCCCCACCCGGCCGCACCCGCGCCAGCGCCGCCGGCAGCACGGTACGCAGGCCGATGAAGCTGGCGTCGCAGACGACCAGATCGACCGGCTCGGGGACGTGGTCGGCCGTCAGGTGGCGGGCGTTGGTGCGCTCCCGCACCACCACCCGGTCGTCGGTGCGCAGCCTGTGGGCGAGCTGGCCGTAGCCGACATCGACGGCATAGACCCGCGCCGCCCCCCGACTCAGCAGCACGTCGGTGAAGCCGCCGGTGGAGGCGCCGACGTCCAGGCACACCGCCCCCGCCGGATCGAGCCCGAAGTGATCGAGCCCCTGCACCAGCTTGAGGCCGCCGCGCGACACCCAGGGGTGATCCTGGCCCTTGAGGGTCAGGGGCAGATCCGCCGCCACGCGCTGGCCCGGCTTGTCGAGGCGGCGGGTGTCGGCATAGACCAGCCCGGCCATCACCAGCGCCTGGGCGCGCGCCCGGGTCTCCACCAGGCCCCGGTCTACCAGAAGCTGGTCGAGACGCGGCCGCTCTGCCGCCCGGCCGTGCCCGCCCGGCCGCGACGTCACGCCTCGCCCCGGGTCCAGATCGGGTCCTTCAGGCGCGCCAGAAACGCCGCGTGCGCCTCCAACTCGGCCGCCGTCGCGGCATGCGGGCGCGGCGCGCGATCGGGCCGCGCGACCGGAACCGCCCCGGCGTCGTCCGCCGCCCCCGCGCCGCCGGCGTCGCCCACCAGCCGGAAGCCCGGTTCGCGCCCGCCGATGAGCTGGAGATAGACCTCGGCCAGCAGCTCGCTGTCCAGCAGGGCGCCATGCAAGGTGCGGTGGGCATTGTCGATGCCGAAGCGCCGGCACAGGGCGTCCAGGCTGGCCGGCGCGCCGGGATACTTGCGCCGGGCCATCCGCACCGTGTCCACGGCCCGCTCCATGGGTAGCGGGTCGCGCCCGATCCGCCCCAGTTCGGCGTTGAGGAATCCCATGTCGAAGTCGGCGTTGTGAATCACCAGCGTGGCCTCGGCCACGAACGCCAGGAACTCGTCGGCGATGTCGTGGAAGCGCGGCTTGTCGGCCAGGAATTCGGCGCTGAGGCCGTGCACCCGGAAGGCCCCGTCCGGCATGTCCCGGTCGGGGTTGAGATAGACGTGATAGGTCCGCCCGGTCGGCATGTGGTTGAGCAGCTCCAGCGCGCCGATCTCGACGATGCGGTCGCCCTGGAGCGGGTTCATGCCGGTGGTCTCGGTGTCCAGCACCACCTCGCGGGTCATGGCGCGGTCCTCTCGGTTCGCAGGTCGCGCACCAGCCGGCGCACCCGCCGATAGGCCGGTGCCATGCCGAGGCCGGTGTTGACGACGACATCGGCGCGGCGCCGCTTCTCCGGCTCGGGCATCTGGCGCGCCCGCACCTGGGTGAGCCGCTCCGGGGTCATGCCGGGGCGGCGCAGCACCCGTTGCGCCTGCAGGAAGCGCGGCGCGGTCACCAGCAGCACCCGGTCGCAGCGGCGCTCGCCGCCGGTCTCGAACAGCAGCGGCACGTCCAGCACCACCAGCCGTCGCCGCGCCAGGGCCTGGCGCATCAAAAACCGGTGTTCGGCGGCGCGCACGCGCGGATGCAGGATCGCCTCCAGCCGCTTCAGGGCCGCAGTGTCGCCGAACACCCGCGCGCCCAGCGCGGCCCGGTCCACGGCCCCGCCCCGCACCACCCCGGGGAAGGCGGCCGCCACCGCCGCCACCGCCGCCCCGCCGGGGCCGAGCAGCCGGTGCACCACCGCATCGGCGTCGTGGCACGGCACATTCAGGCGGCGCATCATGCGCACCGCGGTGCTCTTGCCCATGCCGATGGAGCCGGTCAGGCCCAGCACCGTGAGGCGCCGCCCGCCCAGCCGGGTGCCGCGCCGCGGCCGGCGCCGGTCGGTGGCCCGCGTGGCCTGCCCGCCCCGCGCGTCAGTCATCGCCGCGGCCATCCAGGACCGCCCGGCGCAGGTCGTCGGTCACCGCCGGCTCGACCCCGAACCAGGCCGCGAAGCCGGGCCGGGCCTGGTGCAGCAGCATGCCCAGGCCGTCCACCACCCGGTGACCGCGCGCCCGCGCCGCCGCCAGCAGCGGCGTCTCCAGCGGGACGTAGACCAGATCGGTCACCACCGCCTCGGGCGCCAGGGCGGCGAGGTCGAGGTCCAGCGCCGGCTGGCCCTGCATGCCCAGGGTGGTGGTATTGGCCAGCAGGGCCGCCCCCTCCAGCGCCCGGGCCGCCTCGACCAGGGGCGCCACCGTGATCGGCCCCCCCAGGGCCGCGGCCAGGGCCTCGGCGCGCGCCGGCGTGCGATTGAGCAACCGGATCTCCGGCGCGCCGGCCTCCAGCAGCGCCGCGCACACCGCCCGCGCCGACCCGCCCGCGCCCAGCACGACCGCCGGGCCGGCCTCGGCCCGCCAGTCCGGCACGCCGTGGCGCAGATTCTCCAGAAAGCCGAAGCCGTCGGTGGTGTCGCCGCGCAGGCCGCCGTCCTCGACCACCAGCGTATTGACGCTGCCGGCGCGGCGGGCACGCTCGGTCAGGCTGTCGCAGACGCGCAGCGCCAGTTCCTTGTGGGGTACGGTCACGTTGGCCCCCGCGAACCCCAGCGCGGGCAGCGCCCGCAGCGCCTGCTCGGCCGTCTCGGGGGCGACCGCCAGCGGCACGTAGAGGCCGTCGATGCCGTGTTCACGCAGCCAGTAGCCGTGCAGGCGCGGCGACCGCGAATGCGCCACCGGCCAGCCGATCACACCGGCGACCCGCGCCGCCCCGCTGGGCAGTGGCAGGCTGTCGGGACGCAGCAGCGGGGCGTTGTCGTTGGCTTCAGTCATGACGATGGCGGTCACCGGCATTCGGTCACTCAGGCGCGCACCACACCGTGGGCGCGCAGCATCTCCAGCAAGGGCAGCAGCGGCAGACCCAGGATGGTGAAGACGTCGCCGGTGACGCGCGCGAACAGGTGCGCTCCCAGGCCCTCAAGCTGGTAGCCGCCCACGCTGTGCGACACCGCGTCGCCCATGGCGTCCAGGTAGCACGCCAGGAACGCGTCCGAAAAGGGCCGCATGGTCAGGCGGGCGGTGTCGGCGGCATGCCAGATCCGCGTGCCGTCGCGCACCAGCACGGCAACGCTGACCAGGCGGTGGGTGGTGCCGCGCAGGTGGCGCAACTGGGCCTCGGCGGCCGCCCGGTCGGCGGGTTTTTCCAGCCAGTCGCTCGGTCCCCTGTCCCCCGTCTCCAGAATCTGGTCCGCCCCCAGCACCAGCGCGCCGGGATGGCGGCGGGCGACCCGCATCGCCTTCAGCTCCGCCAGGGTCTCGGCGGCGCGGGCCGCGTCGGCCCCGTCCGCCCGCAGGGACTCGCGCACCGCCGCCTCGTCCACCGCCGGGGTCTCGATCGCGGCCAGCGGCACCCCGGCGGCCTCCAGCAGACTGCGGCGGGTGG
Organism: Roseospira goensis; assembly: GCF_014197795.1. Taxonomy (GTDB): domain Bacteria; phylum Pseudomonadota; class Alphaproteobacteria; order Rhodospirillales; family Rhodospirillaceae; genus Rhodospira; species Rhodospira goensis. The sequence goes on from NZ_JACIGI010000033.1 coordinate 8,268, forward strand.
CGCTGCCGGACGCCAGCACCAGCGGCGGGGCGTCGCCCGATCCGGCCAGGGGGACCGCCGTCACCAGAACACCCCCTTGTTGCGCTGGATGCGCTGGATGATGGCGGCCGCCACCTCCTCGATCGACTTGCGGGTGACGTCGATCACCGGCCAGCCGCGCCGCGCGAACAGCCGGCGCGCCCGGGCCACCTCGCCTCGCACCAGTTCCTCGTTGGCGTAGTCGCTGTCGACCGGCTCGTGCATCACCCGCAGGCGGTTGCGGCGCAGGTCGGACAGACTCTTGGGCTCACGCGTCAGGCCGATCACCAGCGGCTGGCCGCCCGTCAACTCCAGCACCGGATCCGGCACCGGAATGCCCGGCACCAGCGGGATGTTGACCGCCTTGTAGCCCTTGTTGGCCAGGTACATGCAGGTCGGCGTCTTGGACGTTCGCGACACCCCCAGGACGATCACATCCGCATCCTGCAACCCATCCAGGAGCTGCCCGTCGTCGTGCGCGAGGGTGTAGTGGATGGCGTCGATGCGCCGGAAATAGGCGTCATCGAGGGTGTGCTGGCGCCCGGGATCGGTGCGGAACTCGGCCTGGAAGTAGTGCTTGAGGGTGTCCATGACCGGATCAAGCACCGAGACGCAGGGCACGCCCAGCTCGCGACAGGCGTCCTCCAGCACGGCCCGCACCTCTGGATCAACCAGGGTGAACAGCACAACCCCAGGATTGTTCTCGATGCCCTCCAGCAGGCGCCGGATCTGGCCCGGCGTGCGCACCAGCCACCACAGGTGCTGATGGACGCGCGGAATCGAATCGAACTGCACCAGACAGGCGCGCACGGCGCTGCTGACCGTCTCGCCGGTGGCGTCGGACACGAGGTGAAGATGATGCTCGGTCACGGCGGCACCCTTTAGGCGAAGGGGCGGGAGGGACCCGGTCGCGCCGCGGCGCGGCCCGGGCAACGGATGGAACGCCGGCATTGGGGCGGGCTCAAGGCACCGCGGCCCGTCGGCGCAACCGGCCGACGCCGAACCGACGGGGTTGGCTGGGGACATCCCTGTGCAGGGCGCACGGGACAGCGGGGATAACCGGGGTCGGATCACAGGCCCCCGCTTTTTACTCCCCTTCGGTGCCGCGGTCACCCCTTCGGATATCCCCATGGGGACGGGGTTATCCCCGCCATCCGGATCCCGGGGATCGGATCCGCACCGGCGTCAGTTATCCCCAGGATCCACAGGATCAGGGCGGAGGCCGGCGAGTCCGGCGGCCGGCGGGCACCGACTCGGAGTCCGGTCGCGGAGTCGTCCCGCGCGTCGTCCCCAGGGCCGGCGCGGTCGCCGCCGCGGCCGTGCCGGTTGCGGATGGCGCTGTGGACAGCCGGGGATCCCCGTCTCGCCCCCGCCCAACAACCCCTCCATCCCTTTTCTTTATAGTCCTGACTGTTTAGAAGGAGGGGCCCCGCGCCGGCGTGCCGTGCCGCCGGCGTCGGCCCGACCTGTCTGTCCCGCCTTGCTGCCATCCGGAGTCCGCCCGTGTCAGACCCCCGCGTTGCCTCGTCCGAAAAACCGTTCCTGCGTACCCTGGCGGGGGAGGCGGTGTGGCCGCCGCCCGTATGGCTGATGCGGCAGGCGGGCCGCTACCTGCCCGAGTATCGCGCGACGCGGGAGACGGCGGGCGGGTTCCTCGACCTTTGCTATACGCCGGACTTCGCCATCGAGGTGACGTTGCAGCCGTTGCGCCGCTACCGGTTCGATGCCGCGATCCTGTTTTCCGACATCCTGGTGGTGCCGCATGCCCTGGGTCAGGACGTGGCCTTCAGGGCCGGTGAGGGGCCGGTGCTGGATGCCCTGAAGGATGAGGCCGACCTGGCGAAGCTGGACGTCGGGCGCGTGCTCGATCACATGCGTCCGGTGCTGGAGACGGTCAGCGGCCTGGCCAAGGCGATCCCGGAGACGACGGCCCTGATCGGCTTCGCCGGGGCGCCCTGGACGGTCGCCACCTACATGATCGAGGGGGGCGGCTCGAAGGACTTCGCCACCACCAAGACCTGGGCCTACGGCCGCCCCGACCTGTTCGGCCGCCTGATCGACACCCTGGTGCAGGCCACCGGCGACTACCTGATCGCCCAGATCGACGCCGGCGCCGAGGCGGTGCAGATCTTCGACACCTGGGCCGGGGCGCTGCCCGAGGCCGAGTTCATGCGCTGGGTGGTGGAGCCCATCGGCCGCCTGACCCGACGGATCCAGACCGAGCGCCCGGGCGTACCCGTCATCGGCTTTCCGCGCGGGGCCGGGGTGCTGTATCCCACCTTCGTGCGTGAGACCGGGGTGACCGGGGTGAGCCTGGACACCAGCGTGCCCTGCGCCTGGGCGGCCGAGGCCGTGCAGCCGCTGGCCGTGACCCAGGGCAACCTGGATCCCATCCATCTGGTGGCCGGCGGCCCGGCCTTGGACGCCGCCACCGATCACGTGCTGTCCACGCTGTGCGGCCGGCGCCCCCACATCTTCAACCTGGGGCACGGCATCGTCCCGCAGACGCCGCCGGACTCCGTCGCCCGGATGATGGAGCGCATTCGCAACGCCCCGCGGCCCGCGTAAGCCTCACGCGGCCCGCGGCCGCGGCCGGTCCGGTGCGGCGGCGGGATGGCGAGGGTCTGGAGATGTCATGAGCCGACTGGCGGTCGTACTGTTCAACCTGGGTGGGCCGGACAGCCTGGACTCGGTCAAACCCTTCCTGTTCAACCTGTTCAACGACCCGGCGATCATCGGCGCACCGGCGCCGGTGCGCTGGGTGCTGGCCAAGCTGATCTCGTCGCGGCGGGCGCCGATCGCCCGCGCCATCTACGAGCAGATCGGCGGCAAGTCGCCGCTGGTGCCGCAGACCGAGGCCCAGGCCACGGCGCTGACGGCCGCGCTGGAGGCACGCGGGGTGGCCGACGCGGTGGGCGTGTTCCTAGCGATGCGCTATTGGCATCCGATGACCCGCGCGGCGGTGGACCGGGTCAAGGCGTTCAAGCCGGACACCGTCATCCTGTTGCCGCTCTACCCGCAGTACTCGGGCTCGACCAGCGGATCCTCGCTCACCACGTGGGTGCGGACGGCGGAGAAGCGGGGCCTGACCGCCGAGACCCACACCATCTGCTGTTACCCGACCCAGGCCGGCTTCGTCGCCGCCATGGCCCGGCTGACCCGCGAGGGGGTCGAGAAGGCGCGCGCCCACGGCCGGCCGCGGGTGCTGTTCTCGGCCCACGGGCTGCCCAAGATCAGCATCGAGAAGGGCGATCCCTACCAGAGTCAGGTGGAGATGACCGCCGCCGCCATCGTTGCGGCGATGGGGGTGCCGGACCTCGACTGGGTGGTCTGCTACCAGAGCCGCGTGGGGCCGCTGGAGTGGATCGGCCCCGACACCGATTCCGAGATCGAACGCGCCGGCCACGACAAGGTGCCGGCGGTGGTGGTGCCGCTGGCCTTCGTCTCCGAACACTCGGAAACGCTGGTCGAACTGGATATCGAATACGGCGAGTTGGCGGAGGCGCGCGGCGTGCCCGCCTATGTGCGGGTGCCGACCGTGCAGGCCGACGCCGCCTTCATCGACGGCCTGGCCGATCTGGTGACCCGGGCGGTGCGCCCGGAGAGCGGCGACGGCTGCCTGATCGAGGCCGGACCGGCGAAGGGCCGCCTGTGCTCGCAGGTGGGCAGCCGGGTCTGCGACGCGAAATGGACGATGTGTCCGCACGTGCAATCAGAAGAAACGGATATAAGAAACAGAGATAGTAAGCGGGCAGATGAAGGGGCGCACCGGGAAAACGGGAAAACGGGAAAAGGAAACGGCGGATGGAATACCTGAACTTCCTGCGGCTTCTTGGCCTGGATAGCTATTACGAGTGGGTGCACGTTGTGCACATTCTCAGCGTCATTACCTGGATGGCCGGGCTGTTCTACCTGCCCCGTCTGTACGTCTATCACGCCATGGAAGAGGCCGGTTCGGCGACGTCGGAGCGCTTCAAGGTCATGGAGCGGCGCCTGCTCAAGGGCATCATGAACCCGTCGCTGATCATCGTGGTGATCACGGGCCTGCTGCTGTGGGGCGACTGGCTCACCATGGGCTGGATGCACGTCAAGCTTCTGCTGGTCGTGGGCATGCTCGCCTGTCACGGCCTGTATGCCCGCTGGCGCAAGGACTTCGCCGCCGACCAGAACACCCACAGCCACACCTTCTACCGGGTGTGGAACGAGGTCCCCACGGTGCTGCTGCTGATCATCGTGCCGCTGGTGGTCATCAAGCCGTTCTGAGGACAGGCTTCGGGGGCGGTCCGCCGGCGCGGTCCGCCCCGCATCCTTCGGGTCCCGACTCTGGCATCGGCGCGCCATCTGGTGTAAGCGGGGAGAACCTCACCGCACACCGCGACCGACAGCAGGGATCCGAGACGACCATGGCCGGTCATTCCCAGTTCAAGAACATCATGTACCGCAAGGGCGGTCAGGACGCGAAGCGGGCCAAGCTGTTCACCAAGCTGGCGCGCGAGATCACCGTGTCCTGCAAGGTCGGCTCGCCCGACCCCGACGCCAACCCGCGCCTGCGGGCCGCCATCGCCGCCGCCAAGCAGGCGTCGATGCCCAAGGACAACATCGAGCGGGCGATGGCCCGCGCGACGGCGAGCAGCGACGGCGCCGACCTGGAGGAGTTGCGCTACGAGGGCTACGGCCCCGGCCAGGTGGCGGTGATCGTCGAGTGCCTGTCCGACAACCGCAACCGCACGGCCGCCGAGGTCCGCGCCGCCTTCAACAAGCACGGCGGCACCATGGGCGAGACCAACTCGGTGGCGTTCAACTTCGAGCGCGTCGGGCTGATCCGCTACCCGGCCGAGGCGGGTGACGCCGACGCGATGCTGGAAGCCGCCATCGAGGCCGGCGCCGACGACGTGGTCAGCGACGACAGCGGCCACGACATCTATTGCCAGCCGGACGACCTGAACGCGGTGCGCGAGGCCCTGACCGCCGCCCGGGGCGAGCCCGAGACGGCGCGCCTGGACTGGCGCCCCAACAGCACCGTGCCGGTGGACGAGGCGACGGCGCAGACGCTGCTCAAGTTCCTCGACGTGCTGGACGACAATGACGATGTGCAGCGGGTGGCGGCGAACTACGAGATCGCCGACGACGTGTTGCAGAAGCTGAGTGCCTGACCCGTCGCGTCCGCCTGCGCAGGCCGGCCCGACGGCGGTTCGCCGGCTGGCGATGGGGAGACGGTCCGGTCCGTTTCGCGCCGCGACGCCGGCGGGGCCTGCAATGACGCCGCTCTCGTGAAGGAAACCGCATGCGCATCCTGGGGCTGGATCCGGGTCTGCGGGTCACCGGCTGGGGCGTGCTGACGGCTGACGGCAACCGGCTGTCGCACGTGGCCGACGGCGTGGTGACCAGCGACGACGACGCCGATCTGGCGGTGCGGCTGGCCCAGCTCCATGACGGCGTGATGGCGATCATCGACCGTTACGAGCCGGCCGAGGCCGCGGTGGAAGAAACCTTCGTCAACCGCAACCCGTTGAGTACCCTCAAGCTGGGCCAGGCGCGGGGCGTCGTGATGCTGGCGCCGGCCCGCTGCGGCCTGCCGGTGGCGGAGTACACGCCGAACGCGGTCAAGAAGGCGGTGGTCGGGCGCGGCCACGCCGAAAAGGGACAGATCGACCTGATGGTGCGCATGCTGCTGCCGGGCTGTACCCCGGACCGGCCGGATGCGGCGGACGCGCTGGCGGTGGCCATCTGCCATGCCCATCGGCGCGCCGGCCTTGCGGCCCTGGTGGCCGGGGCGGCGGCGCGATGATCGCCTTTCTGCGCGGTGTGGTGCACAGCGTGGCCGAGGACGCGGCGGTGCTGGACGTGCACGGGGTCGGCTACCTGGTGTTCTGCTCCGGCCGCACGCTGGCCGCGCTGCCGGCGCCGGGCGGGGCGGCCGACCTGGTGATCGAAACCCATGTGCGCGAGGATCACATCCACCTCTACGGCTTTACCGACGCCCTGGAGCGTGACGCCTTCCGCCTGCTCGGCACCGTGCAGGGGGTCGGGGCCCGGGTGGCGCTGGCGATCCTGACCGTGGTCCCGGCGGACCGGCTGGGGGGCGTGCTGGCGGCGCAGGACAAGACCGCCCTGACCCGCGCCGCCGGGGTGGGGCCGAAGCTGGCCGGGCGGATCGTGTCGGAACTGAAGGACAAGGCGGCGGCCCTGGGCGCGCCGCCGGTGGCGCGGCCGCCGGGGGTTGCCGTGGACGGCGGTGCCGCTTCGCCGGCCGCTGGCGACGGCGGCGTGATCGAGGACGCCACCTCCGCGCTGGTCAATCTGGGCTACGGCCGCGCCGAGGCCTGGGCGGCGGCCACCGAGACCGCGGCCGGTCTGGGCGAGACCACCAGCGTCGAAACCGTGCTGGCTCAGGCGCTGCGGGCGCTGGGACAGCGGAGCGCATAGGATGGCCGCCACCGACCGCGACGATCCGTCCCGCGACCGCCTCGTCTCCGGCGCCGCCCAGGCCGAGGATGGCGGCGACGCGGCCCTGCGGCCGCGCACCTTCGATGCCTTCGTGGGTCAGCGCCTGGCCTGCGAGAACCTGCGCGTGTTCGTGCAGGCCGCGCGCGGCCGCGGCGACGCCATGGACCATGTGCTGCTGCACGGCCCGCCCGGCCTGGGCAAGACCACCCTGGCCCAGATCATTGCCCGCGAACTGGGGGTCGGCTTCCGCGCCACCGCCGGGCCGATGATCGCCAAGGCCGGCGACCTGGCCGCCATCCTGACCAACCTGGAGCGTGGCGACGTCCTGTTCATCGACGAAATCCACCGCCTCAATCCCGCCATAGAGGAGGTGTTGTATCCGGCGATGGAGGATTTCCAGCTCGATCTGATCATCGGGGAGGGGCCGGCGGCCCGTTCGGTGCGGATCGACCTGAAGCCCTTCACCCTGGTGGGTGCGACCACCCGGTCGGGCCTGCTGACCACGCCCCTGCGCGACCGCTTCGGCATTCCCGTGCGCCTGACCTTCTACGAGCCCGAGGACCTGGAGGCGATCGTGCGCCGGGGCGCGGAGATGCTGGGCCTGGCCCTGACCGCCGACGGCGCGGCCGAGATCGCGCGCCGCGCGCGCGGCACGCCGCGTGTCGCCGGACGCCTGCTGCGGCGGGTGCGGGACTTCGCCGCGGTGGCCGGCCGGGCCACGGTGGACCGCGTGGCGACGGATGCCGCGCTGCGCCGCCTGGAGGTGGATGCGCGCGGCCTCGACGCCATGGACCGTCGCTACCTGGAGTGCCTGGTGCGGCACTACGGCGGCGGGCCGGTGGGGGTGGAGACCATCGCCGCCGCGCTGGCCGAGGCCCGCGACACGCTGGAAGAGGTGATCGAGCCGTTCCTGATCCAGCAGGGGCTGATCCAGCGCACGCCGCGTGGCCGCATGGTCAGCGAGAGCGGCTACCGCCATCTCGGGCTGACGCCGCCGCCACGTCCGGCCGCCACCCAGTACGACCTCCTGGGCGGCCAGGACGGAGACGACGAGACCGACCGCCGGCCCAAGACCCCGAACGGGGATGCCGAGGAGGAGGGACCAGACTCGTGAGTGCGACGCAGCCGTCCACGGACCCGGTGCCCGCCGGTGGCGTGTTCCGCAACGGTGTGCATGTGTTTCCGGTGCGGGTGTACTACGAGTGCACCGACGCCGGCGGCATCGTCTACCACGCCGACTACCTGCGCTTCGCCGAACGCGCCCGCACCGAGATGATGCGCCGCTTCGGGCTCAGCCATCAGGACTTGATGGTCGAGGCCGGCGTGGGCTTCGCGGTCCAGCACTGCGAGGCCACGTTCCACCGCCCTGCCCTGCTGGACGACCTGCTGATGGTCGAGACCCGGATCCTGGAGCTGGGCGGCGCCAGCATGCGGGTGGCGCAGGACATCCGCCGCGACCAGCAGCCGCTGGTCTCGCTGCGCCTGCGGCTGGCGGTGATGAACGGCCACGCCCGGCCGGCGCGCATTCCCGAAGCCCTGCGGCGCGCCCTGCGCGCCCACCAGACCGTCGGCGCGCCCGACGATCCCCCGCCGCAGTCATGACGGACACCCCATGGACACAGTGATCTTCGACATCGCCGGGAGCCTTGGCGACTGGGCCGCCACGCTGGGCAGTGGTATGGCCGATCTGGTGCAGGCGGAACCGCCCCGGCCCGATGCCGCCCCGGTCGCTCCGGCCGGCCGCGAGACCCTGCCCGATGCCCCCGGCGGCGGCCTGCTGAGCCCGCCGCCCCTGGCCGGCGCGCCCGACGGGATCGCCGCCACCAAGCTGGACCCGATCAGCCTGTTCTGGCAGGCCGACATCATCGTCAAGGGGGTGATGCTGCTGCTGGTGTTTGCCTCGGTCTGGTCGTGGGGCATCATCTTCGACAAGGTGGTGCGTCTGCGCGCCCTGTTCCGGCGCGCCGATGCCTTCGAGGACCGGTTCTGGTCCGGCGGCTCGCTCGACGACCTCTACGACCGCCTGGGGCCGAACCCGCGCGACCCCATGACCCTGCTGTTCACCGCCGCCATGCGGGAGTGGCGCCGCGCCACCGGGCGCGACGGGGCCGGCGGCCTGACCGCCAGCCTGCCGCAGCGGGTCGAGCGGGTGATGCAGATCACCATGAGCCGCGAGATGGAGGGGCTGGAACGCCGCCTGGGCTTTCTGGCCTCGACCGGCGCGGTGGCCCCCTTCGTCGGGCTGTTCGGCACCGTCTGGGGCATCATGAACAGCTTCCACGCCATCGGTGCGTCGCGCGACACCAGCCTGGCCACGGTGGCGCCGGGCATCGCCGAGGCCCTGTTCGCGACCGCCATCGGGCTGGTCGCCGCCATCCCGGCGGTGGTGGCCTACAACAAGCTGTCCAACGAGATCGACCGCTACGCCCGCCGGCTGGAGACCTTCGCCGGCGAGTTCAGCGCCATCCTGTCGCGCCAGATCGAGGAGCGCGGCGGCGGCGCGGCGTCCTGACCGTCCCGCCCCGCGTTCCGTCGTCCGACCCGCGACCCCGACACGAGGACCCGCGCCGATGGGGGCCAGCCTGCAACCCCGCGGCTCCGGCGGTGGGCGCCGCCGCCGCCAGCCGATGAGCGACATCAACGTCACGCCCCTGGTGGACGTGATGCTGGTCCTGCTCGTCATCTTCATGGTCACGGCACCGCTGCTGGTGACCGGTGTCGACGTCGAACTGCCGCGCGCCGCCAGCCCCAGCCTGGACCAGGACAACACCGCCCTGACGGTGACGGTGCAGGCCGACGGCGCCCTGTTCCTGAACCAGACCGAAGTGCCGCTGGAGTCCCTGGCGGCGCGGGTCGACGCCATCACCGGCGCCAACCCCGAGGCCCGCGTCTATGTGCGCGGCGACGCCGGCGTGCCCTATGGCCGGGTGATGGCCGCCATGGGCGCGCTGTACGACGGCGGCTATCGCCGTGTCGCGCTCATCACGCAACCGCCGTCCACGGCCGGCGGGGCCGCGGCGGCGCAGTGACCGGCGCGATGGCAACCGAGTGATGCGATCATGACGCGCGGTGTTCTCGTCTCCGCCCTGATGCACGGCGCGATCGTGGTGATCGCGTGGCTGGGGCTGCCGCAGATCCTGCGGGAGCCGCCGGAGCGTCAGGCCATGCTGGTCGAGCTGGTGGAGATCGGCGAGGAAACCACGTCGATCACGCCGGTGCCGACACCGCCGCAGCCAGAGGCCGACCCGGACCCGGAGCCGGCGCCCCAACCTCCCCCCGAGCCGGCGCCGCCGCCTCCCGCGCCCGAGCCGGAACCGGCTCCAGAACCGGTCCCGGAGCCGGAACCGGCGCCCGCGCCCGAGCCTGTCCCGGATCCCGTGCCCACGCCGGAGCCGGAGCCAGCACCCGAGCCGGAACCCGTGCCCGAACCCGACCCTGAACCGCAGCCGGAGCCCGAGGCGGTCACCGCCCCGGCGCCGCCCGTGCCGGTCGCCAAGCCGGTCGCCCCGCCGCGTCCGCCACAGCGCACACCGCCGGCGCAGACCGCCGCGACGCCGCCGGCCGCGCAGCCCGACGCGCCGGACACGGTGTTCGACTCGATGCTGCGCGACCTGACGGGTGAGGGGGGGGCTGCCAGCGAGCCGCGCGCCGAAACCGGGGCGGCCGCGCCGCGCTCCAACACCGGAGGCCGGCTGTCCGACCGCCTGACCATGACCCAGCTCGATGCCTACAAGATGCGCATCGCCGATCACGTCCGGTCCAACTGGCGCTTCAACGTGGGCGGCCGCGACGTGCTGCGCATGTCGGTCGAGATCCGGGTGCGGGTGCAGCCCGACGGCACCGTAGTGGGGGCGGAGGTGATCGGCGGCTCCGGATCCTACGGCGGCGACCCGTTCTTCACCGCGTTCGCGGATTCGGCCCGACGGGCGGTGCTGTTGTCCAGCCCGCTGCCGATTCCGCGCGAGTACTACGACTACTTCAACGACTTCACGTTCGTGTTCACACCGCAGTAGGCTGTGCCCATCCGCCGTCGCGCAGGCGACCGGTCCGGGTGGGACCAGGCATGACGAATTGTTCATGGCCGGGAAAGGCCGCGGTTAGTGCGGGGTGGGTACGCTTGGAACCGTTGAGAGCGTCCCCTTCACGTTCTTCCAATCCTCCTTGCCGGCGGTGCGTTCCCCCCGCACCGCCGGTTTTCCGTCCGCCCCGCTTGTCCCGCGCCCGCGGCCGGATAGACTGACCCCATGCGTATTACATCCGGAGACTTGCGCGGGCGCCGCCTGGAGGCGCCGCCCGGCCACGCCGTCCGCCCCACCTCGGAGCGCGCCCGCGCGGCGCTGTTCGATGTCCTGGTGCATCGGTTCCAGGGCGACGGCCGCTTCGCACTGGCCGGCGCGACCGTCCTGGACGCCTGCGCCGGCACCGGCGCGCTGGGATTCGAGGCCCTGTCGCGCGGCGCCGCCGAGGTCGTGTTCCTGGAGCGGGACGCGGCCCTGACGCGGGCGCTGACGCGGCGGGCGCGGGACTGGGGGGTGGCCGGCGCGGTGCACGTGCTGACCGGCGATGTCACCCGGCCGCCGGCGCGGCCGGCCGACCGGGCGCCGCCCACCCTGGTGCTGCTCGATCCGCCCTATGGGGCCGGCCTGGCCGGCCCCGCCCTGGCGGCGCTGGACGCCGCCGGCTGGCTGGCGCCGGGCGCCCTGTGCGTGGTGGAGACGGCCCGTACAGAGCCGTTCGACGCGCCACCGGGGTTCGCGCCCTGCGACGATCGCAGCCATGGCCGTGTCCGCCTGCGCATCCTGCGGCGGGCCGACGGCGGCCCAGACGGGTAGCGTGTGCCCACGCGGACGCATGGGCGCGAGGCCCCAGGTTCTCCCGGGTCCACGCTCCGGCGTGGACCCGGCCTCAGCCCTCGCCTTCGGTCTCGATCTTGAGGGTCTCGCCGCAGTGCTTGCAGTGCACCGCATCCACATCGTGCCGGCTCAGGCCGCAACTGTGGCACGTGTGGCGCACCTTGGGCGGGCGGAACACCGTCTGCAACAGGCGCAGGAACAGGGCCACCCCCACGACCATGATGACCACCGACAGCAGTCGGCCGCCGGTGCCCGTCAGGGTGATGTCGCCGAAGCCGGTGGTGGTCAGCGTGGCGACCGCGAAGTACAGCGCATCGACATAGCTGGCGATGGCCGGATTGACCTCGTGCTGGAGCACGAACACCAGCGCCGTGACCACGAACAGGAACGTGACCAGGTTGATGACGCTGATGATGAGGTCTTCGTTGCGGCGGAAGAACGGGGTTTCCCGCCGCAGGTCGCGCAGCACCTGATAGGAATGCAACAGCCGCACCAGCCGCAGCACCCGCAGGAACGCCAGATTGCCGGCCAGCAGCGGCGCCAGCAGCAGCGAGAACACCACCACCACGTCGGCCAGGGTGGTCAGCCGCAGCAGGTAGCGGCGGCGGTTGGGCGCGATCCACAGCCGCGCCGCCAGGTCGGCCAGCACCACCAGCCCGATCAGGATATCGGCCACGATGATCGGGGGCGTGGCCACCATCGGCAGCGTGGCGACGATGAAGGCGATGGTGCAGAGATCGAAGACGATCAGACCGTAGCGAAAGCGGGTCGCCTGGCGCCCGTGCCCGGTGTAGAGCGTCGTCAGCCGCAGCTTGAGGGATAGGCGCGGCGGCGCGTCGCTCTCGGGTGTCCTGTCGGTGCCCGGACGGTCGGTCATGCCGGGTCGTCCCCGCCGGCCTCGTCGAGGGCGGCGCGCAGGGCCGGGTCGAGCTCCCGCGCCAGGCGGGCACGCAGGGTCATGGACGGCTTCTCCCGCAACGGAGCGTCGAGACGGCGGCACAAGGGCACCGGCCCATCCCGCTTTATGCGTCCCGGGACGGTCGCTGCGCAATGGTCAGGTGCACGGACCGGCCGCCCTCCTCCCAACGGACCGTCTCGCACATGGCGCGCATCAGGGCGATGCCGCGCCCGCGCGGGCGCGTCGCCGGTGGATCGGCCGGCGCCGGGTCGGCGTTGTCCGGACACGGCGGGATGAAGCCGGGACCGCGGTCGACCACACAGGCGGTCCAGCCGTCCGGCTCCGGTGTGACGGTCACCAGAACCGGGCGGTCGCCGCGCTCCGGGTCGGCCAGGGCGGCGTCGACGGCGGCGCTGTGCGCCAGCCACCCGGCGGCGTCGCTGCGCAGGTGCGGCGGGACCCGCAGGCAGCCATGCAGCATTGCGTTGACCACGGCCTCGTGCACCGCCAGCCGTAGGCCGTCGCGGCGGGTTTCCAGCCCGGGCCAGTGCCGGAGGGCGGCGGTCACCACGGCCTGGGCGACGTCGAGGCGCCAGGCCGAGGCGGCGCTCAGCAGCAGGGCGAGGCCGCCGGCGGCAACCGCGGCCTCGGCGCGGACGGCCAGGTCGGGCGCGGCGGCGGCGGCCTCGGCGGCCACCAGGCCGTGACGCGGCGGCAGCAGAGCGCGGAGCAACAGCCCGTCGCCGGTGGTGTCGATGGTGGCTTCGTCCATACACGCAAGCGAGGCCGCGTCCGGCACGACGCGGTCCGTCTCCGTCTCCGTCATCGCGGGCTCCGGGCCTGCCGGCGGGGACTGTCCGGCCTGCCCCCAGTGTGCACCCGAGGCGCCGTCGAAGCCCAGGGGAAAGGCATCGGGGCCGCGGGAGATGATCGGACGGGTCGATCAAAGGAGGACGAAATCCCTGTTGGACGGCCGATGATCCATGCCCTATTAATGTTGAGAATGATTCGCAATACGGCCCTGCCCGGCCGCCACCGACTCGGGAGCGCCCCATGACGACGCTGATTGCGGCCACCACACGTACCCTCACCAGCGGCCTCCGCCCTGCCGGCGGCGGTCGCGCCGGACTGCCGCCCCTGACGGGACCGATCCGGCGGGCACTGGCGCTGCTGGCCCTGGCCGTGGCCGCCCTGGCGGTCCCCGACGGGCCGGCGCTGCTGCTGGGGGCGCTCAGCGAGGCCTATCTGGCGGTGGCGGTGTTCGTGGCCGGCACCCTGGTGCTGCTGGCGCTGGCGGAGCGCGGGCTGGGCACCGACCTGGGCAGCCTGCTGCGCCGCCATGCCCGCTGGCAGGTCCCCATCGCCGCCCTTTTGGGGGCATTCCCGGGGTGCGGTGGCGCCATCGTGGCGCTGACCCAGTACACCCGTGGTCACCTCAGCCTGGGCGGCGTGGTGGCGACCCTGACCGCGACCATGGGCGATGCCATGTTCCTGCTGCTGGCGCAGGCGCCGGAGGTGGCGCTGCTCGTGCTGGGGATCAGCATGGTCGTCGGCGTGCTCTCCGGCTGGGCGGTGGACGCGATCCACGGTCCCGGCTTCCTGCGCCCGACGGCGCCCGCCGGAGTGAGCGGCGCCGCGTGCGGGGCGGCCTGCGACCGCACCGATCCAGAGGCGGCGCCCAGCCCCGTGGCGGCCCGCATCGAGCGGCTGTGGATCCTGCTGCTCGGCCCCGGCGTGGCGCTCGGCATCCTGCTGGCGTTCCAGGTCGATCCGGACGCCTGGCTGGCCCCGGTGCTCGGGGTGGCGCCGGTGCACTGGATCGGCGTGATCGGCGCGGCGGGTGCGCTGGTGCTGTGGGTGCTGCGCGGGCGCGGCATGGAGGCCGGCGCCGGCGGCGAGGAACCGGCGCGCGGCGGCGTGGACCTCGCGCCCATCGTGGCCACCACCAGCTTCGTCACCGCCTGGGTGGTGTTCGCCTTCGCCGCCTACGAGTTGGCGATGGCCGGGTTGGGCCTGGACCTGGGGGCGCTGTTCCAGGCCGCCGCCCCGTGGGTGCCGCTGATCGCCGTCCTGGTCGGCCTGATCCCGGGCTGCGGCCCGCAGATCGTGGTCACCACGCTGTATCTGTCGGGGATCGCGCCCTTGTCGGCACAGCTCGGCAACGCCATCGCCAACGACGGCGACGCCCTGTTCCCGGCCATCGCGGTGGCGCCCAAGGCGGCGGCGGTGGCGACGGTGTACAGCGCCCTCCCGGCCTTGATCGTGGGCTACGGCGCCTACGCGGTGTGGGGCTGAGCGGGCGGCCCCGGGTGGGGGGTCAGAATCCCACCCGGTCGCCGCCCTTTAGGCCCAGCAGGGCGCGCGCCTCGTCCGGGCCGGCGACGGGGCGGCCGAGGCCCTCCACCACCGCGCGGACGGCGCGCACCTGCTCGGCATTGCTTTCGGACAGCACGCCTTTCTCCCGGAACAGGTTGTCCTCCAGGCCGACGCGGACGTGCCCGCCCAGCGCCGCCGCCACGGTGGCCAGCCGCATCTGGTGGCGCCCCGCCCCCAGCACCGAGAAGCGGTAGGCGTCGCCGAACAGCCGGTCCGCGGTGCGCGTCATCGTCACCAGGTTCTCCGGGTCGGCGCCGATGCCGCCCAGGATGCCGAGGCAGAATTGCAGGAACAGCGGCGGTTTCGCGATCCCCCGGTCGACGAAGTGGGCCAGGGTGTAGAGGTGGCCCAGGTCGTAACACTCGTACTCGAAGCGGGTGCCGTGGCCGTCGGCGAGGGTGCTGTGCAGGGCCTCGATATCCGCGAAGGTGTTCTTGAAGACGAAGTCGCGGCTCGCCTCCAGGAACTCGGGTTCCCAGGCGTGGGTCCAGTCGGTCCAGCGGTCGAGCGCCTGGAACAGCCCGAAGTTCATCGTGCCCATGTTGCACGATGCCATCTCCGGCGCGGTGCGCACCGCGGCCTCCATGCGCTGGGTGACCGTCATCGGCATGCCGCCGCCGGTGGAGACGTTGACCACCGCGCCCGTGGCCTGCTTGATGCGGGGCAGGAACCGCAGGAACAGAGCCGGGTCGGGCGACGGCCGGCCGGTCTCCGGGTCGCGCGCGTGCAGGTGCAGGATCGCGGCCCCGGCCTCCGCCGCCGCAATGGCCTGTTCCGCGATCTGGTCGGGCGTGATGGGCAGATGCGGGCTCATGGTCGGCGTGTGCACCGAGCCGGTGACGGCGCAGGTGATGATGACGGGGGTGGGCATCAGGATGAGTTCCCTATCTCACAAGGATGGTCCGCATCACGCCATCCCCAGCTCCCGGCTCAGGACCGTGAGGGCGTCCTCCAGCGGGTCCAGGATCTCGTCGATCTGGTCTTCGCCCAGGATCAGGGGCGGGCAGACCATGACGTGGTCGCCGACGTAGCCGCCCCGGGTGCGGCGCCAGTAGATGATGAGCCCCCGGTCGTAGGCGAGATCGACCAGCCGCGCCGCCGCCATGCGCTCCGGCGGCAGCGGGGCCAGGGTGTTGCGGTCGGCCACCAGTTCCATCGCCAGCAGCAGGCCCTTGCCGCGCACGTCACCGATGATCGGGAAGCGGTCCATCAGGCCCGCCAGCCGGTCCTTCAGCACCGCCCCCACCTTGGCGGCATGGCCGGGCAGGTCGCGGCGCACGGTCTCGCTCAGCACCGCCAGACCGGCGGCGCAGGCCAGCGGGTTGCCGGCGTAGGTGTAGCCGTGGATGAAGCCGCCGTGCTCCATCACCGCCTCGACCATCTGCCCGGGCGCGACCATGGCGCCCAGCGGCGCGTAGCCGGCGGCGAAGCCCTTGGACAGCGCGATCAGGTCCGGCACCAGGTCCCAGTGCTCGCCGGCCAGGAAGCGGCCGGTGCGGCCGGCGCCGGTCATCACCTCGTCGTGGATCAGCAGCACGCCGTAGGCGTCACAGATCTCGCGGATGCGGGGATAGTAGCTGTCGGGGGCCACCAGCGCCCCGGTGGAGGCGCCGCCGATCGGCTCCATGATGAAGGCCAGCACGGTCTCCGGCCCCTGGCGCAGGATCTCGGCCTCCAGCATGTCGGCATAGCGGCGGCCGCGTTCGTCCATGCTGAGGGTGTCGCGGTCCAGGTAGCAGGTGGGCGCCGGGATCTTCGGCATCTCGTGCATCATCGGCGCGAACGGCGCTGTCATGGTGGTGTAGCCGGTTAACGCCAGGGCTCCCAGGGTCGCGCCGTGGTAGCTGGGGTAGCGTGAAATGACCTTGAACCGGCCCGCCTCGCCGGTGGCGACGGCGTACTGGCGCGCCAGCTTGAGGCAGCTCTCCACCGCCTCCGAGCCGCCGGAGACGAAGAACACCCGGTCCAGGCCGGGCGGGCTCAGTTTGGCGACCAGGCGGGCCAGCTCCTCGGCCGGGGCATTCTCGAAGTGCAGGCGGTAGCCGAAGGTGGACTTGTCCATCTGTGCGCGCATGGCGGCCAGCACCACCGGGTCGGAATGGCCAATGTTGCTGACCATGGCGCCGGAGGAGCCGTCCAGGTAGCGCTTGCCGGTGGTGTCCCAGATGTGCACGCCCTGGGCCCGGTCGAGCAGCGGGCGGCGCTGGCGCGACTGGTAGAACAGGTGCGAGGGCGCCGGGCCGGCGTCCATGTCGGGCACCGCCGGGGCGTAGTCGGCCGGGGCCTCCGGGACGGCGGTGGGGGTGATCGAAACCGGATCCATGGTGTCACCTGTGGTTAGCGGCGGGCGGCTTGCAGGAGCGGGCCTGACGCGCGGCCTTGGTGCCTTGGTGTCCTGGTGGTCTGTCTCCACTGCCGTCGCCGAAAAGAACCACCAAGGCACGAAGGCACCAAGGCGTTGCACGATCCCGTCTCTGCATCACGCGCCTCGACCTTCAGCACAACATGAAAAACAAAGTCGACCACGCCGAGGTCCGCGCCGACGGGTGCGGCCGGGTCATGCCCCCTTGGTGCCTTGGAGTCTTGGTGGTCATTTCCTGCGCCCGTCGATGAAAAGAACCACCAAGGCACGAAGGCACCAAGGCGTTGCACGATCCCGACTCTGCATCACGCGCCTCGACCTTCAGCACAACATGAAAAACAAAGTCGACCACGCCGAGGTCCGCGCCGACGGGCGCGGCCGGGTGCTGCCCCCTTGGTGCCTTGGTGTCTTGGTGGTCATCTCCTGCCCCGTTGCTGGAAAGAACCACCGAGGCGGCGGCGCCACCCGTACCCCCGGACGCGGCGGGGCCGGTCAGCCATCCTTTCTCGGTCCGACGCTCCCGCGTAGGACCCTGCGCCCCTGGTCGGGCGCCCACGCGGGAGCGTGGGCGCGAGATGGGGTTCTCTCGGTCCCACGCTCCCGCGTGGGACCGCGTGACACCTCGGCGCCGCCTCGCGAGCGTGGGCGCGAGACCGCCGGGTCAGCCATCCGCATCGCCGTCCAGCAGCACGCAGTCCTCGCCGCGCACCCGCACCTGCACCGCCGCACCCTCCGGGAACGGTGTGCGGTCGATGGGGTTGATGGCCTGGAGGTCGACGCCGGCGCCCGGATCGCCGGCGTCGCCGGTGGTGGTCAGGAAGTAGCGCGCACTCTGCCCCAGGTAGTCCACGGTGCGCACCCGGGCATCCATGATGCTGTGGCCCGGGGCCGGGTCGTGGCGCTCCGCCAGCAGCAGCCGCTCGGCCCGCATCACCAGGCGCACCCGCTCGCCCTCGGGGCGGCCGGCGCGGTCGCGGGTGTGGCACAGGATGGTGGCGCCGGCGTCGGTGATCACCTTGACGAAGCCGCCGTCCTCGCCCGCCACCCGCCCGGCCAGGATGTTGGAATGGCCCAGGAAGTCGGCGACGAAGGCGCTGGCCGGTTCGTTGTAGACCTGTTCGGGTGGCCCCATCTGCTCCACCCAGCCCTGGTTCATGACCACCACCGAATCCGACATCGCCAGCGCCTCGGACTGGTCGTGGGTGACGAACACGGTGGCGATGCCGAGTTCGCGCTGGATGCGCTTCAGCTCCACCCGCATTTCTTCGCGCAGGTTGGCGTCCAGCGCGGACAGGGGCTCGTCCAGCAGCAGCACGTCGGGCTGGATGACGATGGCGCGGGCCAGCGCGATGCGCTGCTGCTGGCCGCCGGAGAGCTGGATCGGGCGGCGGTCCTCGACGTGCGGCAACTGCACCAGGGTGAGGGCGTCGCGCACGCGCCGGGTGACCTCGTCGCGTTTCACGTCCCGGTACTTGAGGCCGAAGGCGACGTTGTCGAACACGCTCTTGTGCGGGAACAGGGCGTAGTTCTGGAACACCAGGCCCAGGTTGCGCTTGTGGATCGGCACGGCGGTGACCGACCGACCCTTGATGCGGATGTCACCCGCGGTGGGGTCCAGAAGGCCGGCGATCATGCGCAGGGTGGTGGTCTTGCCGCAGCCGGAGGGGCCGAGCAGGGTGACGAACGATCCTTCGGGCACGGTCAGGTCGGTCGGGCGCACCGCGACAAACTCGCCGAAGCGCTTTTCGACGCCGTCCAGGTCGACCGCGGGGGGGGAGGTGCTCATGGGCGGCGGGTCCGTGTTGACATCAGTTACCGTCGGGCGGGAGTTGCACTGCCGCCCGGAACCGTTTTCCGCAGCCGACCGTTGAACGGTTCCGGACGGGGGTGCAACCCCCGTCCGGCATGTTCAGGATGGCGGGCGGCGGCCTCAATACCCCTTCTGCACGCGCCCGAAGGTCTTGGACCACTCGCCCTCGTGGCTGTTCCAGTAGTCCGGGTCGAAGAAGTTCAGCGACTCCAGCGTGCCGGTCGGGTCGAAGGCCGGCAGGGCGCGGACCTTGTCCGTCAGCTCGACCTTGGTCGGGTCCAGCGCCGGCGGGTAGTTCTGGCCCTCGGCGACGGCAATGGCCACCTCCGGCTCCAGCATGAAGTTGAGCAGTTCCTCGCAGGCGGCCATCGGGCTGCCCTTGATGACGAACAGGCATTCCTGCCACGCGAGGCCCCCGGGCGGGTCCAGGTAGCCGATGTCGTGGCCCTGCTCCTGCAACGCCTTGACGCGGCCGGACCAGGCCTCGGTGACGTAGATTTCTTCCTCGGCCAGCAGGCTCATCAGCTCGGCGCCGGAGTTCCAGTACTTCAGCAGAAGGTCGCGGTGCTCGCGGAGCTTGTCCCAGACCGCGTCCATGTCCTCGATGCCGTTCGGGTCCTGGCCGGTCTGCAGGGCGGCGTACCAGATCCGGGTCTTCCACTCGCCCCAGCCGCCGATCTTGCCCTTGAAGTCCGGGTTGACCAGCAGGTTGGCCCCTTGCGCCCGGGCCTCGTCGTCGCTGACGTGCTTGCGGTTGTAGGCGATGCCGGTGGTGCCGTAATCGTACGGCGCGGCCGAGAGCGCCCCGCCGGTGATCGGGCGGAAGGCGTCCATCAGCGCGGTGATCACCAGCTTCAGGTTGGGGATGTTGTCCTCGTTCAGGGTCGTGGACAGGCCCAGGTTGTGGTAGCGCGCGTAGTCGAACACGCCCGACAGATGGGCGATGTTGAACTCGCCCGGCTGGCTGGCCTTGACCCGGGCCAGGTACTCGTCGGCGCCGCCGAAGGTGCCGTCGACGACCGCGATCCCGGTCTTGGCGGTGTAGGGCTCGAAGGCGTACTCGCGGAAGGCTTCCGAGACCACGCCGCCCCAGCCGTCGAAGCGGACCTGGTCGGGGGTGGCGGCGCGGGCTTGGCGCGCCAGCATCGTCATGGGGCCGCCGACCAGCCCGGCGGCCAGGCCGGCGGCGCCGATCAGGCCGAGGAAGCCGCGGCGGTCGATGTCGCCGTTGCGATAGCGCTCCAGCAGGCGCTCGTAACGCTTGGTGTCGTCCATGGTGCTGTCGTCTCCCTGTGGATCGTCGGTTCGTGGTTCTTGTGTGTCTGCAAGGACGTCGGGCCGGCCGGCCCTTGCGTCCATGCCCGGGCGCCCGGCCCTCCCTAACGGCCCGACATGCGCGCCGCCAGCCGCCGCGCCAGCGCCGCCCCCAGCAGCGGCAGGGCGACAGTGAACACCACCATCACCGTGCCCAGGGCGTTGATCTCCGGGCTGATCGAATTGCGCAGCATGGCGAAGATCTGGGTCGGCACGGTCTCCACCCCGCCGGGCTTCCAGAACAGCGTCCCGGTGATGTCGTCGAACGAGATGGTGAACGAGAACAGCATGCCGGCCAGCACCGCCGGCAGCATCAGCGGCAGGGTGACCTCGCGGAAGGTCTGAAAGGCGTTGGCCCCCAGGCTGAGCGCGGCCTCCTCGTACTCGCGCCGGATACCCACCAGCCGGGCCTGGACCACCAGCACGACGAACGGCAGCGTGAAGATCACATGCCCCATCAGCAGCAGGAAGAAGCTGCGCGGCACGTCGAGGGCCTGGAGGAACAGCAGCAGCGCCACCGCCAGCACCACCTCCGGCACCAGGATCGGCGCGATCAGCGCGGTGGAGATCAGGCGCTTGCCCGGGAAGTCGTAGCGCACCATGGCCAGTGCCGCGAGCACGCCCATGGTGGTGGAAATCACGCTGGTCAGCAGCCCCAGCACCAGCGAGGTCTGGAACGCGCGCACGATGGCGTCGTTTTCGATCAGGGCCACGAACCAGCGCAGCGACAGCCCCTCCAGCGGGAAGCTGCCGAACTGGTTGGCGTTGAACGACAGCAGCATGACCACCGCCACCGGCGCGAACATGAACAGGTAGACCAGCACGGTGCCGAGGCGGATGGCGGTCCAGGCCAGGCTCATGACGTGTCTCCCCTCTCCCGGCGGCGCTAGCGGAAGCTCTTGGCGATCTGGTCGATGCCGAGGAAGCGGCTGTAGACCATCACCAGCGCCCCCAGCAGCGCCAGCAGCAGCAGCGACAGCGCCGAGCCCAGCGGCCAGTTGAGCTGGGTGACGATGGCCTCGAACACCAGATTGGCGAACATGGCGTTGGTCGGCCCGCCCAGCACCATCGGCGTGATGTAGGTTCCGGCCCCCAGCACGAAGCACAGCAGCGACCCGGCCGCCAGCCCCGGCACCGACAGCGGCAGCGTGACCTCGCGGAACGCCTGCCAGCCGGTGCAGCCGAGCGACCGCGCGGCGTCGGTCAGGCTGCGGTCGATGCCGTCCAGGCTGACGTAGATGTTCAGGATCATGAACGGCAGCAGGAAATGCACCAGGCCCAGGATCACCGTGGCCTCGTTGTAGAGCATCTGGATCGGCTCATCGACCAGCCCGGCCCACAGCAGCGCGCTGTTCACCGCGCCCGACACCCCCAGGATGTTGATCCAGGACATGGTGCGGATGATGTAGCTGACCCAGAACGGCAGCATCAGCAGCAGCAGCAGCAGCGCTTTGTGGCGGGTCGGCGTATAGGCGATGAAGTAGGCGGGGATGTAGCCCACCAGGGCACAAATCACCGTGGAGATCGCGGCGATGCGCAGGGTCTGGAGCAGGATATCGCGATAGAAGCGGTCGGTCAGGACCTCTTCCCAATTGTCCAGGAAGAAGCCGACCTGTTCCGCCCCCGTGGCGGTGCGCAGCCAGAACGAATAAACCACGATGAACAGCGTCGGGATGACCAAGAGCAGGGTCACCGACGCCAGCGCGGGCGACAGCAGCAGCCAGGGCCGCCGGTCGAACCCGGCCGCCGGGGAAGCGGATGCGGCCATGGGGGCGCCTCCCGTCGCCGTGATGCCGTGAACTTTCCCCGTGTCCGCCCGCAGTGTGGCGTCGTGCCCGCCTCCGGCGGAGCCGGGTGTGACGCGCCGCGGTGCGCGGCGACGGGGGACGCGACCTCACGCGCCTTGAACCCGTCTTTCGGGCTATGACGCCTGTGAGATGGACATAGCGCAAATAGATACGGACAATGCAATGGATAGTCCAGGTCTATAGGGGGTGGGCCGATGATGACCGGCGAGGAGCCCGTCGGCTCGGGGCGCGACGGGACGGTGGTGGACGCGAGCCCGGAGGCCGGCGGCCCGGCCCAGCCCCAACCCCAACCCCAATCCCAATCCCAGTTCCAGCCCCAAGCCCAGGGGGCCGCCGAGGCGTCGCCGCTGGCGCGCCGGGAGTTCGACTGGAACCTGCTGCACACCTTCATGGTGATCGTCGAGGAAGGCTCCATCACCCGGGCCGCCAACCGCCTGCTGCTGCGCCAGCCCAGCGTCAGCAACGCCCTCAAGCGGCTGGAGGACCGCCTGGGGCAGCGCCTCATCGACCGCGCCCCGGGCCGCTTCGAGCTGACCGACCAGGGCACCGTGCTGTACCGCGAGTGCCAGGACATCTGCGGCGCCATCGGGCGGCTGGGTCATCTGATGATCGACGGCGAAGCCGACCTGGACGGCCACATCCGGCTGGTGCTGGCCAGCCACGTGGTGTTCCCGCCGCTGGACTCCGTGCTGGCGCGGTTCCACGCCCAGCACCCGCTGGTGACGCTGGACATCGAGGTGGCGCGCTCCAGCGTGGTCGCCCAGACGGTGCTGTCGCGCCAGGCCAGCGCCGGCATCGGGCTGGTGGGCCAGCCCCATCCGCAGCTCGACTATCGGCTGCTGTTCCGGGAGCATTTCGGCTTCTTCTGCGGCCCGGCGCACCGCCTGTTCGGCCGCCGCGACCTGACGGTGGACGACCTGCGGGCCGAGACCTTCGTCTCGTTCGGCACCGACAGCCCCAACGATGCCCTGCGGGCCATCGCCGTGCTGCGGGCGCACCATCGCCTCGACGGCCGCACCGTCGGCACCGCCGCCAACCTGGAGGAGGTGCGGCGCATGATCGTGGCCGGGCTCGGCATCGGCCCGCTGCCCATCCACGCCGTGGCCCGCGATGTGCGCGACGGCCTGCTGTGGCGGCTGCCGCCCTACGATCCCGTGCCGGATACCGCGGTCGGCGACCCCGGCGGAGAGGCGCAGGCCCGGCCGCCGGCGGTGGACATCTTCCTGGTCACCAACCCGCGCACCAACCTGTCGCGCGCCGAGCGGCTGTTCCTGGACCTGCTGACGGCGGAGCTGCACCGCGCCCCGGGCGGGGTGTTCGTCTACCCGGAGAGCCTGGCGGCTGCCGGCGAGTCCGGGGCGCTGGCGCGGCCGGCGTGATCCCGGGGATTTGATCTCGGGGGTTTGATCTCGGGGGTTTGCGGACCGTGGTCCGATGGCGCACCATGACGGCGCCATTCGGTGCGGAGCCGGTTCATGAACGTGTCACAGACCCCCTCGAACGCCGACGGGGTGGAGGCTCCCGACGCGCCCGCGACGCCGGAAGCCCCCGTCGCCGGGGACGCCGCCGTGCGCGCGGCGGTGGCGCGCTGGCGCGCCTGGTTGTGGGGCGAGCGCCGCGCCAGTGCCCACACCCTGGACGCCTACGGCCGTGATCTGGCCGGGTTCCTCGCCTTTCTGGGCGAGCACCTGGGCGGCCCGCCGACCCTGGCCGATCTCGCCACCCTGCCGGCCGCCGATGTGCGCGCCTGGTTGGCCTGGCGCGGCGCGGGCGGGGTCTCGCGCACCACCCAGGCGCGCAGCCTGTCCACCCTGCGCGGCTTCTACCGCTGGCTCGACCGCGAGGGCCTGGCCCACAATCCCGCCATCGCCCAGGTGCGCGGCCCGCGCCCGCGCCCCGGGGTGCCGCGCGCCCTGGACGAGGACGCCGCGCGCGAGGCGCTGGCCGCCGCGCCGACGCTCCAGGATCAGGGCTGGGTGGCGAAGCGGGACGCGGCCCTGTTGACGCTGCTGTACGGCGCCGGCCTGCGCCTGGGCGAGGCGCTGGCGCTGACCCGGCGCGACGCGCCGTCGGGCGCTACCCTGGTGGTCACCGGCAAGGGCCGCAAGCAGCGCCTGGTTCCGGTGTTGCCGGTGGTGGCGGCGGCGGTGGCGGACTACCTGGCCGCCTGCCCGTTCGCGCTGGGGCCGGACGACCCGCTGTTCGTCGGGGTGCGCGGCGGCCCCCTCAACCCCGGCGTGGTGCAACGCCAGGTGCGGCGGCTGCGCGCCCTGCTGGGGCTGCCGGAGGACGCCACCCCGCACGCCCTGCGGCACAGCTTCGCCACCCATCTGCTGGCGCGCGGCGGCGACCTGCGCACCATTCAGGAGCTGCTGGGCCACGCCTCGCTGTCCACCACCCAGCGCTACACGGCGGTGGACGGCGGCCGTCTGCACCGGCTGTACCAGGCCGCCCATCCCCGGGCGCGGGCGCGGGTGGAGGAGGGCTGACGCCTGATGCGGGGGCGTGCGGGCGCGTGTAGGCTGGCCCCGTGCCCCCCGCCCCTGTCCCTGCATCCGAGGTGGATCCATGCGCGTCTTTCTCTCGCCGGCCCAGCGCGCCCACGCCGGTGACAGTTTCCTGGTCAACGGCACCCTGCGCCCGATCCCGGAACAGCCGACCCGGATCGACCACCTTCTGCGGGCGGTCTCGAACCTTGGCCTGACCCCGGAGGCACCGCCCGACTCCGGCGACGCGCCGCTGGCCCGGGTGCACACCGCCGAGTACCTGCACTTCCTGCGCACCATCTGGACCCGCTGGCAGCGCCTGCCCGGCGCCAGCGCGGCGGTGCGGCCGAACGTGTTCCCGGACCGCCGCGACGGCGCCTACCCGCGCGCCGCCGTGGGGCAGGCCGGCTACCACCTGGGGGACTACGCCTGCCCGGTGCTGCGCGAGACCTGGACCACGGTGCGCGCCAGCGCCCATGGCGCCGTGGCCGCGGCCCGCGCGGTGCACGACGGCGAGCGTGTCGCCTATGCCCTGTGCCGGCCGCCCGGACACCACGCCGGCCCCGACCTGGCCGGCGGCTTCTGCTATCTGAACAACAGCGCCATCGCCGCCGCCGACCTGACCGCCGCCGGCCGCCGGGTGGCGGTGCTGGACGTCGACCTGCACCACGGCAATGGCACCCAGGCCATCTTCTACGACCGCGCCGACGTGCTGACGGTCTCGGTCCACGCCGACCCGGCCGACTTCTACCCCTTCTTCTGGGGCCATGCCGCCGAGCGCGGGCGCGGCCCCGGGCTGGGCTTCAACCTCAACCTTCCGCTGCCGCTGGGCACCGGCGATGCCGCGTGGCTGGAGACGGTGGAGACGGCCCTGGCCCGCATCGACGCCTTCGCGCCCGACGTGCTGGTGGTGGCGCTCGGGCTCGACGCCTCGGCCGAGGATCCCTTTGGCGGACTGGCGATCACCCCGGACGGGTTCGCGCGCGTGGGGGCGCTGCTGGGGGCGTTCGGCCGACCGCTGGTGCTGGTGCAGGAGGGCGGCTACGTCTCGCCGGTGCTGGCGGAGAACCTGGAGCAGGTGGTGGGCGGTGTTCTGGGGGCCCGGTAGGGGCGGTGGGCGGAACAATCGGCCGGACCGATCAAACGGCACAATACCATCAATTGGACTGGGGTCATTTGCTCTATTAGGGTCCTCTCATACACGCCGCGTCGGCCACACACCGCCGGCACCCACCCGGAGAGGAGAGCCCGCCCATGACTGCCACCGCGACCGCCGTTGCCCCCACCGCCTCCACCGCCCCCACGACCATGGGGCTGCCGCGCCTGAACGAGCCGGCCCCGGACTTCGTCGCCGAGACCACGCACGGCCCGAAGAGCTTGGCCGACTACCGCGGCCGCTGGCTGGTGCTGTTCTCGCACCCGGCCGACTTCACCCCGGTGTGCACGACCGAGTTCATGGCCTTCGCCCGTGCCGCCGACGATTTCGACGCGCTGAACTGCGACCTTCTGGGCCTGTCGATCGACTCCACCTTCTCGCACCTGGCCTGGATCCGGAACATCCAGGAGAAGTTCGGTGTCGCCATCCCGTTCCCGATCATCGCCGATCTGTCGATGCAGGTGGCGCGGGCCTACGGCATGATCCAGCCGGGCGCCTCCGACACCTCGGCGGTGCGCGCGACCTTCCTGATCGACCCCCAGGGCACCCTGCGCGCCATGATCTACTATCCCATGAGCAACGGCCGTTCGGTGCCGGAGGTCCTGCGTCTGCTCAAGGGGCTTCAGGTCAGCGATGCCCACGGCGTGGCCACGCCGGAGGGCTGGCAGCCGGGCGCCAAGGTCATCGTGCCGCCGCCGAAGACCGCTGCCGAGGCGGCGGCGCGGGCTGACGCTGGCTACGCGTATACCGACTGGTACTTCTGCGAGCGCACGCTGTAGCACCGGCACCGGCCGCGCGTGGCGCCGGCGGGGCACCTGCGCGTCATCCGCCGCGCGCCGTGCGGGGCCGCCCGCGCGCCAGCGCCAGGGCCGGGATGCCGAGCAGCCCGATCCCCCCGACCAGGGCGAAGGCCACGCCCCAGGCGGCCGCCGAGTCGCGGCCGCCGGCCAGGTCGAGCGTGAGGCCGAACAGCAGCGGCCCCAGGAAGGCGGCGCCGAACCCGAGCAGGGAGTGTACCGCCAGGGTGGCGCCGCGCCGGCCGGCCGGGGCGGTTTCGACCGCGCCGGTGGTTAGGGCGGCCGAATCGAGCTGGATCAGGCCGGCGTACAGGATCGCCAGCCCGGCCAGCACCGGGTAGGGCAGGCCGGCGCACCAGCCGAAGCCGAGGGCCATCAGGGCCGAGGCGGCCATGAACACCTGCGTGGTGGCGGCCCGCCCGCGTCGCGTCGCCACCCGGGCGCCGCCGATGCTGGCCGCCATGGCGACCAGCGCGCCCCAGGTCGCCACCGATCCCGGTGCCAGCAGCCCGGTCCCGCCGGCGTCGGCCGGGCCGGTCGCGCCCGCCGCCAGACCGAAGCCGAGGAAGGCGACGATCCAGGCGCGGAAGGCGAACAGCTCCCACATGTGGGCCACGTAGCCCAGCACGTAGCCCATGGTCGCCCGGCTGGCGAACACCGGCCGGAAGTCCAGGAGGGCGCCGCGCGCGCCGTCGGCGGGCGGCTCCGGGCGGTGCCGCGGCAGCCACACCAGCAGCGCGGTGGCGGCGACGGCGGCCAGCCCCGCCACGGCGAAGGCGGTCCGCCAGCCGGCCAGGTCCGCCACCAGGGCCGGGATCAGATAGGACACGGCGCTGCCCAGGCTGAACGAGGCGGTATACAGCGGCACCGCGCCCGGGCGGCGCGCCGGTGGCAGGCGGTCGACCAGGACCCGCAGGCCGGGCATGTAGGTGCCGGCCAGCCCGACCCCGGCCAGGGCGCGCAGCAGCAGCGCGCTCCAGAACCCATCGGCGGCGACGGCGAAGGCCAGGTTGGCGCCGCCGGCCAGCAGGGCACCGCCGACGAACACCCGGCGGGCGTCCACCCGGTCGGTCAGCGCCACCAGCACCGGCGCCGCCACGGCGTAGCCGGCGAACACGATGCCGCCGATCCAGCCGGCCTCTGTGCTGCTCAGGTCCCACGCCGCCATGAAGGCCGGCAGCAGGGCCGCGAAGGCGAACACCCCGATCATGGTCAGCACCTCGGCGGCGCACAGGGCGGCGATCAGCAGCGTCGGCGGCGGAGAGGGCGGGGCCTGCGGCGGAGGTCGGAGCGGGGCGGCGGTCACGGCGGCGGGTCTCGGGGACGACGGGTGGGGTCGAACGCACGACCCCCGCGCCGGCGGCCGGCGCGGGGGCTGGGTGGGGTCGGTCCGCGCTGCGGCGCGCGGGGTGGGGCGGTATCAGGCCGCCTGCTGGTTGATGCCGAGGCTGCTCCAGACATCCAGCAGCGACGCCACCAGATGGTCCATCAGGGCGTCGTCGTGCAGCGGCGTCGGCGTGATGCGCAGACGCTCGGTGCCGCGCGGCACGGTCGGGTAGTTGATCGGCTGGACGTAGATGTTGTGCCGCGTCAGCAGCAGGTCGGAGGCCTGCTTGCACAGCGCGGCGTCGCCCACCAGCACCGGCACGATGTGGCTGACCGAGTCCATGACCGGCAGGTTCAGCTCGCGCAGCCGGCGCTTCAGGGTCGCCGCCCGCTCCTGATGGCGCACGCGCAGTTCGTTGTGGGCGCGCAGGTGCTGGATGCTGGCGCGGGCGCCGGCGGCGATGCCCGGCGGCAGCGAGGTGGTGAAGATGAAGCCGGCGCCGAAGCTGCGCACGAAGTCGACCAGATCGGCGTCGCCGGCGATATAGCCGCCGATACAGCCGATGGCCTTGCCCATGGTGGCCTGGATGATGTCGATGCGGTCGACGACGCCGTCGCGCTCGGCCACGCCCGAGCCCTGCTCGCCGTACATGCCGACGGCATGCACCTCGTCCAGGAAGGTCAACGCACCATGCTTCTCCGCCACATCGCAGATGTCGGCGATGGGGGCGATGTCGCCGTCCATGGAGTAGACCGACTCGAAGGCCACCAGCTTGGGCTGGGCGCGCGGATACTCGGACAGCAGGCGGTCGAGGTCCTTCGGATCATTGTGCTTGAAGATCTTCTTGGGGGCGCGGGAATGGCGCACGCCCTCGATCATGCTGTTGTGGTTGAGGGCATCGGAGAAGATCACGAGGTCGGGGATCTGCTGGCCCAGCGTCATCAGCGTGGTCAGGTTGGCCACGTAGCCGCTGGTGAAGATCAGGGCCGCTTCCTTGTCGTGCCAGGACGCCAGCTCGTCCTCCAGCAGCACGTGATGGTGCGTGGTGCCGGAGATGTTGCGCGTGCCGCCGGCGCCCGACCCGCAGGCCTGCACCGTGTCCGCGATGGCGCCGGTGACCACGGGATGCATGCCCATGCCCATGTAGTCGTTCGAGCACCAGATGGTGACGTCGTACGTCTTGCCGTCGCGATGGTTGATGGCTTTCGGGAACCGGTCGGTTCGGCGCTCCAGGTCGCAGAACACGCGATACCGCCCCTCGTCGCGCAGATCACGCAAACGGTCCGCGAAATAGCTCTTGTACTCCATCGGTCACGTCCTCTCGGTCAGACGATGCCCCGATCCACGTTGCCACCATGTCCTGGATCCTGGCCCTTCTCCGCGAAGGTAGCGCGGCCCTGATGGTCCTGGCAACGGCAGGCGGGGGAACATGGGAATTGGGCGTGATGGGCCGGCCGCCGCCATCGGTCCGATCCCCCGCGGAGCGCCGGTTGCCCCGCACCGGACCACGGCACGCGCCGGCGCGGCCTAGGCCGTCACCAGCGCCTCGGCCCGGCACCAGGCCAGGGTGTCGTCCAGGGCGCGGGCGACTCTGTCGACCATGGTGTCGATCTCCTCTTCGGTGATGATGAGCGGCGGCGAGAACGCCACCGTGTCCCCTATGACGCGGGTGATGACGCCGTGGGCGTGCAGGTGGCGGGTCATCGCCGCCCCCACCCCCTGGGCGGGATCGAACGGCTGGCGGCTGGCCTTGTCCCGGCTCAGTTCGACGCCCCCGATCAGGCCCACCCCGCGCACCTCGCCGACCAGCGGGTGATCGGCCAGGTCGCGCAGCCGCGCCTGGAGGCGCGGGCCGACCGCGGCGGCGTGTCCGAACAGGTCCCGTTCCCGGTAAATGGCGAGGGTCTCCAACGCAACGGCGCAGGCCACCGGGTGGCCGCCGTAGGTGTAGCCGTGCCCCAGGATGCCGATGCGGCCGGCATTGTCGCGGATCACCTCATAGACGCTTTCTGTCATCATCAAGGCGGCGAGGGGCAGGTAGCCGGACGAGAGCTGCTTGGCGCAGGCGATCATGTCGGGCTTCAGGTCGAAGGTCTGGCAGCCCCAGGGGTTGCCGGTGCGCCCGAAGCCGCAGATCACCTCGTCGGCCACGAAAAGAATGTCGTGACGCTTCAGCACCGCCTGGATCTTCTCGAAATAGGTCGGTGGCGGCACGATGACGCCGCCGGCGCCCATCACCGGCTCGGCGAAGAAGGCGGCGATGGTGTCCGGCCCCTCGGCCTGGATCAGCGCCTCCAGCTCCTCGGCGCAGCGGCTGGCGAAGGCGTCCGGGCTCTCGCCCTCGGCGGCGCCATGGTAGTGGTGCGGGCAGGTGGTGTGCAGGATGCCCGCCAGCGGCAGGTCGAAGTCGCGGTGGTTGTTGGGCAGCCCGGTCAGGCTGGCGCTGGCCACAGTGACGCCGTGATAGGCCTTCAGGCGGCTGATGATCTTCTTCTTCTCGGGCCGGCCCAGGGCATTGTTGTAGAAGCGGATGAACTTGATCGCGGTGTCGTTGGCCTCGGAGCCCGAGTTGCAGAAGAACACCTTCGACATTGGCACCGGGGCCATCGCCAGCAGCGCCTCGGCCAGGTCGATGCCCGGCACGTGGGCCTTGTGGCCGAAGGGATGGTAGAACGACAGCCGGCGCATCTGCTCGTAGGCGACGCGGGCCAGCCGTTCCTCCGCCGAGAACCCGAGCGCCGTGCACCACAGCCCGGCCAGCCCTTCGATGTAACGGTCGCCGCGCTCGTCCTCGACCCAGACGCCGTCACCCCGGGTGACGACCATGGGTCCGCTCTGCTCGTGCAGCACCGGATTGGTGTAAGGATGCAGTTGGCTGCGCACGTCGCGGGCGGCGGCGGAGTTGGGACGCGGGACCTGAGTCATCGCGCGGCGGTCTCCAGGTCGGACCGCAGGGACGGGCGCGAACGGGTCGGCGGGGCCGAACCCGGCGGCCTGCGGCCCCACGGGGTTGCCGGGATCACAGCGGTCCGGAACGGGCGGCGACCGGGCCGTCTGCCTGTCCACCTCACGGCGGCCGGCCGTGTGAGTCAAGGGAAATTGACACAAGGCACCGGCAATGTCACGGACACGTTGCAGTTACCCGGCAAAAAAATGGTTCATCACGGAATTCCGGGGTAAGCGGCGCGGATCTTGAGAAAGAAGTAGGCGTCATCCCGGAAACCGTAGGCCATCCGCTTGATGACCTTGA
>NZ_JACIGI010000034.1 GCF_014197795.1 Roseospira goensis
AACGGGGCCTCCCTGGCAGTCTGTGTCGTGTCGCAACTACCAGTGTGTCAGACCGTCCCGTTGTCCGCCCCTCCCCGATTTTCCGTCATGAACCCTTTTTTCACGCCCCCGGGGCAGCCGCCCCGGGCCTCTTGACCGTGGTGCGCCCGGCATGGCGCACGCAAAGAACGAACCGACCGCCGGTCGCCCCTGTGCCGGCCGCAAAGACCGATTGATATCGTAATATATTGATATTGTAATATACGATCGTTCTTCCCGGTTAACGATGGATTTACCGGGACACCCCATGCTGCCGCCTTCGGCAGCAGAAGGCATATCCGATGAAAACCCTCAGCAAGGAGGCGTTCCGTGCGCTCCTGCTTCGCGTCATGTTCGCGGGTCGACACTGTGATGCCGCAACCTGCCCGGCGATGCGGCGCCTGCGTCACCGCATCGTGGGGATCCCATTCGGCACCTCGAACGTAACGGTTCTGAACAGGATTGCTGACGCGTGTCGCGAGGAGCACGAGCGGGTGGGGGGATGTGTCGCCCTCGCCGACCTGCTCCGGCGGTACGAGGCGCTGCATGACCAGTACATCGGGGACGACCGCACCGATGGGCGCCCGGACATCAAACGCAACGGCGCGCCCCGGGCAGCCGACTGACGGCGCGGGGCCGGCGGCCCGATGGCGCCGTCATCAACTCTTCCATGGACTCGGCACTGCATTTCCGTTTAGCATTTCCTCCTAAGGAAGGTCTTCTGGCCCGCGCCTCATTCTAAAGAGGGCTGCCCCACGCTGAAGAGGGCTGTCCCAAGCTGAAAAGGGCTACCCCAAGGACGAGGCCCAGCGCGCGCACCGCACGGCCCTGGTGGCCGTGGAGACCACCGCGAACCCGGCGCCGGACGGCGCACCTCAACGCTTCCGACCCATCGGTCCCGGCAACACCCGGTCCGGCGTCGGCCCCCATCGCCGCCGGCGTCCGGGGTCGAACGGCCCCGGACGTCCCGGACACCGGAGGTTTCACCCTCGACTCAAGAGGAGCCGCCCATGACCACGCACGTGATCGAACGGACCGGCGACACCCTGGTGGTGCGGCTGCACCACCGCCTCACCCACCGCGCCACCGCGCAGTTCCACGAGGTGCTGGCCCGCCTGGAGAACAGCCCGGTGCGTCATTGCGACATGCATCTCGACTCCCTCGATTTCATTGATTCGCAGGGGCTCGGCCTGCTGCTGACCGCTGGCCGCATCGCCCAGGACCGCGCCATGGGGCTGCGCCTCGTCAGCCCGCGCGGCGAAGTCAAGGAGCGGCTCGAGTTCGTCCGCATGGGCGAGGTGGTCGAGATCGCCTACTGACCCAGCCGTCCCCGGCCGGCGTGGCGTGTCTGGCGGTGCCCGGAAACCCTGGTTCCGGCGCGGCGGATCCGCCTATACTCCGCGCGTCAGGACGTGTCTGGAGGGGTGGAGCGCCGTGCCGCGTGTCGACTGGGGAAGGCCGAGGCCGGCGGCGCCGGCGCGCATCGCGGCATGGATCCTTGTCGGAGCGGCGGCCGCGGGAGCGGCGGACCCGGCCTGGGCGCTGAGCGCACGGGACCTCGCCGGACCCGGCCAGGGCTTCCGCGACGTCGATCTCCGCGCGGACCCCAGAAGCGGCGCCGGGTCCGGCGCCGGCTCCGGCGCCGGCTCCGGCGCCGGCTCCGGCGGCGTGCTCGGCGGCCTGTCGCCCCCCCGGGATGCCGTGCCCGAGGTGCGCCTCAGTCCCGTCCCCGAGACCCTCGCGCCGGCCGGACGCAGCGGCCTTCCGGCGACGCCGCGCGTCTCCACGCCGGCGCGGATGGCGGTGCCGACGCCCCGGCTGCGCCCGGTGCCCGACACGCTGGCCCCGGCGTTGCCCGCCTCGTCACCCGCCTCGTCACCCGCCTCGTCACCCGCCGGGCCGCCGCCGGCACGACCGGTCGCCGCCGATGCGCCGGCGGAGCCGCCGCCACCGGCCTCCCCCGCGACGACGCCCGCCCCCCAAGACGCCGAGCGGGCCGCGCCAACCCTCATCCGCGCCGACGAACTGCGCTACGAGCGCGACCTTGGACTGTACAGCGCGCGCGGCAACGTTGAGCTGACCAACGGCCCGCGCGTGGTCCTGGCCGACATGGTGGCCTACAACGAGCGCACCGATACCCTCACCGCCAACGGAAACGTGCGGGTCGTCGAAGCCGACGGCACCACCTATTTCGCGAATTACGTGGAGCTGTCGGCCGACTTCAAGGACGGCTTTGTGCGCGACATGTCGGTGCTGCTGGCGGACCGCTCGCGGATCGCCGCCGTCTACGCCACCCGCACCGAAGGCGAGCGCAAGGACTTCTGGAAGGGCGTCTACACCCCCTGCGACACCTGCCCGACCAGCGAGGGGTCGCCCTGGCCCACCGTGAGCGGCAACCGCGAGGGCACCCGCGAGCGCATGCGCCCGCTGTGGCAGATCCGCGCCGCGCACGTCACCCATGACGAGGTGGCGCGCGACATCATCTACCGCGACGCCACCCTGGAGGTGTTCGGCATCCCGGTCGCCTACACCCCGTACCTGTCGCAGCCCGACCCCACCGTCTACCGACGCAGCGGTCTGCTGTCGCCGATCTTCGGCGCCGACGACCGCATGGGGTTTTGGACCGAGGTTCCCTATTACGCCATCCTCAACGACCAGCAGGACGCCACGCTGGCGGTGCGGGGCATGAGCGACGAGGGCTGGCTGCTGCACCCCGAGTACCGGGTGCGCTTCGCCGAGGGCGAACTGTTCTTTAACGGCAGCCTGACCGACGACGGCGAGGAGGGCCTGTCCGGCCACCTCGACAGCCGGGGGCGCTGGCACATCAACGACGTCTGGCGCGCCGGCTTCGACAGCGAGCTGTCCGCGTTCGACGGCTATCGCGACCGCTACGGCTTCCCGCGCCCGACCTGGCTGACCAACCGCGGCTACGTCGAGGCGTTCGCCGACCGCAGCTATGCCGCCCTCGAAGGCTTCGCTTACGACGACACCCGGGTCGATCGCGACGACGACGAAAACCCCCTCGTGCTGCCGCTGATGACCTATGCCTACGAGAGCGCGCCCGGGGTCCTGGGCGGCGGCCGGGCACTGCTCGACGCCAGTGTGCAGGGCATCCATCGCGCCGACGGCGCCAGCGGCACGCGCGTGTCCGGCTCCGTGGGCTGGACCCGGCCCGGCGCCACGTCGTGGGGCCTGGCCTACGACCTGGAGGCGCGCCTCAACACCGACCTGTACTGGGTCGAGGACGCCAACCAGGTCGCCGGCGATCCCGACTCCGGCTTCGACGGCACCGTGGCCCGGGCCTATCCCTCGGCCCGCGCCCGGTTGCGCTACCCCATGGTGCGCGTGGGGGCCGGGCACCGTCAGGTGCTGGAGCCGCTGGTCACGGTGGCGATGACCCCGCCCGACCTGAACACCAAGCGCATTCCCAACGAGGACAGCCTGGACCCACGCCTGGACCACACCACCCTGTTCACCGGCGATCGCACGGCCGGCCGCGACCGCGTCGACGACGGCGTCTCGGTGAACTACGGCCTGCGCTGGAGCTACCTCGACGACGGCGGCGGCAGCGTCAGCGCCCAGTTCGGCCAGGCCTGGCGGGCCTTCGACAGCGACTTCTTCCCGTCGCGGACCGGCTACGGCGACGGCCTGTCGGACTATGTCGGCAGCCTCGACATCCGGCCCACGGACACGCTCGATCTGTTCTACCGCTTCCGCCTGGACCGCGACGACCTGTCGCCCAACACCACCGTCCTCGGCTTCCGGGCCGGCACGGCGGCCCTCAACGTGGGCGGAACCTACGTGAGCACGGCGGACCGCGAGGGAGACGGCGACGACGACCTGCCGCGCCGCGAGGAAATCGTCGCCTCCGTCGGGACCGCCTTCAGCCGGTACTGGAACGCCTATGCCGGCGGGCGCTACAACCTGGCCGACGACCGCGCCGTCGACCTCTGGGG
Organism: Roseospira goensis; assembly: GCF_014197795.1. GTDB lineage: Bacteria > Pseudomonadota > Alphaproteobacteria > Rhodospirillales > Rhodospirillaceae > Rhodospira > Rhodospira goensis. Next base: position 3,975 of record NZ_JACIGI010000034.1, read on the forward strand.
CGGGCTCACCTACGAGGACGAGTGCCTGATCCTCGCCCTTGATTACACGAGCAGCTACAACGAGGTGAACGGCGAGGACCGCGGCGACAGCGTGGTCCTGCGCATCACCTTGAAAACGCTGGGCGAACTCAGTTTCTAGGTCGAGGAGGAGGATCCATGCGCCTGTCCGCGGACCCGCGCCATGCCGCGCCCCATGCTGCGCCCCATGCCGCGACCGCCGTCCGGGGCCGGGGCGACCGCCGGCCGGCGGCGCCGCCCCGGAAGCGCCGCGCCCGCCTCGCCCTGGCCGCGCTGCTGCCCCTGCTCGCCCTGGCCATGGCCCTGCCCCCCACGGCGGGGATGGCCCAGCAGCGCGAGGCGGACATGGTGCTGCGCATCGCGGCGGTGGTGAACGACGACATCATCTCGGTCTACGACGTCGAAGCCCGCACCGACCTGCTGGTGGCCTCATCGGGCATGCCGGACACGGCGGACATGCGCGGCCGCATCCGCGACCAGGTGCTGCGCGCGCTGATCGACGAGACGCTGAAGCTTCAGGAGGCGGAACGCCTGGGACAGTCGGTGAGCGACGAGAACATGGCCGAGGCCATCCGGCAGGTGGAACAGCAGAACGGCATCCCGCCGGGCGGATTCGAAGCCTTCATCGAGACCAGCGGGGTCGACCGCGGCACCGCCATGCGCCAGATCCGCGCAGAAGTGGCGTGGGTCAAGGCCGTGCAGGCCCTGTTCCGCGAGCGGATCACCATCAGCGACGAGCAGGTCGACATCGTCATGGACCGGCTGAAGGCCGCGCAGGGCAAGCCCGAGCACTTGGTGCGAGAGATTTACTTGCCGGTCGACAATCCGGCGGACGAGGCCCGGGTGCGGGAGAACGCCGCGCGGTTGGTCAGTCAGATCCGCGACGGCGCCGGCTTCGCCCCCCTGGCCCGCCAGTTCTCGCAAAGCCCGTCGGCGGCCAACGGCGGCAGCCTGGGCTGGGTGCGCCAGGGCGAGCTGGACACCACCCTGGAACAGGCCCTGCTCGACATGCGGCCGGGGACGGTATCCGACCCCATCCGCACCGTCGGCGGGTTCCATATCCTCGCCCTGGCGGACCGCCGCCGTACCGCCGTCCCCGACCCGGACAACGCCCGCCTCACCCTCAGCCAACTCGCCATGCCGGCGCGGGGACCGAACGCGCTGTCGGCGGGGACGCGGGAGGAGATCAAGACCGTGGTGCGGGAGACCGTCGAGACCTGCGACGACCTCAACGCCCTGGCGGAGGAGATGGAGGTGCCGAACTCCGGACCGGTCGGAACCGTCCCCGTGGCGCGTCTCGACGGGCCGATGCGCGACATCCTGACGGGGCTGGGCGAGAACGAGGCCTCCGATCCGATCCGCACCCCGGGGGGCGAACTGATCGTGATGGTCTGCTCGCGCGAGGTGCCCGGCGGCATGCCGACCGCCGAGGCGGTGCGCCAGCGGCTGTTCGAGGAGCGCCTGGACACGCTGGCCAATCGCCACCTGCGCACACTGCGCCAACAGGCCCTGATCGACGTCCGCATCTGAGCCCACCGAAGGCCACCGCCCATGCCCGACCCCGTCGCCCCTCGCGGTGCCCGCCCGACCGCGCCACTGGCCCTGACGATGGGCGAGCCCGCCGGAATCGGCGGCGAACTGGCCCTGCTGGCCTGGCAGGCGCGGACCGAGCGGGACGTTCCGCCGTTCCTGGTGCTCGACGACGCCGACCGGCTGGCGGCGCTGGCGGCCGCCCTGGGCTGGACGGTGCCGGTGCGCCGGATCGCCACGCCGGCCGAGGCGGCCGCCGTGTTCCCCGCCGCGGTGCCGGTCCTGCACCGGCCCTTGCCGGTCGCCGTGCGACCGGGCCAGCCCGACACCGGCACCGCCGGCGCGGTCCGGGATGCCATCGCGGAGGCGGTCCGGCTCGCCTCCGATGGCGATGCCGCCGCCGTGGTGACCAACCCGATCAACAAGGACGTGCTGCAGCAGGCCGGTTTCCCCTTCCCGGGCCACACCGAGTACCTGGCCGACCTGGCCGGCCCCGGCACGCCGGCCGTCATGATGCTGGCCTGCCCGGCGCTGCGGGTCGTCCCGGTCACCATTCACGTGCCGCTGGCCCGGGTGCCGGCGCTGCTGACCACCGAGAGCATCGTTCAGGCCGGGCGCGTCACCGCACGGGCGCTCGCGCGCGACTTCGGCATCGCCGCCCCCCGGCTGGCGGTGGCGGGCCTGAACCCGCACGCGGGTGAGCGCGGCCGCATGGGCGACGAGGAAGCCCGCCTCATCCAGCCGGCGGTGGACGCCCTGCGCGCCGAGGGCCTGACCGTGTTCGATCCCGCGCCGGCCGACACCCTGTTTCACGACGCGGCCCGGGCGCGCTATGACGCGGTCCTGTGCATGTACCATGATCAGGCGCTGATCCCGCTGAAGACCCTGGACTTCGCCGGCGGGGTCAACGTCACCCTGGGGCTGCCGTTCGTGCGCACCTCGCCCGACCACGGCACCGCGTTCGACATCGCCGGTCAGGGCCGCGCCGATCCCACCAGCCTGATCGCAGCGCTGGGCATGGCCGCGGACATGGCGGCGCGGCGGGCCGCCTCGGCCTTGGCTCCGGATGCGGCCCGGCCATGACCGACGCCCCGCCCGACACCGCCCCGGCCCCCGGCCCCGACCTGCCGCCGCTGCGCGAGGTCATCGCCCGCCACGGCCTGGACGCCCGCAAGGCGCTGGGCCAGCACTTCCTGCTCGATCTCAACCTGACCCGTCGCATCGCCCGCGCCGCCGGCGACCTGACCGCCGGGACGGTGATCGAGGTCGGCCCCGGGCCGGGCGGCCTGACCCGGGCGCTGCTGGAACAGGGCGGGCACGTGGTCGCCATCGAGAAGGACAGCCGCTGCATCGCCGCGCTGGAGGAGCTGGGCGCGGCCTTTCCGGGCCGTCTGACGCTGGTGGAGGGCGACGCGCTGGAGCAGGACATGGCGAAGCTGGGGCCGCGCCCGCGCCGCATCGTCTCCAACCTGCCCTACAACATCTCGACCGCGCTGCTGATCCGGTGGCTGCACGGCATCGGCGACCTGGACGGGCTGGTGCTGATGTTCCAGAAGGAGGTGGCCGACCGGCTGTGGGCGCGCCCCGGCCTGCGGGGCTACAGCCGGCTGTCGGTCATCACGCAGTGGCTGTGCGAGGTCAAGCCCCTGTTCGACGTCAACCCGCGCGCCTTCACCCCGCCGCCCAAGGTGACCTCCGCCGTGGTGCGCCTGACGCCCCGGCCGACACCGCTGGCCGACGTGCCGATCGCGGCGGTGGAGCGGGTGACGGCGACCCTGTTCGGCCAGCGCCGCAAGATGGTGCGGGTCCCGCTCAAGGCCCTGGGGGACCCGGAGGCGATCTGCACGGCCTGCGGCATCGACCCGACCCATCGGGCGGAGCAGCTTCCGGTCGAGGCCATCCTGCGGGTGGCGCGGCACATGGCGACGGCCGGCTGACGCCGGCGTCCGAGCGGGGGCGCGAGAGTCCTTTCCATCTCGGCCCCACGCTCCTGCGTGGGACCGCCCGCACCTCACGCGCCCACGCCGCGGCGGGGGCGCGAACCCGGACGATGGCCGGTACCGGTCCAGACCGCCCGGGACTATTCCTCGCCGCGCATCGCGTTGACGAAATCCGCCAGCCCCACCTGGCGGTCGCGGCGCAGGCGTTCGGCGGTCAGGATCGCCCGCACGCGGGCGATGGCGGCCGTGACGTCGGTGTTGACGACGATGTAGTCGTACTCCGCCCAATGGCTCATCTCGTCGGCCGCCTTGGCCATACGGCGCTGCACGACGTCCTCCGGATCCTGCGCCCGGGCGCGCAGGCGCCGTTCCAGTTCGGCCGTGGACGGCGGCAGAATGAACACCCGCACCAGGTCGCGCGCCACCTTGTCGGCCAGTTGCTGGGTGCCCTGCCAGTCGATGTCGAACAGCACGTCGCGGCCGGCGGTCAACTCTGCCTCCACCTGCCGGCGCGGCGTACCATAGAAGTTGTCGAACACCCGGGCGTGTTCCAGCAGTTCGTCGCCCGCCACCATCTCCCGGAACCGCTCCGGGGTGATGAAGTGGTAGTCGCGGCCGTTCACCTCGCCGTCGCGCTTGGGTCGCGTGGTCACGGAGACCGAGAGCCGCAGATCCGGCTCGTCGGCCAGCAGGGCGCGGCTGATGGTGGACTTGCCGGCCCCGGAGGGCGACGACAGCACCAGCATCAGGCCCCGCCGGCGGATCGGCCGGCCGGTGTGGTCCACGTTCAGGGGATGGCCCGCGGGCAGTTCGGTCATGGGTACGCTACTCGATGTTCTGGACCTGCTCGCGAAGCTGGTCGATCGCCGCCTTCAGCTCCAATCCGAGGGCCGTCATCTCGGTGTCGGCCGCCTTGGAGCACAGCGTGTTGGCCTCGCGGTTGAACTCCTGGCACAGGAAGTCGAGCCGGCGCCCCACCGCCCCGCCCCCGTCCAGCAGGCCGTGGGCCGCCTGGACGTGGGCCGTCAGGCGGTCCAGTTCCTCGCGGATGTCGGCCTTGCCGGCGAGCACGGCCGCCTCCTGGTACAACCGGTCCTCCAGCCCGCCACCGGGCTGGCCCGGCCACGCTTCCAGCAGGGCCTGGACCTGGGTGCGAAGGCGCTCGCGGATGGCGTCGGGCTGGGCCGAGGCCAAGCCAGCCGCCTGCGCGCGCAGGTCGTCGACGCGCCCCAGGATGGCCCGCAGGACCGGGTCCAGACGCGCGCCCTCCTCCGTCCGCGCCGTGACCAGCGCCGCCAGCGCCTCCTCCAGTCCGGCCAGCAGGGCCTCGTCGCGGGCGGCGCGCGCCACCTCGGCATCGGCGCCGGACAGCGCGCGGTCGGCCGGCTCCAGCACACCGCGCAGCGCCATCAGGCCGTCGATGCGGGCCGGCGCCAGCCCGGGATGGCGTTTCGCCAGGTCCTGGGCCACCTCCACCAGGGTGTCGAGCCAGGGGCGGTTCACCATCGGGGCGGCGGCATCGCGGCCCGCATCCAGGCTCAGGGCCAGCGTGACGTTGCCGCGCGTCAGCACCCGTTGGGCCAGGGCGCGGGCGGGACCGTCGAGGGCCTCCAGGCCCTGGGGCAGCCGCAGCCGCAGGTCCAGGCCGCGGCCGTTCACGCTCCGCACCTCCCAGGCCCAGGCGCCCCCCAGGGGACCTTCGAGCTGGCCCTGGACGCGGGCGAAACCGGTCATGCTGGCGATGCTCACGGCGGACTCCCCTGATACGGTGGCGGTGACGGGCTCTGTAACGGCGACCGGGGGGTTATAGACGGGCGGCCGGCGTCCCGGCAACCGCACCCGCGCGGGGGCATGCGGGCCGGTCCGCCCGGGCTTGGTCACGCCGGCCGCATGGTGTATGCCCGCAGCTTGCGCCGCGGGCCGCCGCGCCCCAGGTGTGAGCCACGGCGCCGCCCGCACCCCGCAGGCCCGTTTCCGGAGGGTTTCGCATGCCGCACGGCCCGGCCCCGGCCGCCCTCGCGCGCGAGGACATCCAACCCAGCGTCGCCATGATCCGCCGTCTGGTCGGCTTCGACACCACGTCGCGCAACTCTAATCTGCCGCTGATCGAGTGCGTGCGCGCGCACCTGGCCGCTTACGGGATCGAGTCCACCCTGGTGCCGAACGCCGACGGCACCAAGGCCAATCTGTTCGCCACCATCGGCCCGCCGGTGCCCGGCGGTGTGGTGCTCAGCGGTCACACCGACGTCGTGCCGGTCGACGGCCAGGCCTGGGACAGCGACCCGTTCTCGCTCACCGAGCGCGACGGCCGCCTGTACGGGCGCGGCACCGCCGACATGAAGAGCTTTTCCGCCATCGCCCTGGCGCTGGTGCCGGAGATGCTGGCCGCGGGCCTGCGACACCCGATCCACCTGGCGCTGTCCTACGACGAGGAGGTCGGCTGTTTCGGCGCCCCGGACATGATCCGCACCCTGCGCGAGACCCTGCCAACGCCGAGGGCCGTGATCGTCGGCGAGCCCACCGAGATGCGCGTCGTCGCCATGCACAAGGGCATCCGCGCCTACCGCGTCGACGTGACCGGACGGGAGGCCCATTCCAGCCAGCCGCATCGCGCCGTCAGCGCGGTGATGACGGCCTGCGAGCTGGTGCACTGGTTGACCCTGCGCGCCGCCGACCGCGCCGCCGCGCCGGTGCCGGGCTCGCGCTTCGATCCGCCCTACACCACCATCACCTGCGAGACCATCCAGGGCGGCACCGCGCACAACATCATTTCGAAGTCCTGTTCGTTCGTCTGGACCGCGCGGACCGTGCCGGAGGACGATCCGGACGGCCTGGAAGCCGCCTTCCTGGCCGAAGCGGCGCGCCTGGACGCCGGGATGACGCGGATCGCCCCGGAGGCCGGCATCGCGACCACCGTGCTGGCGTCGGTGCCGGCGTTCCGCCAGGAGTCGGCCTCGGAGGCCGACCGCCTGGTGCGGTCCCTGACCGGCGACAACGGCATCGGCGCCGTCTCGTTCGCCGCCGAGGCCGGGCAGTTCCAGCAGGCCGGCTTCTCCACCATCATGTGCGGCCCCGGCTCGATCGACCAGGCGCATCAGCCCAACGAGTTCATCACCCTGGACCAGGTGCGCGCCGGCACCGCCTTCCTGCGCCGGCTGATCGCGCATCTGTCGGCCTGACCGCGGCCGTTCGAGTCCGTCCGCCGCCCCAGCCCCGGAGTGTTCCCGACCATGAGCCCCGCCACCGACTTCGGCCCCACCGGTGTCGCCACCGAGATCAGCTGCGCCGGCTGCGGCAGCGCCGTCGACCCGGACCGGGCGCTCGGCTTCCGCTGCCCGGTGGCCGTGGCCGAGGACGGCGTGGACCACGTCCTGCACCGATTCCTCGACGGCCCCAAGCTGGGCTTTCCCGACAGCACCGACCGCACCCCGTTCGTGCGCTACCGCACGCTGCTGACGTCCTATCACGTGGCCCGCCGGCTGGGCCTGAGCGATGCGCGCTATGTGGAGATCGTGACCGACCTGTCGCGCGCCGCGGCCGAGCTGCTGGGCGAGCCGATGCTGATGGCGGATCTCTCCGACGTGCCGGCCGACAGCGCCGACCTGGGGCGGCCGGTGCGGCGGCTGGAGGCCACCTCGCCCCTGCTGCCGTGGCCGACGCGTGGGCTGTTCGCCATCCTGGTGCACCTGGCGACCCTGGAGGCGGCCGGACACCGCGCCCTGTCCGGCCGCGCCGAGCGCCCCCCGCTGGTGACGCTGGGGGCCCCCGATGTGGTGCGCACCGCCGTCGTCCTGGCGCAGCTCTCGCGGCGCCCGCTGTCGGTGGTGGTCCCCAACCCGTGCCCGGCCGAGCTGCTCGACTTCCTGCGCACGGCCCGGGTCGAGCCACTGCCGGCCGAGGACGACAGCGGCGCCGCCTGCCGCGCCCGGTTCCATGCGGCGCTGCGGGGCGGCGCCCTGCCGTTCACGCCCTACGGCGCGCATGCCCTGCCGGCGCGCGAGGGCCTGGCGACCCTGGCCTACGACGTTGCCGAAGCCCTGCATGCCCGCTCGGAGGTGGTCTCGATGGTGGTCGTCCCGGCCCACGGTGGCGCCCTCGCCAGCGCCCTCATCACCGGGCTGTCCGAGGCGTTCCTGGTCGGGGGCCTGGGCCGCCTGCCCCGCCTGGTGGCCCTGGAGCACGAGGCCGACGGTCCGCTGATGGGCGCCATGGAGCGCCTCGACGCGCGCATGGGCCACGTCGACGACCCGCGGCCGGAGGTCTTCGTGCCGGCGTTGCGCGATGCCGCCCGGGACGCCGCGGCGGTGCTGGACCCGGATCGCGCCGCCGACGACTCGGGCCTCGACCCCTGGCAGGCCCAGCCGCCGGATTGGCTCGCCTGCCTCGACGGCGTGATCCGCACCCGGGGCGCGATGGTGTCCATCGACGACCTGGGCCACGACGGCGACGATGGCGACTCGGCGACTCTCGCGCTGTCGGCGACGCTGGAGGCGATTCGCGACGTCCCGGACCGGCGCCCCCTGGAAGACGACTATGAGTCGGGGGTCGCCTTGGTCGTGGAGTGACCGCAGCACCCGGGACGGGCACACCGTGCGGGACGGACGGCGCCCTCCCCGCCGGCCTTACAGCCGATTGCGACAAACCGGACTCGCGGCGCGATTATGGTTTGTCGCAAAAATAGGCTGCGACTCATACATTTAGCGCGGATTCACGCGATCAATCCGAACCCCGCCGTGTTTCCGACTGATCGCGATCCGCGCTAAAGCCAGTCTCGCACCCGGTGCGCCATCATCGCCGCCACCAGCAAGGGGGTGCGCAGCAGCCGGCCGCCGGGGAACGGCAGATGGCGGATCCGCGCGAACAGGTCGAAGCGCTCCGCCTGGCCCGCCACCACCTCGGCCATCAGCTTGCCGGCCAGGCTGGTCAACCCGACGCCGTGGCCCGAGAAGCCGTGGGCGAACAGGGTGTGGCGCCCCAGGCGGCCGAAGTGCGGCATGCGGTTGATGGTGATGGCGACGTAGCCGCCCCAGGCATACTCGACCGGCACGCCGGCCAGATCGGGGAACGTCCGGTGCAGCGTCCGCGCCATGGCGGCGGCCACGCTGCGCGGCTCGACCCGCGAGTAGCTGACGCGGCCGCCGAACAGCAGCCGGTGATCCGCCGACAGCCGGAAGTAGTTGAGCACGAAATTCAGGTCGGTCACCGCCTCGTTGCCGGAGATCAGGGCACGCGCCCGCGCCGCCCCGAGCGGCGCGGTGCCGACGATGTAGGTCCCCACCGGCATGATCCGGGCACCGATCGCCGGCACGGTGCGCCACAGGTAGGCGTTGCCGCACAGCACCAGCCAACGCGCCCGCACGGTGCCGTGCGGGGTGCGCACGACGACGCCGTCGCGCGTCTCCTCGAAGGTCTGCATCGGCGTGCCTTCGTGGATCACCGCGCCGGCCCGTTCCGCCGCCGCCGCCAGGCCGAGGGTGTAGTTCAGCGGGTGCAGATGCCCGCCGCCCGGATCATAAAGCGCGCCCACGTAATGGGGGCTGGCCACGCGCGCCCGGATGGTCTCCCGGTCCCAGAGGTCCAGACCGTCGTAGCCCAGCCGCTGCCACTCCGCGGCGGTGGCCTCCAACTCCGCCACATGACGCGCCTTCAGGGCGACGTCGACGTGGCCGGACACCAGATCGCAGGCGATATCGTGACGCCGGATCAGGTCCTTGACCAGGGTGACCGCCTCGACGCCGAGATCCCAGTAGGCCTGCACCGCCGCCGGGTCGAGCTGCGACCGCACCGGCCCAAGCCCCCCCGCGAAGCCGGCGATGAGTTGCCCGCCGCTGCGCCCGGAAGCGCCAAATCCGGTGACGTGCTCCTCCAGCACATGCACCGTGTAACCGCGCTCGGCCAGATGGAGCGCCGCCGCCGTGCCGGTCATGCCGGCGCCCACGACGCACACGTCGGCGGTGACGTCGCCGCCCAGGGCCGGGCGCGGCGGGCGCGGCGCGGCGGTCGCGGCGTAGTAGGAGCGCGGCAGGGCGGTCACGGAAGCGGCGGGCGGCGCGGACAGAAACATGCGGACCCCGGATCGGGCGAATCAGGCGCCCCCCTATAGGCCAGGCGCGCGGCCGCGTCCAGTCGTGCCCCCCGGACGCGGGGACCCGGGCGTCAGTGGCATCGCCAGAATCGTTGGTGCATACTCGGGCAAGCCCAGGGTTCGCCCGGGACCGGCCGCCCCATCCCGGTAACGTTCTGTCAACCAGCGTAGGGTACGATGCCTCTCAAGATAACCCTGAAGCCGAATGAAAAGGTCATCATCGGCACGGCGATTATCTCCAATGGATCAAGCAAGGCGGAGCTCGTCATCCACAACCGGGTGCCCGTCGTCCGGCAGAAGGATATCCTGAAGCAGGAAGAGGCGGACACGCCTGCCAAGCAGATCTATTACCTGATCCTGAACATGTACCTTGACCCGGCCAACGAGGTAACGTTTCACGACTTCTACTTCCCGCTCCTACGCCACATGATCAACATGGCCGTCGATGAGCGTGGAATCGACCTGTCCGTGGAGATGTCAAAGCGGATCATCGAGGGCGATCACTACAAGGCGCTGAAGATCTGCAAAAAGCTCATCGAGTACGAAGCGGAGTTGATGAAAGATGGCGAACGAACCGCTGAAGGCGTACCAGACCGCGCAGCGCCACAACATGACCGCCCGGGAAGCGGAGGCGATGGCCTTCACGAAGGCGGCGGTCATGATGGAGGACGCCAAGAAGAACACGGATGATCGCGCGATCCTGTCCCAGGCGTTGCGCTTCAATCACCTGTTCTGGACGATCCTGCAGGCGGACATCACCGATCCCGCCAACAAGCTGCCGAACCCGATCAAGGCCAACATCATGAGCCTGAGCATCTTCGTCGACAAACAGACGACGAAGGCGCTGCGGTCGAGCGATCCGGAAGACCTGGACGTCCTGATCTCGATCAACCGCAACCTGGCCATGGGTCTGCGCGACAATCCCGGTGCCGATGCCCCCGCGCCCGACGCCGCCACCACGGGAACCAGCGCCACGGCCTGAGCCGCGTCCACACCGCCCCCATCCTCGGGCCCGCCGGTTTCCCCGTCGGTCTTGGTGACCCGCGGGCGCCCGTGTCGGTCCGCTCTCGCGACGGCGCGGTCAGATCCAGCGCCGGACGCGCGCCCGGTAGGCGGCGTAGTCCGCCCCAAACAGGGCCTGCATGTGACGCTCCTCGCGACGGGCGAAGGCCACGTCCAGCCAGACGGCGAGCAGGATAGGTCCGAGCCACGGCGTGAGCGTGCCCAGCAGCACGGCGACGCCCGCCGTGGCCAGTACAAGCCCCAGATACATTGGATTGCGCGAGACCCGGAAGGGGCCATCGGTCACCAACGCCGGCGTTTTGGCGAACGGCCGCACGTCTGCACCAGCGTGATCGAAGCGCCGCTTGGCCGCCGCCGCCAGGCCGAAACCGAGCGCCATCGGCAGCAGGCCGGCCAGGGTCAAGGGAAACCCCAGCAGCACCGCGCCCGGCCAGGCCAGGTGCAGCCCGATCATCACCCCCAGCGCGATCAGCGCGGCGGCCGGCGGGATCGGCCCCCAGACCTAGCGCCCTTTTGCCGTGTGCCCTCGTGCCGCGCGCCGGCGGTCGCGGTCACCGCTCTCGGCCATCGGCATCGCCTCACGCGCTCTTGGGCGGCTTGATCGGCACCGGACTGCCGTCCAGGTGCAGCACGGTCCAGGCCGGCGCGTCGGCGGTCGTCGGCGCCACGGGCACGAACCGCACCGGCAGAGCGTTGTCCACGGGCGGGCGCACCTTGCCGAATCCCATCCGGTACAGCAGCGCCCGGAACGTGCCCGAGTGCGCGATCAGCAGCGTGGGCACGCGCACCCGCAGGGCCTGCGCGGTGCGCCAGATGCGGTCCGCGAACACCTCCCAGGTCTCGCCGCCGGGCGGGTCGTAGAACGTGCTCGGCCGCTCGGTCAGCGGCCGCCCCTCCAGGTCGCCCCAGTCGCGCTCGTTCAAGCCCGGCTCGACAAACGGGGTCAGGCCGGTCTGATCCAGGATCGGCAGCGCCGTCTGGTGGGTGCGGTACAAACCGGTCACGACCACGCTGGCCAGCGGCTCGTCGCGCAGCACCCGGGCCGCGGCGGCGGACTGTTCGGCGCCCCGCTCGGACAGCGGCGCATCCATCAGGCCCGCCACCAGGTCGCGCGCGTTCGTCGTGCTTTCGCCGTGACGCATGAAGAGAAAGGGACCCTCCAGCAGGCCCCGCATGCCGTGCGTGTTCATCGTCGGTCAGTACCCCGCGGTGCGGTCCACCGCCTGGGCCGGGGCCTCGCCCCGTTCCAGACGGCGAATGATGTCGGCGATCTGGTCGCACGCCGGCTCGATCAGGGTGACCGCCGCGACGTGCGGCGTGACCCGGATCCGGGGGTGGGACCAGAACGGATGATCGGCGGGCAGCGGCTCCGGATCGAACACATCGAGTTGGGCGCCGCGCAGGTGGTCCTTGTCCAAGAGCGCGATCAGGTCCGCGTCCACCAGGTGGCCGCCGCGCGCGGCGTTGATGAGGCACGCCCCGCGCGGCAGCCGGCCCAGGGTGTCGCGGTTCAGGATGGCCCGGGTCTCGCGGGTGAGCGGCAGCAGGCAGACCAGGATGTCGGTCTCCGCCAGGAAGGCGTCCAGCCCGTCGCGGCCGTTGAAGCACGCCACCCCGTCGACGGTCTTCGGGCGACGGCTCCAGCCGCGCACGGCATAGCCCAGCGCCGTGAGCTGGCGGGCCACCGCCTGCCCCAGCACCCCCAGCCCCATCAGGCCAACCCGCGTGCGCCCGGCCGGCGCAACCGCCAGCCGGGTCCAGCGCCGGGCGGCCTGTTCAACCTCGTACTCGTCGAAGCGGCGATGGAAGCGCAGCACGCCATGGAGCACCCACTCCACCATCTGCGGCGCCATGCCGGCGTCGGCCAGCCGTATGACCGGCACATCGTCCGGGACGTCCGAGTCCGACAGAATCCCGTCGACGCCGGCGCCCAGGTTGAACACCGCCCGCAGGTTGGGCAGCGAGGGCAGCAGCCCGAGCGGCGGCCGCCAGACCATGGCATAGGTCACGGCCTCCGGCGGTCCGGTGTCCGGGTACACCCGCACCGGCATATCGGGCAGCCGCGCCGCCATGGCCCGTTCGTAGCCGGCGGCATCGTCGAAGGCACTACAGAACAAGAGGGTCATGGGGACGGCACCCGGTCTTGCGTATGCGTATGAGTATGCGTCTGCGTATGCGAGGCGCGCGCCCCCACATCGCGCGGCGCGCCCTGACGTCCTTCTGCCACCACCGGCCCCGGTATACAAGGCGCACGACCCGCCCGTTTGCCGAGAGGACCGGCTGACCTTAACAGACACCGCCCGCCAGCAGGCGTGCACACATCGCAACGGACCCGCGACCGGATCGCGGAGCGCCCATCAGCCGGCGACCAGAAGGTCGACGGGATGGCGGGACAGCGGCACGCTGCCGGTCTCGGTCACCAGCGCCGACTGGCCCGGGCACATGGCGAGTCCGGCCGCGTCGTCGAACAGGATCATGTGCAGGAAGAACACCATGCCGGCCTCCAGCACCATCGGGTTGCCGGCGTAGAGCATGGGCCAGTCCATCCAGTTCGGCGCGAAGGTGGCCCCCATGGCGTAGCCGCAGGCGTTGAGACGACCGTCGCGGCGCCCGGCGGCGTCCACCACCCGGGCATGGGCGTCGAAGACGTCGCCGCAGGTGTTGCCCGGGCGCAGCGCCTCCAGGCAGGCCGCCATGGCCTCGGCCGTCACGTCGAACAGGAGGCGGTGACCCTCCCGGGCGCGTCCCACCGGAATGGTCCGCATCATGGCCGCGTGGTAGTGGCGATAGACGCCGGCCCACTCCAGGGTCAGCTGGTCTTCGGGGTCCAGGCGGCGGCGGCCGCTGCGGTACCGGCACAGGAGGGCATCGGGGCCCGATCCGATGACGAACTCGTTCGCCGGGTCGTCGCCGCCGCCGCGATAGATGGCCCCGTGCATGGCGGCGAGAATGTCGCCCTCGAACGCGCCGGGGCGTGCCTCCGCCATCGCCGCGTCGAGGGCGTTGTCGGCCAGGGCCGCGGCCTGACGGATGTGCTCGACCTCGGCCGGGCTCTTCACCACGCGCAGCCGCGATACCAGGTCGGAGGCGTCCTCCAGGGTCACCACCCCGTCCAAAGCCACCCCCAGGCGCTGGCCGACGGCGGCGGTCAGGCCGTAGGCGTGCCATTCGATCCCCAGCCGGCCCCCGGCGAGGCCGAACTCGGCCAGCAGGTCGCGCAGGGCCGCCTCGGGCGTGGCCCCGTCGGCATCGGTCCACAGCCGGATGTCGTCGATGACCGAGGTGCGCCGCGCCTGTCGCAGGTCGGGCGCCCGGGTCAGCAGCGCCATGCGGCCATCGGCGGTGAGGACCAGGCACTGGAAATACACGTAGCCGAAGGTGTCGAATCCGGTCAGGTAGTACAGGCTCTCCTGGCGGAACAGCAGCAAGCCGTCCAGCCCCCGCGCCCGTGCCGCGCGGCAGGCGGCCGCCCGCCGTGCCGTCAGTTCCGCCGCCTCAAAATGGATCGTCATCGCCGTCTCCGGTCACCCACGCCGTTGCGCTCCCCCAACCCTGACGCGTGTACGCCGCCACGGCAAGCGATGCGGCGGTTTCGTTTCCCCGCCGGCGCCGTTCATGGTAAGGGCGAGAGGTGTCCGTCTTTCCCTCTCCCCCACACCGGACCCCGCGCTATGCCCCTGCATCTCAAAGGTCTTTTGCTGTCGACCGCCGGCATGCTGGTGATCAGTCCGGACGGCATGCTGGTGAAGATGGTGCAGGACGCCGACGCCTTGCAGATCGTCTTCTGGCGCACCTTTCTGGCCGGCCTCACCCTGTTCGCGGTGCTGACGCTGCGGCGCGGACGCCGGGTGGTGGATCATGTGCGCGGCATGGGGCCGGTGGGGCTGCTGGCCGCGGTGATGATGGGACTGACCAACATCGCGTTCGTGACCGCCATGACCATGACGACGGTCGCCAACACGCTGGTGGTGCTGGCGACGCTGCCGCTGTTCAGCGCGCTGATCGGGCTGGCGGTGATCGGCGAGCGGGTGCGCTCGCGCACCTGGGTGGCCATCGTCCTGTCGTTCGTGGGCGTGGTCATCATCATGTCGGGCTCGGCGGGCCTGGGCGGCGGCACGCTGGCCGGCGACCTGGTGGCGCTGCTGATCCCGCTGTGCATGGGCTCGGCGCTGGTTCTGCTGCGCAAGGCGGGCGACCGGGACACGGTGCCGGTGGTCGCCCTCGGCGGCCTGTTCAGCGCGGCGGCGGTGCTGCCGTTCTGCGACCCGCTGGCGGTGACGGGCGCGGACATGCTGGTGATGATGACCATGGGCCTGGTGGTCACGCCGCTGGCGCTGTCGCTGTACACCAGCGGGGCGCGCTACATCCCGGCCGCGGAGGTCGCCCTGTTGGCGCTGATCGAGACCGTTCTGGGGCCGCTGTGGGCCTGGGTCGGGGTCGGCGAGGTGCCCGCCCCCCTTACCCTGGTCGGCGGGGCGCTGGTGGTCGGTGCCATCGCGGGCAACAGCGTCCTCGCGCTGATGCGGCGGCCGCCGCGCAACGGCGGCGGCACCGGCTGAAACAACGCGGAGACAAACGGGGCCGGCTGGTTACCCAGCCGGCCCCGCCCGGTCAGTCATGGCGAGAGGAAATGCCGTGCGGGACTCTGCCCTAGTTCTTGGCCGCGTCGCCGGCCCAGGGCGCGGTGCTCTGGCCGGAGGTCTCGGCCTGGGCGGTGGTGATCGGCTTGGTGGTCTCGGCGGTCTTCCAGCCGCTGCAGGCCAGGGCAGCGGAGGAGGCGAACAGGGTGGCGGCAAAGGCCACGGTCGCGGTCTTCAGCATCGGCGGAGTCTCCCGTGATTGAGTGAACCTCGAAGGATGGGTCCTCGATCTTCCTCGCCGAGGTGTTACGCGGAGTATGCGATCGCGGACCACCCGGAAGCAACCCTGTTTGTTTCGTGGCCGTGCGCTCTTTGCGCAATTTTATTGCCCCTCTGTGGGGACCGCGCGCATCTCCGTCCGGTCGAAGGCCCCTTCGGACGACAACCGAACGCTGGGGCGGGCGCACAGAAATGGCGGCGGCGCGCGCGGTGGCCTCGACGCGCCGGGGCGCATCGGTCACAATGGGCCGCACACCCGAGGCCGCCGCAATGAGACCTTGGGCTTGGCAAAAAATCCCTGGATTTTCAATGGACTGGTCCCGTTTCGATCGCGAGCGGTTTCGCAAGATCATGGCCCTCGCCTTGCGCGCGGACGGCGCCGAGGCGTTGCGGGCCCTGGAGCGCGCGCGCGCGCACCTGGAGGATGCCGGCGGGTCCATCGACGACATCCTGGGCGGCTCGGCCTCGATCCGCACCCATGGCGCCCCCGAATCCCGCACCGAGCATGGCGTGCCCGTGGCCCGCACCGTCGGCTCGGAGCCGGCGCGGGCCGCCGATGCGCTCGACCAAGCCCTGTATGCCAGCCGAATCGTCGCCCAGCTGCGCACCGAGAACCGGCGGCTGAACGACCTGCTCGACCAAGCCTCCCGCTACATCGCGGAACTGGAAAGCGAGATCACGCGGGTGCGGAGACGAAGCCATGGCGATGCCGGGTGAGGCCGCGCTCGGGCCGGCGGCGGAGGCGATCGCCGTCCTGACCCAGGCCCTGGATCGCGCGCTCGGCGACGGCGCGGCACCGCCGCCGCTCGGCGACCCCCGCGAGCCGGAGGTCATCCGCGCCTGGGCCGAGATGACGGACGGCGTGGACGCGGAGGGACTGGAGGAGGCCCTGGCGGCCGCCATCCAGGCCCTGGCCGCCCTGCCCGGGGGTACGACCCGGCTGGCCGACGCGGGCCTGATGCCCGACATGCCTGTGCAGGCGTCGCTGATTGCCGGCTACGTGCGCATGTTCCGGCGTATCAAGGCCATCACCGCCGCCGGCGGCCTGGACGACGCCACCCTGATGGCCGAGACCCGCCGCGACATCCGGGCGCTGAACCGGCGCATGGCCGAGGCCCTCGACACCATCCGCACGCAGCGCCGCACCATCGCCCGCATGAACACCGCGCTGATCGAGCGCGAGCGCCGGCAGGCCCAGACCACCCTGGCCCTGGAGCAGGCCCGCGACGACGTGACGGCGGCACGCGCCGCCCTGGCCCGGTTGGAGGCGGAGCGCGACGACGCCGCCCGCACCGCCGAAGCCGTGCGCGCCGAGCGCGACGAGCTGCGCCGCGACCTGAACCGGACCCGGGCGTCGGTCGAGGACCTGAAGGCCAAGTACCTGGAGAAGTTCGCGCTCGCCCTGCACGACCTCAACCGGGCGCGTGAGACGCTGTACAACGACCCGCGCTCCAGTCTGCCGGCCATGAAGGCGTCGGTGGCGCAGGGCTACTATATGATCCTGGAGGACATGGGCGCCGGAGCGGAGGCCCGCAAGCTGATGGCCTCGATCAGCGAAGAGGCGCTGTAGCGAGGCGCGCTGCGGGGGACCGGCGGGGGGGGACCGGCGGGCGCATGGCAGGGGCGCGGCCCGCCGGCCGATCCGGACTCGCTCAGTCGAACAGGCTGGAGACCGAGCGCTCGTCGCTGATGCGCTGGATCGCCTCCGCCATCAACGGCGCGATCGTGAGCTGACGGACGTTCTTGGCCAGCCGCATGGCTTCGGTGGCCTGGATGCTGTCGGTGATCACCAGGCTGTCGAGCGGCGAGGAGGTCACGCGCGCCACCGCGCCACCCGACAGGACGCCGTGGCTAACGTAGGCACTGACGGCGGTGGCACCGGCTTCCTTGAGGGCCACGGCGGCGTTGCACAGGGTGCCGGCGGAATCCACGATGTCGTCGACCAGGATGCACAGGCGGCCGTTGACGTCACCGATGATGTTCATGACCTCCGACACGCCGGCGCGCTCGCGCCGCTTGTCGATGATCGCCAGATCGGCCTCGATGCGGCTGGCTAGGCCGCGCGCGCGCACCACGCCGCCAACGTCGGGCGAGACGATGATCGGACGCTCGCCCGGGTAGCGTTCCTGGATGTCCTTGGAGAACACGGGCGCGCAGAACAGGTTGTCCAGGGGAATGTCGAAGAAGCCCTGGATCTGGCCCGAATGCAGGTCCAGCGTCACAACCCGGTTGGCGCCGGCCACGTCGATGACGTTGGCGACCAGCTTGGAGGTGATGGGCGTGCGCGGCGAGGTCTTGCGATCCTGACGGGCGTACCCGAAGTACGGGATCACCGCCGTGATGCGCCGGGCGGAGCTGCGCCGCAGGGCATCCAGGGTGACCAGCAGTTCCATCAGGTTGTCGTTGGCGGGGTAGGACGTGGGCTGAATGACGAAACAGTCTTCGCCACGCACGTTCTCGTGAATCTCGACGAACACTTCCATGTCCGAGAAGCGGCGGACGGAGGCGTCGGTCAGTTCGATGTTCAGGTAGGCGGCGATGGCTTCGGCAAGCGGACGGTTGCCGTTGCAGGCCACGAGTTTCATAGGCCAAGGTCCCCGGAGGCGATGGGAAGGAGGCGATGGGAAGGAGGCGATGGGAAGGAGGCGATGGGCAGGGTGGGCCGAAGGTCAACAGGCCCCGGCCCGGCGGCCCTCGGCCGCGCGCCCCATGCGGACCACCCCATGCGGACCGCTCCGTGGGCAGCGCCCCATAGGCGGCGCCCCTGGGGTGGCGATCCGGGCTGTGGCGATCCGGGGGCAGCGTCCCGGCGACCGGCGATCCCTCGTCAGATAGCCCCTCGTCAGATAGCCCCTCGTCAGATAGCGATGACGCGCGGCCATGACAGAGACGACACCCCCCCGCCAGCGCGCGCGGCGGACTATAGCAACGGCACCCCGGGCCGACAATACGGCTTTCATGGACCTGTCATGCCAGGGACGCGGGGCGCGCGCTCCCATTGCGTCAGGAGTCCGCGGGAGACACGATCCCCTTGCGCACCAGGATCTCGCCGACCCCCATCGCCGCGCCCTCCGCGATCAGAGCGGCCACGTCGCCCCAGCGGCCGTCCAGGCTGCCGCGCGGGATCGTGTTCTGCTGGTTGACCTCGCCCAGCACGACACCGTCGGCGTCCAGCACCTGCCAGACGATCGACACCTGCTCCTGGCCCGCGGCACCGGCGGGCAGCACCTCCACCGCGCCGCGCACGGTCAGCCTCTCGCTGCCCGGCGCGTCCGTGATGCGCACCCCGTTCTGGCGAAAGAGGCGGGTCAGGGCCCGTTCCAGCGCCGCCTTGCCGTCGCCGGGCGCCCGCGTTACCTCCGGCGGCGCCATCACCAGATCGGAGGGCCGCCGGGCGGCCCGGGCCGGCCGGTCCGTCGGGGCGGCCGGACGGTCCGGCACCGTCCCGGGCGCGGGGCCCCGCGTCGCGGCGCCCGCGTCCGCCTTCCCTCCCCCTTCGGCACCCCCGCCTTCGTCGCTGGCGACGGTTTCGGCAGCGCCGTCCCCGCCGGGCGGCGCGGTCGGGTCCGGGGCGGCCGCGGCCGCGCCCTGGGCGCCGTCGGGCACCGGACCTGTCGCCACGCCGCCGCCGTCCCCGGCCGCCACCAGCGCCGTCAAGGCCCGCGCGCTGTCGCGAGCGACCAGCGCCGCCGCGTCGGGACCCGGCGTCGCCCACAGGGCCGTCGGTACGGCCAGCGTGCGGGTGGCCTCGCCGACCAGATCGCCCTCGGGATCCAGCAGGCTCCAGCGCACCGTCACCCGGGTCCTGTCGGCCCCGGCGGCCGCCTCATCGGTCTGACGCAACAGCCACCCCAGCAACACCAGGCCGGCCGCGGACCCGGGGGCGGAATGGCCCGCCGCGGCCGGGATCCCGCGTGCCCGCAGGCGGTCGGCGACATCCTCGGCGATCAGGCGGTCGAGTGGCGGCGCCGCCCCGAGCACCGGCCGCACGGTCACACCGACCCCGGACCGCAGCGTGACCAAGGGGTTGCCGTCCGGCGCGTAGGCCTGATGGCGGAACGGCCGCGGCAGGCCGCACGCCGTGAGCACGGCCACCAGCAGAAGTACGGCCGCCACGCGCACGCCCGGCACGGACAGGCGCATGGGTGACCCTCACCGCTCCAGGGCGATGGCGGAGAGCTGGCGGCCGTAGTCGCCCTCCCCACGCAGGGTGGCGCGCCGATGGCTAAAGAAGCGGGCCTCCTCGCGGCAGGTATCGCAGGGGGTCGGCATGATCTCCCGCAACCCGGCGCGGGCCAGTTGCTTGGCGACGAAGCCGGGCAGGTCGAACATGTAGTGTCCCGGCCGCCGGGCTTCGGCAAAGAAGATGCCGTTGTCCTTGTCATGCTCCAGGAACGGGGCCGGGAACTCCGGCCCGACCTCGTAGGAGCGCTGGCCGATGCACGGCCCGATACCGGCGACGATGCGGTCCGGCCGCGCCCCCAACTCGGCCATGGCCTGGACCGTGTTGCCGAGCACGCCATCCAGCGCCCCGCGCCAGCCGGCATGCACCGCCGCAACGACGCCGGCTTTGCCGTCGGCCATCAGAACGGGCGCACAGTCCGCCGTGAGCACGCCCAGCACCAGACGCGGCTTGGTGGTCACGACCGCATCGGCCACCGGCAAGGCATCCTGGGGCCACGGCGCCTCGGTCACGACCACGGTGGCGGTATGCTGCTGGTTGATGGTGACCAGGGCCTCCGGCGGCATCTCCATCCGCTCGATCGACCGCTGCCGGTTGCGGGCGACGGAGACGGGGTCGTCATGGGAGGAATACCCGCAGTTGTTGCTGGCGTAGATCCCCTCGGAGACGCCCCGCCCGCGCGTGAAAAAGGCGTGGCGGACCCGGCTCAGGGCATTCAACGCCGATACGGTGATCATGCTCTCACGTCCCCCACCCAACACGGCCCGTTTGTGGACCCAGCCGGTGTCAGGCGGCTTCCTCGAACCCCGGAAGCGCGGCCATGCCCGGCTCGGTTGCGGCAAAAACCCTGAACAGCCTGCCCATTTCTCCTGGGTCGATCAAGCGACGAACCGCCGCCTGGATGCTCGCGGCCTGCGCGTCCGACGCGGTGCGGCGCAGCATCGCGGCGCGCGCCTCGACGCCCAGGGCCCGCAGCCATGGGCCCTGTTCCACGGGCCCCTGGACCATCGCGCCCGCTGCGCGGGCGGCCTCGCCCAAGGCCTGAAAATCCACATGGGTTGTCAAGTCGGCCGTGCCAAGAGCATCCAGCACCGTATGGAACCTGTGCGCCCGCACCGCCTGCAGGGTCTCGCCGGCCGCCGACACCGCGTGCCCATAGTCGATGACCAGCGCGACCCCGCCGCTCCGCGCCAGCCGCCGCCCCACGCTGGCCATGACCTCCCGCGCCGCCGGGCAGACCTCGGCGACGGCGCCGACGGGCGCCCGGTCGCGGACCCAGACGGCCAGATCGTCGGCCGCGCTGGGCTCGCCTGCGACGAACGCGAACCCGCCGGTGGTCTCGAGCCCGACCCGCCGCAGGCGCCAGCCGTCAGGGGCACGCACGTACTGGCGCACCGGCAGGGCATCGAGGAACTCGTTGGCGACCAGCAGCAGTGGCCGGTCCGCCGGCACGGTCTCCAGCGTGTCGTGCCAGGCCGTCACCGCATCTCCGAGCGCGGCGCGCTGGCACGCGCGCAGGGTCGGGCTGGTCTCGATCAGGTGCAGGTCCAGGGCCGCGCGGAACGCCGGCACCGGCGCCAGCGCCCGCAGCGCGTCCGCCATCAGGGTCCCGCGTCCGGGGCCGCATTCGACCAGCGTCACCGGCCGGGGCGCCCCGATCATCTGCCAGACGACCGCCAGCCACAGCCCGATGATCTCGCCGAACACCTGGCTGATCTCGGGTGCGGTGATGAAGTCGCCGGCCGCGCCGATGGCCGTCCCGCGGGCATAGTAGGCCGTGTTGGCCTCGGCCATCACGGTCTCGACGGGCACCGGCCCCTCGGCCGCGATGCGCGCCCGCAGGCGTTCCTCCAGGGACGAGGTCATGAGCGGGGGCCGGGCTCCGGCTCCGCCACCGGCGGCCGGCTCCAGGCCCAGGCCAGGAACGCCAGACCGGCCACGATCATGGGCAGAGAAAGCACCTGCCCCATGGTCACAAGCCCGAACAGATACCCAAGCTGGGCATCCGGCTCGCGCACGACCTCGACCGCGAAGCGCGCCAGCCCATAGCCGGTCAGGAACACGCCGGTCAGGGCGCCGCGCCGCCGCCGTACGGCGGGCACCCGCCACAACACCGCCAGCAGCGCGAACAGCACCAGCCCCTCCAGCACGGCCTCGTAAAGCTGGCTGGGATGGCGCGGCTGATCGTCGGCGGTGGGGAACACCATCGCCCACGGCAGATCCGGCGCCGGCCGGCCGTACAGCTCGCCGTTCACGAAGTTTGCCAGCCGCCCGAAGAACAGCCCGATGGGCGCGACGCAGGCCACCAGATCGCCCATCGCCAGCGGCGGAATGCCCTTGCGCCGGCAGAACAGCAGCAGCGCCACGATGACCCCCAGCAGGCCACCGTGGAAGGCCATGCCGCCCTGCCAGACCATCAGGATCTCGGCCGGATGTGCCAGGTAGTACGGCAAGTTGTAGAACAGCACGTAACCCAGGCGCCCGCCCAGCACCACGCCCAGGGTGGCCCAGACCAGGAAGTCGTCGGCCTGATCGCCGGTCAGCACCGCCGGCGGCGTCCGTCCCAGGCGGCGCAGATACAGCCAGCCCAGCAGCAGCCCGGCGATGTAGGCCAGGGCGTACCAGCGCACGACCAGGGGTCCGATTTCCACGGCCACCGGGTCGATCACCGGGAACGGCAGCGCCAGCAGCGGCACGGCCGACAGGGCGGCAACGGTCAGAGGCAGCACGGGCGCCGGTCCTTCCTGCTTTGCTTATGCCTTGAGTTTGTAACCGGTCCGCAGCATGGCGTAGCCGAGCGCCAGCAATGCCACGTTGGTCAGGCCGACCACCCACAGGCCCGTCACCGGCAGCGCGTCGTCGTGGCCGATGAAACCGTAGCGGAAGCCGTCGATCATGTAGAAGAACGGGTTGACGTGGGCGAAAAGCTGGAAGTTCTCGGGCAGGCGGTCGATCGAATAGAACGTGCCCGATAGGAACGACAGCGGGGTGACGATAAAGTTCGTCACCGCGGCCATGTGGTCGAACTTGTCCGCCCAGATGCCGGCGATGATGCCGAGCAGCGACAGCATCAGCGACGCCCCCAGGGCATGGAACAGGATATAGCCGATGTTGTGCACGTGGATGGTCACGAACACGGCCATGGCCGCCAGCACCGCCAGCCCGACCACGAGGCCGCGGGTCATGCCGCCCAGGGCATAGGCCGCCAGGATCTCGCCGCTCGACAACGGCGGCATCAGCACGTCGACGATGTTGCCCTGCACCTTGGAGATGATCACCGACGACGAGGTGTTGGCGAAGGCGTTCTGCACCATCGCCATCATCACCAGGCCGGGGGCCAGGAACTCCATGAACGACACGCCGGGAACGTGGTTGGCCACGTCGCGGCCCAGCGCCAGGACGAAGATCGCGAGGAAGATCAGCGTGGTGACGATGGGCGCCATGATGGTCTGCATGTAGACCTTCATGAAGCGCCGCACCTCCTTGAGGTACAGCTCCCAGGCGCCGCGCCAGTTCACCGCGCCCATCGGACGGGGCGGCGGCAGCGTCTCCACATCGGTCTTGGCGCCGTCGCGCACGAATAGCCTCCTGTCGGTTCTCTGTCGCTGTTTAGGGCGCGGCCTGGCCTTGGGCAAGGGACGATGCCGTGACGCGGCGCCGAACGGGCGCCCGTCTCCGGAACGTCGGGGCGGGGTATGGGGCCGGGCGGCCGGATGACGGGCGTGCGACCTGCGTGCTATCTGGGCCGTCATGGCGAAAAGGCAAGGCACAGCGGAGCAGACGACGCGCGGACCGCGCGATCCGGAGCGCCCCGCCGGGGACGCGCCCCGGCGGCCGCGCGGGCCACGCAAGGTCACGCCGCGCGCGCTGGAGAACGCGGCGGTGTTCTATCTGCAACGGTTTTCCGCCAGCACCGCACGGGTGCGCCGGGTGCTGGAACGGCGGGTGGAGCGGTCGGCCCGCGCCCATCCCGAGGTCGACCGGACCGAGGCGGCGGGCTGGATCGAGGACGTGCTGGCCCGGTTGCAGCGGGCCGGCCTGCTCGACGATGCACGCCATGCCGAGACCCGGGCCGGGGCGCTGCATCGCCGCGGCGACTCGCGGCGCGCCATCGCCGCGCGGCTGCGGGCCGACGGCGTCGACCGCGCCGACATCGCCGCTGCCCTGGACGGGGTGGCCGCCGAGGCCGCCGGTCCGGATCCGGACCTGGTGGCCGCCGCCACGCTGGCGCGACGCCGGCGCCTGGGCCCCTATCGCGGCGACGCCGCCGCGCGGGCCGCCCACCGCCAGCGCGACCTCGCCGCGCTGGCGCGCAAGGGCTTCCCCGCCCGCATCGCCCTGGCGGTGCTCGATGCGGCCGACGTCGAGGCGCTGGAGGCGCTGGTGACGGACGGCGGGTGATCCGGCTCCAGCCCGTGCACGCGCCCGCCCCCGCCGGTACACTCCGGGGCACCGCCCCGCCCGCCCTGTCCCGGAGCCCCGGCCATGCCCCGAGCCCGCCGCCCCGCCGCCGTCCTGCAGGCGCTTGCGTTGCTGTGCGTCGCCCTGCTGCCGCTGTCCGCGCTGGCCCAGGCCGCCGGGACGGCGCCGGACCGGCCGCGCGTCGGGCTGGTCCTGGGCGGCGGCGGGGCGCTGGGGGCCGCCCATGTCGGCGTCATCCAGGTGCTGGAGCGCCTGGGCGTCCCGATCGACATGGTCGCCGGCACCTCCATGGGCGCGCTGGTGGGGGGCCTCTACGCCACCGGCCGCGACGGCGACGACCTGGCCACGGTCCTGCAATCCGTCGATTGGGGCGACGCCTTCCGGGATTCACCGCCGCGCAACGATCAACCGTTCCACCGCAAGCGCGAGGATCTGGATTTCCTGGTCGACACCCGCCTGGGCGTGCGCGAGGACGGCACCCTGGGAGCCCCGCTCGGCTTCGTGCAGGGGCAGCGCATCAACCTGATCCTGAAGCGCCTGACCCTCGCCGCCGCCGACATCGACGACTTCGATGCCCTGCCCCGCCCGTTCCGCGCCGTGGCGGTGGACGTGGAGACCGGCCGCCCGGCGGTGCTCGGATCGGGCAGTCTGCCGGTCGCGATGCGCGCCAGCATGTCCGTGCCCGGCGTGTTCCCGCCGGTCGAGCTGAACGGCCGCTGGCTGCTGGACGGCGGCGTCGTCAACAATGTGCCGGTGGACGTGGTGCGGCGCATGGGCGCCGACCGCGTCATCGTGGTCAACCTGCCGACCAAGCTGCGCGACCGCGACGCCATGACCACGCCCCTGGACGTGCTGGGGCAGATGGTCAGCGTGGCCATCGAACAGAACACCCAGGCCCAGCTCGGCCTGTTGCGGCCCGGCGATATCCTGATCGAGCCCGACCTGGGCGACATGGGGCCGGCCGACTTCGACCGCGTGAGCGAGGCGGTGGCGCTCGGTGCCCGGGCCGCGGCGGACCAGACGGCCGCGCTGCGACGCCTGGCCGACAGCCTCGACCGACCGGACGGCAGCGCGCGCCCGGCGCCAACCCCAGCCCCGGCCCCGGCCCCGGCGACCGCGGCCGCGCCGCCGGACGACACCGCGCCCCCCGCCGGCGCCGTCGTCGTCACCGACATGCGCGTGGACGGCGACGGTACCCTCGGCGACCGGGTCATCCTGGGCTACATCCACCAGCGTCTCGGCGCGCCGCTCGACCTCGACCAGCTCGAACGCGACCTGGCGACCCTGTACGGCCTCGACCTGTTCGAGCGCGTGGACTGGACCCTGGAGCGGGCCGCCGACGGCCGCACCGGCACGCTCGTGATCATCGTGCGCGCCCGCTCCTGGGGCACCGACTCGCTCCAGTTCGGCCTGCGCCTGACCGACGATTTCCAGGGCAACGCGGCCTACGGCCTGTCGGCGGCCTATACCCTGCGCCCGCTCAACACCCTGGGCGGATCGCTGCGGCTGGCCGCCGAGATCGGCAACCGCCCCTCCGTCTCGGCCCGCCTGGTGCAACCCCTGGAGAGCGACCAGGACTGGATCCTCACCGCCGACCTGCGCGCCGAGCGCAGCGTGCGGCGGCTGTTCACCGAGACCCGGGGCCGGGCGCCCGGTGCCTACGACCTGTCGCTCGCAAGCGGCGAGGCCATGCTCGGGCGCGTGCTCGGCGACTGGGGCGCGGTCTCGGCCGGCCTGCGGCTCGCCACGGGCTGGGTGGAACCACAGTTTCCGGGGGGCGATACCGGCAGCACGCGCCTGCTCGCGGCCGAGGCGTTCGGTCGGCTGGCGGTCGACACCTTCGACAGCGTCACCTGGCCGCGTCACGGCAGCCTCGGCACCCTGGAGGTCACCGAGTCGCTGCCCGCCCTGGGCGCGGACGCCCGCTATCGCCAGGTGGACCTCGACGCCTGGACGGCGCTGAGCTGGGGACCCCACACGATGTTGCCACACGTGACGGCCAGCTACACCCTCGACGGCGAGGCGCCGATCCAGGCGCTGTTCCCGCTGGGCGGGTTCCTCGCGCTGTCGGGCTATGCCGAGAACCGGTTCCTGGGCCAGAACCGGGTCCTGGGCGGCCTGACCTACATGCATCGCCTGACCGACCTCTCGTTCAGCCCCCTGGACGTGCCGCTCTATGCCGGCGCGTCGGTGGAAGCCGGCAACGTCTGGGACGCGCGGACGCCCTGGCCCGACGACCTGCGTTATTCGGGGACCCTGTTCGTCGGCGCGGACACCACGCTCGGGCCGGCCTATCTCGGGGTCGGGCTGGCGTCGCTCGACCGTCAGGCGGTGTTCCTGCGTCTCGGGCGGCCGTTCTGAGGCAGCTCATGATCAATGCGAACCACGTCGTGGTCCCGATTGATCGCGATCCGCGCTAACCGGCCCCGACGGCGTCGGCGCGCCCTCCGGGTCCGGCCCGACCGTCTTCGCCGTGTCGAGGTAGTCGTGATGCAGATCCACGGTGGACCGGACGCCCACCTCCGCCGCGTGGGCGGCCAACCAGGCGTCCGCCGCCGCCCGGCCGCGGTCGCGCAGTTCGCACAGGAAGGCCCAGTCGGTGTTGAACTTGCTCGCCACCGACAGGTCGCACATGAGCTGGTCGGCGCGGATGGCGTGGAATTTCACGCGCCGCAGCTTTCCCTGGTGCTCCTCGTTGAGCCAATCCTCCTCGATCAGCTTCTGAACGAAGGCGATCGCCCGCATCTCGCTCAGGAGGGCGCTGTTGAAGCTGATCTCGTTGACCCGGTTCATGATGTCGGACGCACTCTTGGGCACCGCGTCACGCTCGATCGGGTTGATGTTCACGATCAGCACGTCGTCGGTCCCGGTGTGGTAGTAGAACGGGAACAGCGACGGATTGCCCATGTAGCCGCCGTCCCAGTACGCCTCGTCGCCGATCTCCACCGCCTTGAACAGGAACGGCAGACAGGCGGAGGCCATGACGACGTCGACCGACATTTCGGGGGCGGTGAACACCCGCACCCGGCCGGTGCGGACGTTGGTGGCGCTGATGAACAGGTGGGTGCACCGGCAGTGCACCAGCGCCTCGAAGTCAACCGTCCGCTCCAGGATGTCGCGCAGCGGATTGAAGTCGAACGGATTGAAGATGTAGGGCGAGACCGCCCGGGTCACCACGTCGAAGGCCATGTAGAGGGGCGACCGGTCCATGTTCCAGGACCCGTCCCAACTCTCCCACGGCAGCATGCGCACCGGGGAATACAGCCGGCCGGCCCGGCTGACCTCGGCCCAGAAGTCCGTCAGCGCGGCCCGCGCCCCGTCCGCCCCGCCCGTCATCTTGCCGTAGGCGTAGACGACCGCATTCATCGAGCCGGCGCTGGTGCCCGACAGGCCGTCGATCTCCAGCCGCCCGTCCTCGATCAGGCGGTCGAGGACCCCCCAGGTGAAGGCGCCGTGGGCACCGCCGCCCTGCAAGGCGACATTGATCGGCTTGGTGTTCGGTGATCCCGCGGTCATGGCTGTCCCCTGCGCGCCGCCTCTGATGCGCCGACATGTGGGCGCGGCGCGGCGGCCCCACCAGAGGCCCGGTGGTCACGCCCGCTGCACCGACCAGACGCACGGCCAGGACGCCACCCGCGCCGCCAGATGCGCCGCCTCCTGTGCCCCCGACAGCGTGACCGTGAGCGCGATCCACTGCCCGTCCGGATCGTCGGCCAGCGGGGCCGTCGCCATGTGCTCGGGCACGCACGACCGCCGGGCCAGTTCCGCCACCAGCCGGGTCAGCAGGTTAGGATCGCGCGCCCCCTCGATGTGGCACACCAGGCGGCCGGGGTGCGGCGGGGCGGCGGCGCGGGACATCGGACAGGCGGGGTCGGCAAGGCCATCGGCGGCCGCGGCAAGGTCGAGCATCGGAGGATCCGTCGCGAGGGGTGAGCCTGCCCGTCACCCTACCGGTGCCAGCGCGAAAGGTGCTGCCAATGTTTTCCATCGCGTCACTACACTGGGAAATCCTCTGCTTCCCGAACGCGGTTGTGGGGAATAGTGTCATTCAAACTCCGACCAAACCGGAAGAGACCTCCCATGCCCGACGCCGATACCTCGCCGGCCCGCCCGCGCCTTGACGCCATCGACCGGCGCATCCTGCGCGTCCTATCCACCGAAGGCCGGATCA
Source organism: Roseospira goensis (assembly GCF_014197795.1). GTDB lineage: Bacteria > Pseudomonadota > Alphaproteobacteria > Rhodospirillales > Rhodospirillaceae > Rhodospira > Rhodospira goensis. The sequence goes on from NZ_JACIGI010000034.1 coordinate 32,206, forward strand.
GCAACGCCGACCTGGCCGCCCGTGTCGGCCTGTCCGCCAGTCCCTGCTGGAAGCGGGTGCGCGCGCTGGAGGCACGCGGTTTCATCACCGGGTACGGCGCCCGCCTGAGCCGGGAGGCGCTCGGCTTCCCCGAGACCGTCATCATCAACGTCACGCTGGAAAGCCACACCGAGGACACCCTGGCGCGCTTCGGCGAGGTGCTGGCCGACATCCCGGAGGTGATGGAGGCGTACCTGGTCACCGGGGACTACGACTACCTGATCCGGGTCGCGGTCGCCGGCACGCGGCACTACGAGAGCTTCCTCCGCGAGACCCTGTACAAGATCCCCGGGATCCGGCACTCGCGGTCGAGTTTCGTCCTGCGGGAGTTGAAGACCGAGACGTCGCTTCTGGACGCCCGGCCCGATGGGGCCGCGACCCGCTGACGGCCGCATGACAGCCCGGTGACACACGTCCGCCCCCTCCCCACATGGTCTGCATCGGCCGCTGTTGCGTAGACGCGGTTCGCACCGCCCGCAGGAGATCCGCCCATGGCCCGAAACACCGCCACCGCCCGCAATGTGCTCGGGGGGCCACTGGAGCCCTGCTCCATGCGGCCGCTCACGGGATTCTTCCGGGACGGCTGCTGCAACACGGGGGCGGCGGATGTGGGCTCGCATACCGTGTGCGCGGTCATGACGCTGGAGTTTCTGGAGTTCAGCCGCCGCGCCGGCAACGACCTGCTCACGCCCCGCCCGGACTTCGGGTTCCCCGGTCTCAAGCAGGGCGACCGCTGGTGCGTGTGCGCCCCGCGCTGGCTGGAGGCGTTCGAGGTCGGCCTGGCCCCGCCGGTGGTGCTGGAGGCGACGCATGAACGCGCCCTGGAGGTGCTGGAACTGGCGGAATTGAAGGCGTACAAGGCAAAGGTGAAGTAGGCCGGCGCCGTCGCCGGTTCGATCGTCCCGCGCATCTCATCCGCTTCGTCACAGACCCTCCGCCCCGAAAGGGCGGCCACCTGCGCCCGCCGCGGGACCCTGTCCTGCGGCCGGGTTGGTCGCGGGCACGCCTTTTCGCTTCCCGCCGCCCGCACCGGTGCGCTATCACCCCCCGGTGGTTCCTTGTGGCCACGAGGTGAAACAAACGATCCGGTCCGGGGGGCTCATTCGATCATGACAGAACCCGACGCGGCGCCGCGACGCAACGTCGATACCGAGCGGCTCATGGGCTTGCTCAGCGAGATGGCGCGCATCCGCGCCTTCGAGGAGACCGCCGTCGCCGCCCTGGAATCCGGGCTCTACCCCGGGTTCATCCATCCGTCCATTGGCCAGGAAGCGGTCCCGGTCGGCGTCTGCGCCCACCTGACCGAGGCCGACCCGTTGCTGTCGACGCATCGCGGCCACGGCCACACCATGGCCAAGGGCGCGACGCCCACGGGCATGATGTGCGAGCTGTTCGGCCGGGCCAGCGGGGTCTGCGGCGGCAAGGGCGGCTCCATGCACATCGCCGACTTCCGCGTCGGCATGCTGGGCGCCAACGGCGTGGTCGGCGCCAACATCCTGATCGCCGCCGGCGCCGCCCACGCCCTCAAGGTCAAGGGCGAGACCGGACGCGTCGTGGCCTGCTTCTTCGGCGACGGCGCCATCAACCGCGGCCCGTTCCTGGAGGGCCTGAACTGGGCCCGCACCTTCGACCTGCCGGTGTTGTTCGTGTGCGAGGAGAACGGATTCGCCGCCACCACCCGCACCGGCGTCCTGACCGCCGGCGACGGCCCGGCCGCGCGCGCCGAAAGCCTGGGCATCCCGTCGCTGACGGTGGATGGCAACGACATCCAGGCGGTCGACGAGGCCGCCGCCGTGCTGGTCGGCGCCATCCGGCGCGGCGAGGGGCCGCGCTTCCTGCTCGCCCACACCTACCGTCTGACCGGCCACACCTCCATGGACGCGGCCGGCTACCGGCCCGAGGGCGAGGCGGAAGAGCGCTGGACGCGCGACCCGATCAGCCGCTGCGCCGAGAGGCTGCGCCAGGCCGGCGTTGCCGAAACCGCGATCGCCGCCGTCATCCGGTCCGCCGAAGAGGAGATCGAGGCCGCCCTGGAGACCGCGAAGGATGCCCCCTGGCCCGCGCCGGAGGCCGCCTTCACCGACGTCCAGGACCTGGGCGCGCCCGTCCCCACCCGGCCGGGAGGGCTGGCGCGATGACCGTGATGACCTACCGCGAGGCCGCGCGCCGGGCGCTGGCCGAGGAGATGGCGCGCGACGCCACCGTCTGGGCACTGGGCGAGGACCTGGGACGGGGCGGCATCTTCGGCCAGTACGCCGACCTGACCGCCCGCTTCGGCCCCGACCGCATCGTCGACACCCCGATCAGCGAGGCCGCCATCGTCGGCGCCGCCGTCGGGGCCGCCATGATGGGCACCCGGCCGGTGGTCGAGATGCGCATCGCCGACTTCGCCCTGTGCGCCATCGACGAGCTGGTCAACCAGGCCGCCAAGGCGCGCTACATGTTCGGCGGCCAGGCGCGCGTCCCGCTGGTGGTGCGCGAGCCCATCGGCGTCTGGCCGGCGCTGGCGGCGCAGCACTCGCAGTCGCTGGAGGCCTGGTACACCCACATCCCCGGCCTTGTCGTGGTGGCGCCCGCGACGCCCGCCGATGCCCGGGACCTGCTCAAGGCCGCGATCCGCTGCGACGACCCCGTGGTGCACCTGGAACACAAGATGCTCTGGGGCCTGGAGGACGAGGTTCCCGACGCCACGAATGCCGCCCCGGACCCGGCCGCCACTCTGGGGCGGGCGCGCATCGCGCGCCCGGGCGACGACCTCACCGTGGTCACCTGGTCGCGCCTGGTGCACGACAGTCTCGCCGCCGCCGAGATCTTGCGTGCCGAGGGCCGCTCGGTCGAGGTCATCGACTTGCGCACCCTGTGGCCCTGGGACCAGGATACGGTCCTTGCGTCGGTGGAACGGACCGGCCGGCTGCTGGTGGTGCACGAGGCGGTCACCGTCTCGGGGTTCGGCGCCGAGATCGCCGCCGTGGTCTCGGAGGCCCTGTTCGGCCGCCTCAAGGCGCCGGTGCGCCGTCTCGGGGCGCCGCGCGCGCCGGTGCCCTACGCACCGCCGCTGGAGGAGCAGGTGCGCCTGACCGCCGCCGACGTCACGGCGGCGGCCCGCGCCATGCTGGGATGATCCCGTACCGCACTCAAACAAAAGCTTTGTGGAGGACGATCCGATGAGCATCAGGACCCTTCTCGGCGCCGCAGCCGGCGCGGCCCTGGCGGTGACCCTGGCGGCCCCCGCCCAGGCGGCCGACTACAAGGACGAATACAAGGTCTCCACCGTCGTGCCGGCGCCCTTCCCCTGGGGCATCGCCGCCGAGGAGTGGGCGAAGCTGGTGGCCGAGCGCACCGACGGCCGGATCACGATGAAGGTCTATCCGGGCGCCCAGCTCGTCGCCGGCGAGCAGACCAAGGAGTTCACCGCCCTGCGCCGCGGCGCCATCGACATGGCCGTCGGCTCCACCATCAACTGGTCGCCGCAGATGGTGGAGATGAACCTGTTCGCCCTGCCCTTCCTGATGCCGGACTACGCCGCCCTGGATGCCCTGACCGGCGGCCCGGTGGGCGAACGCCTGTTCGAGATCGTGCGCGAGAACGGCGTGGAGCCGCTGGCCTGGGCCGAGAACGGCTTCCGCGAGGTGACCAACTCCAAGCACCCGATCGAGACGCCGGCGGACCTGGACGGCCTGAAGATGCGCGTGGTCGGCTCGCCCCTGTTCCAGGACACCTTCACCGCCCTGGGCGCCAACCCGGTGCAGATGAGCTGGGCGGACGCCAAGCCGGCGCTGACCACCGGGGCCGTGGACGGCCAGGAGAACCCGCTGACCATCTACACCATCGCCAAGATGCACGAAATCGGCCAGAGCTACGTCACCACCTGGCACTATGTCGCCGATCCGCTGATCTTCGGCGTCAGCCACAAGGTGTGGGAGACCTTCACGCCGGAGGACAAGGAGATCGTCCGCCAGGCCGCCATCGACGCCGGCGCGGTCGGCATCGCGGCCGCGCGCAAGGGCCTGACCGACGACGACACCGCCCTGATCGAGGAGATCGAGGGCTACGGCGTCACCGTCACCGACCTGACGGAGGCGCAGCGCCAGGCCTTCGTTGATGCCACCCGGGAGGTCTACGACGCCTGGACGGACAAGATCGGCGCCGATCTGGTGGAGATGGCCGAGGAGTCCATCGCCAACCGCTGACGCCGCCCAGCCACGGGTTCGTTGGGGTGAGCGCCAGCGACCCCCAACGCCCCATCCGCATCTTGGGGTTGGACCCTGGGGGCCTCGCCACCACCCTCCGACTACATCGAGTCCGTCATGTCTGCCGATCCGCCGCCCCCCGAGACCCCCGCCCCGAGCGCCCGCCGCTTCCGTATCGAGGAGGCGATCGGGGCCGCCGCGATGGCAACGATCTGCCTGATCAGCATCAGCAACGTGGTGGTCCGCTATGCCACCAACGTCTCGTTTGCCTTCACCGAAGAGGTGTCGGTCTTCCTGCTGGTGGTGCTGACGTTCGTGGGCACGGCGCTCGCCTTCGCGAAGGACGACCACATCCGCATCGAAGTCATCGTGCGGCGCCTGGGACCCATCGGCCGGCGCCTGTGCGACGGCCTGTCGCTGGCCGCGTCGGTGCTGCTGTTCGGGGTGCTGGTGTACTACGGCGGCCTGCTGGCGTGGGAGGAATACCGCTGGGGCGAGACCTCGCCGGCGATGGGCTTCCCGACCTGGATCTACACGATCTGGCTGCCGATCCTGTCGCTGGTGGTCCTGATCCGGATCCTGGGGCCGCGCCTGGCGGGCCTGTCCCGGCGCCGGCGGGAGGGCGGGCGATGACCGCGAACCTTGTCCTTCTGCTGGGATTTGTGGTGCTGCTGCTGGCCGGAACCCCGGTCGCGGTCGCCCTGGGCGTGGCCGGGCTGGCGGCCATCTTCATCGGCCTGGACATGTACGCCGTCGCCAACACGGCGACCATCGCCTACACCAGCATCGCCAAGTATCCCCTTATCGCCATCCCGCTGTTCATCCTGACCGGGATGATCTTCGAACGTTCCGGCGTCGCCGCCCGGCTGGTGCGGCTGGCGCAGGCGGTGGTGGGGCCGCGCCGCGGCGGCCTGGCGCTGGTCGCCATCCTGGTGTGCCTGATCATGGGCGGCATGTCGGGCTCGGGTCCGGCCGACGCCGCCGCGGTGGCCACCGTGATGATCCCCAGCATGATGAAGGCGGGCTATCCGCGCGCCTTCTCGGCCAGCATCATCGCGGCCTCGGCCTCCACCGCCATCCTGATCCCGCCGTCGATCGCGCTGATCGTCTACTCCATCCTGGTGCCCGGCACCGACCTGCGCGCCCTGTTCGCCGCCGGCCTCGGCCCCGGCCTGCTGGCCGGACTGGCGGTCGCCCTGCCCGCCCTGCTGCTCAGCCGCCGGCACGGCTTCGGCGTCGACGAGGGCACCGAGCGCCCGCCCCTGCGCGCGAGCTTCATCGACGCCCTGCCCGGCCTGTTCGCCCCGGTGGTGATCCTGGGCGGCCTGCGCAGCGGCCTGTTCACGCCGACCGAGGCCGCGGTGGTCGCCGTCTTCTACGGCCTGATTGTGGGCGTGTTCCTGCACCGCTCCATGGGCCTACGCGAGGTCTACCGGGTGCTGGCCGACTCGGCGTCGGTGTCGGCCGTTGTCATGATCATCATCTCGCTGGCCGGCATCTTCGCCTGGGCCGGGTCCACCCTGGGCGCGTTCGATGCGGCCGCCGCGTTCATCCTGTCCCTGTCGGACAACGCCATCGTCGTGCTGCTGATGGTCATGGTGGTGCTCCTGCTCGCCGGCATGGTGCTGGACGGGGTGTCGATCTACCTCATCACCCTGCCGCTCCTGATCCCGATCATGGCGACGTTCGACTGGAACCCGGTCTGGTTCGGCGTGCTGATGGCGATGAACATCGCGGTCGGCCAGTTCACGCCGCCGGTCGCCGTGAACCTGATGGTGACCTCGAAGATCGCCGGCATTCCGATCGAGGCCACCGTGCGCTGGGTGATCTGGCCGATCGTCGCCATGCTGGCGGCGATGGGGCTGGTGATCGCCTTCCCGCAGATTGCCCTGTGGTTGCCCGATGCGCTCGGCTACCGCACATGAGCCGGGGCCAACCAAACGAGGGGCAACCAAACGCATGGAGCGGGGCGGCGCACAGGGGACGGCGTCCCGCGCTCCGGACACTCCGCAGGGCTCCGAACTCGGATTACAGAAAGTTCATGGTGAGGTGGTCCACATCACGGAGCTTTCATGATTCGCTGTGCCATCCGATTGCGGCGGCGG